>CASELQ010000016.1 GCA_949288785.1 uncultured Eubacteriales bacterium | reverse complement strand
AAAGGTCATGGCGGACGCGGGCTTTTCAAGGGCGGGCTTTACCGACAGAGCGGGCAAATACCACCTTCAGTTGCTCGGCAAAGACCAATGATATAATATCTTATAAATCATTCGATAAATATATAATATCTTATAAATCACACGATAAAAAAGTACCAGAAATAAAATAGTCTGATAAAACTACCCCTTGCGGCGGCACGCCCGCAAGGGGGTAGTTTTATAATAGGTAATATCCCGAAGGGGTAGTTTATTATCGGCACGCCCCGCCGCTTAAGAGCGGGCTATAACCCCAACTGCTTATCGGTAATGTCGTTCGCGCGGATGGACATTTCAAGCACTATCCTTGCAAACACCTTTTCGCTTACGGGAAAACCCGTAAGTATCCATTCCATAAGCACACCGATAGCGCCGTAAATGGCGTAAATATAGCCGTAGTTTAATATCACTTCGCTTTTGCCGGCGGTATCCTTGGGGTAGGAGCGCAATATGGTTTCCACAAGTTTTCTCGTAAAGGCGTTGCTGTCCGTCTTAATTATCAGCGCCTTGAAAAGCCGTTCGTTCTGCTTTACGTAACTGAACAGTTTTTCAAGCAGCCTTAAAAATTCTTTGTTGTCCGTGGTCATGGCGGGGAGCTGCTTGCTTACGGGAATCTGCGAAAGCACGTCGTTTTCTATTTCGTGCAGCAGTTCCTGCACGTCGTTGTAGTACGCGTAAAAGGTGGAGCGGTTCACGTCCGCCAGGCGGCAAATCTCGGTTACGTTTATTTTGGAAAGCGGGCGCTTTTCAAGCAGTTCCAAAAAAGCGTCCTTTATAAGTTGCTTGGTAAGTTTTACTCTTCTGTTCTCTTCCATGTCTTACTCCCTTATTCTTTTTAAAATTATTGTCGAAAAAATTTTTTCTTTTTCTGTCGGATATTCAACACATCGCCCCGTTTTGTCGGATACACGGCGTTTTTTATAAAACTGTCTGTTGCATTTTATACAGTTTGTTGGTATAATAATAACAAAGGAGGATAACTTTGTCAATAATATTACACAATTTTCACTAAACGGGAGGTAAACGTGCATGGATACAAGTTTTATTTCGTTTGAACACGTATTCAAGGAGTATAAGACGGGCGAAGTTTCGGTAGTGGCTTTAAAAGACGCCACGTTTTCGGTGGAAAAAGGAGAGATGTGTGTAATAGTGGGTGAATCGGGCGCGGGCAAGACCACGCTCCTAAACATCCTCGGCGGCATGGACAATCTGACAAGCGGCAAAGTTATCGTGGACGGGGAGGAGATCTCCGCATTCAAAAAGCGGCAGCTGACAGAATACCGGCGCAGGAGCGTGGGATTTGTGTTTCAGTTCTATAACCTTATCCCCAATCTCACCGCGCTTGAAAACGTGGAAATAGCCGCGATGCTGAACAAAGATTCTCTGGATCCCGAAACGGTGCTCAAAGAAGTGGGGCTCGGGGAGCGGCTTAATAACTTCCCGGCGGGGCTTTCGGGCGGGGAGCAGCAGCGTGTGGCGATAGCCCGCGCCATTGCCAAAAACCCCAAGCTCCTTTTGTGCGACGAGCCGACCGGCGCCCTCGATTATTCCACCGGTAAGGCTATTTTAAAGCTGTTGCAGGATACTTGCAGAGATTCCGGCAAGACCGTTATCATCATAACTCACAACAAGGCGCTTTGCGCCATGGCGGACAGGGTGATACGGGTTAAGAGCGGTATGGTTATTTCCACCGAAGTGAACGGCAGCCCTCTGCCCATAGAAAAAATAGAGTGGTAAAGAGGGCGGTATGAATAAACTCACTTTCAAAATGCTGTTCCGCTCCATCCGTCATTCGGTGGGCAGGTTTATAGCCATTCTTGCCATAATAGCGCTGGGCGTGGGGTTTTTCACGGGGCTGAAAAATTCCGAACCCGCCATGCGCGCCACGGCCAATACTTACCTGAAACAATATAATTTTCAGGATTTTCAGCTTGCATCTTCTCTGGGCTTTACCGAAGAGGACGTGCAGGCTTTTTCGGCGATCGGCGGGGTAAGCGAGGCGGAAGGCGCTTACCGGCAGGACGCCATGGTAATGACCTCTTTCGGCGAGGAGCCCTTTATCATAATGAGCCTAACGCAGGATATTTCCACGCCGTGCATAGAGGCGGGCAGGCTGCCCGAGAACGAAAACGAATGCGCGGCGGACGCCAACGTTTTTTCCGAAGCGGATATAGGAAAAACCCTTACCGTTACGGATGAGGCTTCCGGGCTCGGGGTAAAGGAATTTACGATAACCGGCATCGCTCGGTCTCCGCGGTATCTGAGCTCGGACAGAGGCACGGTGAGCGTGGGGAGCGGAACGGCCTCCGGCTTTTTGTACGTTACGGAAGAGGCGTTTGCAATGCCCGCTTTTTATGAAATTCTCATAGACGCCGATATAGAATACGATTATTTTTCCGACGAGTACGAGCAAGCGGCGGCGGAAATAAAGACGGCGGTGGAAACCGTGCTTTCGGAGCGCGCCGGGCAGCGTTACGAGGAGCTGGTAGAAGCGGCGGGAGTTTTGGGTTCGCTGATAGCGGAGCCCGTTACCTTCGTGTTCGACGCGGAGAGCAATACCGGGTACGTGAATTTTAAGAACGACACCATGATTATAGACGGTATTTCCAGTGCGTTCCCGGTGTTCTTTGCGCTCATTGCCGTGCTGGTGTGCCTTGTAACCATGTCCCGTATGGTTGCGGACGAGCGCACCCAGATAGGCACCTTAAAGGCGCTCGGGTACAGGAGCGGGGAAATAGCTTTCAAGTATGCGCTGTACGCGTTTATGGCGTCTTTTATAGGCTGCCTTGCCGGGTATTTTATAGGCACGGGCGTAATACCCGAGGCGCTGTGGTCGGTTTACGGCATTATGTACGGCTTTTCTTCTCTGGAATTTTATTTCAGTCCGCTGCTGTTCTTTGTGAGCTCGGGCGTGGCGGTGCTGGGTTCGATAGGGGTTACTTTAATTACCTGCGGCAGGGAACTCAAAGAAAAGCCCGCCGAACTCATGCGCCCCAAGGCGCCCGAAAAGGGCAAGCGTATATTCCTTGAAAACGTAAAGCCCCTTTGGAAACGCCTTTCTTTTTTGAGCAAGGCGACTTTGAGAAACGCGTTCAGATATAAAAAGCGCCTTGCAATGATGCTTGTGGGCATAGCGGGATGCACGGCGCTCCTCGTTACGGGGCTGGGCGTGAACGATTCGGTTACGGGAGTTGCCGACCAGCAGTACGGCATACACCTGTACGACGGGGCGGTGTATATGGACGTTTCCGGAAAGTCTGCGGTGGAAGAGGTGCTTGCGGCAGATACCGAGGACTATGCCTTTGCTTACAGGGAAGAAACGGGCGTGATTGCAAACGGGCAGTTGAAAACCGCCAACGTCATAGCGCTGGGGGCTGAAAAGTTCGAGGTGTTTTTCGACCTTCATTCGGGCAGCGAGCATATCGCCGTCCCGCAGGAGGGGCAGGCAGTGCTCTCGGAAAAACTTGCCGATACTCTCGACGTAAAGACGGGGGACCAGGTGCAGATAAATCTTGCCGGGGGTATCGTAACGGTAACCGTTTCCGGCATATGCGACAATTACCTCAATCACTATGTATATATTTCGCCCGATTCTGTGCCGGGCTATGCCGAAAACGCCGCGTTTTATATAGACAAACCCGGCGAGGAACTTACGGTGGTTTCCGCGCTGACGGAAACGGACGGGGTGAACTACGTGTCGCTTACGTCCGCCGAGCGCGAGACCATGGAAAAATCTATGTCCAACATGAGTTATATCGTGGTGATAATAGTGCTGTGCGCGGCGGCGCTTGCCTTTATAGTGCTGTATAACCTTACCAATATAAACATAATGGAGCGCATGCGAGAGGTGGCCACCGTAAAGGTTTTGGGCTTTACTTCCAAGGAAACCTCGGCTTACGTTCTGCGCGAAAACGTGATACTTGCGTTCATAGGCGGGCTTATAGGGCTTTTGTGCGGAAAGTTTTTGCACCTTTACGTCATGAACTGCGTGCAGACGGATATGTTTGCTTTCGATATACGGATCGGGTGGTGGAGTTACCTTATATCCATTGCCTGCACCGTGCTGTTTGCGGTTATAACCAACCTGTTCATGCGCATTAAACTCGATAAGATAAAGATGGCGGAATCGCTGAAATCGGTGGAGTGATGTTTTATAACGTCCGTTTTTGCCCCGCGGGACTTTCCGCGGGGCAAAAAATTTTAATAAATAGTGCGATTTGCCCTCAAAAAAGTTGACATAACAACAAAAAACGAATATACTTTCTATCAAAGGAGCAAAAAATATGAAAAAGTTGTTCGGCTTTTATTACGGATATTTCTTTTTCACGCCATATTGAGAGATACGGTTATTTTTTGCATTCTTAAAATATGTGTGAAATGACCGTTTTGCAAAACGGTCATTTTTTTATGAGGCGAAGTATGATTATTGTAGTAAAGCAACCGAGAGACGAAAAGCAGTTTTCAAACCTTGTCAAGTGGATAAAATCCCAGGGCCTGGAAATAGACGTAAGCCGCGGCGCGCAGTCTACCGTGCTGGGGCTTATAGGCGATACTTCCAAGATAGATATCGACCTAGTGCGTTCGCTGGATATCGTGGAGGACGTAAAGCGCATACAGGAGCCGTATAAGTGCGCAAACCGCAAGTTCCACCCGGAGGACACCATCGTGGACGTGTGCGGGCAAAAGTTCGGCGGCAATAACTTTCAGTTCATTGCGGGGCCGTGCTCGGTGGAATCGGAAAAGCAGATAGTGGGCATTGCGCAGGCGGTAAAGGCGGCGGGCGCCACCTTTTTGAGGGGCGGCGCTTTTAAACCCCGCACCTCGCCTTACGCATTCCAGGGGCTGAGAGAGAGCGGGCTCTCGCTTTTGCTTAAAGCGAGGGAAGAGACGGGTATGCCCATAGTAACCGAAATAATGAGCGTAAGGCACGTAGACCTCTTTAAGGACGTGGATATAGTGCAGATAGGCGCGCGCGACATGCAGAATTTTGAACTTTTAAAAGAAGTGGGCAAGATGAAAAAGCCCGTCCTTTTAAAGCGCGGGCTTGCAAACACCGTGGAGGAGTGGCTCATGAGTGCGGAATACATCATGAGCGAGGGCTGTAAGGACGTTATTTTGTGCGAGCGGGGCATACGCACCTTCGAGCCGTATACGAGAAACACGCTGGATCTTTCCGCCATACCGCTCTTAAAAGAACTTACGCACCTGCCCGTGATCGTGGACCCCTCTCACGCTTCGGGGCTTTCGCGGCTTGTAAAGCCCCTTTCTCTGGCGTCGGTGGGCGCGGGCGCGCACGGGCTGATGATAGAAGTGCATAACGACCCTCCGCACGCCCTTTCGGACGGGGCACAGTCCGTCCGCCCCGAACAGTTTGCGGACATTGTTAAGAGTGTGGACGTAATGCTTCCCATAGTGGGCAAGGTGCGCGGGCAATGGTAACGGGCATAATAGGTATGGGGCTTATGGGCGGCTCTTTCGGGAGAACGCTCATGCGCTTAGGGCTACCCGTTTACGGCAGCGATATTTCGGAAAACGCACTTATAAAGGCGGAGGCCGCCGGCGCCATGGCGGAGCGGCTTACAAAGGAGAACGCCGGGGAACTGGACCTTTTGGTTACGGCGGTCAACCCCTCCGATTTTCCCGCCGCGGCGGAGGAGTTTCTGCCGCACTTAAAAAGCGGCGCCGCGGTCATAGATTTTTCGGGCACCAAGCGCGGGGTTATCCGCGCGATGCGGGATATGGCGGAGCGTTACCCCGAGCTTTGCTTTATAGGCGGGCACCCCATGGCGGGGCGGGAGTTTTCGGGCATAGAACACTCGGTTTCCCACCTTTTCGACAGGGCTTCCATGATATTCGTGCCCGTAAAGGCGGATATCTTCGAGTTGGACAGGTTCAAAAAATTCTTCCTTTCGCTGGGCTTTGGCGAAGTGGTCATCACCACGGCGGAAAATCACGACAGGATGATAGCTTTCACCTCGCAGATGTGCCACGCCGTTTCCAACGCCTATATTTTAAGCCCCACGGCAAAGGAGCATTTCGGGTATTCCGCCGGCAGTTATAAGGACATGACGCGGGTTGCCCGTTTAAACAGCCGTATGTGGAGCGAGCTTATGGTGGAAAACGGTGATTACCTTTCCCGCGAGCTGGGTATTTTTATAGATAATCTCAAAAAGTACAAGGCGGCAATAGACAGGGGCGATAAGGAAGAGTTAAGAGAACTGCTCGAAAAGGGCAGCCGCATAAAGATAGAACTGGACGGCGCGGCAAAAGATGTTAAGCGTTGAAGTGAGGGCGGCAAGGCCCTATAAAGTTAATATCACGCACGGGTTTTCGGGGCTTAAAGACGTTGCGGCGTTAACCGGCGCAAAAAAAATAGCGGTGGTTACGGACGGCAACGTGGATAAACTCTATTACGGCGCCGTGTGCGAGGAGTTAGGCGGAATTGAAAAGGTAAAATTCGTCATTCCCGCGGGGGAGGAGAGCAAGAACGGCGAAAACTTTTTAAAGCTCGTGAACGGGTTCGCGGAAAGCGGCTTGCAGCGGGGGGACGCGGTTATTGCGCTCGGCGGCGGGGTCATAGGCGACCTTGCGGGGTTTGCCGCCGCAACCTATATGCGGGGCATAAAGTATATAGGCGTGCCCACAACCCTGCTTGCGGACGTAGATTCATCCGTCGGCGGAAAGACCGCCATAGACCTTTCGGCGGGCAAAAATATGTGCGGCGCATTCTGGCAGCCTTTTGCCGTGCATATCAACACGGACTGCCTTTCCACCTTGCCCGCAAGGGAGGTGCTTTGCGGCATGGGCGAGGTGATAAAATACGGGCTGCTGGACGGGCGGGTCTCCCTTTCCGAGATACGCGCGGGGATAAGTTCTTCGCTTATAGCCCATTGCCTTGCCGTTAAAAAGGACGTCGTGGAAGAGGACGAGTTCGAGAGCGGCAAACGAATGCTGTTAAACCTCGGGCACACCGTGGGGCACGCGGTGGAAAAACTTTCGGGCTATAAACTTTCGCACGGGGAGTGCGTTGCCAAAGGATTGAACGCGGCTATTTCCGTTTCGGCGGCGCTTTACGGGCTGCCCGAAAGCACGGTTACGAATATGCGGGAATATCTCAGCGGCTTCGGCTTTGACCTTTCTTTGGGTTTTTCGGCGGAGAGCATAGTAAAGCTCGTTGCGGCGGACAAAAAGGGCGCGGGCGAATACGTAAATTTCGTAACGCTTAAAAAAGCGGGCGAGCCGCATATTGAAAAACTTGCGTTAAGTAAACTTAAAGAAATACTTGCGGCAAGTTTCGGGGGCGGATATGCTGGTTAAAATTTCCCCTTCGCGCATAGAGGGCACAATAGAGGTGCCGCCCTCCAAATCTTACGCGCACAGGCTGCTTATCGCGGCGTACCTTTCGGGGGAGCGGGTAAGCGTTTTGTGCAAGGACCCCTCGGAGGACGTGCTTGCCACAGCGGGCGCGCTCCGCAGCATGGGCGCGGAGGTCTCCTTTTCCGATAATACTATCACGTTAAAGCGGTGCGCTTTGCCCGCGGGCAGAATATCCGTTGACTGCGGGGAGAGCGGTTCCACTCTGCGCTTTTTATTGCCCGTGGCGTGTGCGCTCGGCATAAAGGCGGACTTTACGGGGCGTGGGCGGCTGCTTAGTAGGCCCGTGGACGCGCTTACCGAAGTGCTTAACGCGCACGGCGGAAAGGTTTGCGGGCTTTCGGTGAGCGGAAAACTTACCCCCGGCGTTTACGAGATAGACGCGTCTTTAAGTTCCCAGTACGTATCGGGTCTGCTTTTTGCGCTGTGTATGCTTGACGGAGAGAGCGAGATAGCAATAAAGGGCGAAAGGGTGAGCGCGCCTTATATAGATATGACGGTCGAAGTGCTTAAACGGTTTGGCGCAAGCGTTGCCGTAACCGCAAACGGGTTTAAGGTTCGCCCGGGACTTTGCTGCAAAGAGGAGTTTTTTATCCCCGAAGGAGATTGGTCCAACGCGGCGTTCGCACTGACAGCGGGGGCGTTATGCGGGAACGTTACGGTAACGGGTTTGAGCTCGGCGTCTTGCCAGGGGGACAGGCGCATATTGGAAGTTTTAGAAATGCTGGGCGCAAAGGTAACCGCAGACAAAAACGGGGTGAACGTGCAGCGCGGCGAACTCCGCCCCGTAAGCGCGGATATAACCGACATACCTGACTTGGCGCAGATAATTGCGGTTGCCGCGGCGTTCGCGCCGGGCACCAGCGTAATTAAAAACGCCGCGCGCCTTAAAATAAAGGAGAGCGACAGGATAAGCGCCGTAATTTCCACCCTCGGCGCGGCGGGTATAAGCGCACAATATTCGGGCAGCGATATTATTATACACGGCGGCGCGCCGCACGGCGGGGAGTTTTCCGGCGGAAAGGACCACAGAACGGTTATGTCCGCCGCGGTGCTTGCCGCCGCCGCGCGGGGAGATTCGGTAATTTCGGGGGCGGAGGCGGTGAACAAGTCCTATCCCGCGTTTTTTAAAGACCTTGTAAAGTTGGGAGGAAAAGCGGATGTCCGTATTTAACGGCAAACACATTTATCTTGATATTTACGGGGAGTCCCATGCGGAAAAGATCGGCGTTTCGGTAAAGGGTTTTCCGGGGTTTACGGCGGATATGCAAAAACTTACGGAGTTTTTGGAGCGGAGAAAGCCTTCCTCCGGCGTGTTTTCCACCAAGCGCAGAGAACCGGACGTGCCGATATTTTCCGGGATAAATGACGGAAAGATTACGGGGGAGTTTACCGCCGAGATAATAAATACGGACAGGCGGAGCGCCGATTACGGCGAACTTTACGGCAAGCCCCGCCCCTCGCACGCCGATTACGCTTGGTATCTTAAAGACGGCGCCCTGGATTTTTCGGGCGGGGGCAGGTTTTCGGGCAGGCTCACAGCGCCCCTCTGCATAGCCGGCGGGCTGGCGGCGCAATACCTTGAAATGCAGGGGATATACGTTTCCGCATACGTGGCGCAAGTGGGTACGGTCAAGGGAGCTTCTTACAAGTCGCAGCCGCTTGACGCGCACACCGCGGCAAAATTAAGGGAGGGAGAGTTTCCGTCTTTAAGCAAAAAACGGGAGATGCTCGAAGAGATAGACAAAGCGCGAAAAGATTGCGATTCCGTCGGCGGAGTGATAGAATGTATTATAAGCGGAATGCCCGGCGGAAAGGGGGATAACCTGTTCGGCGGGCTGGAAGGAAAGATAGCTTCTTTAGTTTACGCCGTGCCCGCCGTAAAGGGCGTGGAATTCGGCTGGGGCTTTGCGCTTTCAACAATGCGGGGGAGCCGGGCTAACGACGGGCTGCACTATGAAAACGGGAAAGTACGGCTTTTATCCAACCGCGCGGGCGGGATAAACGGCGGCATATCCAACGGAGAGGACATAACTTTTTCCGCGGCAATGCGCCCCACCCCCTCGATATTTTCCGAGCAGCGCACGGTAGACCTTGTAAAGGGCGAAGATACCGTTATAAAGATAAAGGGCAGGCACGACGCGTGCATAGTGCCGCGTGCGGTGCCCGCAATAGAGAGCGCCGCGGCGCTTGCGGTACTGGACGAAATTTTATAGTTTTCAGGCATGAGATAACGATTAAATAAGTAATAAATCAAGGAGAAATATAGATGAAAGACATTACTGAGTTAAGAAAGGAAATAGACGGGATAGACGATAAAATTCTGCCGCTTTATCTAAAGCGCATGGAAGTGAGCGGCGAGATAGGCAAATTAAAGATGGAAAGCAGCCGCGCCACCACCGACAAAAACAGGGAAAAGGAGATCGTTTACCGCCTGGCAAAGGACGTGCCGGAGGACATGAAACTTTACGTAAAAGAACTTTACGACGCGGTGTTTCTTACCAGCAAAGCCTATCAGAACAGGTTTATAAAGCGCACTTCGGGCACGGTGGAAAACTTAAAGAAACTGCTTTCGGCACCCCTTCCGGAGTTTCCCGTTTCCGCCACGGTGGCATGCCAGGGCATATACGGGGCGAACAGCGGCGCGGCGGCGGAAAAACTTTTCCCCATATCCGACATAACGTATTTTAAAAACTTCGAGGGCGTGTTCTCGGCGGTGGAAAAGGGCTTGTGTGAGTTCGGCGTGCTGCCCATAGAAAACAGCACGGCAGGCTCGGTGCTGGACGTTTACGATCTCATGAAAAAGTACCGTTTCAGCATAGTAAAGAGCGTAAGATTGCGCGTGGAGCACTGCCTTGCCGCGGTAAACGGCGCGGATATGAAAGATATTAAAACGGTCATATCGCACCCGCAGGCGCTGTCCCAATGCGCCGAATACATCAAAAACAAGGGCGTTACGGCAGAAGCCGCCGAAAACACCGCCGTGGCGGCGCGCAAGGTGGCGGAGGCGGGGGATAAGTCCGTGGCGGCGCTTTGCACCGTTCAGAGCGCGGAGGCTTACGGGCTCACCGTTCTGGAGCGCAACGTGCAGGACAGTTCCGCCAACTACACCCGTTTTATCTGCATAAGCAAAGATTTAAGGGTGTATAAGGGCGCGGATAAGATAAGCGTTATGACGGGGCTGGAACATAAGCCCGGCAGCCTTAACCGCATACTTTCTTCCTTTTATGCGCTGGGACTAAACCTTACCAAGATAGAGTCCCGCCCCACGGCAGGGTTTGAGTTCACTTTCTATTTCGATTTCGACGGGGACGTTGCCGACCAGGGCGTTTTAAACCTCATAGCCGACCTCGAAAACGGGTCCGATAAGTTCGTGTTCCTCGGCTCCTATAAGGAAACGGTATGAAGTTCTGTCTTATAGGCGAAAAATTGGGGCACAGCTATTCGGCGGAGATACACGCCATGCGCGGGCTTGATTATTCGCTCTGCGAGGTGGAAAAAAAGGACCTTTCCGCGTTTGTAAAAAACAGCCCGTATAAGGGGTTCAACGTAACGATACCCTATAAAAAGGCGGTAACCGAGTATCTTGACGGGCTTTCCGAAAGGGCGAAGGCCCTCGGCGCGGTGAATACCGTGGATAGATGCGGCGGCAGGCTTTGCGGCGATAACACCGATCTGGGCGGGCTGCTTTATACCTTTCGCCGGAGCAAAATAGACCCATCGGGCGGCGCCGCCGTTGTGCTGGGCACGGGCGGCGCGGCACAGGCGGCGGTATTTGCCCTTAAAACCCTGGGCGCTGAAAAGATTTATTCGGTCAGCCGCAGCGGGGAGATAAATTACGGCAACTATGCGGAGCGCTGTGCGGACGCAAAGGTGCTCGTAAACGCAACGCCCGTAGGCATGTATCCGAATATCGGGCAAAGCCCCGTGAACTTAAAGGAACTCCCCGATATAAAGGGGGTAATAGACCTTGTGTATAACCCCTGCCGCACCGCGTTCACGGCGCAGGCGGAAGAACTGGGGATAAGGGCGGTAAACGGGCTAATCATGCTGGCTGAGCAGGCGCTTTTATCGGAAGACATATGGCTTTCACGCACGCACGAGGCAGGAGAAGCGGAGGACATTGCCCGCGCGCTTATGCGGGGTAAGTTAAACCTGGTGCTCACGGGTATGCCTTCCTGCGGGAAGACGGCGCTCGGGCGCTTGGCGGCGAGAATTTTAAACAGAAAGTTTTTCGATGCGGACGAGTGTTTTACCGAAAAGTTCGGCGCCGCCCCCGCCGCCGTGATAAGCGGGAAGGGCGAGAAGGTTTTCCGGGATATGGAGAGCATTGTTATTAAAGAACTTTCCTTAAATTCCGGCGCGGTGATAGCCACGGGCGGCGGCGCGGTTTTAAGAAAAGAAAACACCGAAAACCTAAAAGCCAACGGCGTTATCGTCTATGTAAAGAGGGATCTTGAAGCGCTTTCGGTGAGCGGCAGGCCGCTTTCCGAAAAAAACGGGATAGAAAAGCTCTATAGAGAGAGAAAAGAAATTTACGAGCGCACGGCGGACGCCTTTGTTCTCAACGCCGGGAGCCTTGAAAACACGGCAAAGGAGATAGTAAAAGAATATGAAACTGCTTGTGATAAACGGGCCTAACCTCAACATGGTGGGGAAAAGGGAGCCCGCCCTTTACGGCAATAAAGATTATAACGCGCTTAAAAAGTATATTAAAAGAGAGGCAGCCGCGGCGGGGGTAAAGGTGAAAATTTACCAGTCTAACCACGAAGGAGACATAGTAACCGTTATCCAGCGGGCGCGGGGACGGTATGACGGGATAGTAATAAACGCGGGGGCGCTCACCCACACGAGCCTTGCCGTGTTAGACGCGCTCAAAGCGGCGGAAGTACCCGCCGCCGAGGTGCACCTTACCGACATAGCGGAAAGGGAAGATTTCCGCAAATTCAGTTACGTAAGCCTGTATGCGGAAGCGCTTTTCAAGGGCATGGGCTTTGAAGGGTATAAGCGCGCAATAGAGCATTTTGCCGCAAAGGGCATATAATTTTCGGTTATTTTTACGGTCGGCAGGATATCGGATAATTATCAAAAGATATTATCCGATATTTTTTTTAGCGGCGCGCGCCGCCCCGCATTGACAGCCGTTTTCATATGTGTTATAATCATCTGTAATAAAAAGCATTATCGGGAGAACGGTATGGATAAGGTTTATTCGGCAATCGACAGACTTATAAGTTACGCGCGGGCAAATTTACTGCTTGCCCCTAAAAACCAAGATTACGTCCGCAACAAAATTTTCAATATGTTCGGGCTGGAAAATTACGAGGGGAGCGGCGCGGCGGAGCCTGTTCCCGAAAGTACGCCCGAAAATCTTATTAAGGAGTTTTGCGCCGCCTGTATAGGCGAGGGATTGTTCTGCGAAGAGGACGCCGAGCGTTATTCGGACGCGGTGATGGACGCGCTCACCCTCCCGCCGGACGGGGTGGAAAAAATATTTAACGATAAAAAAGACGGCGAGGGAGCGGAGGCGGCAACCGAATGGTTTTACGACTATTCGGTAAAGAGCGATTACGTTAAAAAAGCCAAGCTTGACTTAAACCCCCGCTTTGAGGAAGACGGGCTTATAATAACCATAAACAAGGCAAAGCCCGAGTTCAGAGACGCGAAAAAGGCGGCCGCCGGCAACAAGCCCAAAGGGGGTTACCCCAAGTGCAACATCTGCCACGAAAACGAGGGGTTTGCCGGGCGGGCAAAGTGCACCCTCCGCACGATCGATATAACGCTGGGCGGGGAAAAGTGGTTCTGGCAGTTTTCTCCTTACGGATATTTTTATCAGCACGGTATAGCCGTCAATTATACGCACACCCCCATGCACGTGGACAGGGGGGCGATAGTTCGGCTGCTTGATTTTATAGATCTGTTTCCGCATTATTTTATAGGCAGCAACGCCGCGCTCCCGCGCATAGGCGGCAGCGTGCTTGCGCACGACCACTATCAGGGCGGCGGGGAAATACTGCCACTTCAGAAGGCGGCGGCGTATAAGACCTTTAACTGCAAGGGCTATAAGGACGCGGTTTTGGAAATACTCGATTGGCCGGGCACTGCGGTGCGCGCGGTATCTCATAACAGAGATGCGATAATAGAGGTTTCGGCGGCAATAAACGATTGCTGGAAAGATTACGATAACCCGGCTTTGGGGCTTATCTGCCGCGGGGACGACGGGCGGCGCCACGCCGTAAGCCCCACCGTTATAAAGACAAAGCGGGGTTACGAGATGAACATTATTCTGCGGAGCAACATCACCTCAAAGGAGTATCCGGACGGGGTGTTTCACGCCCACCCGGAGTTCCACGTCATAAAAAAGGAATCTATCGGGCTTATAGAGGCGCAGGGGCTTTTCATTTTGCCCGGGCGGCTTGAAAGGGAACTCGGCGAAATGGGGGACCTGATAGTAAAAGGGCAGGAGCTGACGGACGAACTGAAAGACTTCGGAATGGTCTTTGAAGAGACGAAGGCGCTGTGCGGCGGAGATTTTTCGGAGCGGAACGTGCGCGCCGCCGTAAAAAAAGAACTTGCAAGCGTGTGCCGCCGAATACTTGAAAACACGGCGGTGTTTAAGGACAAAGCGGATACCGAAAAATTTTTACTTAAGGCGGGCGTAATTGATGGATAAATATACGTATAAAGTTTCCGCGGCGGGGCGGGTGAACATTATAGGCGAGCACGTGGACTATTGCGGGGGCAAGGTATTTCCCGCGGCGCTCTCGCTCAAAAACACGGTGTACGTGCGCCCCAACGGTACGGATAAAATAAACATACGCTGGACAACTCTGCCGGACGAGGTGAGCCTTGACGTAAACGCGCTTGATTCTTACCGCGGGTTAAAATACGGCAACTATCAGGCGGGCGCCGCCTTTATGTGGAAAAACGCCGGGCATAAAATAGCGGGGTGCGATATGTTGCAGGATTGCACCGTGCCTTTCGGGAGCGGGCTTTCCTCTTCCGCCGCGATAGAGGTATCCACTATCGCCGCGCTTGCCGCCGTGGCGGGGGAGACGGTTGACCCCGTAAGCGCCGCGCTTGTCGCGCAGAAGGCGGAGAGGGAATATGCGGGCGTAAACTGCGGGATAATGGATCAGTATGCATCCGCGTGCGGCAAAAAGGGGCACGCAATGCTGCTTGACTGCAAGACCTTGGAATGTAAGTACGTGCCCGTAAATTTCGGGGACAGCGAACTTATAATAATAAATACCAAAAAGCCGCATAATCTGGTGGAGAGCAGGTATAACGAGCGGCGGAGCGAAACCGAACAGGCGTTAAAGATATTAAAGGGCAGTACGGATATTGAATGCCTTGCCGACCTTGCGCCGCAGCGGTTCGAGCAGTTAAAACAATTGCTTCCCCCCGTTATAAGGGCGCGCGCCGAGCACGTGGTATATGAAACCGAGCGGGTTAAACTTGCGGAATCCGCAATGCGCGCGGGTGCTATGGCGGAACTCGGGAAACTTCTTAATTCGTCCCACGCGTCGCTGAAAAATCTTTACGAGGTAACGGGTAAAGAGTTAGACGCGCTTGCCGCCGCAGCGCAAAGCCACCCCGCGTGTTACGGTTCCCGCATGACGGGCGCGGGGTTTGGCGGCTGCACCGTTTCCATAGTCAAAAAGGCGGGGGCGGAGGACTTTAAAAAGTACGTTTCAGAAAGATATTTTAAAGAAACGGGTTACGTTTGCGAGTGCTACGATGCGGAGATAGCGGACGGAATAGTAACGGAAGAAATAAAATAAAATATTTCAAGCGCCTGCCCTTTGCCGCAGACAAACGGCAAAGGGCAGGCGCTTTTTTATGCTTATAACTTTATAATTCGCCGCAAAGTACAGCGGTTTAAATCAGAACAGATTATCCTCCGGCACTAAAAGTTTGCATTTGCTTTCGGAAAGTTTTTTAAGATAGGGTTCGGGCGGGGTCTTTTCGGTTACGAGATAATCTATGTCGCCGAAAGTGAAGTCCGTGGACATAAAAGTCTTGCCGAACTTGGTTGAGTCGCACAGCATTGCCACCACGCGGGAGTTTTTGCGCATCTGCGCCTTTAACTTAGATTGCTCTATATCGGCGTCCGTAAAGCCGGACTCTAAATTTACGCCCGAACAGGAGATAAAAGCCACGTCCGCATGTATGCGGGAAATGTATTCCAGCGTATCCGACCCCGTTATGGAGTTTGAATGGTTTGATATCTGCCCGCCCGCTATATATATTTTTATGCTGTTGGTCTGAGATAGTAAAAGCGCGTTTTTAAGCCCTATTGTGGTAACCGAAAGATATTGCAGGTTATTTAGTAGCGGGATTAAAAAACCCGTGGTGGAACTGGAATCTAAAAACACAGAATTGCCGTTTTTTACCAGGCGGAAGGCAAGGTTTGCTATAATTCTTTTGGCGGCGGTGTTCTGCTGCTCTCTTATGGCAAAGGCAGACTCCTCCGCGCTGGACAAAAAGGGCACGGCGCCCCCGTGCAGGCGGCGGATAAGCCCCTGTTTTTCCATGGCGGAAAGATCCCGCCGTATGGTTGCGCCCGATACGAAAAGTTCGGCGGCAAGTTCTTCTACGGTGGCTTGCTTATTTTTGTTCAAAATTTCCAGAATTTCTTCCTGACGTTTTATTGAAAGCATATTTTAACCTCTTTTTCGGCGTATAAAGCGCAAAAGTTTGTTCATTTGTGCGCATTTGTGATTATATGTTATCATAAAAAATTTTTTTTTGCAACCTTATGACAGGCATATACAAAAGGCTTTTTATGTGCTACAATATAGGCGCGGTGCAGAGGGCTGCGTTTTTTCTTCGCGCGCCCGCGCGTAAGCATGGGCAAAGCCGTAACCGGCAAGACAGACGGTCCGAAAAAGCGGTTGCCGGCGCGGCAACGTGTTCCGCAAAAATACTTAAAATAATCAATATATAATAATACAGGAGGTATGGGATGAAGACCAAGGCTGTAAGGCTGTACGGCGTGAACGATTTGAGACTCGAAGAGTTTGAACTGCCGGAGATAAAGGACGATGAGATTCTTGCCCGCGTAGTTTCGGACAGTATATGTATGTCCAGTTTCAAGGCGGCGGAGCAGGGCCCCGCGCATAAGCGCGTGCCGGAGGACGTGGCGCAAAACCCCGTTATCATAGGGCACGAATTCTGCGGGGACATAATAAAGGTGGGCGCCAAATGGCAGCATAAGTTCAAAGAGGGCGGCAAGTTCGGCATTCAGCCCGCCATGAACTACAAGGGTTCTCCCTATGCGCCGGGCTATTCTTATAAATACATAGGCGGGGACGCGCAGTACGTGATTATCCCCAACGAAGTTATGGAAACGGACTGCCTTATTCCCTATAACGGGGACAGCTATTTTAAGGCGTCTCTTGCCGAACCCATGTCCTGCATAATCGCGGGGTATCACGAAAATTATCACTCCCATTACGAAACGCACACCCACGTTATGGGCATAAAGGAAGGGGGCGCGGTCGCCATTCTCGCAGGGGTGGGCCCCATGGGGCTGGGCTGCGTGGATTACGGCATTCACTGCGACAGGAAGCCTTCTTTGATGGTGGTTACCGATATAGACCAGGCAAGGCTGGACAGGGCGGCGACCCTGCTTACGGTGGAAGAAGCCGCCAAAAACGGCGTTAAACTCATTTACGTGAACACATCTTCCATAGCCGACCCCGTTAAATATATGCGCGACCTGAACGGCGGCAAGGGGTTTGACGACGTGTTCGTATACGCGCCCGTTTCCGCGCTGGTGGAACAGGGCGACGCGCTTTTGGGCGAAGGCGGCTGCCTTAACTTCTTTGCCGGCCCAATCAACACCGATTTTTCCGCCAAATTCAATTTTTACGACGTGCACTATTCTTTCCACAGAATAACCGGCACTTCGGGCGGGAACACCAACGATTTGAGAGAGGCTTTAAAACTTGCCGGCGAGGGCAGGATTAACCCCTCCATAATGATTTCGCACGTGGGCGGGCTGGACAGCGTGGTGGACACCACGTTAAATCTTCCCAACATAAAGGGCGCCAAAAAGCTGGTTTATACCCATATATCCATGCCCATGACCGCCATTGCGGACTTTGCTAAGCTTGGCGAAAAAGACCCGTTCTTTAAAGACCTTGCCGATATCTGCGCAAAACATAACGGAATATGGTCTGACGAGGCGGAAAAATATCTGCTTGCAAACGCCAAGAAAATATAATCGCTTTTACCCGCGCGGCCGTGCCGCGCGGGTAAATGACGGAATGCGGCGGTTTTTTGCAGGCGGGCGGTAAAACGCATTGTTGCGGTTTTATCGGGATAATTCATACGAGAAAATAAACAAAATAAGATATAACAAGGAGTTTCAGATGGCAGTTGCTGTTACCATGCCCAAGCAGGGCATAACGGTGGAAAGTTGTATTCTTACAAAGTGGAACGTAAAGGTGGGCGATAAAGTCAAACCCGGAGATATTCTCTTTTCTTTCGAAACGGATAAGTCTTCCATAGACTACGCTTCGGAAGTGTCTGGCGAAGTGCTTGCCCTCTTTTTTAACGAGGGGGACGAGATTCCCGTGCTCACCAACGTTGCCGTGATAGGAAATAAGGGAGAAGACGTGTCGGCATTCGCGCCGAACGGCAGTTCCGCCCCCGCGGCGGCAGAAGTGGCGGCTGAGCCCGCAAGCGCCCCCGCCCCCGCGCCCGCAAAGGAGATCCCCGCGGATATCAAGGCGAAGCCCGTTGCAATGCCCAAATCGGGCATAACGGTGGAGAGCTGTATTCTCACCAAGCTGAACGTAAAGGTGGGCGACAAGGTGAAGGAAGGGGACGTGCTGTTCTCTTACGAAACGGACAAGTCTTCTTTCGATTTGCAATCCGAAGTATCGGGCGAAGTGCTGGCAATATTCTTTAACGAGGGGGACGAGATAGCCGTAGGCGCCAACGTGCTTGCCGTGGGCGAACACGGGGTGGACGCTTCTTGCTTTGCCCCCGGCGGCAGTGCGCCCGCCGCGGCTGAAATACCCGCGCAAGAGGTTAAGGCGGCGCCCGCAAGCGCCCCCGCTGCCGCACCCGTACAAGCCGCAGCAGCGTCCGCAGGGGATAACGGCAGAATATTTGCAAGCCCCAGGGCAAAAAATCTTGCGGAAAAACTGGGCGTGGACTTAAAGACCGCAGCCCCCACCGGCCCCAACGGCAGAATTATAGAAAGAGACGTGAGGGAGGCCTCCGTGAACCCGATAGAGTTAAGCGCGCCCGCTAAGGCGGCGGCGCCTGCCGCTCCTTCCAAGGCGGAGAGCGCGGACGTTATGGCGCATATCGACCAGAAGATGTCCAACATAAGAAAGGTCATCGCCAAGAATATGGTGGCAAGCCTTTCCACGATGGCGCAGTTAACTCACAATATTTCTTTCGACTGCACCAATATAATGGCGTTGAGAAAGTATTTCAAGGACAACGCCGAAAAGCTTAAACTTCCGTCCATCACGGTAAACAATATAATCGTGTTCGCCGTGTCCCGCGTACTCAAAAACCATAAGGACCTGAACGCGCACCTCATAAACGGCGATACAATGCGCTACTTCGAGCACGTCAACATGGGCATTGCAACCGATACCCCGCGCGGGCTTTTGGTGCCCACGCTGTTCGGCGCGGACATGATGACCCTTTCCGAGATTGCGATAAAATCCAAAAAACTCTCTTCCGACGCGATAGACGGAAAAATTGCCCCCGACCTTTTAACCGGCGGCAGCTTTACCGTGAGCAACGTGGGAACCATGGGCATAGAGAGCTTTACGCCCGTAATCAACCCGCCGCAGACGGGTATTCTCGGCGTGAACACCATGGAAACGCGAATAAAGCTCGGCAAGAACGGCGAGATAATTCCGTATACGGCAATGAACCTCTCGCTCTCTTACGACCACCGCGCGCTGGACGGGGCGCCCGCTTCGAGATTCTTGAAAGAACTCAAAGATTACCTCGAAAATTTCAGTTTCAACCTGCTGGCGGACGGCGGAAACATATAATCCGCATAAAAGACGGGCGGATAAAAACGGCGCGTAAGGCGCCGGGGTATACGTTAAATAGACAGATATAACTGAACGGTAAATAACGGATAAAAAGGAGAAGATATGGAAACATTCGATCTTATTGTGATAGGCGGAGGTCCTGCGGGGTATCTCGGTGCGGAGCGCGCCGGGCACGCCGGGCTTAAAACGCTGGTAATTGAAAAACGGGAGTTCGGCGGCGTTTGCTTGAACGAGGGCTGCGTTCCCAGCAAGACCTTTCTTAATTCCGCAAAGGTGGCGGATTACGCTAATCACGCCGCCAATTACGGGGTGAAGGTAAAGGGTGGCGCCACCGTGGACCAGAAGTTTGTGGTGGAGCGTAAAAACGGCGTGGTAAAGATGCTGGTTTCCGGCGTAAAGGCGCAGTTAAAGCGCAACAAAGTTACCACGAAGTCGGCAGAGGCATACATAGAGGGCAAGGCGGAAGAAGGTTATATAGTGCGCGCGGGCGAAGAGAAGTTTATCGGAAAGCGCCTGCTTATAGCGACAGGGTCTATGCCCGTGGTTCCGCCCATAACCGGGCTTAAAGAGGGGCTTGAAAGCGGGCTTGTGCTCACCAACAGAGAGATATTGGACCTCACCGAAATTCCGGGCAGGCTCGTGGTAATAGGCGGCGGCGTGATCGGGCTCGAGATGGCAAGCTACTTTTCTTCGGTGGGCAGCAAGGTTACCGTGGTGGAAATGCTGGATAAGATTGCCGGCCCCACCGAAAAGGAAGTTTCTTCCATTTTGCAGAAATCTATGGAGAAAAAAGGCGTCGTATTCAATCTCGGCTGCAAGGTAACCGGCATTGAAAAGGACGGCGTTGTGTTTGAAAGAAACGGCAAGACCGAAAAGGTGGCTGCGGATAAGATTCTGCTTTCCATCGGGCGGCGCGCCGTTACCAAGGACGTGGGGCTTGAAAACATAGGCGTGAACATGGAGCGCGGCGCCGTTATAACGGACGATACCATGCGCACCAACGTGGCAAACGTTTACGCCGCGGGCGACGTGAACGGCAAAATAATGCTCGCTCACACCGCTTACAGAGAGGCGGAGGTTGCCGTAAACAATATGCTGGGCAAAAAGGACCGCATGCGTTACAACGTGATTCCTTCTGTTATTTACACCAACCCGGAAGTGGGCTCTGTGGGCGAAACGGAGGAGAGCGCCAAGCAGAAGGGGCTTAACGTAAAGACCGTTTCCATTCCCATGACCTATTCCGGAAGATACATTGCCGAAAACACCGACCTTACGGGGATATGCAAGCTTGTCGTGAATAACGCCACCAACACCCTTATAGGCGCGCACATAATAGGCTCTTATGCGGGCGAATTCATAGTGGCGGTTTCCGCAATGATAGACCTTGAAGTGGATATAGAGAACATCAAAAAACTTGTGTTCCCGCACCCCACCGTAAGCGAGATAGTGAGAGAAGCGATTTTTCAGATTTAATATAAGTAAAAGTAAAGGAGAAAATGCAAATGTCTAAACAACTGTTTGTAGATCCCGTTGAACTGAGAAAGCCGGGTAAAATAACTTTTGAGGATATTCCCGTAAACGTCTATAACAAGACCATACAGGATGAAAAAGCCAATTACAGCAAGGAAGATTTCATAAGGATTTTCCACGATATAGCCATGCTGCGCGAGTTTGAGAGCATGATAAACTCCATAAAGATAAAGGGAGAATATCAGGGCTTTAAGCATTCCTATCCCGGGCCCGCCCACCTTTCCATGGGGCAGGAAGCCGCGGCGGTAGGTCAGGCTTATATTCTCGATCTCGACGATATGACGTTCGGTTCCCACAGGAGCCACAGCGAAGTGCTTGCGAGGGGGCTTGCATCCATTCACAAACTTCCGGACGATAAACTGTATCAGATAATGAAGGACTTTATGGGCGGCGAGACGCTTGCGCCCGTGGAAAAGCTCAACAAGTCCGGCAACGTGAAAGACCTTGCCACGGACTTTTTGCTTTACGGGTTCATGAGCGAAATATTCGCCCGCCGCACGGGTTTCCACAGGGGAATGGGCGGCTCCATGCACGTGTTCTTCCTGCCTTTCGGAATTTACCCCAACAACGCGATAGTGGGCGGCGCCGCTCCCGTGGCGCTGGGTGCCGCGCTCTATAAAAAGATAAACGACAAGCCCGGCATAGTAATAAGCAACGTGGGCGACGGCGCGGTAGGCTGCGGCGTGGTTTACGAGTCCATGAACTTTGCCGCCATGGATCAGTTCCGCACCCTCTGGGAAAAGAAGGGCGGGCTGCCCATCCTCTTTAACTTCTTCAACAACGATTACGGCATGGGCGGCCAGACCCGCGGCGAAACCATGGCGTACGATTTCCTTGCCCGCATAGGCGCCGGCGTAACTCCCTCGCAGATGTATGCCGAGAGGGTGGACGGGTTCAATCCTCTTGCCGTTATAGAGGCGATGAAGAGAAAGAAAGCCCTGCTCACGGAAGGCAAGGGACCCGCGCTTTTGGACGTGGTAACCTACCGTTTCGGCGGACATTCTCCTTCGGATGCCATGAGTTACCGCACGCAGGAAGAGGTGGACGCGTGGAAGGCTTACGACCCGCTCGTTACTTACAGAAAAGCGCTCGTGGACGCCAAGGTGGAAAAGAACGGCAAGTTCGACGATATTCTTGCCGAGATCTCCGAAAGGATGTTAAAGCTCTGCAAACTTGCGGCGGACCCCGTGGAATCTCCCTACCTCGACTTCAAGAAAGATCCCTATTATGTGGAAAACCTTATGTTCTCCAACGGCGCGGTGGAAAAGATGGAAGACCGCCCCGTGGACGTAAAGATGCCCATGGAAGAAAACCCGCGCGTAAAGCAGATAGCCGGAAAACAGCGTTATGCCTTTGACGATAAGGGTCAGCTCGTTTCCAACATGAAACGGTTTAACATAAGAGACGGACTTTTCGAAGCGATAATAGACAGGTACTATAAAGACCCCACGCTCACCTCTTACGGTGAAGACGTGAGAGATTGGGGCGGGGCTTTCGCCGTGTATAAAGGGCTTACCGAAGCGCTGCCTTATCACAGGCTGTTCAACTCCCCGATATCGGAAGCGGCTATAGTTTCCTCCGCGGTAGGTTACGGCCTCTGCGGCGGCAGAGTAATAGTGGAACTTATGTATGCGGACTTTATGGGCAGAGCGGGGGACGAAATATTCAACCAGCTCGCAAAATGGCAGGCAATGAGCAGCGGAATACTGAAAATGCCGGTCGTGCTCCGCGTGTCCGTGGGCAGCAAATACGGCGCTCAGCACTCTCAGGACTGGGTGGCGCTCCCCGCGCACGTGCCCGGGCTTAAAGTTTGCTTCCCCGCCACGCCTTACGACGCCAAGGGGCTTATGAACGCCGCGCTTAACGGCACCGACCCCGTTGTGTTCTTTGAATCTCAGAGAATTTACGACAAGGGCGAGGAGTTCCATACCGAAGGAGTTCCCACCGGATATTATGAAATCCCCATCGGCGAACCCGATGTGAAGAGAGTAGGTAAGGACGTTACCATTCTCACGATAGGCGCAACTCTTTATAAAGCCGTGGAAGCCGCTGATATCTTAAAGGATAAGTACGGCGTTGAAGCGGAAATAATCGATGCGAGAAGCATAGTGCCTTTCAACTACGAAAAGGTTGTGGAATCGGTCAAAAAGACGGGCAGGATAATTCTTGCTTCGGACGCTTGCGCCCGCGGCTCCATCTTAAACGATTTTGCCCGCAACATAAGCGAACTGTGCTTCGATTATCTGGATGCTCCCGCGGTGGTATGCGGCGCGCAGAACTGGATAACTCCGCCGTTCGAGTTCGATGCGGAATTCTTCCCCCAGGCTAACTGGATAGTGGATTATATAAACGACAAGATACTGCCCCTTAAAGGACACGTTTCTACGATAAACACTTCCGATGCCGAGATAATGAGAAAGGCGAAGAAAGGCGTTTAATCGGAAATTATTAAAGGCGGGGCGTTGCCCCGCCTTTATTTTAATATGTTTAAGATTGAGCGTTAATTTCTATTGTTTTTTCGTTTTGCCGCGCAATAAACCGACTTAACGGCGGACGATAAAAGCGCCGCGGTATAAGCCGGATATTGAAAGCCGCGTATTGACCTTTAAACATTTAACACTTGATAGATTGTGCACGTGTAAAAGCGTTCGTCATTTAATTTTTGTGCGCCGCGCTTTGCGAACGGCGCACGGGCGGTAAACAAAAGCGTTTTGCGCATAAGTAAAGCGGCAATCTGCCGCTGTCCGGAGGAGTATGGAAAATTTTTATTTTTTAACGCACGACAGGCACGACCCCTATTTCAACCTTGCCTCGGAAGAGTATCTTTTAACCTGCCGCAGTGAAAATTTTATATACGTATGGGTAAACGAGCCGGCGGTGATACTTGGCGTAAATCAGAACGCGCCGGAGGAAGTGAACTTTGCCTATACCGAGGCGAATAATATAAAGGTTGCGCGCCGCAGGACGGGCGGAGGTGCGGTTTATCACGACGAGGGGAATATCTGCTATACGGTCATCGCTCCGTTTGACAGCGCGGTAAATAACTATAAAAGGTTCACCGCTCCCGTAATAGAGTACCTTAACACTCTGGGCGTGGACACGCGTTTTTCCGGGCGGAACGATATAACGGTGGAGGAGCGGAAAATTTCCGGCAACGCGCAGACCGTTTATAAGGACAGGATAATGCACCACGGCAC
>CASELQ010000015.1 GCA_949288785.1 uncultured Eubacteriales bacterium | reverse complement strand
TGGCTCATAACGTTTATATACGCCCTGTCCTTTATCCCGCAAAACCAGTCCAGAATTTTTTTACTGTCAAAGGTGCATTGCGGCAGCACGAGGTGGCGCACCAGCGTTCCGCTTGTCATAACCCCGCCCTCATTGAATTTAACCGGCTTTTTTGCCATAAACTCTATTGCGGCGGAGGCCCTTTCAAAATAATCCGAAACCCCCGCGTATCTTTTTGACAGGGCGGGGGAAAAGAATTTCATATCGGGAAGATATACGTCTATATATTTATCTAAAAATTGCAGCGTTTCAATGCGTTCATAACCGTGGGTATTATAAATCACAGGTAACGCGGGCTTATAAATATCCAGCGCCTCCGCGATTTTATCCGCGTAATGCGTGGGGCTTACGAGATTTATGTTGGCGGCGCCCCGCTCTTCCAGTTCCTTAAATATTTCCGCAAGGCGGGGCACGGTTATATCCTTGCCGCGCATATTGCGCGAGACCTCGTAATTCTGGCAGAACGCGCATTTAAGCGAACACCCGCAGAAAAACACCGTGCCCGACCCGTTTTCGCCCGTAAGCACGGGTTCTTCATACGGGTGGATATAATATTTTGCTATGCGCAGCGCGTCCCGTACCCCGCATCTGCCCGCCCTCTCCGCGCGGTTTACGTTGCAGGAAAAGGGGCAGAGGTTACAGCCCATTATTCAAGTTCGAACGCGCCCGTGTATAACTGATAATACTTGCCGCCCTTGGCAATAAGTTCGTTATGCGAGCCGCGCTCTATTATGTTGCCGAATTCCAGCACCATAATAACGTCGGAATTCTGTACGGTGGAAAGCCTGTGCGCTATCACGAACACGGTGCGCCCTTCCATAAGTCTGTCCGTGCCCTTCTGAACGAGCGCCTCGGTACGGGTGTCTATGGAGGAGGTAGCCTCGTCCATTATCATAACGGGCGCGTCCTTAACGGCGGCGCGCGCTATGGAAAGGAGCTGGCGCTGCCCCTGCGAAAGGTTCGCCCCGTCCGCCGTGAGCATGGTGTTATAGCCTTCGGGCAGCCTTCTTATAAAGTCGTCCGCATAGGCAAGTTTTGCGGCGGCTATGCACTCTTCGTCGGTGGCTTCCAGCCTGCCGTAACGAATGTTGTCCATAACCGTGCCGGTGAACAGGTTGGTATCCTGCAAAACCATGCCGAGCGAGCGGCGCAGGTCGGCTTTCTTTATCTTGTTTATGTTAATACCGTCGTAACGTATTTTGCCGTCCGCAATGTCGTAAAACCTGTTTATGAGGTTGGTTATCGTGGTCTTTCCCGCGCCCGTTGCGCCCACGAACGCCACCTTCTGCCCGGGCTTTGCGTAAAGCGTTATGTCGTGCAGCACTATCTTTTCGGGCACGTAACCGAAGTCCACGTCGAACATGCGGATATCGCCTTTCAGTTCGGTGTAGGTGATGGTCCCGTCCGCCTTGTGCGGGTGTTTCCACGCCCAGTGCCCGGTGCGCTCCTTACATTCGTGTATGGTGCCGTCCTCGTCTATTTTGCAGCGCACGAGGGTAACGTACCCGTCGTCCGTTTCGGGTTCCTGATCCATAAGCGCGAATATACGGGAAGCGCCTGCAAGACCCATTACTATGGAATTTAATTGCTGCGAGGCCTGGGCGATCTGGCCCGTGAACTGCTTGCTTATGGGCAGGAACGACATTATGGTTACTATAAACGCGGCGGGGTCATAGGGCTGGAAACCGGTTATGGTGAGGTTCCTTGCGCCCAGCACCACCAGCAGCCCGCCCACAAAGGCGATGAGCACGTACAGCACGTTGCCGAGGTTGCCGACGATTGGCATGAGTATGTTCGCAAAGGTGTGCGCCTTTCTCGAATCTTCGCACAATTGATCGTTCTTTTCGTCAAAACCGGCTTTGGCTTCTTCTTCGTGGCAGAACACTTTTATTACCTTCTGCCCGTGCATCATTTCCTGAATGTAACCTTCTTCTTTACCTATGGCTATCTGTTGCTGCAAAAAGAATTTGGCGCTCTTGCCGCCCAGCGATTTGGTAACGAGGAACATCATGAACACGCCGAAAAAGATAAGGAGCGAAAGCCATATACTGAATTGCAGCATGAGCACTAAAAGGGTTACCACGCTTATACTTGCCGAGATAAGGCTTGGGATACTTTGCGAAACGAGCTGGCGGAGCGCGTCCGTGTCGTTGGTGTAAACGCTCATTATGTCGCCCGTTTTATGGGTATCGAAAAAGCGGATGGGGTAAGACTGCATTCTGTTGAACATACCCGTTCTTACCTGATGCAAAAACTTTTGCGTGAGTATTGCCATAAGGCGGGTATAGGCAAAAGAGGCAAGCACGCCCGCCGTATACACGCAGCCCATGGTGATGAATATTCTTATCAGGGCGGGGAACACGCTGTCCCACGCCTGGGCGGAAGTATATCCGTCGTTATTTATAAGTCCTACCGCAGTGGTCAGCTGGGTAAGCACGTTGTTTAAGAACACCGAGGAAAGCACGCCCGTTATCGCGCTTATCGCAAGGCATATAAGTACGGTTATCAAAAGCCGTTTGTTGTTTTTCAGTATCATGGAGAGCAGCCGTTTCATGGTGCCTTTTTCCGCTCTTCCGCCCGCATGGAGGTCGGCGCCTCCGCTGCGTTTCATATTTTTGATCGGCGGCATACTATTTCGCCTCCTTGTTCTGAGAGTAGTAGAGTTCCTGATAAATGGAGTTGTTTGCCATAAGTTCTTCGTGCGAGCCCATTGCTATTATGGAACCGCCGTCCATTATGAGTATTTTATCGGCGTCCTGAACGGAGGCTATACGCTGGGCAATCACTATCTTTGTGGTCTCGGGGATATACGTCCTTAAAGAGTGGCGGATGAGCGCGTCCGTCTTTGTGTCAACCGCCGAGGTGGAGTCGTCTAAAATCAGTATCTTGGGCTTTTTGAGCAGCGCCCTTGCAATACACAGGCGCTGTTTCTGCCCGCCCGAGACGTTCACGCCGCCCTGCTCTATGTAACTGTCGTACTTGTCGGGGAAGTTCTGTATGAACTCGTCCGCCTGGGCAAGTTTGCATGCGTCCTGAATCTCTTCGTCCGTGGCGTCTTTATTGCCCCAGCGCATATTCTCTTTTATGGTGCCCGAAAAGAGCACGTTCTTTTGCAGCACCATGGCAACGGAATTTCTCAAAACTTCCAGGTCGTAATTTTTCACGTCCACTCCGCCTACCTTAACGCTGCCCGAGCTCACGTCGTAAAGCCGGGGGATAAGCTGTACCAGCGAAGTTTTGCTTGAACCCGTCTGCCCGATAATACCTATCGTTTCGCCGCTCTTTATAGTCAGATTTATGCCGGAAAGGGCGTATTTTTCGGCTTTTTCGGAATATTTGAAGTTTACGTTCTCGAACACCACGCTGCCGTCTTTGACCTCGGTAACGGGGTTTTCGGGCGATACTATGGAACTTTTTTCGCGCAGCACTTCGGTGATACGGGTTGCGGAAGCGTAACTCATAAGCACCATAACCAGTATCATGGATACCATCATCAGGCTCATGAGGATCTGGAAAGAATAGGTCATAAAGCTTTGGAGCTGGGTTATCTGCAACAATGCCTGGTTGGAGTTTATAATGAGTATGGAACCCACCACGTATATGGCTGTTATTCCGAAGTAAACGCAGAAGTTCATGAGCGGGGTGTTTAAGGCAATGAGTTTTTCCGCCTTTATAAAGTCGTCCCGCACGTTGGAAGAGGCCTTGCCGAATTTTTCTTTTTCATAGTCCTCGCGCACGTAAGATTTTACCACGCGCATTCCGCGCACGTTTTCTTCCACCGATTCGTTCATGGCGTCGTACTTATGGAATATGCGGTTAAAGAAGGGTATAGCCTTGGTCATTATAAAGTACAGACCCAAAGCAAGGATAGGAGAGGTGCACAAAAATATCAGCGCCATTTCCCAGTTTATGGAAAACGCCATTATTATGGAGAATATAAGCATAAAAGGCGCGCGTACCGCCGTCCTTATTATCATCATGTAACTCATCTCCACGTTGGTAACGTCTGTCGTAAGGCGGGTAACGAGGCTTGCCGTGGAAAACTTATCTATGTTTGAGAATGAAAAGCCCTGTATTCTGCCGAACATATCCTTTCTGAGGTTTTTTGCAAACCCGCTCGAAGCCGTGGCGCAGTATTTTCCCGAAAGGGCGCCGAACAAAAGCGATAAGAACGCTATCGCCAGCATTACAAGTCCGAATTCGAGAATTATGATAAGCAGGTTGGGCTCGGCCTGGCCGCGGGTAAGAAAATCCACTATCTTCACGGCAAGCGGGTCGGGTGTGCCGGAAGCGCCCGTCTGCATCATTCCCACGTATTCTATCGCGCCTAAAAGAAGGGTCATTACCCACGGTATCAGACACTCTAAAATAACTTCTCCCATAACGAAAATCGGGGTGAGTATGGATGCTTTTTTATATTCCCGTACGGAGCCGCCCAGCGTCTTTAAAATAGTGCCGAAGCCCGGATCTGTGCCTTTAGTTTTTACTTTTTTCTTATTCATACGCCTCCTCCGATCAAACCGTCAACAATATAGTTCGGCATAAAAGAATATCCTTTTTATGCTATCAGCAAAAACTTAAAAAAACCTTGAAAACCGCATTGTTACACTAGAGATAAATTTATAAAAATACGTTATATATCAGAGCTTTCTTAAAAATGTCGATATGATTTTTATATTTATAAGTTTTTATATTAACGAGATTTTTTATATTATAAAGCAACAAAAAATATATGTCAACGCATTTCACCACGGCGCAACGGGCTTTCGCGATAAAATTTTCAGTACGCCGCGCGGGCGGCGCGGCGCGCGAAATAAGGGGAAAACCGTGTGAAGAGAAAGGGCGGGGAATATAAAAAAGGGTGAGCGGGCTTATAAAATTATTGACATAAACGGCATTAAATGGTACAATAATCGGGTATTATAAACCAATGACGGAAAATATCCTGTATGAGAAATTTTTTTACCAGTGAAAGCGTGGCTGCGGGGCACCCCGACAAGGTGTGCGACCGCGTGGCGGACGCCGTTTTGGACGAATATCTTAAAAAAGACCCCGGTGCGCGCGTCGCGTGCGAGGTGTGCGCCTGTAAGGACTATTTGCTTATAATGGGGGAGATAACTTCCTTTGCCAAGGTTGACGCGGAAGAGTGCGCCAGGAGGGTCATAGCCGATATAGGTTACACAGACCCTGAACTCGGCTTTTCTTCGGACGGCGTAAAGATAGACGTAAAACTGACCCGCCAAAGCCCCGATATAGCCATGGGGGTGGACAAGGCTGCGGAAAGCGGCTCCGGCGACCCGTTTGATTTGACCGGCGCGGGGGATCAGGGGCTTATGTTCGGTTACGCCTGTTCGGAAACGCCCGAACTTATGCCTCTTCCCATAATGCTTTCGCACGCCATGTGCGCGCGGCTGGACGAGGTGAGAAAGAGCGGCGAACTTCCCTATCTCCGCCCGGACGGAAAGGGGCAGGTAACCGTTGAATACGAAGACGGCAAGCCCGTGAGGATAGAGGCGGTTGTGCTTTCCGCACAGCATGAGCCGGGCGTCGATATGAACGTCTTGCGTAAAGACCTGAAAGAGCATGTCATAGATAAGGTCATGCCCGCGGGTTTTATAGATGAAAACACCAAGTTTTACATAAACCCCACGGGCAGGTTCGAAACGGGCGGGCCGGCGGGGGACTCGGGGCTTACCGGCAGAAAGATAATAGTGGATACTTACGGCGGCAGGTGCCCGCACGGCGGCGGTTCCTTTTCGGGGAAAGACGCCACAAAGGTAGACCGTTCCGCCACGTATATGGCGCGTTACGTTGCAAAGAACGTGGTGGCGGCGGGGCTTGCAAAGGAGTGCGAGATCCAGATAGCTTACGCCATAGGCGTGGCGCACCCCGTATCGGTGTTTGTAAATACTTTCGGCACAGGCAGAACGGGGGACGGGCGGCTGGCTGAAATTATAAGGCGTGAGTTCGATCTCCGCCCCGCGGCGATAATCGCGGCGCTGGGGCTTAAAGAGCCGATATATGCGCCCACCGCGGCTTACGGGCACTTCGGCAGAGGCGAATTTCCGTGGGAGAAAACGGACAGGGCGGCGGCGCTTGCAAAGTATATTTAAGCAAGCGGCTATATATGGAAATATATGAAATTCAAGGGGCTCGGCGCATTTATAAGGAGATATTTTTTTAACCCCGAATGGCGGTGCGCCGCCTGCGGAAAAGAGATTTTCGGCGGCGGGCATTTTTGCGCCGAATGTCTTGCAAAACTTCCGTTTATAAGCGGATATATCTGCGGGCACTGCGGCAGGCCCGTTCCCGCGCCTGCCGAGTATTGCGAGGCGTGCAAGAACCGCATAACCGAGCTTGACTGCGGCAGGAGCGTTTTCCGTTACGAATACCCCGTAAGCGGGCTGATACTGCGCTTTAAGTACGGCGGTCAAAAATACCTTGGCGATATGTTCGCCGAATATATATCTTCGGCGTATTTCAAAAACTATTTTGCCGCGGACTTTATCTGCTACGTGCCCATGACGAAAAAGAGCGAGAAAAAGCGCGGGTACAATCACGGCAGGCTGCTCGCGGAAAAGGTTTCCTTATCCGTAGGTGTGCCCGTGGAGCACTGCCTTGTAAAGGTAAAGGAAACAAAGCGGCAGGCAAAACTATCCCGCAAAGAGAGGGTATCCAATCTGAGCGGGGCGTTCAGGGTGGCGGACAAAAAGGCGGTGAACGGAAAAACCGCGCTCATCGTGGACGACGTTACCACCACCGGCGCCACGGCGCAGGAATTATGTACGGTTCTTAAAAAGGCGGGCGCGCGCCGCGTGCTGCTGTTGACTGCGGCGGAAGTATCGCCCGGAAAGGAAGACGATAAACGCACGAAACCCGTGCGTAAACTATTTAAGCTTAAAGGAGAACGATAATGGGATTATTTCGGTACATTTTAGGGGGCGAAGGCAGGAGGAATCTCCGCCGGCTGGACAGACTGGCGGATGAAGTGCTTTCCAAGGAAAGTAAATACGCCGCCATGACGGACGCCGAACTTCGCGCCAGCACCGATAAATTCAAAGAGCGGCTTAAAAACGGCGAAACGCTTGACGATATTTTAACGGAAGCGTTTGCCGCGGTGAGAGAGGCGGCGTTCCGCACTCTCGGCATGAAGCATTACAAGGTGCAGATAATCGGCGGAATATGCCTGCATCAGGGCAGAGTGGCGGAGATGAAAACGGGCGAAGGCAAAACGCTCGTTGCAACACTTCCCGCCTACCTCAACGCACTTACGGGGCTCGGGGTGCACATAGTAACCGTGAACGACTATCTTGCCGCAAGAGACGCCGAGTGGATGGGTAAAGTTTATAAGTTTTTAGGGCTCACGGTGGGCGTTGCCGTTTCGGGCATGGAGGACGAGGATAAGAAAAAAGCCTATGCGTGCGACATAACTTACGGCACCAACAACGAAATGGGCTTTGACTATCTGAGAGATAACCTGAAAAGCCGGCTTGAACAGATGGTGCAGCGCACGCTCAACTTTGCAATAGTGGACGAAGTGGACTCCATTTTAATAGACGAAGCGAGGACCCCGCTTATAATTTCGGGCAGGGGGCAGGAATCCAGCGAAAAGTATACCACCGCCAACAAGTTCGTAAAGAGCCTCGTGCTCGATAAGGACTTTACCATAGACATAAAGGAAAAGAGCGTTCAGATAACCGAAACGGGCGCCAAAAAGGCGGAAAGCTTTTTCGGGCTTGCAAACTTTTCGGATATAGAAAACGCAAGCCTTTCCCACCACATACAGCAGGCGCTCAAAGCCAACTACATTTTCAAGCGCGATAACGACTACGTGGTGTCGGACGGGGAAGTTATAATAGTAGACGAGTTTACCGGCAGGCTTATGATAGGCAGGCGGTATTCGGACGGGCTGCACCAGGCCATAGAGGCAAAGGAAGGCGTTAAGATAAGAAACGAAAACAAAACTTACGCCACCATAACTTTCCAAAACTATTTCCGCCTTTACAAAAAACTTTCGGGTATGACGGGTACCGCCAAGAGCGAGGAAGAGGAGTTCCGCGCCATATACGGGCTGGACGTTCTGGAAATCCCTACCAACAAGCCCGTTGCGAGGATAGACGCGCCCGATATTATTTATAAGACGGTAAAGGGCAAAAACAACGCCATTATAGAAGAGATCGCCGCGCGGCACGAAAAAGGCCAGCCGGTGCTGGTGGGTACCGTTACGGTTGAAAAGTCTGAAGAGATAAGCCGCCTTCTTATTAAAAAGGGCATAAAGCATAACGTGCTTAACGCCAAGAACCACGCGCGCGAGGCGGACATAGTGGCGCAGGCGGGCAGATACGGCGCGGTTACCATAGCCACCAACATGGCGGGCCGCGGTACCGATATACTTTTGGGAGGCAACCCCGAATTTATGGCAAAGCGCCGCCTCAGGGAAGAGGGCGTTGCGGAAGAGACTGTTGACCTTGCAACCTCCTTTATCGCGGACATTCCGGAGGACGTGATGGCGGTAAGAGAGCATTACCGCGAGATTTACGAAAAGTATAAAAAGCAGACGGACGAGGAGAAAGTAAAAGTAGTTGCCGCGGGCGGACTGCATATTCTGGGCACCGAACGGCACGAATCCCGCCGTATAGACAATCAGCTGCGCGGCAGAAGCGGCCGCCAGGGCGACCCTGGTTCTTCGGTGTTCTTTATCTCGCTGGAAGACGACCTTGCCAAGCGTTTCGGCGGGGATCGCATGATGCGCGTTTACGAGATGTTTAAGATAGATGAGAACCAGCCCATGCAGAGCAAGATGCTCTCTCGCAGTATAGAGAACGCGCAGCGCAGCATAGAGGGCAGAAACTTCGGCATAAGAAAACGGGTGCTTGAATACGACGACGTTATGAACAAGCAGCGCGAGGTAATGTACGCCGAGCGTATGAAGGTTATTAAAGACGAGAACGTGCACGAGGATATATTAAAGCTCATTCCGGACTTCGTGCGCTACGTGGTAAGCACCGCCGTAAACAACGAAAACAAGCCCGAAACCTGGGATTTAGACGCGCTTAACCGCGCCATCGAAATGAAACTTCTGCCCAAGGGAACGGAGTTTATCACCAAGGAAAAGGCGGAAAACTGGGATTACGAGTACCTTATAGAAAAACTGGTGGAAGAGACTATAAACGTATACAACGCCAAGATAGAGCGGTATAAGGAAGAGGGCGTTAATTTCTCGGAAGTGGAGAGAGTGGTGCTGCTTAAAAATATCGACAGCAAGTGGATAGACCACATAGACTCCATGGACCAGCTCCGTAAGGGCATAAGCCTGCGCGGTTACGGCAACGTGGACCCCGTGCTCGAATACAAGAAAGAGGGGTTCGAGATGTTCGAGGACCTTACCGCCGCCATACAGGACGATACTGTTACCCTGCTTTTAAAGGCAGAATTAAGGCGGGTGCCGCAGGTGCAAAAAGAAGAGCCCAAGAACCTTTCAACCAACCAGCCCGCGGGTGCGCCAGTGCCTAAAAAGGCAAAACAGAACATAGGCAGAAACGACCCTTGCCCCTGCGGGAGCGGCAAAAAGTATAAGAACTGCTGCGGCAAAAACTGAAAATAAGATAAATTTGCGAACAAAACCTGAAATAGAATTAAAAGGGAGATAACAATGGTTAATACCGAAGATTTTCGTCTTAAAATAAAAGACCTTAAACTAATGCTTACAGAGGCAGGGCACTCTCTTTGACGTAGATCGGTTAAAGAGCGAATTAAAGGAAAAAACCGAGCAGTCCCAAAAGCCGGAAGTGTTTATGGACCTTGCCGCTTCGCAGAAAATATCCAAGGAGATAGCCGCGCTCACAAACAAAGTTGAGGCGTTTGACAAGGCGGCAAAGACCGTGAACGAGGCGGAAGAGATAGTAGACCTTGCCGAGGCGGAAAACGACGAGAGCGTGTTAACAGAGCTCGCCGCCGAACTATCGGAGGCCGAAAAGGCAATAGAAGAGATGCGGCTTTCGGCGCTGCTTTCCGGTAAATACGATAAGTTAAACGCGCTCATGACCCTGCACGCGGGCGCGGGCGGCACCGAGGCGTGCGACTGGACGGAGATGCTCTACCGCATGTACCTTTGCTATGCCGAAAAGAACGGGTTCACCGTTACCGAACTGGACCGGCTGGAAGGGGACGAGGCGGGCATAAAAAACGTGTCCTTCAAGGTGGAGGGAGACCTTGCATACGGCTATTTGAAGGCGGAAAAAGGCGTGCACAGGCTGGTGCGCATATCCCCGTTCGATTCCAACAAAAGGCGGCACACTTCCTTTGCCTCTGTCGAGGTCATGCCCGAGATAGTGGACGATGAGGAGATAAAAGTAAACCCGGACGAGATTCGGGTGGATACATTCCGCGCTTCCGGCGCGGGCGGTCAGCACATAAACAAGACCGATTCCGCCATACGTATAACCCATATCCCCACCGGCATAGTGGTTTCCTGCCAGAACGAGCGCAGCCAGACGCAGAACCGCGAAATGGCAATGCGCATGCTCATAAGCAAGCTTGCCGAAAAGCGCGAGGCGGAGCGCATGGAGCGGGACCAGAGCATTAAGGGCGAGATAAAAAAGATAGAATGGGGCAGTCAGATAAGAAGTTACGTATTCTGCCCGTATACTCTCGTAAAAGACCATCGCACGGGCTTTGAAACGAGCGACGTGCAGGGGGTCATGAACGGGGATATTCAGGGCTTTATCAACGATTACCTCAAAAAATCGCAATGAAATATTCCGAGAAAATAAGCGGGTTCGAACCCAAAGAGAACGCCGTTATAATGGGTATAGAAACTTCGTGCGACGAAACCGCCGTCTCGCTCGTTCGCGGCGGCAGGGAGGTGCTTGCGGACTGTATTATAAGTTCCGCGCCCCGGCATGCGGAGTTCGGCGGAGTGGTGCCGGAGATTGCTTCCCGCGCGCACACTTCCGCAATACTTAAAGCCGCACGCTCCGCCGCAGTTGAGGCGGGGCTTTCGCTTGCGGATATAGACGCGGTCGCCGTTACCAAGGGCGCGGGGCTTTTGGGTGCGCTGCTTGTGGGCGTGTCGTTTGCAAAGGCGCTTGCCTTTTCGCTTTCGGTGCCGCTGGTGCCCGTAAGCCATATCAGGGGGCATATCGCGGCGGCGTACCTTGCGGATAAAAATTTAAAGCCGCCCTTTATCACGTTGCTTGCAAGCGGCGGGCATACCGCCGTGCTGGACGTGAAAGATTATTATAACCTCGAAGTTTTAGGCAGGTCCATAGACGACGCCGCCGGCGAAGCGTTTGACAAGGTGGCGCGGGTGCTGGGGCTCTCTTACCCGGGCGGGCCCAACGTGGAGCGCGCCGCCGCGGGCGGAGAAAACAACGTGCCGCTCCCCAAAATGCTCAGCCATTACGCGGGCGGAGAGTTCGATTTTTCTTACAGCGGACTTAAAACGGCGGTCATAAATTACGTTCACGGCAAGGAGCAGAAGGGCGAACGGGTTATCACGGCGGACGTTGCCAAAAGTTTTCAGTGCGCGGCGATAGACGTGCTTATAGAAAAGGCGATAAAAGCTGCGGAAATGCGCGGCAGGAAGGTAATAACCGTATCGGGCGGCGTGGGCGCGAACGGATATTTAAGGGAAAGCCTTGAAAAAAGGGCGGCGGAAAATGGCATAAGAACGGTAATACCCGAAAGGCGGCTGTGCACCGATAACGGCGCCATGATAGCGGCGGAAGGGTATTTGCAGTATATGGCGAAAAACTTTGCCGACTTAACGCTCAACGCGGAAGCGGTGGTGCCGCTCGGCGGAATAAGGTAAGAGGTTAATAAGGCGATAAGAATTAAAAGCCGCAAAAAGGCGCGGCGAAAAAGTACGGGAGAAGAATTATGGTAAAACACATAGTATGCTTTAAGCTTTCGGAGGGTGAGAGCGCCGCCAAGGCAAGAGAGGTATTAGAGGGTATGCGCGGCAAAGTCCCGCAGATTATAGAGATGGAAACGGGAACGGACTTTTTGCATTCCGCCCGCTCTTACGACGTGTTTTTGTCCGTAACGGTAAAGGACGAGGCTGCCCTTTCGGAGTATCAGAACGATCCGTATCACGTGAACGTGGTAAAAAAATATATGCACGCGGCAACTAAATCGAGCGTAGCAGTTGACTTTGAAACAGAAAAATAGTATAATATCGTCTGTGGTAAATCGCCGCGGGAAAATTCGCGGCATATATGCGAGTATGGCGGAATTGGCAGACGCGCCAGATTCAGGTTCTGGTGGTTAACAGCCGTACAGGTTCAAGTCCTGCTACTCGCACCAAGTCAGTATAATCCGAACCAAGTATTCGTTACGAGTGAGTGGTTCGGATTTACTTTTATGCTAAAATAAGCACAAAGAGCGGCGGGATTCACGTTCCGTCGCTTTTTTCGTTTTTGCGTGTTTATCGGCATTAAGGATTGAAATTTGCACACTTTTGTGGTATAATACAACTATGAAAACAATTACTTACGAATTTGCCGATGGGCATATAGAAAATATCGAAGTCGAAGATGACGTTGCCGAAGTTTTTGCGGAAATAGAAAAATACGAGAAAAAAGTCAATCGCAAAGAAACACGGCGGCAGGTTTCTTTGAGTAAAATGTTGGAAGACGGCTTTGACTTCCCCGATCCAGATGAGGATATTGAAGTGATTTGTGAGAAACAGGAAGAAGCCGAGCGTGATGCAGAGAACGAACGCTTGGAGCAAGAAAGGCTCGACCGTCAGCAACGTAGATTAGAAGCAAAACTGACTCCGCGCCAAGCGCAAGCGTATTTTATGTTCAAGTATTTGAATATGAAAAAAGTCCGTATTGCCGATGAGATGGGCGTTACCGAAGGAGCCGTCCGTAAACTTATTCTGAAAGCAGAAGATAACCTTGAAAAATTGCATCAGCAAGCAATGGAAGCGAGAAAAGAACGAAAACGCCTGAGCCGCAAAGAGGCGCGAAAGCGCAAAAAGGAACAGCACAAACTTCTGAAACGAACCCAAGAAGAAACGCTTGAATTGCGCTTGTTAAAGGCGCTTTTCGGAGAAAATTAGGTCATTTTTACAGGGGGTACGATTTTTTAACGCCGTTATGGCTATATTATGGAGGGTAAAATAATTTTTCCCCATTCACAACTGAATATTTGTAAATAAGGAAGTTCTGTGATAGGACTTCCTTTTTTATCGTATGAATGCCGCTCTATACCAAAAGAAGAATTAAAAAACTACTTCCATTCTCGCCAATCATTCGCAATGGCTGCTTTTATGGATAGGCTTTGTTCTTTCTATCACCTTTCGGTTGAAAGAAGAACAGTTGTCGATGTTAAAAAAGCATTAAAAGAAAAGAATATGGATTGGAATGGCTTTCCGCAATATGTTTGTAGTGGTTACGTCGCTTATGCGCAAGGTAAATGGAAAGTTGAAACAGCTAGCGACTTCTCTCAAAAATGGGAAAAGTATTTTAATTAACAAAGGAGAAACCTATGAATGCAAATGTTGTTACCGCACTAAAGTTTGAAGAATTTGTTTTATCGGTCTTAAAGCAAATTTGCATTAAAGAAAATAAACCTATTTTTACTTGTTACGATATTAATCAATATTCTAAGGATGATTATAATTTCTCATATGTGAAAGATTTAATTGTTCACGGCAATGCGAGATTTGATGCATATATGCCTGAAGGTTTTTCTACGTTTAATCGTCCTGTTTTAGTTGAAATTAAATATAGCATCTCAAATAGAATTTTTGACGACTTGATGCCTTCAAATGACGAACATTTTAGCTTGTATATTGTTGGAAGAGCCAAAGATTCCAAGTTGTTAAGCAATAGAGTTAAAGGAAAAAATGTTATAGTTTGGGGGGATGAAATCATTAGTCAATGGAAAAAAGAATACGCTGTTGACTATGCGAATGGGTGTTGAATGTATATGGGCTAATAGGAGAAGATTAAAAATAGCCTTTGTATTCGTCCTCGGAATGGAGGGAAGAATGACAGCTTTTGGTGACGTCTTCGAATACGCGGATATAAGGCTTGCCGTTTTTGGAGATAGCGGGAATTAAGAGATTCCCCTCGGATAAATACCCGATCCCTTTGAGCTTCTCGTCCCTGTTTACTTTCGCTACGCTGTAAACAACTTTTTGCATTTTTTGATACCTCCGATATTTTTATTTTTTGCCTTTTCGGCAGGGCAACGGGAGCATAGGACGAAAAGGGAAAGGGAAGATTACGGTAAAGAAACAAAAGTCAACGGTGGCGAATTTTGATAAAAGAAAAGGGCGCATAACAGTTGCCATGCGCCGAAAAAATTATGTGAAAGCCAAGAAAAAACAGCCGAGCGAAATGCTCGGCTGTGAAAGTTATCCGTAATTTTTTTGCCCGTTGACTTTTGACTCGTCCTATGCTACACTCGCCCCCAACGAAAAGGGGAAAACTGGAAAGGAATAGAGCGCGAATCGAGAAATTATAAATTGAAAATTTTATTCTTTATATAAATGCGTATAATTATCGTAATGCCGAAAATGTTTATTGCTGTTTTGCGCTTTGAATTTTTTAGGGGAAATTCCGCAGAATTTAATGAAATTTTTCGTGAAAGTTTGTCTGTTTTTAAAGCCTACCATAATGCCGATATCTTCAATCAAATGGTGACTGTTGAGTAATAGTCGCTTACTTTTTTCTATGCGATATTCCTGTAAAATATCATTTAAAGTTTTTCCCGTTTTGCTCTTGATCAGTCTTTGAAGATATGCTTTATTCAAGCCTGCAAAGTCTGCTATGTTGTCGAGGTGGATTTCGTTTTGATAGTTCTGCTCGATGTAAGCCGTCGCTTTTCGTATATAGAGATTTCCCGTGACGTGCAACGAATTTATCGATTTGCAACGGCTGACGGACACAATCAGTTGAGATAAAAATAAGTCGCGCATATATTCGTTTTCATAGGAGGAGATCGGACTGTTTAAAAGCCGATGCAGATTTTCTATGACGGCTTCCACGTTATTGGAATCGTCGAGCACGGAAACGGAAAAATATTCCCCGAAAAATTGCTGTACGCTTTCACATTTGTTGAGTTCTTCCGTAGATAAAACGATTTCGCCGAGCGACGGAAACGGATTTAAAAGATTGCACGGAGTTGGAGCAAACTCAATGTTTAAAAGATTACAGGACATTCCGTTGGGAATAATCAATTGATGCGGCACGTCGATGTTGATAAGGACGAATTGATGCCCGACCAAAGTGACGGTCGAGTTTTTTCCTGCTTTGGCGTACTGCGGTTTATAGCAAAGCTGCATGCTTCCTTTTTTGACATACATCAGTTCGTACGTATAGTGTTTATGCATGGGCATGAAAAAGCTGTCGTCATAGACAACGTTGAAAAAGGTGGAATTATTCAGCGATTTTAAATTCGATATAAAAGGCATAAATTTCTCGAAAAGGGTTTTTTATTATTTTATCATGTAATTATATCTTTGTCAATAGGAAAAAGTCATTTTTAATTACATTATCGTGCTAAAAGATGATAAAAATATGTTTTTTCGGAAAAAGTGTATTGACAAAAAAATTTTTTTGATATAATCTTATTGTAAAAAAACGAGCATGAAGGAGAGGGTTACATGGCGAAAAGAGCGCCGTCGGCGAAGAGAATAAACAGAACGCTGTTTATAGCGGGAATGTTGGTAATTCCCATTTTAAATTTTGTTATATTTTGGTTGGGCGTGAATTTTAATTCGATATTGCTTGCGTTTAAAGGAATTAAAAACGGCACGGAATACTGGACTTTCAATAATTTCAAATATTTATACGAGGAGTTTTTCGTTTATTCAGATTCCAACATGAGGCTGTATTTAAAAAATACAATGCTCTTTTTCTCTATGGGCGCGTTTATCATTACTCCGATTTCTTTGATTTTATCATTTTTTCTTTACAAACGGATTTTCGGCTATAAGTTTTATCGGGTAATGTTTTTTCTGCCGTCCATCATGTCCGCCGTAGTTGTTTCGTCGCTGTTTAAGTATTTGCTCGGCGCGTCCGGACCGATCGCGGAGTTTTATAAAATGCTTCACGGCGTGGAATATGCGCCCGCGTTCCTTTCCGAAACGGAATATGCTTTAAATTCTCTCATTGTTTACGGACTGTGGACGGGAATCGCGGGGAACTTTATTCTTTATTGCGGCGCAATGAACAGGATTCCCATTGAAGTGGTGGAGTCCGCAAGGTTGGAAGGAAGCAATTGTCGGACGGAACTCATTCATATCGTCATTCCCATGATTTGGCCCACTTTTTCCACGACGCTTATTTTCATGGTCGTCGGAATCTTTTCCTCGTCGGGCAATATTCTGTTGCTTACGCACGGCGTAACTTCCACGTATACGCTGTCTTATTGGATTTTCGACCAAGTGAAAACTTTTCAGTCCTACTATGTCCCGTCGGCGCTCGGATTGGTATTTACGCTGATTGGTTTTCCGATTGTTTTGATTACGCGGCATCTCCTCAACAAGGTTTATGCCGACGTCGAATATTGAGGTGATATAAAATGAAGAGGAAAGAAAGAAACATTTTATATTCGAGAAATAAAGCGGAAAAGATAGTCTTTGCACTGGTATTCGGGATTTTCGCTCTGTATGCGGCGTCATACTTATATGTTTTGCTTTGGACGGTAATGTCTTCATTGAAATCAAACCGTGAATTTTTTTCTTCGCCGTTTGCTCTGCCGCAAAACTGGCTGTTTAAGAATTATCTGGATTCCTTTAAAATGCTCGAATACAACGGAACCAATTATTTCGGAATGCTGTTTAACAGCCTTTGGTTTACGTTTGGCGGATTGATTATCTCTCTTATCGTTTCCGCCTGTACGGCTTATGTTCTGGCAAAATATAAATTCAGGGGCAGTCAGGCCATTTATGCGACGGCATTGTTTATTATGATTATTCCGATCATGGGCAGTTTGCCGGCAAATTATAAGCTTATGTCCGATTTGGGACTTAGAAATTCCCCGTTGTTTTTGATTACTTTTACGGGCGGCTTCGGATTTAACTTTTTTATTCTTCACTCTTATTTCCGTAATTTGCCTTGGAGCTACGCCGAAGCGGCGTTCATAGACGGAGCCGGGCATTTATATACGTTTACCCGCATTATGTTGCCGCAGGCGGGTGCCTGCCTTTTCGCTCTCGCAGTGCAAGGGTTTATTGGTTATTGGAACGATTACATGACGCCTATTTTGTATCTGGACGCGTTTCCGACGATTTCTTCGGGGCTGTTTTATTATCAGGAGCAGATTAAATTTGCGTCTAACGAACCGGTTTATTTTGCGGGGGTATTAATGTCTATGACGCCTGCATTGTTGCTGTTTATATTCTTCCAGGACATTATCATGGAAAATACCGTTGCGGGCGGATTAAAGGGATAGAAAGATTATGAGAAGTTTTTGTGTTAAGTTGAAAGAATTTTATGACGTACGGGGTGGGGAATTGGAGGGAATCGTTGTCGATTATCCTTGGAATGACCAAAAAAATCCGAATTGGAAGCGTCCGGCGCTGTTGATTGTTCCCGGCGGCACTTATTGGTCGATCACCAACCGCGAATGCGATCCGATAGCGAGTGCTTTTCTCGGAAAGGGTTTTCAGACGTTTACGTTGAGATATCTTTGCGCGCCCGACGGCGTCCGCTATCCCGAACAGCTTATCGAAGAGGCGGCGGCGGTGGATTACATTAGAAAGCACGCCGAAGAATTGGACGTCAATCCCGAAGAGGTCTTTGTGATCGGTTTTTCCGCAGGCGGTCATCTGGCGGCGGATCTTGCGATAGAGTATGATTCGGTTAAAGAAAAGTCGGGCATGGAGTTGGATTGCCGTCCGACCGCGATAGGTCTTTCCTATCCCGTAATTTCTGCGAAATACGGACACGTCGATTCGCATAATAATTTGCTTAACGGTTATGCGGAGGCAGAGAAAGCCGAGCTTTCGAGGGAGTTGAATCTGGACGAAAGAGTCAATAAACGAACTCCGCCTGCGTTTCTTTGGCACACGGCGGAAGATGCTTGCGTTTCGCCGCTCAATTCTTTGATGTATGCGGCGGCGTTGTCCGGGCAAAACATTCCGTTTGAGATACATATCTATCCTAACGGCTGGCACGGGGGAGCGACTTGCGATTACGAAATCAACGATCATGCGGAATTTCTGCGCAGGAACGCGCGATGGATTGACGATTGCGCAAGCTTTTTCCGTTTGTTTACGAAAGAGAAATTTTAATCTGAATTTTTCAACGGGAGGTAAAAGATGAAAAAGAAAAGAAGTTTAAAATTATTCAGTTTGTTGTTGGGCGGATTATGCGCGATATTGTCCTTTTCGGGTTGTAAAAAAACGGAGGATAACGCCGACGTATTGTATATCCATATCAACCGCGCGGGGAACGGGGATAAATTCGTTTATGCTCTTGCGGAAAAATTCACCGAGATATATGGCAACGAAGTGGATATTACAAGCACGACCGTCAACGATCTTACGCGTACGAAATTGAAAGCCGGCGCTAAGAACAACAACGTGGATTTATTTCTTGCGATCGATCAGGTTTTTGATTTGATTGCCATGGGAAAGAACGCTTTGCCGGGATACGACAGCATTTTTGCCGATCTGAGCGACGTGTACGAAAGCAACGGTTATAATTCGGACGTAAAAATAAAAGATTTTATAAAAGCCGAAGCGTACGATTATCATACCGTGAACGGAAAGCAATGGACGTTGCCGTATTTGGAAAACGTTACGGGACTTGTCTATAACGAGGATATATTTACCGCCAACGGAATAGATAGCGCTCCTCGTACGACGGACGAGTTGATCGAAGTTTGCGATAAGTTGAAAGCGAACGGAGTTACTTCTTTTACGTATGCGGGGAAATACGATTATTGGCGGAACGTATACAGTATCTGGTGGGCGCAGTACGAGGGGTTGGAAAATATCCGTCTCTTTTACGAGGGAAAGGACAGTACGGGCACGTACAGCGTGAATTGCTATAAACAAGCGGGTCGGCTTTATGCGTTGGAGGTTCTCGAAGAGTTGTTAAAGCCGACGAACGGTTATTCCGACAGAAATGCGAATACCTATGAGTTCACCCAGGCGCAGGTGAATTATTTGGAGGGACATGCGGCAATGATGCCCAACGGAGATTGGCTCGAAAACGAAATGGCAGCCAATTTCCAAGACGATAAACTCAATATAAAGCTGATGCGCACGCCCGTCATCAGTAAGCTCGGGGAAAGCCTCGGGATAGATGAAGAGACGTTGAGAAAGACGATCGACTACGTAGACGGCAATTCCGAAGACAAGCCCGACGTTTCCGATGAGGTTATCGAAAAGATCGAAGAAGCTCGATTCATATCCTGCGGAGGAACGGCAGCCGCGCCTTCTTTTATTCCCGTTTATAGCAATGCGATCGAGTTGGCGAAAAACTTTCTGCGCCTTATGTATAGCCCGACGGGCGCGGAAATCGTTATGCGGGCAACGGGCGGCGTCGTGCTTCCCGTAAAATACGATTATACGAAAGCAGAGGGATACGATTCGATTTCTTCTTTCCAGAAAAGTAAGCTGAAAATAACCGAGCGGGTCACGTTTGTCGATAATTGGAAGAAATATCCCATGTTTTACGCGGGCGGACTTACTTCTTTTCATGTGGATTCGGGATGTCTCGAAAAAAATCTCGGAACGAACAGCGTAAAGGATCTGACGACGGCAAAAGCACTGTATCAGGCAGATATAAATTATTATTCGACAAGATGGGAAAGCATTATGTCGCAAGCGGGGGTAAGCAATGATTAAAGCAAAAATTCGACGGTTGCTCGGTTGTATTTTGAGTGCGATGCTTTTTTGCGGCGTTTGCGCGTGCGCTCGGACGGAGACGGAGCCGAAAGGGCTTTCCAAAGCGGAGAATGTCCGCGTCTGGTCGGTTTCTTCTTCGGTCAAGGTGCGTAAAGAGGATGTAGAATATGAAAATAAAGGACCCGCGGCGCTCAATTATTCCTGCGTGAAAGGCGAAACGGAGAGCATGCAATTAATGCTGACGCCCTCGGAAAAGATTCAAAGTTATGAATTGATCGCAGGCGCCCTGACGGACGGGCGGGGAAACGAAATTTCGGCGGACGCCTTTGAAATTTATGCGGAAAGCTATTTCGATATTACCCTTCGCTCCAATTCCAGCTCTTTATATCCCGCGGGCGCTTATCCGGATGCCTTGATTCCGATGAATTTGTCCGTCGCGGCGGGGGAAAACACCGTCGAAGCGAATTGCAATCAAGGAATCTGGGTCGTGGTAAACGTCGATCGAGAACTTCCGGCAGGGAATTACCGGGGCGTGTTCTCGCTGAAAACGGACGGTTTTATTCACTCGATTCCCGTATCCGTCGATATTTACGGCGTCGAGTTGCCTTTGGAGGCGACCATGGGGACAATCTTTCTCAATCGGCGCGAAAACGTGCTTATGGGCGAGCATGACGGCAGAGAGGAGCTGATGGTACGCTATTTTGAGGAGATGCTCGATTATCGGATTACTCTTTGCGATATCCCCGTTTATTCGGGCGATGCCGTCGAGTATGCCGAGTTTATCGACAAATATTTTGATGAGCCGAACATGACGACTTATATTGTGCCCTATAAGACCAAAGCGGCAACTAGTGATACGATCGGTTCCTATACCTCGATCGATACGGAATTTTTTAAGGCGCACCTTAAAGCGCTTGCGGATAAAAGCACTGCGGAACGCGATCTTGTCAAAGACGCCATGCTGTATATTTACAGCCTGACCGACGAACCGGAAATGAACGGCGGCGAATATATCGTGTGTGAGATCAACAAAGATATACAGCGAGCAAAAAAGGAAACGGTAAACGAATTGCTCCGTGCCGAGCCGGACTATTTCGCGGGACGCGAAAATATTAGAGAAAGTATTTTGAACGTCAGAACGATTACGACGGGCGGCGTTGATTCGGAAATCATGCACGGAAGCATCGATACCTATTGTCCGATGATTAATTTGTTCCATACGGAAGACGATCGAAAAAAAATTAACGACGTATGCGAGGAATACGGCGCGGACGTTTGGTGGTATACGTGTATTGCGCCGAGAAATCCGTTTTGTACTTACCATATCGACGATAATCTGCTGGGGGCGAGGTTACTTTCCTGGATGCAGGCGGATTACGGAATAGAGGGGAATTTGTATTACGATATTTCCTCCTACGCGCTGTCGAGCAGTTATGACAACAATCTTTCCGTACCCTGCAATCCTTACATGCAACCCTATCGCTGGGATAATCCTCAGGCGGTCAACGGAGACGGCTTCCTCGTGTATCCCGGGAGCAAATACGATTATTTCGGATTCCTGCCCTCGGTGCGACTTATGAGTATCCGCGACGGCATGGAAGAATACGAGCTTTTAAAAAAGCTGGAAAGCGATTACGAAGAGCTGTCCGCTTATTATCAAACGAAGATAGACGGAAAAAGTCTTTTGTCCGAGCTGTATAAAAAGCTTTATACGGGGACGATGCCTACGACGGATGCCGCGCTGTTTGACGCGACGAGGTTGGAATTGTTGAATTATCTTTCCGACGTACAGGGAGAATCTAAGTTTTTAATCGAAAAAACGGAGATTCGGGGCGAAAGAGCAAATATTTCGCTTTTGGTTTCCGCCGATTATACGTTGAAAATCAACGGCGAACAGCTGACGGACGGAGAAATCGCGGGACAGGGACTGCGGTATGTTCTCAATCTCGATCTTTCCCGGCAAGACAACTATTTAACGATTGAAGTTGTCCATAAGCAAAATAGCTCGGATGCGGCGACGATTACCCGTTATCTCGGCGGAAAGACAAAGCTCGTCAATTCGTTTGAAACGGCTCAGGCGGGGATTTCCGTTTCTGATTCTTCTTCCTATCGGATTGACGAGAGGGGAGAAAACAGTATCGAAGGGAATAGTTTGTATGCGGAGATAAGGTCGATTATTAAGGAGGATGAAGCGTTTAACCAGAACTTTTATCCGACCCTGACGATGAAAGACGTCGATTGGTTGTTTACGATTGATTTTACGGAAATTGCGACGCTTGAATTTGACGTGAAGAACGTGGGCGGAAAGCCGTTTACGGTAACGGTGAACTTGCTTGCGGGAAAGCAGGCATATGCCGCGGGCGCTTTCATCGTGAACGGTACGGGAGAATTTACCCATATCCGCTTGGACGTTTCGGGCATTTCATGGAGCAAGCTCGCCGAGGCGGACGGCATTTCATTGACTTTTACAAACGGCGGAAGCATCGAAGAGCCGGAAGTTTATCGGTTTTATCTCGATAATATGCTTGTAACTTATAAACAGGAGGGCGCGCAATGAAAAAGGCAATCGCATATTTATTAACGGCGCTTTTCTGTTTGAGTGCGGCGGGATGCGAGGGAAAAAATAAAGAATCCGTTGCATCCGTAGCCGAGGACGGAATCATAACTCTTTACGATTTCGAATCTTGGGAGGAACTTTCCGCCTTTGCTTTCCGTTACGAGTTCGGTCGTGCCACGATCAATCGGGATAAAGCCTACGTAAAAAGCGGAGACGCTTCGATGAAAGTAGAAATTTCCGCAAAAACACAAACTCCGTATATTTTATTCTATCCGGGGTTCGAGCCTGTGGAAAAATCCGATTTTACCGACGTAGACAGAATTACGCTGGACGTATATAATCCCGAGGACAGGGAAATTTCCGTTTGGCTGAGTCTGGATACCCGTTCGGCTTACGGATTCGAAATGAATACGACGGGCAAAGAGTTCGTGCTTCGGAAAAATTCCTGGAATAAAGTGGTTTATCAGATCAACCGTGAATCACTCACAAAAGCGTTTTCGCTCGAAGAAGTCATGCACATCGCTTTGCGTTTGGATACGACGGAGGATGCTTATACTCTGTATTTCGACAATATGCAGATTCGGACGGGAGAAAAGCAAAAAGAATATAAATCTCAACGAAAAACGGATGAGCTGTTATTCTTTGAGGATGATCGGGATATCGACTTTTTTAATTGCAGTACTTATTATTTCGTCAAGTATCTTTATCCTCTGTTAGACGTCAATCTCGATCCGAATTATTGTACCGAGGGAAGAAAATCCATGCGGGTGCGCATCCCGATTTCCGATTTGACGGTATTTCCCATGGTGGAATTGCAGGTCGACGCAATTGACTCCGCCGCTTTCAAAGACGCTAAGGCGATCAGTCTGGATATTTATAATGCAAACGCGAAAAGACTACCCGTGGATATCCATATGCGAGACTTTTATCGCACGAGCGGCGGCTCGCCCAAAGCGGATTTAAAAAGGCAGGTATGGCTGAATGCCGATGAGTGGACGACGGTTATTTTCACGCGGGAGGAGTTAGCGGCGGCGACGGTGGATATCGAGGGGTTAAAAAATATCGGCTTTGAATTTATCGATCAGAACGATAAAGGCTTCGGAAAATATATCCGATTCTATATGGATAATTTTAAAATTATAAAATAAAACACAGGGAGGAATTTAGAATGAAGAAAAAAACAGGCATTGCCGTTTTGGCGGCGGTTATCGGATTGTTTGCGGCGGTCGGAGCAGGTTGCGCCGAAAACTCGTCGAAGCAGGAAGCGGTGTTCGGCGTCGGTTCCGATTTGGAAGCGAGCATCAACGCCGTTTACGAGTTGCCCGTCGTCGTTGTGACGATCGGCGGGCAGGAGTACGTTACGGACGTCCTGATTAAGGATTCGGAGGGCAAGGAGGTGCCCGTAAGCAATAATTCGTTTTTTGTCGATAGCTTTGACGGCTACACGGCTGTTTTCAGTATTTCCGTCGGCGGCGTGACGTACGAAAAGCAGGTGGAAATCAAAGTCGGAGATTTAATTGCACCCGTGTTGAAGCTCGATACTCCCGATTACGTGACGGTGAGCGTGGGAGAAACGTTTGTTGTTCCCGCGGACAAAATTACGGCGACGGACAATTCGGGGGAAAAGGTCAATATTTCTTATTCGGTGAAGTTCGGAGAAACACAGGTGGAGCTGAGCAAAGAAAATACTTTCCGAGTCGGCGAAATCGGAGAATATGTCGTCACGATTACGGCGAGAGATACGAAAGGCAATACGACGGAAAAGACAATTGTGGTAGAAGGAAGAGAAAGAGGCTTGATTGCCGATTTCGAGAAAGCTCGAGAGGTCAACGCCGCGGAATCGCTCTTTTCCATGGCCGTAATTTCTCAAAATACCGATCTTAAATATATCCGTAGCGGAAGCGGCTCTTTAAAAGCGGCGATGAATCATACGTCGGAAACTTGGCCGGGGATTATTCTAAAAAATCTTGATTCGGTAAGCCTGGAAGACAGCGTTTCTTTCTCGCTTTGGGTATACAACGAAAGCAACTCTTTTATAAAAGTAGGCTTACAGCGTTCGACTTCGGACGAGGGATTGTTCGTTTTAAAACCGCACTGCTGGAATTATTTAGAAGTGAAAGCGGCGGATTACGATAAAGTATTTGTCGATATGGACGCCGAACAGAACGGACTGCCCGCGGTAGGGAATAAAAACGGGATACGGTCGTTTATTCTGACCTATACTTATCTTCCCGAAATGGGCGCGGTCAATTTGTATCTCGACGACATTCGCATTAATTACGAAGAGCCGGAAAGATTGAATTATAATTTGAACGCCGAGTTTGAGAGCGGCGAGGTTGGCAAGGAATATATTATTCCGACGATTTCTTCCGATGAAACGGGCGCCGAAATCGAATACACGCTGTATGCTCCCGACCATAAGGTTTTTGCGGTAAGAGACGGAAAGTTTACGCCCGACGCGGCAGGTGTTTACGTCGTGGCCGCCACCGTCAAAGACGAAAACGGCGAGGGCTGGAATGCCTGGACTTTTAAGGTGATTGAAAGAAAACAGGTAAACGTTTTGTATAATTTCGAGGATGCAGGAGACGCGGAGGAGATTGATGCCGGCGCGGCGAAAATCGAGTGGACGGGCGATTCGTTGGCTCATGAGGGAACGGGCGCGGCGAAAATTACAGTTGCGGATAAGACTCTTACCGTTAACGCGAACGGCTTGACGGAAAAAATCGCCGAAATGAAAGAGTCGGGATACGACTGTATCAGTTTTTATGTCTATATAAACAAAAAAGCGAAAGAGGGTGAAAAGTTTATCGTTTCCGCTTTAAAGGACGGAGAAGAAACAGAGATCGGCGCAAGAGAATGGAGACGAGTTACAGCCGATTTGAAGGACGCTCCTGACTTCCTCTTTGCGGTGCGTTCGAGTATTGAAAGGAACCTTTCCTGCGACGTTTATCTGGATAACGTGATTTTTGCAAAGAGAGCGGATATGGAAGAAGAGGAGAGATTTTCTTCTTTGATTGAGGATTTCGAAAATTGCGACGTATCCATGACAATCGACAATAAAGGGTGCGTATCGTCCGATCTTACCACGACGGCTCATTCCGGAGAACTTGCGCTTTATTTGCAAAGCGGTTTGCCTTACGGGATGTTCTCCATTCGTGCGCTGGATTCGAGATATTCTTCGGCGCGCAGAAACGGTTATAATATGATCAGCCTTTGGGTGTATGCGGACGATACCGATGCGACGACTTATTGCGTTTGGGATTCGTGGAATCGCAAGCTTAGCTATAAGATTCCCGCAAAAACATGGACGAACGTCGTATTCGATATTTCCGATACCAAAGGGACTTATCAATTTATGTCTTTGACGGCAGAGGATAATCACGCTAATCTTAAATTTATCGTCGATGACGTGGAATTTATACGTTCGGGCGATGAGCCGTTCGACGCAACATATGCGACTTTTGAGGAAACATATGCGACTTTTGAGGACGGGGACGTGAGCAAAGTGGACGGAATGGGTTGCACGGCGTTCGAAATCGGGAATGTGGCTCACGGCGGCGAAAAGTCGTTGAAATTAAACAGCGTGTATACGTATTCGAAGTTCACATTCCATGGCTTGGACGACAAACTGAAAGAAGCGATTGAAGAGGGGTATACGAAAATCGGGTTCTGGATTTATGTGGAGAGCGAAGCGGATACGACGTATTACATTTGGGATCTTTGGAACAGTAAGGCGTTGGAGATAAAGCCGAAGACGTGGAGAAACGTTGTATTCGACATTACGGGCGTACAACGTTGCAGTTTATGTGTCTGACGGAAGCGAACGAAACGGCGAATCTGACGTTCTATATCGACGACATAGCGTTTACGAACGAGGGGGCGGAAATGCCGGAAAATTCCGATTCCGACAAGCCCGTAACGTCTCCCGATAAAAAGGAAGAAGCGATTGGAGAATAAAAAAAGACATGGAGTTAATCGAAATACAGGAAAACGGAATCGATATGGTCTTCGGTCGGTCGGAGAGAAAGATTTATTTGTTGCATATCTCCGACCGAAAATTCGACAGGGGGCTTTTGAACGATAAAGAAATCGTTTGGGGACAGTATCGCTTGTTCGAAGTACAAGTTTCGGGGAAAAACCAATCTATTCATCGCGGAGGCAAGAATATTTGTTCCTCCGAAGGAGTAGAGGCGGATTTTGTCGATTTAAAAGATTTCCGAAACGAGTTTGGAAGAAAAATCGAAGTAGTACAGCATTCAAACGATACGGAAATCATATCGCATTATCAGTTTTTTAACGGCGTAAAGGCGATTAAGTCGTGGACGGAAGTTAAGAATATTTCCACTCGCATTCTTTCCGTCGAACATGTCAGTTCCTTTTGTCTGTACGGTCTTTGCAAGGAGTGCGGAAAAGAAAATTACGAGAACCTTGCGCTTTGGCAAAGCTTCAATTCGTGGTACTGCGAGGGGCAGTGGTCACGGCGCATGATTAAAGAGTACGGCGTTTTGCGCGTCAACGGACTTCATTCGATGGCGCGCGCGCTCGTGTCGAATACAGGCAGTTGGTCGACGAAAGAATTTTTGCCCACGGGCGCCGTCGAGAACGTACAAACAGGCGATATTATGTTTTGGCAGATTGAAAGCGGCGGGAGCTGGAATTATGAAGTAAGCGCTTGCTTCAATGAATTGTACGTCAATCTTTTCGGTCCGTCCGGACTTGAAAATCAATGGTATAAAAAATTGCAGCCCGGAGAAGAATTTATTTCCGATGCCGCCGTCGTTGCTTTCGGGAGTCGAAAAATAGAAACGGCAATCGAAGAAATGGTGAAATACCGAAGAATTATCCGCCGCGGCTATAAAGATTATCGGACGTTGCCCGTCGTTTATAATCCCTATATGCACGATGCGTGGGATTATCCTTATGCCGACCACATGGAAGATGTCGCGCGGGGTGCCAAAGAACTCGGTGCGGACATTTTCTGCATCGATGCGGGTTGGCATGACGAGGACGATTTCATGAAGTACATCGGCGCGTGGCGGGAATCCAAAACCCGCTATCCGCTGACGCTTTGCAAGACGTTGGACTATATCCGTTCTTTGGGGCTGAAAATCGGGCTTTGGTTAGAGATCGAAACGTTCGGAGTGGATTCGCCTTTGCGAAAGATTTTCGATTCCGACTGTTTCTTTTTGAGAAACGGGGAAATTCCCATCAACAACGGCAGGATGCAATTGGATTTTTCCAACGAGAAAGTGCGCAAATATGCCGATGAGGTTATCGACAGACTGATGACCGATTATCATCTCGATTATATTAAAATGGATTACAATCACGATTCGGGCGCGGGAACGGAGGTCGGTTCGGACAGTTTCGGCGACGGGCTTTTGAAGCACGTTCGGGCGTATCGGGATTGGCTGAAAAAAGTGATGGAGAGATATCCTCGGTTGGTGATTGAAAATTGCGGAAGCGGCGGACTTCGTATGGATTATTATCATCTTGCGGAACATTGCATTTGTTCGACTTCCGACGAAACGGATTATAAAAAATATCCCTACATAGCGGCAAATATAACGGCGGCGGCGACCCCCGAACAAATGGGGATTTGGTGCTATCCGTTGCTTGATTGTGATGAGGAAGAGGTGATTTTCAACGTCGTCAACAGTGCTCTCGGCAGAATACAGCTGGCGGGCGGCGCATACCGAATGACAGGAGAAAATCTTGCGCTTTTGAAAGAGGGAATCGCCTATCATCGGGAAATCAACGTCGATAAGGCTTTGTCTGTTCCTTTCTGGCCGCTGGGCTTTTGCTCGTTCGGTGCGGATTTTGCCGCTTACGGTATCCGTACGGAGAAAAAGGCATATCTTGCCGTTTGGAATATGCTTTCACCGAAAGAGGGGGTTGTTCCGCTCGGAGACAGAAAGGTGAAAAACGTTAAAATGGGTTATCCTAAAAATAATGCGCTCGAATATTCTTTTGACGGAAAAAATCTTCGGATTCGCTTCGATAAGGAATATCAGGCGAGAATATTTGAATTGGAGTTTGAGGAATAAATCATGTTAAAACAATTATTTTTCTTGCAGTACGGCTATGGCGCGCAATTCGAACTGACGCAAAGTTTGCGCGAGGGGAAAGACGTTGAAAAGTATAGAGAAATTGCACAGAAAATCGACGCGATTCCCATGGAAGAAGGGATGCGCAATCGGTTGATGTACGCTTTTTGGGATCAAATGGCTTGCATTCCCGCGTCGTCCGAAACGGAAAAAGCCGAGCCGTCCGATTACGAAAGGATTCTCGCTTTGCGGAAAAAGGGTAAAAAATTATCCGTCGAGGGGCTTTCCGAGGAAAGGCTTTTCGATAAAGTGTACGGGGCATGGCTGGGACGAGTGATCGGGTGTATGTTCGGAAAGCCCGTGGAAGGCTTGAAAAGAAATCGTATCGAAGATATTTTGAAAAAACTGAATAATTACCCGATGCGGGATTATATCGTTACGGGGAAAGATCGGGAGTTTTGCAAAAAGGAATGGATAAACTTCGACGCGCTTGTGGAAAATTACGGATATGCTCCCGCGGACGACGACACCGATTATACGGTGATCGGATTGACGGTTTTGGAAAAATATGGCAAGAATTTTACCACAGAGGATATAGCGGAGGAATGGATTAAAGGATTGCCCGCGATTTCTTGCTGTACGGCGGAATTTTGCGCTTATCGGAATATTTTAAACAAGGTATTTCCGCCTTTTTCCGCGACTTATCGGAACCCTTTCCGCGAATGGATAGGAGCGCAGATTCGCGGGGATATTTTCGGATACGTCGCGCCGTTCGATCCGGAGCGGGCGGCAAAATACGCCTATACGGATGCGCGGCTTTCGCATACGAAAAACGGAATATACGGAGAGATGTTCGTGGCGGCGATGTTGGCGGCGGCATACGGCGATTTAACGGTAGAAGAGGTGATTGAAGCGGGACTTTCGCAAATTCCGCATACTTCGCGGCTATATAAAAAAATAGAAGAACTTTTGTGCGATTATCGCCGCGGCATGAGCTTTGAAGAGTTTAAAGAAAAGTTTTACGAGACCTATAATGAAAATGATATGTCCGACAGCGTGCATACGATTCCCAACGCTTTGATCGTGGTCGCGTGTCTTTTATACTCCCGCGGCGATTTTGCGGAAGCGATCGGAAATGCGGTAACGTGCGGATTCGATACCGATTGCAACGGCGCCACGGTCGGTTCCGTCATGGGATTGTTATACGGCGCGAAAAGTATTCCCGAGCGGTTAAGCGAGCCGTTACACGATCGTTTGGAAACGGATATTAAGGGAAATTACAGCGTTTCGATACGCGATTTGGCACGCAGAACGATTGACGTTATCAAAAAGAAAGAAGGAAAAAACAATGAATTATAATATTTTGAGAAAGCTTGGTAAAACAGAGGGGAAATGGGCAAAGAGATTATACGAAGAACTCGCTTATATTTCCGAAATTTCCTGCGTGAAAGAGGGGAGATTCGATGCTCTCCTCGACGGTGCACTCAAAGATATAGAGCGGGTAATTGACGGGAAGATAATTACGAAGAATTTCGTCTTCGGAATAGAGGAACGTTTAAAAGATCTTTCTCCCTATGCGAAAGAGATTGAAGTGCTTTGCATGGGGCACGCGCATCTCGACATGAATTGGATGTGGGGATATCAGGAAACGGTAGATGAAGTTTTGTGTACGTTGCAAACGGCGCTGATGTTTTTGGAAGAATATTCCGATTTCAAATTCAGTTTGTCGCAGGCTTCGGTTTATGCCATTGTTGCAAAATACCGTCCCGATTTATTGGAGAAAATCAAAAAATATATCAAAGAGGGACGGTGGGAGGTGATCGCTTCGACGTGGGTGGAAAACGACATGAATATTCCCGACGGAGAAAGTATCGCTCGGCATATTCTTTATACGAAAAAGTATCTTTCAAAGCTTTTGGAAATAGACGAAGAGTCTTTGAATATATGCTTTCAGCCCGATACGTTCGGACATAGTGCAAATACTCCCGAACTTTTGCGGTCAGGCGGCGTGGAATATTATTATTTTGCGCACGGCATGGACGATGCGCCCGCTATGTTTTGGTGGGAAGCTCCTTCCGGGAAACGGGTTTTGGCATATCGCGAGCGTACGCTGTACAGCAAGCATGTCGACAATACAGATACATTTCGATATCCGGAGCATTGCCGCAAATACGGAACGAATAAAATTTTGTACACCTATGGCTTCGGTGATCACGGCGGCGGACCGACGAGGGCGGACATTGAACGCGTGTTTGAGTACAACCGTTGTCCGTTGCTACCCGCATTTAAATTCGGAACTTATCGGGAATTTTTTGCCGCGGCAAAAAATGCGAGACTTTCCGTAATCAAACGGGAACTAAATCCTACGATGACGGGCGCATACATTTCGAAATCGGAAATAAAGCGAGACAATAAAATATGCACCTCTTTGCTGTATCAGGCGGAATTTATGCGCGTATACGGAAAATTGCTGTCGCTGTCCGACACGAGCGACGATTTGATGCGCGAGGCATGGCAGAACGTGTTGTTTGCCCATTTCCACGATATTATGGCGGGTTGCGTGAACAGCAACAGCGAAAAGTATATTTCCGCAAAGCATCAGGAAAGCGCGGCGATTGCGCAGAGCGTGCGCAATTATTTACAAATGCAGATCGCCGAAAGGATAGATTATTCTTCGTTTAAGCTGACGGAACAATCCGATTTCAATAATTCGGAGGGGGCAGGTATGGGATTAAGCTCCGGCGGGATGGGTATGGCGGACGGCAGTAGCAGCGTCTATTGCGTCGGTACGGGGAAAGACCGATTATATGCCGTATTTAACGGATTACCGTACGAAAGGAAAGAAATCATTACGCTCTGGGTTTGGGATTGGTTTTATGATTGCGGCAGTCTTGTTGTTTTAAACGATAAAGGGGAAAGACTTCCCTGTCAGATAATAGACGGCGAACCGGTCGAACACTGGTACCATAAGTATTTTAGGCTTTATGTGGAGGTAACTGTTCCCGCGGCGGGATATACGGCTTTGCTTTTGACGGAAAGTGAAGCGCATTCTCTCGACGTCGGTTGGCATAATCCCGGTTACGCGGTAGACGCTTCGTATTGCTATGTAATGGAAAACGAATTGATTCGCGTCGTTTTTTCCAATCGGGACTGCTCGATCGTTTCGGTTTACGACAAAAAGAAAAATCAGGAGCAACTCGTTCGCCCCATGGGCTTTTTGCAACTTGTCAAAGAAGATTCGAAATGGATGACGGCGTGGTTTACGGGCAATTATGCGTCCGTTCGAAAATTGACGGAATTCAGAGTGCTGGATCAAAGGCTTGGAAGCGATTTATTGGTTCAAAGCTTGCGTTTTGTTCTCAATTATAACGATTCGGTGATTGAAATGACTGTTTCGCTTGAAAAGAACAGTCCTGCGATTCGTTACCGTTTGGATATTTCTTGGAAAGAGTTCGGCGCTTTGCATAATTTCGTGCCGATGTTGACGTTTGCTTTTCCGTTGAGTTTTTCGGGCGCGGAAGCGGAGTACGATATTCCCAACGGTACCGTCAGGCGCGAGCAAAGGGACGGGGATTGCGTGGCAAACGGATATGCTTATACCGAAAAAGACGATCGAGGATTTCTCATTGTCACCGATTGCCGTCATGGATTCCGCTATGTAAACAACGAGTTGTGCGTATGTATTTTAAGAAGCTCCTGCGATCCCGATCCGATGTCCGAGATCGGAAAACATACGGCGGATTTTCTGATTGTGCCGTTAAAACAAAACGCCGAGGAAATTTACCGTGCCGAAAAGAGTTTCGCGCGTCCTCTTTCTTGGTGTACGGCTAAAAATAAGAAAGGGTATTTGCCTACGACGGACGGGTTATTTATCTTGGACAGCACGACGGCGCGGCTTGTCGGATTTAAAACGGCGGAGGGAAACAGCGATTGCGTCGTGCTTCGATTTGTCGGTTACGGAGAAAAATCGGACATGGTGCGTCTGGTTTGGAAAAAGAAAATTGCTAAAGCGGTATATTCGGATATTACGGAAAAAGATTTTAAGGAAATTTCGACGCAAGGGAACGTGATAACGTTCGAGGTTGGAAAAGGCGCGACGGAGACGATAAAGGTTTATTTTAAAAATGAAAAGGAATAAAAATTTCGATAAAATCCTGATAGACGGCGCGGGTGAGAAAGTCATTCTCTCTCTCGGTCGGTTGCTTGCCGTTTTTGGGATAACGATTGTCGCGGAAGAGCCGGCGGATGTTAAACTTCATCTTGTCGCAGAGACCGAATTTTCACGTAAGGCGAGGATTTGCGCGGGGCGGGAGGGAGAGATTACCGTAGCATGCGGCTCTCTTCCCGCCCTTTGGCGTACAATTTTACATCTCGTAAAAACAAGATTTGCGGTGGAGCGGGATTTTACTTTGAAGGCGTACATGAAAGAGTTGTCCGTGATGCTCGACTGTTCTCGGAATGCCGTTCCGAATATCGCTCACGTAAAAAAGACGGTAGAATATCTTGCGTTATTGGGGTATACGAGATTACTTTTATATACGGAGGATGTTTTCGAAATAGAAAATCGTCCCTATTTCGGCTATTTGCGCGGTAGGTATACGACGGCGGAAATCAAAGAAATCGACGCTTACTGTTCTGCGTTCGGTATAGAACTGATTCCCTGCGTACAAACCCTGGCGCATCTGGACGGCATTTTTCGTTACGGTTTTTTTTCGGATATTCACGATGCGGGTGACGTTTTGCTTTGCGAGGAGGAAAAGACGTATGCGTTTTTGGAGAATTTGTTTGCGTCGCTGAGAAAAATGTTCTCTTCAAGGCTCGTACATATCGGCATGGACGAGGCTCAAAAAATGGGAACGGGTTCTTACAGAAAAAGGTTTCCGCGTAAAGAACCGAAAGAAGTTTATTTGCGCCATCTTTCCCGAGTGAAGGCGATTGCCGAAAAATACGGATTTTCCTGTATGCTTTGGGGCGATATGCTGTTTCAGTTTGACGACGTACATATCGACGGCGCTACGGAGGTTATTTATTGGGATTATTATTTTGACGATACGGATCATTATCGTATCCGTTTGGATGAATACGAGAAAAAAGCGGATAACGTGAGTTTTGCCGGCGGCGCGTATAAATGGATCGGATTTGCGCCCGCCAATCGTCAAAGCATAAAAAATTCGATTCCCGCTTTACAGGCATGCTTGGAAAAGGAGATCGAGCATGTTATGGTTACGCTTTGGGGGGACGACGGCGGCGAGGCGTCCGTGTTTTCCGTTTTTCCCGTTTTATGCCTGTTTTCAGATTTTTTCTGGTTTGGAAAAGAGGATGAAAGCGGAGAAACATTGAAAGCGTTGACGGGATTGACGAAAGAACAATGGTTGCTTTCAGATACCCCGAATATGCTTCACGACGACAAAACATATCGGCTGAATAATGCAAGCAAGTATCTTTTTTATCAGGATGTATTGGCGGGTATTTTCGACGGAATTGTCGAAGACGATTATCCAGACATGTTTAAATATCGGGCGGAGGAGCTCGCGGGGACGGCAAAATCAAGCGAAAAATTCGGGTATATTTTCAAAACTTTGTCCGCGCTTTGCAATGTTTTGAAAGGAAAATGTTTATTGGGTAAAAAGATAAGATCTCATTACCGAAAAGGAGATAAGACTGCTTTGAAAAACTGTATCGTCGATCTGGACGAGACGATAAAAAATGTTCGGATGTTTTTCGAGGCGTACAGGGTTCAGTGGAATCTCGAAAATAAATTTTCCGGTTTCGAGGTGCAAGAGCATCGGATTGGCGGACTGTTGTTCCGACTTGAAAACGTTAAAAGAGAAATCAGTGATTTTATCGACGGCAGAAGCGGCGAAATAGAGTTTCTGGAACAAGAGATTTTGCCTGTAAGGTTGGACGATTATCCTGAAAACGCGAACGATATATTGTTTAACGAGTATGCAAAAATTGTAACGGTAAATAGAAATTAACGGAGAAAAGATGACGACTTTTAGAGGAAAACCTTTTTGGGCATGGAGCGGGAAGCTCGATCCGCAGGAAATCGTAAGGCAGGTAAAAACGTTTAAAGAGATGGGCTACGGGGGATTTTATATACATTCCCGCGTAAATCTCGAAACGGAATATCTGGGCGACGAGTGGATGCAATGCGTTAAGGCGGCGATTTCCGAAGCAAAGAAATACGGGCTTGAGGTATGGATTTACGACGAGGACAGATGGCCTTCCGGAATTGCAGGCGGAAAGGTTACGATGAATCCGAACTTCCGTCAGAAATATCTGTATATGCGTCGGTACAAAAAGTCTGGGTTTCAGGCTATTGATTACGGCATCGAATATATAAACTCCTTTGCCGTAAAGTTTGAAGCGGACAGACTCGCGGACTATTATCAGACGGTTGATTGCAATGAAATAAAGGACGGTTACGAAATTTTGATTTTTTGTTATGCCGAACCGTACGCGGGTGGATTTTATAACGGATATACGTATTTGGATACGTTAAACAAAAAGGCGACCGAAAAATTTCTCACCGTCACTCATGAAAGATATAAGGAGGCGCTAAAGGAGGATTTTGACTACGTAAAGGGCTTTTTTACCGATGAACCGAACAGAGGAACGTTGCTGACGGGATTTAATATCGGACATCCCGATAAAATGACGATGCTACCCTATACGTATTCTCTTTTTGACGATTTTTATCGTCGATGCGGTTATGATTTAACAGAACGCCTGCCCGAGTTATATTATTTAAAAAGGGGCGAGGAGTTTAATAAAGTCGCTTATGATTATGTAAACGTTTTGCAGGAAATGTTTCGGGAAAACTTTATGCGCCCGTATGCAGATTGGTGTCATGCAAACGGCAAGATGCTTGTCGGGCATCTCATGCATGAAGACAGTTTAACGATACAGACCACTCTTTTAGGATCTGCAATAAGGTGTGTGGATTTAATGGATTTTGCGGGCTTTGATCATTTAAAATCGTCCAATGAAAATTATTGGATAGCAAAGCAGGCGCATTCGCTCAGACGACAGCTGGGGAAAGAACGCACGCTGTGTGAGCAATTCGGCTGCACGGGCTGGCATGCGTCTTTTTTCGATTATAAAAAGATAGGAGACGTTTTAGCCTTGCTCGGAGTAGACGAGAGGGCAGAGCATCTCGCATGGTATACCATGAAAGGAGAAAGCAAACGCGATTTCCCCGCGCCTCTTTCCCGTCAGTCGGTCTGGAAAGACGAATGGCATATTTTAGAGGAGTATTACGAAAGAATAGCGGAATACTCGGCGGCGGGAAAAGAGTTTTGCGATACGCTCGTAATCTATCCCGTCGAGTCGGTTTGGGGACGCGTGCATGCAGGTTGGGCGAAGGATTTCGAGGCGAAAGACGCAGAGACAAAGCGCTTAGACCGAAAATACGAAGAGCTTTTTTTATGGCTCATGGACGGCGGCGTCGCTTTTGATTACGGAGACGAGGCGATCCTCGAGGAATACGCAAAAGTCAAGGGAAATATTCTGGAAGTCGGGCAGTGTCGTTACTCCACGGTTCTGCTTAGCGGAGTAAACGTTTTGCGCCGATCGACGCTCGAGCTGTTGAAAAATTTTGTCGGGAACGGAGGACGGGTCATCGTTGCGGGCGAATTGCCGTCGTATGTAAACGGAGAAAAAACGAATGAGAATTACGACGGATTTATCAAGATAAACGGGGGCGAAGAAGAAGTCGTAAGTCTGTTATCCGTCGATAAATGCAAAGTGGCGGGCGGGCGAATCTGGCGACGGATTACGGAAACGGAAAGCGGAGGAAACATCTTTTTGCTGAATCCGGACGACGGCGAAAAGGAAACGACAATATTTTTAGAGGGAGAAAAGCAAGTTTACGAGTCGGATTTACGCAGCGGCGAGCAAAAACCGTTGCCGTATGCGTATGTTGACGGAAATACCGTTTTACGGTATACTTTCGCGGCACGCGGGGAGCTTATGTTGGTTTATGCGAATGTCCGCGGTAGCGCTTCCGAAATTTCGGTCGATACCGAGGGCTTTGAGCGCGTGTTTGAAAGCGATGGTTATCCGTATAGGCTTTCCGAGCAAAATAAATTACCGCTCGATATCGCCGAGGTATACGTGAACGGAAGCTATTACTGTCGGGGCGAGCTACTTTCCGTCGATAAACGCATAAGGAGGGATAACGGGTTGGAAATAAGATCTTCCGTCATGTTCCAACCCTGGTATAAAAAGCTGTATAAAAGGCGATCGGATAAAATCGTTGCCGTTAAATTGGTATTTGAATTCGAAGCGGAAGGATTGCCTGCCGATACCGTAGCTTTAATAAGCGAATACGAGCAAGCGACTTATGTTTTGAACGGCGTAAACCAGACCGCGAAGATGCACGATTGTCCGATCGATTGCTGTTTTAAGGAATTGCCGTTAAAAGGCGTGAAAAACGGATTGAACGTACTTGAAATTTATACGGCGGTAGATGAAGAAAACGGACTCGAGAACGTTTATTTATCGGGCGATTTTGCTGTTAAAACGAAAAACGGAAAAGGTACGCTTTATCCTTTGCCGAAGAAATTGGATACGTTGCATCCGACTTTACACGGGTTTCCGTTTTACGGCGGAAAAATATATTACGATACCGGTTTGAAAGGAACTTTGGCGGTCGATTTAAAAGAGGTAAACTGCGGCTTGGTCAAAATTTTTGACGGGGAAGAGGAAGTTGCCGATTTAATAGCGCCTCCGTACCGATTCGGATGCAGAGAATTTAAGAAAGGGTTGACTGTGTGCGCCGTGATAAACAGAAGAAATACTTTCGGACCGTTGCATTTATTCCCGAAAACGGACGACGGATACTCCTACGGTCCCGAAAGCTATATGGACGATTTTGCAAACTTCGATGAGAACGAATATTCGATTTTCGATTTCGGCTTTCGTCTCGTTGTTAAATCAAAGAAGTGAAAAACGGAGAAAAATAAAAGGAATGAAAGAGGTTTTTGTATTCGGAAGCATCAATGCGGATCTTGTGACGAGCGTGTCTCGTATGCCGACGGCGGGGGAAACCATAAAAGGCAATGACTTTATCGTCAACCAAGGCGGGAAAGGAGCAAATCAGGCAGCGGCATGTAAAAAACTCGGTTGCGAAAGGGTTCGTTTTATCGGAGCGGTCGGTGACGATATGTTCGGAGAGGTGATTTTAAATTCTTTAAAAACTTATGGGGTGGACTGTGAAGCGGTTGCGGTGAAGAACGGCGAGCAAAGCGGCGTATGTACCATTCTGTTGGATGAAAGCCGAAAGGATAATTTCTTGATCCTTTCTTCGGGCGCAAACGATACGGTGACGGGCGGCGAGGTAAAAGAGTACCTTCGTCTTTTTGCCCGCGTGGGGGATATTTTCATTACCCAATTGGAGATGAATTTAACCGCCGTCGGGGAAAGCCTTGCGGCGGCGAAAGAGATAGGAATGTATACGATTTTAAATCCCGCCCCCGCCATGAAAATGAGCGGGGAAATGCTGAGCCGAGTCGATCTTTTGGTATTGAACGAAACGGAATGCGAGTCGCTTTCGGGGATAAACCCGGAAAATGAAGCAGACGCGCAAAGGGCATACGAATATTTTTCGTCATTCGGGGTAAAAGAAGCGGTAATTACTTTGGGAGAGAGGGGAAGCTATTATATAAACGTAAACGACGGGGTGATTTATTGTCCGTCAAAAAAAGTAAAAGTGGTGGATACCACTTCGGCGGGAGATACTTTTATCGGCGCGCTTGCGATGAAAAAAGCGCAGGGCTTTGAAATTGCGGAATCGCTTGAATTTGCGACGCGCTGTTCGGCGATAACGGTTTCTAAAAAGGGCGCCGCAGTTTCTATCCCCACGTACGAGGAAATCGTAGTTGCTATAAAATGAAAATAATTAATATAGAACATGATGAGCATATATATCGATATGGCGGACGGCTTCCGTTGTATGAAAGAAAAGCGAGATATATAAGTCGATTGCCTATTGGGGTATGGAAGATACAATTGTTTTGTTGATAAATAACAACGAAAAAGCATATGAAATTTATTAAATTATAACGACTAAAATGAGGAACTTTTCTCCGGCGAGTCCTATCTCGCCTTGCGGATAAACCGTCATTCAAAAACATTCAAAAAATGAAAACTCCTTTATCGGTTGATTTTTGTTTGAATTTATGCTATAATAAACGAAACTAAGGAGTATTTATATGCCAAACGAAATAGTGGACAATGCCTTTTATAGCCAAATTAAAGAAATTCTTTCCTGTGCACGAGCAAAGGTTTACTCGGTTGCTAATTTCGCTATGGTGGAAGCGTATTGGGAAATCGGCAGAACGATAGTGGAAAAACAAGGCGGGAATGCAACGGCGGAATATGGGACGAATCTTATTGAAGACCTTTCCAAGCAGATGACTGCAGATTTCGGAAAAGGGTTTACTGCGACGAATTTGAAATATATGAGGCAATTTTATCTTACTTTTCCGAATCGTCACGCACTGCGTGACCAATTGAGTTGGACTCATTATCGTCTTATCATGAAAGTGGAAGATAAAAAAGCAAGACAATTTTATTTGGACGAATGCGCTAAAGCAAATTGGAGTACCAGACAACTTGAAAGGCAAATAAACACTCTTTCCTATCAGCGATTGTTGGCAAGCCATGGTAATTATGATGTTGTGGAAGATACGACAAAGCAAGAAAAAACAAAGACGCCCGAAGATATAATTCGTGATCCGTATGTACTTGAATTTTTGGGCTTGGAACAGAATGCGAGCTTTTATGAATCCGATTTAGAACAAGCCTTAATCGATCATTTACAAAAATTTTTGCTTGAACTTGGTAGAGGATTTTCTTTTGTCGGAAGGCAACACAGAATTTCGTTCGATAATCAACATTTTTATATAGATTTAGTGTTCTATAACTATATTTTAAAGTGTTTTGTGTTAATTGATTTAAAAGCAGGAAAACTTACCCACCAGGATATAGGACAAATGCAAATGTATGTGAATTATTATACCCGTGAACAGATGAATGACGGAGATAACCCGCCTATCGGTATTTTGCTTTGTGCCGATAAAAACGATGCTGTGGTGAAATATACGCTTGCCGAGAACAATAAGCAGATTTTTACATCAAAGTATATGTTGTATTTACCCACAGAAGAAGAATTGAGCAGAGAACTTAAAGCAGAATGTGAGATTCTTGAAAATAAAGGCTAAACAAAGTATTATACGCAATGGTAAAAAACAGTCCGTGTCACTTGGGGACCGAATTGGGGACTAAGTCCTTATGAATAGTAAAAACGGGTGATTTTTAAGGGCTTTTCTTTAAAAATCGCTCGTTTTTGTAGTTGGCAGAAAGACTCTGACTCCGTCAGTCGGGTGTTCGAATCACTTCGCCTGGCTAACATATATTTTGAATTTGATACTTTATTTTTGATTTTTGTTTTGGCGCGTTTTTGGCGTGTTATGCTCTGAATCCCTTTATTTTAAAGGGATTCAGAGCATAAATTTCGGTTCAATTCCTGTCGACCGCACCAAACAAGAAAAAAACGAACACAAGAAATGTCTTGCGTTCGTTTTTTTCTTTTTAGGCAAGCCGAGAGGGTTCCCTTGGGAGTTTCGGTTTGTTTTTTGTAAGAGATTATTCCGGTTTAAGTGTTAAATTTAGAATAATAAAGGGCGAGAAAATATCTCGCCCTTTACTTTATGCTTCCGACTTTTTAATAATATCGTCGTATCGGTTTAGCATTCCGGATCTTCTATATTTTCTGAATTTTATTTCGATATCACGGTAAGTCGATCAAAGTACACCGTCGCGTCTACGCCGGTTCTGATGACCAGAGAAAAATTTTTCAGAACGCCGTTTGCCGTAAGAGTATCCGTCATAGCGACGGAATCTTCCAATAGCGGCAACAAATCGATTTCGATCCATTCGCCGTATACGCCCGATAAATCGCTGTCGAAATTTTTATCGCCGTAAATCTTATTGTTCGTATCGTCGTAAATTCTGACGTTTCCTTTCGGCATTTTCTTATCACTTACAACCATAAGTTTTATCTTCATTTCGAGCAGATCGTCGAGGTTATATGCTTTATCGCCTAAACCTATTCCTATGCATACGAGATTATTACTGTTTTTCGAATACACATCGCCGTCGTACCCGCTCGGCACAGACGAAAGATCCGTAACTTTGCTTGCCTTAAAGGGATTGATCCCGTCGGTCGTTACCTCTGCGTTTATATCCGTGCCGTTAAAATCGTAGACTGTTTTGGTAAGTTTCGGTATCGGTTCGCTTTGCTCGTCGCCGCGGGCGCACGGTAAGAAACACCGGCTTTATCGGTTCGAGCGGCATAAAAGTGTTCGGCATTTCCGCCGATAGATAAGTTATAAAGTGTGATATATCCCTTTACTGCGCGCATAACGGCAACAGGTTGCTTATTTAATATATACTGCGCGCCTTTGCCGGCAGGCAAAGGCGCGCCTGCGGGTTTTTTAAAATTTTACGGCGCTTTTTACGGGCGCCGATATTTTATATTACTTGACGCGGCTTTGCCTGTGTTTTTATTTTTTTGAGAATAATAAGGAGTTTTGCCGCATATTTATGTAAGCGGGTTTTTGCCCCGACACAATATTCGGAAGTTGATAACCTTGCAAAAAAATCTTATAAAAACCGTACAAAAATAAAAAAATTGGAAAAATTTGGAAAAATACGGGCAAAACCATTGACAAAACGCGGGGGGGGGGGGCTATAATAAATTAACCGTTATCGGGTTTTTTTGCTGTTGACAGAAGCGTCCGATAATAAATATAAATATATATGGAGGTATTTGCATGGAAAAAAGGAGAGCAAGGATAATCGCCACCGTGATATCCATGATATTGGTGCTTGCGATTATGTGCGTGGGGATCTATGCGGCGGCTACGCTTAATTTCAGTACGACCGGCGGTTCGATCTCTTTTACGGCGGACGACGTGTTTGCCACGGTGGCGCTGGAAAAGGGCGGCGTTTACAGTAAGACGTTCGATGAAACGACTACCGCGGCGGACGCCAACGTGATGAACGAGACCATTGCGCTTGACAAAATCACCTTTACCGATTCATCTCAGGAGACCGAGATAGTTTTGAGGGTAACCAACAATTTTACGAACGGTCAGGCGATAACCGTGAAGTTTGACGGCAGCATAACGGGGGACGACAGTTCGCTTCTGAATTGCACCGTTGCGGGGAAAGTCGGCGCTTCCGAAACCGCGGTTTCGGCGGAGGAGCTTGAATCTGCCGGCGCCGGTTATAATCTTGCGGCGGGAGAATATATCGTTATAACGATAAGCATTTCGCTTATAGACGCGCAAAGCGGCATAGACAATGCCGTTGCCGGCTTTAACATGGCGCTTACGAGAGCGGCTTAACCGAAGCCGAATTTTACGGTACCGTGCGGCGCGCCCGATAAAAGCGCGCCACACGGCATATTTTTAATACGGCGGTTTAATATAATGGGAAAGACCGGGAGCGGCAGACCGCTGAAAATAGCGGGCATTGTCGCAGACGTTATAACGCTGGCGGTGTTTTTGTTCTGTTTTTGTATAGCGGCGGTAAGCCTGTCGCTTAAAACTGCCGCTTCGCCTTTGGGCGTAACGATAGGGGTGGTACAGTCCCCCAGTATGGAGGCAAGCGGGATATACGTCGGCGACTTTATGCTTATAAAACGCCGCGATTCTTATGAAAAGGGCGACGTAATAGCCTTTTACCGCATTCCTTCATTTTATGACGGGCGTGCGGAAGACGTAAACCTTTCCGGCGTGCCCATATGGGTGCACGAGATAATAGAGATAAGGACGGACGCTTTGGGCAGAAAGGCGTATCTTACCAAAGGTTCGAGCAACCTTTTTGACGACAGCGCCTACGTACCCATAGATTTCGTGCTGGGAAAAGCGGAGAAAATGCCCGGCTTTATAAGCAGATTTTTGGGTTTTGCCTGTTCCCGCCAGGGGCTTATTCTGCTGGTGGTGGTTCCGTGCGGGATATTGCTTTTTTATCTTGCATTTGAACTGGTTTCGGAGCTGACAAGGGAGAATGAAAAATAAATTTCATGTTGTCTGCCGGCATATACGGGTTTTCCGGGCGGGTGCGTTAATTTTTGTTAAAGCGCCCGCGGCGCCCGGAGGGGAAAAATAAAGTATAAGAACGGGGAGAGGAGCGTTGCGTAATTTTCGTATAATATCGGTCGCACTGGCGGCAATTGCGGCGCTTACGGTCGTTTTGGGGGCGGTGTTTCTCAGCGCCGCCAGAAGCGTAGATTTTGTTACCACCGGGGGCGCAATAACGGCGGAGGCAACGGGGCTTACCGCGGAGGAAATATCCGAAATACTGAATAACGGCGGGTTCACGCTGGATGAGAACGGCACTCTCGGCATGCCGGAAGGCTATTCTCCCGGCGATTTTACCGTGCTGTGGAACAGCATAGGCGAACTGCACGATACGCTTATGGGAAGGGACGAAAACGGCGTTACGGATGAAAAAAAGCAGTTGCTTAAATATATTCGTTATACGAATTCTCTGTGCCCTTCCGCGGAGAAAGGAGAACTAATAATCGTTTTGGATCTTTCTGCCGCGGATATTACCGTGATAGGGGAGTCTGCATTTGACGCGTTTCTTAATATTGCCATAGGATATAACGCTTTGGGAATAGGCACTTCTTTTACCGAAGAAGTGGCAATAATAGATACCGCCACGGGCGAAGTTTTACGCACGGAGGAAACCGCTCTGACAAATTCCTCCGTATGGAACAACTTTTCGGTGCGCATAATTCTTCCGCCGCCGCGTGAGGGCGGAGAGATATATTTTGACGATTACAGTCTTAACACGCAGTGGTACAGCCCCAACGCCGTGGAACTGGATATTACCGATTCGGAACTGAGAAAAAATGCGGACGGGAGTATATCGGGCATAAGATTAAGCCCGCAGGCGACCGGCACAAACATCTGGGGTACTGCAATACAGCCCCTGCATCTGCACTGGATAACTGCGGAAGACGACCTTACTCAGCAGGAATACGCATTTAAGAACGGCGTAGATTTTATTCTTGCAGGCGGCGCAGGCAGTACGGCGGAATATGACGCGGACGCCGAAATATATGTAAAGAAAGGTAATAACGGGCTTGCCGTGCACCGTTCTGAGATTAGCAGAACGGCGGGCGGTAACTCTCAAAAGAGCATAACGATATATGCCGCGGAAAACCCGCAGACCGGGTATGCGGACCATACGGACGTTATAAATTTGGTTAATTACCTTTACGTAAACTACGTAACGCAAAGCTACCCGGGCATGTTCGAAGAAACTGACTTCTATCACGTGTTGCTGGATGAGAACAATATGCCCTCCACTGCCGCCGGTACGGTTACGGTTGACGAAACGCTTGACATCTACTGTTCACACCGCACGGGCGGGGAAGCGATAGGCAGCATAACGGCGGCATGACGGTGGCGAGTTTAACCGCTGTTTGACCGTAAATTTGATCCCGTGCGCGGAAAATTTTTACGTTTACGTTATTGTTTTTATTATTTTTATATATGGTTTTTATCATTTTTATATAATTATTTTCATACAATAAGTATATAAAAATATAACCCGCATATTCAAATCTCTATAGTCAGTTTGCCGCGCCGCAAAAACAAACGTTTTGCGGCGCGGCGCATACTGTCCGCCGTAGTAGGCGAAAAGCAGGCATTATTCAAGTTGCGCTTTTCTTAAAAGTTCGGCGTATTCGGCGATCCTGTTCTTTGAAAGAGGGGAACATTCCCTGTAAGTCGCTATCAGTTTTTTTTCGCCTGCGGAAAGCGGCCCCCTTATCTGCACGGCGGAACCGCCTGGATTTTCTTCATTATCCCTTCCTAAAAGATAGTCCACCGATACGCCGAAATAATCGGCAAACGCTATAAGTAGTTTGTAGGGCGCCTGCCGGGTTTCGTTTTCGTAATTGGCTATCGTGCTTGCAGGCAGCCCTATCTCCTTGGAAAACTCGCTCCTTTTAAGCCCGTTCTCGACCCGTAGTTCTTTCAGCCTGAACATAAAAAATTCCTCCCGTAATATTGATTTATAATTATATAGCCCTGAAAAATTTTTTTTATAAATCTTTCGTTTTGAGTTGACATCGTTCATTTTGTATGATAATATAATTCATAATGAAAGATTTTCCAAAAAATTATTCAAAACGGGTTATATATTGTTGTCTCGCAGCGGCTGTTTTTCGGTCATTCCGAAAAAATTATGAAATTACGTAATGTGAACGGAAAGCAATTCGTTTCGTTGCGGAGCGGGTTGCGGTGTACTGCCCGGGAGTTCGGCAGAAACGGCGCTTTAAAATACGGAGCGTTCCGCCGTAAGAGGCACGGCAGAAAAAGCAGTTTTATAACGGTAAAAAAGAGCAATTTTATATTTATAATAAATTAAGGAGAAATGAATATGACGAAAATTGCGAAAAAAAGTCTTCTGACAATTATGTCAGTCATTTGCGCGGCGGTGTTTGTTATCGCCATGCAAGCCTTGTTTCCGCGGGTAACGGCTCTGGCGGACACTAAGGCAGAAGATTTTGTGAGGATAGTGAGGAGTTTCGAAGGCAAGACCATAGACGACGCGCTTTTGGTCTCGGCAGAGGCGGATGAGTTTGCCGGGAACGAATACAGCGCGGTGTATCTTTACACCACGCCCGCCCCGGAAGGACTTTCCGATGAGGAAAAGAGCAGTCTGCCCGCAGAGGTCGTTGAACTCTATAAAGCGGTATACGCTATTTTTGAAGAACCTTATGCGGTAAAACTCGAAATAAGCGAACTATTCGCACTTGCCAACGCCGATATAAAAGACGTTATGTATGCGGACAACGCCCGTGTTGCCGCCACCGAGGAAAGGTATAACTCGCTTACGCCAAACGGCAAGGCGTTCGTGGAAGGGGCGCTTACCAACGGCATAAAGAACCTGACCGGCGCGAGGGAAAAACTTGACGCCAAGAAGGAGCTGATAGACGCCGCCATATCGGCAGTAGAGGAAATTCTGTATTACAATCCCGCCGCAAAAGGCATGGGCGTATTTACGGACGGAGCCGAAACGGTGCTTGACAGCGAAGAAAGCATCCTTGCGGCGCAGACCGCACTTAACGCGGTTTACGGCAAGGATATTTTCAGCCCGGAACTTTCGGGAGAACGTGCCTTTTTCGACAACATAGGTGAATATTCCGCGGCATTTGAGGCGCTCGGTGCCCTGAAAGACAAGGCGGAAGCCGTTGCGGAAAACATTGCGGCGGTTTATTCTTCCGTTCAGGAGGGCGTTGTATATTATACCCTCAAATCCGAAATAGATGCGGCAAAAGCCGCTTACGACGGACTGCTTGACGAAGACGGCAGGTGGAATGAGGACCGTTCGGTAAACTATAACGACTTGCAGTCTCTGATAGATCCTTCGGTAAAGGCGTATCTTAACGAAATGACGGAAAAGATAGGGCTTATAGAGACGCAGATTGCAAGGGTAGTTGAGCTGGCGGCGCAGATCCCCGCGCCGGAGCAACTGAAATATACTCAGGAACATAACGCGTTGATTACCGCCGCAGAGGAGGCTTTTGACGCGCTTGACGAAGACATAAAAGCAAACGATACGGCCGTATACGGCGGCGGAGAAGGCGAATACATAGTGGGAAATTACTCCGTTATCGCAGGCGCCCGCGCGGCATGGAACGGTTGGAAAAAGCAGGTGGATGATCTTATCTCGCTCGTAACGGAACTTGTAGAGAAGGACGGCGCCGAAGGCTTTAACGTGGTGGAGGCGTTCGGCAGTATCCAGACGGCGCTGGGCGTGCTTACCGCCGAACAGAAGTCGGCATTCAACGCCGCCGAAATAACTTTCGAAGAAGAGAGCAGAACCTGCGAATACGTGCTGGCATATTACCAGAACAGGATAAACATCATAAAGGCGGCGGTAAACCCCGTTATAAACCTCATAAACAGAATACCCGATACCGCTACCGTAACGAACGAATATTACAACGCGCTGTCCGCGGCGGAAACGGCGTATAACGAACTTGCCGTGGAGTATAAACAACCCGTAAACTACGTTACCAATCATGCAAAACTAGAAAAAGCGCTGGTAGACTACAAGAATCTTACGGCGGACGTTCAGGCATGGCAGGACAAGCTTAAAGAATTTGAACTCGGCGGCATACATACCGACAACATGGCGCTGGTAGACGAGAGCGTTGAGCTATACGGCGGCATCTCTGCGGGGGCAAAGGCGGTTATAGAGGCTTCCGTTTCCGGGGACGTGTATTACGAGGACTACCAGAAATACCTCGGCGCTCAGGCGGAAAAAGAGGCGCTTCTTCTCGAAATAAAGAACATAGCGGCCGCCATGTACGCCTTAGACGGGGAGCAGCCCGATATGGCGGATATAGAGGCTTACGACGAAGCCTATCAGAAAGTGAAGGCCATGTTCGAAGAACTTGCCGAAACGGACAGGGCGTGGCTTGCCGGGCAGGAAAACTATTTTATAGACGAGGATAATACCGTCTCTTATAAAGCGGCGTATGAAAATTATCTTTCTGTCATAGATAACGCCGCCGCCGTGCACGTGGAAGTGCTTATTGATAAAATAGCCATGCCTGTAACCCTTGCGGGTAAAGCCGATATAGACGCCGCAAGGAACGAATATGAAAGTCTTACCGAGGCGCAGAGGGCAAAAGTAAGAAATTACGATAAGCTCACGGAGGCGGAGAGCGCGCTTGCGCAGATAACCGCGGGGCTGGACGAATGGGCGAAAAAAGTAACCGCCATGCTGAACGGCGGGCAGGTCTCGGAGCTTTGGAGCGTGGATCTGGACGCGGTGGCGGAACTTGAAAGCGCTTATGCGGAGTTCGACGCGGAAGAGCAAAACTACGTTGCGGAAAGCTATGCGCTCCTGCTTGAAATAAAGGCGAGGGGAGAAGCGGCTGCGGCAGAAGTTTCCGCAGATATCGCCGCGCTGGACAGCGCCGCTCCCGACTATCTTACCGAACTCGAACGGATAGAAAACAGTTATCTTGCGCTCACCGCGTCGCAGCAAAAACTCGTAACGGGGTACGAGGAGTTCAAGTCCGAATATAACGTATACCTTTACGTAATGTATTTGCAGTCCGCCATAGACGAACTGCACGCCGCCGTGGCGGAAGGCGGCGCGATAACCGCCGAAAACAAGGTGCAGTATAACGCGATAGCCGCGCTTTATTACGGCACGGCGGACGGGTACGGGATATATATAGACGCAGGTTATGCGGCAAAACTCAAAGAGATAGAGGCGGCGTTTGCTTCCGCCGAAGAGATAAGCCTTGCCGACGAGATAGCGGCGCTTAAAGACGCGCTTTATTCGGAAACGGGCATAGTGGCAGAGCTCGAAGGGTTGGAAAACGACATCTTCAATTTAACCGACGGGCTTAAAGTTACCCTTGAAAACCGTATACAGTCGCTGGAAACCGAACTTACCGCGGCGATTGATAAACTTACCGCAGACCTTGAAAGCGCGATAAAAGAATTGCAGGCCGCAGACAGCGCGGACAAAGCCGAACTTACGGGTAAGATAGGCGAATTGCAGACCGCGTTGAACGCCGCCGTAAAGGCGCTGGAAGAAACCGACGCCGCCAACAAGACGGCGCTGGAAACGGCGATAGCGGCGGCAAAGACCGAACTTACCGCGGCGGTAGATAAGATTGCCGCAGACCTTGAAAGCGCGATAAAAGATTTGCAGGCCGCGGACAGTGCGGACAAAGCCGAACTTACGGGTAAGATAGGCGAATTGCAGACCGCGTTGAACGCCGCCGTAAAGGCGCTGGAGGAAGCCGACGCCGCCAACAAAACGGCGCTCGAAGAGGCGATAGCGGCGGCAATAGAAGCGCTTAAACAGGAACTTACGGAAGCCGACCGCGAACTTAATGACAGTATAGAAGCGGTTAAGGCAAAGGCGCAGAGCAACATAATCATAGTGAGCGTGGTATTTGCCGTGCTGATACTCGGATTGTGCGCATGCGTTGCAGTGCTGTTCAAAAAGGCAAAATAAGTTTTTCCGCCGCAGTGTGTGAAAAACAGATTTTGGCGGACGAAGGCTCTCCCAAACTCATCCGCAATTCCCGCGCCGCCCCGTTTTCGGGGCGGCGCGGCTGTTATACGGGCGAAACTCCAAATCTGAGCAATTTCTTTACATGCGCCAAAATATAGTGTATAATGATTTTATAAACCCAAAGGAAAGGCGGGGAGAATGAGTATAAAGAGGATAAGAGAATCGGAAGAAATGTATCTCGAAACCATTTTGCTGCTGCACAAAAAGAACCCGTGCGTGCGCGCGGTGGACGTGTGCGAAGAGCTATGTTACGTAAAATCGAGCGTATCCCGCGGGGTGAATCTGCTTAAAAGCAAGGGGTATATAGATATAGACCACGCTACGGGCAACATCACGTTTACGGAAGCGGGCAGGGAAAAGGCGGAAAATATCTATAAACGGCATCGGATACTCACCGAGGTGCTTATGAAAGTGGGCGCGGAGCACGGCGTTGCGGAAGAAAACGCCTGCCGCATAGAGCACGTTATTTCGGAAGATATGATGAAAATTTTTGAGGAGTTTGCAGGTAAATAGCTCCGTAGACCCGTTTAAGTGTTAAGCGGGGTTGCCGTGCC
>CASELQ010000014.1 GCA_949288785.1 uncultured Eubacteriales bacterium | reverse complement strand
GGCGGGCAATACCGAGACGGTGGCAAAAGATACCGAAAATCTTGCCGCACGGTTTAGAAAAATGACGGCGGCGCCCCTCTGGGTAACCCTCATAGTAGCACTGCTTGGTATCATTCCGTTGTTTTTCGCGCAGGATATGGCGCTGTGGATATATGCCCTTACTTCCATGTTTTTCCCGATAGGCATATATTCTTTCTGCTCCAACGCGCTGCCCGCTTCCTCGGGCGGCGTAAGAAACGACGGAGCGGTGTTATACGGCATAAAAAAGGAAGACGACGAAAGCAAGGTAATGCTTTCTCTCCTTAAAATGCTTTCTCTCCTTAAAATTCAGTCCGAACTCTATTCCGGCAAGACGCCCGGCGAAATAGAGGAAGGTTTGTATTTTGACCTGCCGCAGTTGCAGGAAGACAGCCTTAATTTCATATTACTTCTTAACGCGCGTTATGCCTTTTATCTGGACAGGGGAGATTTTGAAAATGCCAAAAAGGTTTCCGAGCGTCTTTCCTCGCTTATGGATTATATGCCCAAACCCGTTGCCGCGGTAATTAAAACGGATTTGCTTTATAACGCCTGCACCTTTGACTATAACGCCTCCCGTGCGGACGAACTTACCTACGAACTTGAAAAGTTTTTAAACAACGTCAATTCGGCCGAGAATATCCGCGCAAAACTCGCGTATATCCTGTACGTTAAAAAGGAGGGTAAGGGGCTCGCGGACTTTTATAACAAGGGCATAAAAGAGGCGAACAGAAACCCCGTAAAAGGGCTGGGGCTTTACGAAAAGAAACTGCTCCTTTCCTTAAAGCAAGATGTGCTTAAAGCCGAAGGGATAGAAGAAAAGGCGGAAGAACCGGCAGCTGCGGAGAAAGAAGAAAAACCCACGGAAGAATAGTCGCGTTCTTTTCGGTATATGGGGAGTGTAATTTAAAGCAATCGCAAATCAAAAAATTTATTGATAAATTACAAAAAATAAAGTAGCCTGCATTTTAAAATGCGGCAAAATAAAAAATGTATTTAACGCCCGCTTTCGGATAAGCCGAAAGCGGGCGCCATAATTTTTACCCGTTTTCATTTCGCTGAGTTTTAGATATAATGCGCAATCGGTCAATAGGCGAAATGTTAATTAACCGAAAATATCCAGATCCGAATAACAGTAAGGGCAGATATTTCTGGATTTTCCCGCACAGTCGGCGCAAATTTCGGCGCCGCAGTTGGGGCAGCGCATCATTTTGCCGCGCTCTATTTCGCTTCTGCAATTTTTACATTGATGCATAATTTTTCTCTCCGTATTTTTATACCGTAAGTATGCGCAAAAACGCGCCGGATATGTATTCTGCAATGCAAAGCGCATGCCTTTTTTCTCTTTGGTTTATATTTTTCGCGCCCGCGCGAAAAATACGCCTTAAAACTATATAATAGTTTTAAAATCTCGCGGTATCGCTTGAAAAATAAAGGAAAATGTGGTATAATTTACATATAAAAAACAAGCAGGTGCCAGATGGAAGAAAAAAAAGTTACGCCGGGCAATTACGGCGAAGAACAGATACAGGTCCTCGAGGGGCTGGATCCTGTCAGAAAACGGCCGGGCATGTATATCGGCTCTACGGATGCAAGGGGGCTGCACCACCTTGTGCAGGAGATAGTGGACAATTCTATTGACGAGGCGCTTTCCGGCTATTGCGACACCATTACCGTGATAATAAACGGAGACGGGTCGTGCACGGTAAAGGACAACGGCAGGGGGATACCTACCGCCATCCACCATACCGAAAAGATATCCGCGGTGGAAGTGGTGCTCACAAAACTGCACGCGGGCGGCAAGTTCGGCGGCGGCGGATATAAAATTTCCGGCGGGCTGCACGGCGTGGGGCTATCGGTTGTGAACGCCCTTTCGGAGTGGCTGGAAGTAGAAGTCTATCAGGACGGGAAGAAGTTCAAACAAGTTTATAACCGCGGCATCCCTCAGGCGCCTCTTGCCGTGGTCGGCACGGCGGATTTTACGGGCACCTGGGTAACCTTTATGCCGGACGATGAAATATTCGAAACGGTGGAATTCAATTACGACACCATAAAGACGCGTTTAAGGGAATTGGCGTATTTAAATAAGGGGCTTAAAATAAAGCTCGAGGACAGGCGGGCGGAAAGAGAGCGGAGCGACGAGTTTTGTTACGAAGGCGGCATAGCCCACTTTGTGGAGGATTTAAGCCGCACCAAAAACCCCATGTTCGATAAGCCCGTTTATTTCGACGAGTTTTACGGCGATACCGAAGTGGAGATCGCCATGCAGTACACCGAAACCTATAACGAGGTCATATACACCTTTGCCAACAACATAAACACCGAGGAGGGCGGCACCCATCTCGAAGGGTTTAAAAACTCTCTCACCCGCATAATAAACGAAGCGGGCAAGCGCCTGAACGTGTTTAAGGGAGAAGAAAAGGTTTCCTCGGAGGACGTGAGGGAAGGGCTTGTGGCGGTGGTGTCCGTAAAACTTACCGAACCGCAGTTCGAGGGGCAGACCAAGACAAAGCTCGGCAACTCCGAAATGCGCAACTATGTTACAAAGGCAATGAACGAGTGCCTGGGCACCTTTTTCGAGGAAAACCCCGTAAAGGCGCGTGAAGTGCTGTTAAAATGTATAACCGCCCAGCGCGCGAGAGAGGCGGCAAGGCTCGCCCGCGAAAGCACAAGGCGCAAGGGCGCGCTGGAATCTACCACCCTCCCCGGAAAACTTGCGGACTGTTCGGATAAAAACCCCGCATTCTGCGAGATATTCATAGTTGAGGGAGATTCCGCAGGCGGCAGCGCCAAACAGGGCAGGGACAGGCGTTTTCAGGCAATCCTCCCGTTAAGGGGCAAAATTCTTAACGTGGAAAAAGCCCGCCTCAACCACGTGCTTGAAAACGAAGAGATAAAGAGCATGATAACGGCGTTCGGCGGCGGCATACAGGACGATTTTGACGAGAGTAAGCTCCGTTACGACCGTATAATCTGCATGACGGACGCGGATGTGGACGGCAGCCACATAAGAATACTGCTCCTTACCTTCTTTTTCCGTTTTATGCGCCCGCTTATTGAGCACGGGCACGTGTATATCGCCCAACCGCCCCTTTATAAGGCGACCAAAAACAAGGTGGACAAATATTTTTACAGCGATAAAGAATTGCAGGACTATCTTGCGGAGGCGGGCAAGTGCGATATCCAGCGGTATAAGGGTCTCGGAGAAATGGACCCCGAGCAGCTGTGGGAGACCACTATGAACCCCGAAACGCGCACCATGCTCCGCGTGTCTATGGAAGACGCGGTGGAGGCAAATGAAACCTTTTCCCGCCTTATGGGCGGCGACCCGGAACTCAGGCGCGAGTTCATAGAGCAAAACGCCAAGTTAGTAACCGATCTGGACGTATAGAGGGCAGAAAAAGGAGTTTATCATGTCTAAAAAAGATAACAGCGCGGAACTTACCGCCCAATTTAAGGAAACGCTCGAAAAGACCAAGCTTATAAACGTAGAAGTAAATAAGGAAGTCAAAAAATCGTTTATCGCCTATGCCATGGCGGTAAATGTCTCCCGCGCCATACCGGACGTGAGGGACGGGATGAAGCCGGTGCACAGGCGTATCCTTTATTCCATGCACGAAGAGGGGCTCACGGCGGACAAGGCGTTTCGTAAGTGCGCGAAGATAGTAGGTAACGTGCTCGGTAAATACCACCCGCACGGGGACAGTTCGGTGTACGACGCGCTCGTGCGGCTTGCGCAGAACTTTTCCATTAACTGCCCGCTCGTGGACGGGCACGGCAACTTCGGCTCGGTAGACGGGGACCCGCCCGCCGCGTACAGGTATACCGAGGCAAGGCTTTCAAAGCTTGCCGCCGAAATGCTGAGGGAAATAGATAAGGATACGGTGGATTTTTATCCCAACTTCGACGATACCGCCATGCAGCCCGTGGTGCTGCCTTCGCGTTTTCCCAATATTCTCGTAAACGGGTCAGACGGGATAGCCGTGGGTATGGCTACCAATATTCCGCCCCATAACCTCGAAGAATGTATAAACGCCTGCATCGCGCTTTTAGATAACCCCGAAATAACGGTGGACGAACTGATGGAATATATCCCCGCGCCCGATTATCCCACGGGCGGCGTGCTCATGGGCAGGGCGGGCATAAAACAGGCTTACAGAACTGGGCGGGGCGGCTTTGTATTGCGCGCCAAGACCGATATAGAGGAGTTTGCAAACGGCACGAGAGAGCGCATAGTGGTAACCGAACTGCCTTATCAGGTCAATAAAGCCGCGCTCATCAAAAATATTGCGGACCTGGTGAAAGACAAACGCATAGAGGGCATAAGCAACATTCAGGACGAGTCTGACAGGCAGGGTATGCGCATCGTGATAGACGTAAAGAAGGACGCCAATCCCGAAGTGGTGCGCAACGTGCTGTTTAAGCACACCAACCTGCAGGTAAAGGACGGTATAATTCTGCTCGCCCTCGTGGACGGGGAGCCTAAGGTGCTCGGCTTAAAGGAAATTTTACAGCACTATCTTGCCCATCAGGAGAGCGTTATAGTAAGGCGCACCAAATACGACCTTGCCAAGGCGGAGGAGCGCGAGCATATAGTAAAAGGGCTGGTCATCGCCCTTGCAAATATCGACAGGGTTATAGAGATAATAAAGCAGTCCCAGGACAAAAATTCCGCGGCGGAAGCCCTTATAAACGAATTTGAACTCTCGGACAGGCAGGCAAACGCAATCCTCGAAATGCGCCTGCAAAGGCTTACAAGCATGGAGGTTGCAAAGCTTAACGAAGAGCTTGTGGAACTCGATAAACTTATCGCCGACCTAAAAGACATACTTGCAAACGAATGGCGCGTAAAGGCGATAATAAAGGCGGATATGGAGGAGATAAAGCAGCGTTATCCGTCCCCCAGAAAGACCGAACTTTCCTACGATTACGGCGATATCGACATTGCCGATATGATACCGGTGGAAGACGTGGTGGTAAGTTTAACTCATTCCGGGTACATCAAGCGCGTGCCCGTATCCGAGTATAAGACCCAGCGCCGCGGCGGCAAGGGCGTAACCGCGCATAAGCCCAAGGAAGACGATTTCGTGGAGAATATGTTCGTAACCTCCACGCACGACGATATTTTGTTCTTTACCGATAAGGGCAGGGTATACAGCCTTAAGGGCTACTTTATACCGGAAGCGCAGCGCACCGCAAGGGGCAGGGCGATAGTCAACCTGTTACAGCTGTCAGAAAACGAAAAGGTGTGCGCAATGCTGCCGCTCGTGGCGCCCGCAGAGGGGTATATCGTGCTTGCCACCAAAGAAGGGCTTATTAAAAAGACGGCGCTTTCGGAGTTTGCAAGCATAAGAAAGGTGGGCAAGATCGCCATCAGCCTGTTAGAGGGCGACGAACTCATTTCCGCCGCGCTCACAAGCGGAAACGACCAGATACTCATGGCGTCGCACGAGGGCAAGTGTATCAGGTTCAATGAAGGCGATATCCGCGCCATGGGCAGGGATACGCAGGGCGTAAGGAGCATGGATCTCGGGGAAGGGGACCGCGTTGTGGATATGGCGGTAATAAAGCCGGGCACAGAAGTGTTTACCATAACCGAGAACGGGTACGGCAAGCGTTCCGATATAGAAGATTACAGGCTGCAATCCCGCGCGGGTAAGGGCATCAAGGCGGGCACGTTCAACGAAAAGACGGGTAAACTCGTCAGCCTTAAACTCATAACCGGCGAAGAGGATATAATGATAATCACCGAGGACGGCACGATTATAAAGGTATGCGCCGCGGATATCAGCAGAATAGGCAGAGATACCCAGGGTGTCAAGATAATGCGCACGGGTGATTCCAAGGTAAGTAAAATCGCGCTTGCCCCGCATGAGGAAGAGGAAGCCGAAGGGGAGGCGGCAGATACCGAAACTCCGCCCGAAACGGCCGCTCCGGCAGAAGTAACGGACGCAGCGGGAAATACGGGCGCGGCGCCGGAAGGAAGCGAATAAAGCCGTATAAACAGCCGTTTTATCGCACCGGGCATATTTTCAGGCATTGGCAAAAAAATCGTTTATCGGATATTCGTATAAATTTGTCCAAGATATTCGCCTGTAAAATTTGCGTAAATCCGACCGAAATTTATTGCATAAAGAATCTGATTATTAACCCCGCCCTGCCCGCCTTAAAATCATGCGGACGGGGCGGGGTTAATGCGTAAGGGAAAATAAAAATATTTTTATAAAAATAGGGTAAACCGCACAAAATTATTGACAAAAAAATATTTATCCTATATAATAATTAAGCGTTTCGAATGGCGTGCGCATTTTCAGAATGCAGTTTTAAAAACGGGCGCTTACGTTTATTCAAAACAGGCAGAAAACTCAATATGCTGCTATGGCTCAGCAGGTAGAGCACGTCCTTGGTAAGGACGAGGTCACCGGTTCGAATCCGGTTAGCAGCTCCAGACGAAAAAACCGCTAAATATAGCGGTTTTTGGTTATATGCGACATGGCGAAAGTTAAGTTTACGCTCCGTTAAAAATTGTATTGACCGAAAGTAACATCCCGGAAATTTTCTTTTACTTTTTACAGTTCGTTTAAAACTGTGCTGTAACGGCATTTTTTTCGTATACGGGGTTGCTCTTTATAAGCGAGCGAGCCTTTGTAATGATTAGAGAGTATGGCGGGCGTGGGCGGTTATGACAACACGGAGAGGAGCGAAAACAGTAAAAAAAGCGTTTTATGCGGTAAAAAAGTTACCGAAATCGAAAAAAATGGAAAAAATTGGTAAAAAATTTAAAAATTTTATCGAAAACATTTGAGTTTTATAAACAATTCGTTATAATAATATTGTAAAAATTTTTGAGTGGATTTTATGCGTCTTTTGTGCAGACAAAGCGGGGGATGCGGGAAAGTTTGCTTTGATCGGCAGGGCTTATACAGCGGCCGGAAAACAGGTTTGACATAATTATCGATACCTGTGTGGGCGGTTAAATAATCGTTCAAAATGGCGCGGGTCGGCTAACGTGAATGCTGGCCAAATTTACCGCGGCGCGGGAGCCTGCAGCGGCGTTTGAATCGGTAACTCAAAAGTTTTCGCAATCATATCCAATTCTAAAAGAACAAGGCGCAGAAAACCGGCGTATAATTTGAACCGCGCAATCGCGCATCGGCAAATAGACTATAAAGATAAACCGAAGAATTTTGACGGAGCGGTCGGTTGGGCAAAACCGTCGGGGGAATAACACGGTACATAGTTAAGATTATATAAATATAGGACTATAACTCTTTATAATAATTTTCCGAATAATGTATACTACTATAAGTAAGACTATTAAAAAGAGAGTTAAGCCTATAATGCTTGTACAGAGAGTAAAAACGAAAATAAAAGAACTTATCGAAAAGAAAGGGATGTCTATCTACGAGGTTGCCAAAAAGTCTGATCTTACGGAGGCCTGCATAAGGAATTGGTATACCAAACGGAATTACACGCCCAGTCTTGAAGCGATAGAAAAGATATGTAATACGTTTAATATAACTGAAGCGGAATTAATGTTAAGGGAGGATGAAGAATTAGTTTCCGTTAGCGAAGAAGAAAGGGATCTTCTTAAAGGCTGGTTACTGTTGAGCGACTCGCAGAAGAAATTGGTCAAAATGCAAATCGATGCCTTTTTGGATCTGTAAAACTATTCGTTAAGGGAGTGTGGGGAATAAAACAAAAAAACACAAGGGATCTGTATGAACGAACGAAAAAGTGCAGTAGTGAGGAAAAAGCGGTTTACTAATCTCATGAAAACCATACGTTTGAATCCGCAAAAGGGATTGAATGAGTTTTATGAGCGGTATTCGAGGATGATCCATACTACTGCACAATTGATTTGTCGTTCGGCGGACGCAATAAACGAAGTAGTAAATCACGTGCTGGTAAAAATATGGAAACTGGCGCAAACGTATAATAAAGATATAGAAAACCCCGAAGGTTGGCTGTACACAATAACTCTCAATACCGCAAAGGACGCAGTCCGAGAAAAATACCTTTATCCGCTGGATGAAGATATTTTGTTTAAAGAGGATAAAATTCAGGAAGTTGTAGATAATAATTCGTTTTACTGGATGATTCAGGATCTGCAGGAAGACGAGCAGAAAATCATAATTTTAAAGTTCGTATCGCGCTATACTTTCAACGAAATAGCATCGGAAATGAATAAACCGCCGGGGACAGTTACTTCGGTTTATTACCGAGCGTTGGGAAAAATCAGGACGAAACTCGAAAATAAAAAATAAAAAAATTTAAATTTGCATAAAAAAACGGATCTCGGATCGTCTTATAAGTGATAAATACACAGGAGGCGAATATGAAACACAAAAAAATTTTAGGCTTGACGCTTGCCTTAGGAATATTAGGCGCGTCTTATTTTACGGCAGGGCAGGCGGTTATAACCAAGGCGGACGGGGCAGACCCCGCCGACAGGAGTTTTATCGAATTTGTGCTGAGCGACACGCAGTACGAGGGAGAGATAGACTATACCTATCAGCCGCTTTATGGCGAAGATTTGGAAGTGAACGGCAGGCAATACGACTTTACCGTGGGCGAAACGGAGGGGTATGCGCTGCTTACCGAAATTGAGGGTGCCGACAAAACTTTTTACGAAGTTGAAGAACTTTTTTATAACAAGCAGTCCCCGTTCGCTGGTTGCGAGGGGTTGCCCGTCTACATATCGCACGGCTTGTATCTCGAATATAAGGATAATGCCTTTTATAACATTGCGGACGGGAATAGCGTAAGCGAAGAGTTTGTAAACGAAATGGCGTACCGCGGTTTCGGTTACAGCGGCAGCGGGCATTTTACCGAGCAGATTCAGACGGTGAGTTACTCTACCAAAAGTACGGATACCTATTCCATTCAGTACGATCTGCCAAACTACCATGGCAGTGTGGAGGGAGAAACCGGCTGCGCAAACACGGCGGGCGCCGTTATAATAGGGTATTACGACAGGTTTAATGAAAATCTTATACCAAACTATAAATCTTATATTCAGTTAGGCAACATAGTAAGGTATAAAACCGGAACAGACGAAGTTATTGCCCTTGTGCAACAGTTATATGAACTGATGGGGACAGACGTGGGGCACCTTGGCACTACCTTTTCGGAATTTCAGGACGGTATGAACCAATATGTAACAAGCAAGGGCTATACCTATACCACCGCAAATATGTTCTCTTACGGGGAATTCAGCATGTCAAACTATAAAAACGCGGTGGAGGACGGCAAGCCGGTAGCCATATTTTTATCGGGATATGCCTTGATTAACGAAATTACGGAATCGGGCACGACGGATACTATAAGCAGCGGCTATTCGCCCAAAACCCACGTTGTAGTCGGTTGCGGATACAGGACGGATACTTACTATAACGCAAGCGGCGCGGTAATAACCACCAGGAACTATCTTAAAGTTGCCAGCGGGTCCGATATATACGGGATAGGGTATCTTAATATCAATTCTCTCGGGCAGATAGACAGAGCTGTCTCGGTGCAGATAAGTTGAGGATATTATGGAAGAAAAAGAGGTTGAAAAGAGATTAAAAGAGAGCGCGGAAAATATCGAAGTGAGAGACTTTTCCGAGGTATGGCAGGATATAGAGCACAAGGTGCAGCCGCCAAAAAAGAGAAGATACGTGCGCCTGTTTTCCGGCATTGCCGCCGCACTGAGTATCATCATTATATGCGCGGTCTTTATTCCGTTGTATTTGAACCCTGCGCCCGAACAGTCGGAGAATGATCAGACCGATGACCAGGAACAGGTATATTTTGATGATGAATTGGTTCTTTCTGTTGTGAGCGCGGAAGATTTTTTAAACCAATTATCTGCATCAAGTGTTAACATTGTAGATATAAGCGGATACGTTATCTCTTCTTCATATCTTTATAAGGCGGCAGATCAGAAAATTTTGGGAGGACATTTAGAACTCACCGATAATTTGAATAATCCTACCTTTTTCCTGGCGGTACAAATGTATCACCAGTCTGTTCAGTCAAGCAGACCGACGGTAGATTATGACTATAATTATACCGTGGAAGGCACCGTAATAGAGTATAGGGTAAAAGAGGCATATCCCGAGGAAGGCGTTTATATTTACGATATAAAGGCAAAATACCTGCAAACCAACTATTATATGGAATATACCTGTTTTTCAGAGGATATCACGTCCTTTTTAACCGATTTTTTCACCGAATAAGTTACGGCAAAATCTTTTAATAAAATATCTAAAAAGACCTTAACCTTGCCCCGAAAACTTAAAGTTTTCGGGGCAAAGATTTTTATACCGCCTGACTTAAAATGTTTTAATCAGGCGGTTAAATTTCAGTGGTTCCCCGCAGTAAATATGTTGCCCGCCGTAAATTTGCATAAAATTTTAAAAAAATATTCAAAAAATGAATAAAAAAGTGCAAGTATATTCGTCATATATATGTAAAGATAACGGAAGAAAACAGTGTGCTCAAATACGGGCAAGAGCGTGGGTTTTCCGAAAATAAACACATAAAAGAGGAGTAAAAAATGCAGGGTAAAACGGCAGAAGAAGTATTGGAGACGTTGATAGACGTAATAGAGACCGGTTGCGACGAACTTAACGCGCCGCGGATAAAGTATTTCGGGCTGGGCGCCAAGAGCGCGTATGTAGAATGTCTTGAATATATTCAGGAATGGGAAAAGGCTAAAGAATACGGTTTAGATTATGAAATAGAAGATCGTTACCCGATAGACGGGCGCGTAACGATAATAAAATAATATTAAAAATAAAACTGAATGTAACCGCATAGTTTTTTTAAAAAGTTTGCGGCGGGGCGCATATCGATATCGCTCCGCCGCATATTTTTGCCCGAGAATAAAAAGCGATAGTGTGAAACGGGGCTTTTGCCGTTACTTTTTCGGGCAAAATAAATTTATATTACGATACGAATATTCTTGACGTTTTATGGCGGTCTTACTATAATAAAATCGTTCTAAAAAGAAATATTTTATTTAGAAGTAATTTTGGGAGATAAAAGATGTTGCGTTCGGATCTGTTGGACAGTATACGCTGCATAACAAAGGCTTATGAGAAGATATTAAAAAAGGTATGCGCGGTATACGGCATTAACCTGCTTGAAGCAAAGATAATCAGTTTTTTGCACAATAACCCGGAAAAGAATACGGCGGGGGACATATCGGAATACAGGATGTTATCAAGAGGCAACGTATCGCAGGCGATAGATCGGCTTATACGCCTGGGCTTAATGGCGCGCCGGCGGGACGAGGCAGACCGCCGCAGGGTATATTTATATCTTTTGCCGGCGTCGGAGCCCGTTACGTCAATGATGGACGGGGAGTGGGATAAATTCAATACGATGCTTTTTTCCGGGTTTTCCTTAAAAGAGAAAGAACTTTATGACGGGTTCAGGGACAGGTTGGTTTTTAACGCGAGATCGGTTTTGGAGGATGATGACAAATGAGTTCGATGTCCGTGCCGCCGCAGGAAAGCGGTAAAGAGTTTTTGGGTACGGAACCCATAGGAAAACTGCTTTTAAATCTTGCAGTGCCCACGGTTGTGGCGCAGCTAATAAATATGCTCTATAATATCGTGGACAGAATATATATAGGGCACATGCCGGAGAACGGGCAGGCGGCGCTTACGGGGCTCGGCGTCTGTATGCCTCTTATACTGTTGGTATCCGCGTTTGCGGCGCTCATAGCAAACGGCGGAGCGCCCAGGGCGTCTATTTATATGGGGAAGGGGGATAACGAGAGCGCGGAGCGCACCCTCGGAAACTGTTTCGTTACTCAGATAATTATTTCGGTTGTGCTTACTGCCGTGCTTCTCATTTTCAACGAACGGTTTTTAATTTGGTTCGGCGCGAGCGAGCAGACGATAGGCTATGCCACAGACTATATGAATATTTATGCAATAGGCACTGTTTTCGTGCAGCTCACCCTCGGAATGAATGCTTTTATAACCGCGCAGGGCTTTGCTACGACCGGCATGCTTTCGGTTTTGATAGGCGCCGTGGCAAACATCGTGCTGGATCCGCTGTTTATCTATGCTTTCGGTATGGGCGTGCAGGGCGCGGCGCTCGCCACGATAATTTCGCAGGCGGCTTCCTGCGCGTGGGTGCTCATCTTCCTTTTCGGGAAAAAGACTTTTCTTAAAATACGTCCCAAGTTTTTCAGGTTGCAGGCAGGTATAATACTTCCGAGCCTGGCGCTTGGATTTTTCACGTTTGTCATGCAGGCGAGCGAAAGTATAATACTTATTTGTTTTAATTCCTCTTTGCAGACTTACGGCGGAGATATAGCGGTGGGCGCAATGACCGTACTTTCCAGCGTGATGCAGTTTGCAATGCTCCCGTTGCAGGGGCTGGGGCAGGGCGCACAGCCTATAATAAGTTACAATTACGGCGCCAAAAATGCCGGAAGGGTTAAAAGGGCGTTTAGGCTGCTTCTCACGGTCAGCCTTTGTTACTCCTGTCTGCTTTGGGCTTTGGTGATGATTTTGCCGCAGGCGTTTGTAATGATGTTCAACACCAATGAAGAATTAGTGAGTTATTCCGTTCCTGCATTGCGCGTTTATCTCGGCGCGCTGTTCCTGTTCGGCATACAGATGGCTTGCCAGATGACCTTTACTTCTATGGGAAACGCAGCCGCGTCGGTTACCGTTGCGGTAGTAAGGAAGTTTGTTCTGTTGATACCGCTTATCTACATAATGCCCGCCCTATACACGGCGGAAAGAGCGACGGCGGTATTTATGGCAGAACCCATAGCGGATACTGTTGCCGTTATATTCACTGCGGTGCTGTTTTTTTTCCAGTTCCGCAGGTTCTTAAATAAACTCGGCGGCGAAAAATGCGGGGAACAGTCCGCAAAAAACTCAAATCAGGTTAAAAACGGTTAAATCGTTTTGATAATTTCCCGCAGATATGTTAATATATCGGTAACGTATATTTAAGTCGTTACCGAAAAATGCGGTGCCGAACGCGATTAAAAGCGGCGGCGCCAAAATGCGGGAGAGTATAATGGACAATAAAACCGTAAGAAAAACGTATATCACCGGCATGCCGGATAAAGCCGGCGCATTTTTGCTTGCCAGCCGAATAATAGCCCGAAACGGCGGCAATATAGTGCGGGTAAACTACAATAAAGCGGTAGACACGCACACGCTTTTCATAGAGGTTTCCGCCCCGGAGGCCGCCCATAAAGAAATAAAATCGCAGTTAAAAGATTGCGGCTATTTAGACGCGATACGCACCGACCGGCGGGTGATAATGATAGTTTTGACCCTTGAAGACAAGCCCGGCGCCGTTACGCCCGTGCTCGAAGTATTAAACAGATACAGGGTAAACATATCGTATATAAGTTCGCAGGAAAACGGCACGCCGTACCAGCATTTTAAGATGGGGCTTTTAATAGAGGACCCGGAGGAGATAAGCGGGCTTATAAACGAAATATCCCGCATATGCGACATAAATATATTGGATTACGAAGTAACGGACAGGCTGCTGGACGGGACGGTTTTTTATATAACCTTTGCCAACACCATGCGGCATATATTAAACCTCGATCAGCGGCAAACCAACGAAGTGCTTGTGCAGGCGAATAAACTCATGCAGATATTGGACGAGCAGAATAAATCGCCCATACAGACCTTTGATTATATAAAGCGGTTTGCCGGGTTCACGCGCGAAAAAAAAGGTGAAAACTTCAAGCCCTTAATAAATTTTTACGAGCTGAGCCAAGATGTGAAAATATGCTGTATAGAACCTCCTTGCGGCAGCAATACTTATATTTTAGATATAAACGGGCAGCTGCTTTTCGTTGACAGCGGGTTTGCCTGTTATAAAGAGGAGATGTTCGGGGTTTTGCGCGGGCTTTTCCCGGGGTTTTACGAAAAGCCGCTTACCGCCTTTTTAACTCATACGGACGTGGACCATGCCGGGCTTGCGGATATTTTCGGCAGGGTGTATATGAGCCGCGCCTCGTCTGAAAATTTCGAGGCCGAGCGCAACGGGCAGCCGAGCTTCAGAGAACTCAACCCCGCGCACGCGCCCTATTGCGTGCTCAGCAAGATAATTTCGGGCTATAACCCTCCCGCGGCGGAAAAATGCGTTTGCGTGGGCGGCAGAAAAGGTGATGCGCCGCTCGAATATATCGGCGCGGTAAGCTTCGGGGGATACGATTTTGAGTTTTATGAGGGCAACGGCGGGCACGTAAGGGGCGAAACGGTAATAGTATGCCGCCGGCTGCAACTTTTGTTCAGCGGGGATATCTATGTGAATATAAAGGGTTTTTCCGATGAACAGCGGGAATTTAACCGTTTAGCGCCCTTTCTGATGACGGGGGTGGACAGCGACCCCGCCAAAGCGCGGGAATGTCGGGAATACCTTATCGGGCGATACAGCGGATATATGATATGCCCCGGGCACGGTGCGCCGGAAAACGTTAAAATTTCCGAAAACGCGCTTAAATGGAGGGGTAAAGGCATATAATCGTTTTGAGATAACGGATATTTATGTTATAATAAAGAAGAATTTCTTGCAATTGGGGGAATTTCGGCGCCGTTTATCGGCGTCTCCGCATAAACGGGCGGAGAGGAGATTTTTAAATAATAGATGGTAGGCCAGATAATATTACAGATAGTGCTCATTTTGCTCAACGCTTTTTTTGCCGCTACCGAGATAGCCATAATTTCGCTCAACGAAAACAAGGTAAGGGCGCGCGCGGAAAAGGGTGATAAAAAAGCGGTTAAAATGTTAAAGATCATAAAAGACCCTACCAAATTTTTATCCACCATACAGATAGGTATAACCCTTGCGGGCTTTCTGGGTTCGGCATTCGCTGCGGATAACTTTTCCGAGCGGCTTACCGGGTGGCTTGTGGGCGTGTTCAACGTATCCGAGCAGGGCGCAAGGATAATAGACACCGTTTCGGTCATAATCATCACCATAATCTTATCTTACTTTACCCTTGTCTTGGGCGAGCTGGTTCCCAAAAGGCTGGCTATGAAGCATAAGGAAAAACTTGCAAACGCCGTATGCGGCATAATATCCGCCTTAACTGTGGTATTAAAGCCGGTCATATGGTTTTTAACGGTATCCACAAACGGCGTGTTAAGGCTTTGCGGAGTGAATCCCAAGGATAAAGACGAGCCCGTTTCGGAAGAAGACATCGTCCTCATGCTGGACGCGGGCGGGGACGAGGGGTCTCTCGATAAAGAGGATATTAAATATATTAAAAACGTATTTAAAATAGACGGGATGACCGCCAAGGACATTATGACCCCCAAGCCCCGCGTTATTGCCGTCTCCGATAAGGCGGAGGACGCCGAGATCATGAAGATAATCGAGCAGGAAGGCTATTCGCGCATACCCGTTTACAGCGGGAATATAGACGACGTAACCGGCGTGCTCTATACGCGGGAATATCTGTTACGGCGCGGCACGCCTGATTTTAAACCGTCAGATGCAATAAGGCCCGCCGTCTTTGTGCCGGAATACAAGCACCTCGACATACTGTTCCGCGAAATGCAAAAGGACCACAATCACATAGTGATAGTAGTGGATGAATACGGGGTAACCGCCGGCATAGTTACGATGGAGGATATTTTAGAAGAGCTTGTGGGCGAGATCTGGGACGAGCAGGATGAGTCCGTAGAACCCATAGTTAAAAACGAGGACGGGAGTTTTACGGTAAAAACTTCCCTTTATATCAACAATTTCTTTGAATATTTCGGCGTGGAGCCGGACAAAAACGCCGAGTCCACCACCGTGAACGGCTGGATAACCGACAGGTGTGAAAGTATTCCGGAGGCGGGTTATAATTTTACCTATGAAAATCTGGATATAACAGTAACCAAAGTGGACAACGTGCAGACGCTGGAAATGTGCGTAAAGGTTTTGCCCGAAAAAGAGGAAGACAAGGCGGAAAAAGATCGCCGCGGTAAAGATAAAGAAGTATAGAAAAATTAAGAAAAGAAACGTATGAATTGATAAAACGATTAAACAATTTACAATAGGCAAATTATCTAAAAGGTTTGCGGGAGTGGCAAAATGCCGCTCCCGCAAACCTTTTAACCGATTATGAAAAATACGAAGCATATTCCCGCCGCATCAGTAGCAAGAAAGAATCTTTTTTGCGGCCTCCGTAATCATCTTTTGCAGTTTTGCGGGCGCAAGAACTTTCACTCCGTCCCCGAATGCCATTATCTTGCTTACCAGCCCGTTATCCGTCGGCAGAGTGGCCTTTGCAAAATATTCATCGCCTATTTTCTCAATATTTTCTATGCCCAGCCATTCCTCCACGTCTGAAAGCACGCGTTTTTCCACTTTCAGCACCACCCGCTCCGCAACGTTGCCGTTTTCCCAGAATTCTAAGGGGAGATCCTGTGCGCGGATATTCTGTCTTACAAACTTTTCATTGGTAACGTAGGCGTTTTCTATTCTGCCCACCTTAAAAAACCTGAACCCCTTTCTCAGATGGCAGTAGGCGTAAACGTACCACAAACCCTGTTTTAACACTATATAATGGGGCTCTGTCAGCCTCTCGGTTATTTCTCCGTTGCGGTCGTGATACTTTATGTACAGTTTTCTGCTTTCGTCAATGCTTTTGGTAACTACGGCAAGTTTGCTTTTGTACCCCGCGGTATCGCCCCAGCGCCCCGCGTCTATAATAAGGCTGCCGCTTTTTATGTCCAGCTCCGCATATTCGTTCTTTACCGCCGCTTTCAGTTTGTTCAGCGCGTTAGAGAGGAGTTTATCCGGCACGCTTTCGGTAATGGAGGTAAGCGCGTTTATGGTCTGTTCGAATTCCGCCACCGTCATAAAGGTGGCGGAAAGCCTGTAAGTGTCTATTATGGAAAACCCGCCGTATTTTCCGCGCGTGGTGTAAATCGGCACACCCGCATTTTCCAGGCATGCTATATAGCGGTAAATACTGCGAGTTGAAACGCCGTATTTTTGCGAAAGATAAAGAGCCGTAACGCTCTTTTTCGACAGCAGGTCAAAAAGAATATCTATAATAATTTCCAGTTTCATTAATATTTTTGCTCCTTTATTCATATTGTAAAGTACAGGCGTAAATAAAGTCAATTATTTTGAAAAACTTTTTTTAATATGACATACATTTGGCATATATTAAGGCTACAATAAAGATACAAAAGGGAGTTAATATGCTTGAAAAGATAAAGAAATTATTTAAAAAAGACGAAAAAACTTTATTAAAGACAGTAACGGTTATGGGAAGATATAACAGAGAAATAGCGCCCTTTGCGCTTAAACGCACCGCGGTAAGACCGTCCGTAATAAGCGCGGCGGGTGGCAGGGGGCAAATATGCGCGTGTACAAGCTTAAGCGGCAGGGCAAATACCTGCATAGCGGTTAAGCCGAGCGTAAAGCAAAGCGCCGCCGTTTATGATGCGGAGTATTTTTTACGGCGCGAAAAATTTTATAAAGCGATATTCAGCGCCGATACCCGGCAATGACGTTTGTAATGGTTTCGCATGCGCTTTTGACCGGGCGCTCTTCGAAATTGCGTTTTATATTGAATCTGTTGGCGTAGGCGCAGTTAATGCAAAAGGTCAGAGACTCGCCGGTCAGCTCTTGTTGCGGCAGTACCAGAGCGTGGCCCAGGCGCTGAAAATATCCGGCGTTAAGCACCTGATCCCCGCGGGAGTTTCCCTTAGGGAGGGGGATAAGAACGCACGGAATTTTTAAACTCATGAGTTCGAACACCGTGTTCGAACCCGCGCGGGAAACGCACACGTCTGCCGCCGCAAGCGCGTTTTCCATATCGGGCAGAAATTCGGCAGTGAAAATTCCCTTTTCCTTACCTGCGGGGGAATTTTCTTTTGCGGTTACCGTATTGCCTTTGCCCGCAATGTGTATGATGTCAAACCGCGGCAGCAGGTCTTTTTTGGCGGCGGCAAAGGCGGCGTTTATCGCCTGTGCGCCCTGACTTCCGCCGGTGATGAGAAGCACCGGTTTATTGCCCGAAAACCCGAATCTTTTAACCGCGGCGCGTTTATCTCGTTCAAAGAGTTCTTTGCGTATGGGCGAGCCGGTATAAAGCCCGTTTTTAAGCATTTTGGCAGTTTCCGGGAAAGAGGTAAGCGATTTAGCGCACAGCCTTGCCGTGAGTCTGTTGGCAAGCCCGGGAGTGTAGTCGCTCTCGTGAGAGATGACGGGGATACCCAGTTTATGTGCGGCAAAAACCACGGGCACGGCAACGTATCCGCCCTTGGAAAAGACCACGTCCGGGCGAAGTTTTTTAAGGAGTTTTACCGCCTCTTTCGTGCCGGCAGCCACCTTGAAGGGAATGACAAGGTTTTTAAAGGTTGCGCTCCTTATGAGTTTTGCGCACGGTACAAAATAGTAGGGTATGCCCGTGCGCTCTATAATGTCGCGTTCTATCCCTTTTTCGCTGCCTATATAATAAATTTCATCAAAATATTTTCTGACGTAGGGAAAGAGCGCCGTGCACGGCGTGCAGTGGCCCGCAGTCCCTCCGCCGGTAAAAACTATTGCCGCCATATTACATAATATGCGTAAATTTAATAAGTGTATACAGCGCATATCGGCGGAGTTAAGTAAGCCGAAGGATTTGCTTGTGAAAAAATTTTTTAAATTAAAGTCGAAAGGCGGGCGGGGCATACGGGGGATAAGGGTGAGAACGGCGTTTTGCGAAAGAGTTGAGAAGAGAGGAAGAACGGAAAGGTATTCCTTACGGCAGGGCGTTGCGCCCCGCCGTAAGGAAAAATCTTTATCAGTCCTGACAAAAGAGAATAAAAACCGTTGTGCAATGTCGTAAGAAATAAAAAACCTAAAACAGCCCCGATACTTGTAAAAACTTGCTTAACTCTGCCGTAAGACAAAAATCGCGCCGCCCGGCAGCAATTGCTGCCGGGCGGCGCGTAGTTTTTACAGCGGTTTATAGCCGTAATTTTATTTTTCGCCGTCAGAATCTTTATTCGGGTCTTTATCTTCGGAAGAGGAGTCTTCCTGCTCCTTGTCTTCATTTGTAACCGCGTCCCCGAAGTCCTGAACCTCGCCGTAAACATACTCGTCAAGATCGCGGTTTTCGGCGGGCGTTTCCGCGCTTTCGGCGTTTCCGGTTTCCGCCTCTCCGGCTGAGGTATCTTCCTCCGCAGGCTGATTATCGCCGTTATCGTTTTCTGCCTGTTCTTCCGCTTTCTTTTTTGCGTTTACTTTTTTATTGTCCTTGCTTATCTGAATACGGCTCTTCACCTTGTAGTGAGATTTGGCGTCGCTCCTGCGAGCCTTTGCTTTGCGCCGTACTCTCTTAACTATGAGCGCTATTATAGCGGCAACAAGCACCGCAGCCAGCAGGATAGAGGAGAAGGAGAGCCAGAACGTAGCGGGGTCGCTCGTGGCGTTGCAGCCGCTGCCTTCGTCCGTGGCGTCGTCTTCAATATCGTCGTACGGGTTGTTGTCCAGCGGATCCAAGGTGTTATATATGGCGTAAATCATTTTTTCGTTTTCCGCCCATACGTAATTTTCGCTGTAAGTTACCGCACTTTCGGGATATTCTTTGTTAAATTTCTCTTCGTTGTCGTTCAGCGGGCGGGTATAGGTGATAAGATCTCCGTCCTCAAAGGCGCTTCTCGTGGCCTCTGCAAGCGGGTTGCCCGAAAGAGTGGTAAAGGCCTGACTTGCGCTTGCAGGTTCGGTGAACGCGCCTGACGTCGTAACCGTTATATCCTTAACGAATACGTAACCGGAAGAAGCGGTTTCGGCAGCGCCGTCTCTGGAACCGTTCCACACTTCCACGCGCATCTCGCGGGCGGTGGCGCCCACGCCGACGTAAAAGTCCACGGTAACCCAACCGTCGTCATCCATCATATCGGGGGTAACGGCAAGCATTAACTGCCTTGTATCATCGTTCACGGTAAGATCCATCACGGTCTTGTTCCTTTCTGCGGTATCCACAAGGTAAACGTAAGCGGTCGCCTTGTTGTCGGCGTCAAGGTCCACAACGCGCAGGGTAACCGAAACGCGCGCATACGTACTTGCGGACAGGGAGTTGGCGTTTCCTATAAATCCGTAATGATCGTCCTCGCCGTTGAATATTACGAGCGGCTGAATATTTTCGTCCGCAGTGTAAGCGCCTTCCAGTGCCGATTGCAGTCCCGAAGCGCCGTTATCAACGTAAGTATCCATATAACGGGTGTTTATAAGTCCCGCGTAATTGCCTGTAAATCTGCCCACCCTGTCGTTCACTTCGGTGGCAAGCGTTTCGTTCTCGGTCTGTTCGGTTATATAAACGTGGTTGGAAGTAATGCCGTAATAATTCTGCGGCGCGGCGGGGTAGGAGACTATCTCGCCGAAACTTCCGGGCGCCGTGTTTATGTTGTAAGTTTCGTCCGTTTCCTCGGTGTAGTCGGAGTTATAGCCTTTATACAGCGCCACGGTAGCGTCCGCATTGTCTCCGAAGAATTCAAAGAGTTTGTATTCCGGGTTATCGGTGCCGTCCGCATAGTCGGCGGTTTTATAGCTGTCCGCCTCGGTGCTGCCTTTATAAAGTTTCAGGTTGGATAACGTAATCGTTCCGGTGGCAAAGTCCGAAGCGTTTTCCACAGACATCACGTCCGCAGGCCCTATAACTATTTCTATATAAAATTCTTTTGCCTCGGTTGTGTCGAAATTGTTGCGGAAGAGCACCGCGCCTTTAACGGTATCTTCCGAAGATTCGGAGAAAGTTGCAACAGCCGCGGTTTTAAGGTATTCGTTTCCTACCTTTTCAAACACGTCCACCGTAATGTCAACCGAGCCGAACTTGCTTAACCCGTTTACTATATCAAATGTTACAAAAGCAAAGGTCTTGCCCGTGAGCGCAAGGTCGGCGGAGGAAATTCTAACCGTATAACTTGCTTTATTCAGTTGCAGGGTAAGAGCCCCGTTTTCGAGCGAGCGGGTAACCGAACTGTCAGAAGCAACGTTCTTGCTGGTGATATAGCTGCCGTTCTCCATTACGTTGGATCTCGTGAAATAATAGTTTTCGGTATCATCCTGCCCGTCAGCCGCGGCAAACGAAAGGGGAAGGCTGTCTGTCAGCGTAAGATTTTCATACGTGTGCTCCAACGACATATCGAACAGGTATTCGGTGCCGCCCTCCGTCGCCGCGTTTACGTTTATCTTGTCTTCCGAACCGAAAAGCAGCGTGCTTTCCGCCGCAAAGGACACGGGCAGTTCTTCTACTTCCTCAAAAACGATATCATCGAAAAATGCGGTGCCTTCGGTATAAAGCCTGCCGTCGGTAGTGGTGCTGCCGCCGTATCCGAGCCCCAGGACGAGGGTGAAAGTCGAATCGTAATCGGCGTCCCCTTTAATATATATGGTATAATTTATCCATTCTCCGTTTGTATTTATGCCCGATATTCTGTATTCCGCCTGGCTTGCGCCCGCAAGGCTGTTGGTAAGGCGGATGTTGGCGAAATCGGCGGCAGAATTTGCTCCGCGCAAGTTAACGGTCTTTACGTTCACGCTCAGCTTATAATACTTTCCCGCCGCAACGGTAACGGTGGAGGAGGAAGTAACCTTCTGTGCCGTACCGAATCCCGTGTAGGAAGCGGAGGTGTAGTTGTTCAGCATATACACGTAATCGTCGCCGTCCTCGGAATATTTTCCGGGGTTTGCAAAGTAATCGGCTTTATGATTACGTATATAGTCGTTGAGCTCGGTATCGGAGGGTTCGAAATCGGGGTCGTCCCGTTCTTCCCTCAAAGCGGCGGTAATGGCGTCTTTATTATAGTATCTGACGTAATTTATGAAATCGGAATCGTCATACAGAGTATTCAGAAGTTCTTCCCAGCCTTTCTCGGAAACATCCACCACGCCGGAGTTTACCGAAGACGCTGTGGCGTTGTCGGCGGTTTTAGACCAGCCGGTGGGGGCGGTTATGGGGAAATCTTCCAGATCTCTGCCCTCCAAGTTATAAGAAAAGTCGGCGTTGGAAATAAGCCCGTCGTCCGGCTCGGTATAGGTATACGTGGGGTCGGTAACCGATCCGTCGTCCCCTCCGGAGCAGGCGGTAAAATAAAAGAGAATTGAGCTCAACGCGCATACGAGCGCCAAGATCACGATAAGTCTGGCTTTGATTTTTTTAACCCGGTCGTTTCTTGTCATACGATCCACCTTTTGAGATAATAGTGCCGCGGAGAAAAACATCGCCGCATTTAGATAATATTATAAAAGATTTTTCAATAAAAATCAACCGATACGGATAACTTTATGCAAATTTAGGCAAAAGATAATTAAAATTTTGCTTTTGCTTACAATAAGAGTATGAAAAAAACGGAAAAAACCTGCAAAAAGACGCGCGGCCGTCTCAAAATGGCGGCAGACGGTAAACCCGAAGCACAGGCAAACATAAGAGACGAAAAAGTCCGCACGCAAAAAAGAGCGAGTGCCGCCAAGGATAAAAGCATGCGTCAGACCGGCGGCGCGGGCGGAGCGCTTGCGGGCGCGGCGGCGGGACTTGTGAACGGACTTTTCGGCGGCGGGGGCGGAATGATAGTGGTACCCGCGCTGATATATCTTTTAAAAAAGGATCCGCGGCACGCGCACGCCACGGCAATTATGATAATTCTGCCAATGTCCATAATAAGCGGGTTATTTTACGCCTCTTTCGGGAGTTTTGATTTGGCAAGCGGCATACCCGCCACCATAGGCGTAACGGCGGGCGGAGCGATAGGCGCGCTGCTTTTAAAAAAACTCTCCGCCGGCTGGATAACCGTTGTGTTTTCGATCGTAATGGCGGCGGCGGGCGTAAAGATGCTGTTTTTTTGACGGGCGCCCGGAAGTCAAGGGCAATTTTTTAAGGAAAAACGGGCAAATTTTAATAAACACGCCAAGTATCAACAAAACTTTTTAAGGAGGAATAATGTTTACCGAATATCTTTTTTACGGGCTTTGCGGCATAGCCGGCGGCATCCTAGGCGGAATGGGTATGGGCGGCGGCACGGTGCTCATACCGCTTTTAAGTATATTGTGCGGTGTGCCGCAGCACACGGCGCAAGCGGTAAATTTAATAAGTTTTATACCCATGTCCGCGGTGGCGCTCATAATACACATAAAGAATAAACTTATAGATTTCAGGGGAATAATGACGGTTATAATACCGGGTTGCATAGCCGCGGTGATAGGTTCTTTTGCGGCGCGCGCGATAAGTGCGGAGATACTGAAAAGGTGTTTCGGCGGTTTTTTGATCGCGCTTTCGGCGTTTCAGATATATTCGGGCGTTATAAAGGGCAAAACAAAAGAGAAAGAGAGCGCGCAGGAAAAGGGCTCGTTAAAACCCCGGCTCAAACAAAAAGCGCGTTAAAACCGCCCGAACTATTAAACGGGCGTTAAGAGCATTACGTAGCTTTAAGTATTTGCTTCGGCGTGTTTGCGGGCGGGCGTATTCAGAGCGGCAGGCTTTATATGCGCGCAATATCGGGCGGATATATAATGCGGATATATAATAACGATTCAGTTATTTAATAAAAATAAAAACATCTTAAAACATCGGGCGCCGTGCAGCTTTGCTTTGCCGCACGGCGCCCGGTTTGTGCAATTTGCCTAACGCGAAATAGGTGAAAAACCGTCGAAAAAATGTTAAAAATTAACAAAAAAATTTTAAAATAATTGCCGAAAGGGCAAAGTTTTTTACTTTGCGGGAAAAAGCAAAAAAATAACCGAAAAATGTGCACAAATTTGAAAAAAGGGTATTTACAAACACAATATGTTGTGGTATAATACACAGGAAGTAAAATAAGGCGTTAAAAGCCATATAAAATACAGGGAAATACATTTAATATACGGTGATGCAATTGGAACGGATAGGAATTATTGATTTAGGGTCTAACACCGCAAGACTTATACTTGCAGACGTACTGGAAAACGGGCGCTTTCAGATAGTGGATCAGTTAAAGGAAGCGCCCCGCCTGGGAGAGGGCATGGAAAGGGACGGATTTTTAAAACCCGCCCGCATTCAGGAAACGATAAGAACGCTCAAAATGTTCCGCAAACTGTGCGACGTGAACGGGATAGAAAGGATAATAGCCGTGGCGACCGCGGCGGTGCGCCGCGCCAAAAATCAGCGCAGCTTTTTGGATGAGGTTTCCGCCACGTGCGGCTTAAAACTCAGGGTTTTAAGCGCGGAGGAAGAGGCGATTTACGTTTACCGCGGCGTTATAAACACCATGGATATTCCTAAGGGGATAATTTTGGAAATAGGCGGCGGCAGCACCAAGATAATTTATTATAACCGCCGCAACCTGTTAAATTACGAAACTCTTCCGTTCGGCGCCATAACGCTTACGGAGCTCTTCGCGGGGGACGGGCTGACCCCGGAGCAGCAGGCGGAAAAGGTGGAGGAGTTTTTCACCGAGCACTTAAAGAATATGGAATGGTTAAAGGACGTGGATCCCGAAACGCAGCTGATAGGCGTGGGCGGTTCTTTCCGCAACCTTTGCAGAATGACCAAGATAATGAAAAAATATCCCTTGCGCACCATTCATAACTATGTGGTGCAGGGGAGCGACTTCAAGCACGTTTACGACCTGATTAAGACCCTGGATCTGGACAGGAAGAAAAAGATAAAGGGGCTTTCCAGCGGCAGGGCGGATATCCTGCCCAGCGCCCTGGCAGCCATCTCGGCGTTTAAAAAGTACATGAATCTTGACAACATAGTGATAAGCGGCAGCGGGCTCAGAACGGGTATTTTATTCAACTATGCCGTTCCCGGCACGGTGGACAAGCCCGTTTCGGACGTGCTTACGTTCAGCTTAAACTCGCTCGTAGATTTTTACGGGTGCAACCGCACCCATACCGAGCAGGTGGTAATGCTGTCGGTGCAGCTGTTTAAGCAGCTCCGCGTGCTGCATAAATTCCCGCGGCAGTATCTCAAGATCTTAAAAGTGGCGGCATATTTGTATGACGCGGGCAGGCGCGTGGGCTTTTACAATTACGAAAAACACAGCGCCTATATGATTTTGAACGCCAATATCAACGCCATAAGCCACAGAGACCTCGTAATGGCGTCGTTTGTGGCGGCAAGCACGGGGATAGACGATATTATGGCGCAGGACTGGGCGCGCTATCACGACCTTGTGGGCGATGAGGACGTGGACGCCGTGAGGAAGATGGGCGTAATGCTCCGCATAGCCAACAGCCTGGACAGGAGCCTGTCGTCCGTGGTAAAGGGTATAAATTGCGATATCCTCGGAGATTCGGTCATCATGAAGACCGAAGTGGAAGGGGACGCCGCTCTGGAAATAAATTCCGCCATGGAAGTGGGCCCGGATTTCAGAAAGATATTCAAGAAAAATCTGGAAATACTGTAAAATACGTGGCGCCGTTAATTGCGGCGCCCTTTTTCGGAAAGTCGTATAAAATTTTTTGCGGCGGACGTTCGGGAACCGTGCGGCGCCGAACAACTGATAGTTGCGAGACCGCACTGTCTGTGGCACGGGCGTTTGCCGCCGTACCCCGATATCTGCCCGTTTTGCGGCACTGTCCGTTAAGATTCAGCGGTTTGCCGCCGCGGCCTATCGGGCGCGCAAAAACAGTTACAAGGAGAGAATATATAATGCCTGCTCAAAAATTTGCAGTAGATTTTGACAGTGCCTATACCAATATCTATAAGCTCGGTAGCGGGCTTGTGTTAAGCGAGCCCACGGTCGCCGCCGTAGAGGAGGGCGAAAAGGGAGAGGTAAAGGCGATAGGGGCAGAGGCAAGCCGCCTTATCGGCAAGACCGGTAAGAATACCGCGATAGTCTTTCCCGTGTTCGAGGGGGAGATAGTAAACGTAAAGGTCGCGGCGGGGCTTTTGAGCGGGTTTTTAAAAAAGGCGGGGTATAAGGGCTTTTCGCTCGGCGCCTCCGTCCTGTTTTCGGTGCCTTGCGGCGCCGACTATAAGATGCTGGAAGCGTATAAGGAAGTGGCTTCCGCATGCGGCATAGGCAAAGTGTATTTTGCCGAAACACCCGTCCTGTCGGCGCTTGGTCAGCGTATTCCGTTTACGGAGAGCAAACCTTGTTTCGTAATAGATATGTCGGGCGGCGTAACCAACATTGCTGCCCTTTCGTTAGACGGGATAATCGCGGGAGTTTCCGCCAACTTCGGCGGGAACAAGATATCGGCGGATCTCATTGACTACATTGCGGAAAGGTTTAATCTGCAGGTGGGGCTTTTAACGGCGGAAAGATTAAAACGTGAGATAGGGAGTTTAGAGAGCGGTGATGCGCTTTCTGCCGTCGTGAACGGGAGAGATCTGTCCACCGGCGCCCCGCGCGCGCTCGCGGTAAAAGCCATGGAAATAGCCGCGCCGATAAAAAAATATTATGATAAAATAGCCGAAATAGCCATGTCCGTGCTCAAAAAACTGCCGCCGGAGGTATCGGCGGAAATAAGGCGATCAGGACTATATGTATCGGGTTCGGAATCGGGCGTGTACGGGCTTGAAGGGTATTATCAGGAAAAGTTCGGCATGAAGGTAACCGTGGCGGAAACGGGCTCCGCGGCAGCCGCCCTCGGCGGAGGCGCCGCCCTCGGCGACGAGGAGCTGCTCAAAAAAATAATTATCCGATTTAAATAACTGTTTGATTATAATAACGGTGAGCAAAAAGTATAGTTTAACCCATAAAAAAATTCCCGAAACCGGGAATTTTTTTATAGATCGGTTGATGAATGTAATTTAATTTTAATTTGATTACACTCGCCAGAAAAACTATTTTTATTTCATTATTTATAAAACAAAATTTTTACTAACATAAAAAGCTAAGCTAAGATCAGGCTGCTTTTTTGTAATTTTACCGTTTGATATTTCTATTACCTTTCCGTCGATCAGATTTATAAAGTCATTGCCGCGTTTTACGGTTAAAGCAGGGTATACCGCTTTAATGCCGTACCGAATAAAAGCCGACAAAATGTTCGGCAGTTTTTGAAAAAAAGTCAAAAACCGCACTTATAAACAGTTATACTTTACCATGAAAGGAGTTTATAATGGCAAGGAAAATAGTTGTAACATCGGGCAAAGGCGGCGTGGGCAAGACTACCGTTACTGCGAACTTAGGCGCCGCGCTTGCGGCACTCGGGGCGCGCGTGGCGCTGCTGGACACGGATTTCGGGCTGAATAATTTAGACGTGGTCATGGGTGTGGAAAATAAGGTAGTTTATGACCTCCTTGACATACTGGAAGGGCGGTGCCGGGCAAAGCAGGCGCTTGTGCAGGATAATACGAGAAAAAATCTGTTTGTTCTGCCTTCCGGCAGCGTAAAGAGCTCTTCGCAGATAACGGGGCAGCAAATAAAACTGATAATAGAGGGGATAGCGCCCTTATTCGACTACGTGCTCATAGACTGCCCCGCGGGGATAGACGTGGGCTTTCACCGCGCCGTTTCGTGCGCGGACGAGGCGATCGTGGTTGCTACTCCCACGCTGCCCAGTTTAAGGGACGCGGATAAAGTGCTTACCGTGCTGAAAAGTTATAAACCCGATTTTATAGGGCTTGTTGTGAACCGTGCCAGGGGAGACCTTATAATGAGCGACAAGATGATGATGCCCGCAGACATTCAGTCCTTACTTAAAACGGAACTTTTAGGCGTTCTGCCGGAAGAGGACGCGGTGTTTTTGTCCAGCGGCAAAGCGCTGCCTAAGCGGAGCGACTCTTACACGGCATATAAAATTCTTGCTGCAAATCTGCATAAACATACCAAGAAAATTTTTGACGTTACTTATAAATACAGCGGCTTTTTCGGCAGTATAAGAAGAAGTATTAAAAGGAGCATATAGCCATGAAGAAGAGCAGGAACGAACTTGCGCGGATAGAGAATATAATAAAGACCGAACGGCTTAACGTTAAGGACGACTTTTCCGATTTGCTGATAGGGGACCTGGACAAAGTGCTCAAAGATTATTTTGACTATAAGGGGCTGCCCATCCTTTCCATAGATAAAACGAGGGACGCCTATCAGGTAAAAATAAGCCTTTCCGCCACCGCGGTGCACTCGTTCACGTCCATACCGGCTCAGGAAGTAAAATTTTAATAAATTACAAATGTTTCAGGCGTTTAATATGTCTGACATAATCGTCTGCTTTTTAAGAATATTACATATTTTATACGGCTTGAATAAAAATATTTCAAAGGGGAAAACTTTAACGGGGTGTATATGGCGGCAGGTATTGTGATAGGCGTTGTTATAGGAGCGAACTTTGCTCTTCTTATTTACTCGCTGATAGGTTACAGAAGAAAAAGCAAATAAATATTATCGTCTTGCTTTCTTGATTTTCCGTTCCGTGCGGGGGTCGCGCGGCAGGCGTAGCGGTACTTCTGCCCGGTTTTTTATGCCCCGCGGAGGATGTTTTTGCGCGCGGCAGCATATAAAAATATTGCTGCCGTTTTTTATGCGTCAATTATTTCTTTGCCCTTTTTTATATGATTAAAAGTCCTTTTTCAGTTAGTGTTATATTCCGCAATTTTTTCGGAAAGCGTATTAAAGCGGCGTTTAAGTTTTTCATATTTTTATCATTTTTATTTATATTTTTTGGCAATCTTTACGGGATATTTTTTGACAGAAACTTTTCTTTATTGTATAATATTATTTAAATAATTAAAGGGAGAAATAAGTATGGCCGAAAAATATTATCTTGCCATAGATATAGGCGCATCCAGCGGCAGGCACATCCTTGGGCACTTAGAGGGCGGGAAACTCGTTCTCGAAGAGGTTTATCGCTTTAAAAACGGTGCGGTGGAAAAAAACGGGAAACTCGTGTGGGATCATAACGCGTTGTTTTCCAGCATCGTTGCGGGGCTTAAAGAGTGCGGAGTCAGGGGGAAAATTCCCTGCATGGTGGGTATAGATACCTGGGGCGTAGATTATGCTTTGCTTGATAAAAACGGCGATCTTATCGGCGAGATATATTCTTACAGGGACGACAGAACTCTTTCCGTAACGAAAGAAGTGGCAAAGACGGTTGGTGAGGAAAGGCTTTACAAGCGCACAGGTATTCAGGAACAGGTGTTTAACACCATATATCAGCTGTACTGCGACAAAAAGTCCGGCAAGCTCGATAAGGCCGAAACGTTTTTGATGACGCCCGATTATCTGCATTATATGCTCACGGGCGTAAAGAAAAACGAGTATACAAACGCTTCCACCACGGGGCTTTTAAATGCCGCGGCAAGAGACTGGGATATGGATATTATCGGCGAGTTGGGGCTTAAAAAGGAACTTTTCAGAGAGCTCTCTATGCCCGGCACAGTCGTCGGGGACCTGAAAGAGGAACTTGTTAAAGAAGTGGGGTTCAACACTAAAATATGCCTTCCCGCCACGCACGATACGGCAAGCGCCGTAATGGCTGTGCCCTCCGCCGGAATGCCGCTCTATATATCCAGCGGCACGTGGTCGCTTATGGGTATTGAAACGCAGGATGAAAATACAAGCGAGGCGGCAAGGTCGGCGGGCTTTACCAACGAGGGCGGTTACGGAAGGTCGGTGCGGTTTTTAAAGAACATAATGGGGCTTTGGATGATCCAGTGCATCAAAAAGGAGTATAACGATAAGTACAGCTTTGCGGATTTCGTTACGGAAGCAGAAAAGGCAACGGACTTCAATTCGGTGGTAGAGGTAAACGATCTTTCCTTTTTTGCGCCGGATAACATGACGGAGGCGGTTAAGGCATATTGCGTAAAGACGGGGCAGCAACCCCCGCGCACGGTGGGCGAACTTGCCAAATGCGTGTACGTGAGCCTTGCCGAAAGTTACCGCAAAACCACCGAGGAAATAGAGGCTATAACGGGCAAAACCTTTGACGCCATAAACATAGTCGGCGGGGGGTGCCAGAACGAATATCTCAACAAGCTGACCGCCGTTTATACGGGCAAAAAGGTGATAGCGGGACCGGTAGAGGCTACCGCAACGGGCAATATCTTGGCGCTTATGCTTGCGGCAGGAGATATAGCGAGCCTGAATGAAGGGCGCGAACTTGTTGCAAGGTCTTTTGAAATAAAAGAGTTCAGGGCGTAAATCAGAGTTTAAATAGGGCGTAAATCAGAGTTTAAATAAAGTAAACTTATTATCGGCAACGCCCTAAAAACGTGCAAGCGGAAATAAAACAATAAAATAGTAAAAAATTCCGAATATATTTTTTGAAAGGATAACTATCGGGACGGGAGAGAAAAAATGGAAAACGTATTCGACGTGCTTAAAGAGCGCGGTTTTATAAAACAGACGGTATTTGAAGATGAATTATATAAACTTCTCGGCAGTGAAAAGGTACCCTTTTACGTCGGGTTCGACCCTACTGCGGACAGTCTGCACATAGGGCACTATATTCCCATAATGGCAATGGCGTGGATGCAGAGGTACGGGCATCAGCCGATAGCGCTCATCGGCGGCGGCACGGGAATGATAGGCGACCCTTCCGGCAGAACAGATATGCGTTCTATGATGACGAGGGAGACGGTAGACCGCAACTGCAACTGTTTTAGAAAGCAGATGAGCAGGTTTATAAGATTCGAGGGCGAAAACCCCGCGCTCATGGTAAACAATGCGGACTGGCTTTTAAACCTCAATTACATTGAATTTTTAAGGGATATCGGCGTACATTTTTCGGTAAACAAAATGCTTACCGCGGAATGCTTTAAAACGAGGATGGAAAAAGGGCTTTCCTTCCTTGAATTCAACTATATGCTCATGCAGGGGTACGACTTTTTAAAGCTCTACCGCGATTACGGCGTGAAGCTGCAGATGGGGGGAGACGATCAGTGGAGCAACATGCTTGCCGGCGCTAATCTTATAAAGAAGAAGGAGGGTGCGCAGGCATACGCCATGACGTTTACTCTGCTTTTAACGAGCGAGGGCAAAAAGATGGGTAAGACTGCAAAGGGCGCGCTGTGGCTTGACGAAAATAAGACCTCGCCCTATGAGTTCTATCAGTATTTCCGCAACGTGGAAGACGTTAAGGTCGAGGAATGTATGCGCCTTCTCACTTTTATGGATATGGAAGAGATAAAAGAGCTCACCCGCTATAAGGACGAGCGCATGAACGCCGCCAAAGAGAGGCTTGCGTTCGAGGTAACCGCGCTGGTGCACGGGAGAGAAAAGGCGCTTGCTGCAGAGCGGCAGGCAAAAGCGGCATTCGGCGCCGGGGATGAAGAGGATATGCTTTCGGTTACCGTGGGAAGCGATATCCGCCTTGTCTCCGATCTGCTGGTTGCGGCAGGGCTTGCCAAATCTAAGGGAGAAGCAAAGCGGCTTATAGAGGGCGGCGGCGTGTCGATAGGCGAAAACAAAGTGTCGGATGCCTTTGCCGAGATTCCCGAAGAGGCGCTTAAAAAGGGCGAATTCATTCTGCACAAGGGCAAAAAGGCGCATCTTAAAATAATTGTGAAATGACGGGTTTTCTCACCGTCTCGGGAGAGGCGGAAAGAACGGAGATAATAGAGCGTTCCAAGTTCATCTGCAACATAAAGCATATAGAAAGCGAGGAGCAGGCGCGTGAATTTATTGCCGAAATAAAAAAGAAACATTCCCGGGCAAACCATCATTGCCATGCTTTCATAGCGGACGAAAGGGCAAGCGTGTGCCGCTTTTCGGATGACGGGGAACCGCAGGGTACCGCGGGAATGCCCATACTGAATGCACTTAAAGCGAACGGAATATTTATGGCGGTTGCTGTTGTAACCAGATATTTCGGCGGGATAAAACTCGGTACGGGCGGACTTGCAAGGGCTTACGGCGGAATAACTGCGGAATGTTTAAAGAGTGCGAAAACGGTTTTTATGCAGCCCGCAGCGATATATAAAATTACCGCGGACTATGAACAGTATGTAAAGTTTTTAAACAAAAAACTTGCCGTCGATTTTGAAATAACGGGCGCGGAATTTTTCGGAAAAGTGAAGTTTACCGCGGCGGTAAAGCTTGCCGGCGGGGGTAAAGATGACGGCTTTCCGAAACTTGTAAACGAGGTTACCTCCGGTAATTGTTGCATTGAAAAACTTACAGAAAAATACTATTGTTTTAAGGTATGATTATGTCTAAAATAACGGCAATAACCGTACAGGCGAATAACAAGGAACGCTGCAACGTGTATGTAGACGGGGAGTTTTTTGCAGGAGTTTTGGTAGAAGCGGTAATGACCTTAAAACTTAAACCCGGCGCAGAGGCGGACGAAAAAACGCTTAACGCCCTGAAAGATTTTTCCGCCCGGGCGGAAGCTCTTTCAAAAGCGGCGGGGTATATTTCAAAGTCATTGAAGACCAAACGGCAGGTAAAAGACTATCTTTTAAGAAGGGGATACGATTATCGGACGGCAACGGACGTCGTTGAAAAACTTTCCGAAAAGGGATATATAAACGACGCGCTGTATGCGGAAAAATATATAGAGAGTACCAAAGCCACACAGGGCAGGCGGCTTGCCTCTTTCAAGCTAATGCAAAAGGGCGTTAAAAAGAGCGATATAGAAACGGTTTACGAAAACGAGCCCTTCACGCAGGAGGAAGACGCCAGAAAAATTGCGGAAAAGCGGCTCAGAGGCAAAGAGATTACAAAGGAGTTACTTTCTAAAACTTTCCGCTATCTTGTGGGCAGGGGCTTTTCCTATGAGGAGGCGGAATACGCCCTTAAAGATTTCCGCGGCGAAGGGTTTTGGTGAAAAGAGTTTCGGAAAACGGATTGCGCCCGGGCGTATGATTTTTGCAATCTTTCAGGCAATCGGGCGGTTAGCGGTGCGCGGCCTTGATTTCGTGCTTAATTTCCGGACGTATATAAATGGTTTTCGGCTTTAAGCGGAGGTATTATGGACAGAATATTATCCGTAAAAGAGATGCGCGCGGCAGACGAATATACCGTATCCGCACTGGGTATATCGGAGGACGTTCTGACCGAGCGCGCTGCCGCGGCGGTGGCAGATGAGATAATAAAACGGTTGCACGGCGGCAGAGTTCTGGTTTGCGTGGGTGCCGGGCATAACGGCGAAGACGGGAAGATAATAGCGCGTATTCTGTCTTCGGTGCATGGGTTTACCGTGGCTGTAATGAACGTTTCGGGCGGAATGTTAAAACTTTTTGACCGAAAGTTCGATATTATCGTGGACTGTATATTCGGCACGGGGCTTAATAGACCCGTGGAGGGGGCATACAGGCAGGCGATAGAAAAAATAAACGCTTCCGGCGCGTATGTGGTTGCGTGCGATATTCCGAGCGGGCTTAACGGAGATACCGGGAGAGCCATGGGCGCGGCGGTAAAAGCAAACCTCACCGTTGCCGTGCAGGAGTATAAACTCGGACACTTTATAAACGACGGGCCCGATTATTGCGGCACCGTCATTGCCAAAGATATAGGCATAAGTATCTGGGGCGAAGGTTTTGTTTCAAGGCTCGGGCGAGAGGACGCGGCGGCGTTTTTCCCGCCGAGAAAAAGAAATACTCATAAGGGCACTTACGGCAAAGTCGCCGTTCTCGGCGGCAGCAAAGCCTTTCCGGGCAGCGCGTTGCTTGCGCTCTCGGGGCTTGGCGCGTTGCAGACGGGCGCGGGATATGCAAACCTTGCCATACCGGACTGTATTTACGGCGTATGTGCCGCCCGCGTGCCGGAATGTACTATAACGTCGTTGCCGGATGACGGCAATAGTTTAGTTTTTGACGAACAATCGCTTGCCACTCTTTTGAAGTATGACGTGATAGTCGCGGGCATGGGGATGGGCGTTACGGAAGAAAACTATAAGATTTTAAGTTATCTGCTTAAAAATTACCGCGGCAGGCTGGTTATAGACGCGGACGGGCTGAACACCCTTGCAAAGTACGGGCAGAGCGTTTTGAGTGATAAGCTTCCCGAAACGGTCATAACGCCGCACATAGGCGAGTTTTCAAGGTTGTCCTTAAAAAGCGCGGAAGAAATCACGGCTGATCCGTTCGGTATGTCGCGGGAATATGCTAAAAAATTCGGCGTTACCGTGGTGTTAAAAAGCGCCGCAACCGTGATAACGGACGGGGAAAGTTTGTTTCTTAATACCGCGGGCAATGCGGGTATGGCAAAGGCGGGCAGCGGAGACGTGCTCGGGGGTATAATTGCCGGCCTGCTTTTAAGGGGAGAAAGCGCCGCTCTTTCGGCGGCGTGCGGGTGTTATCTTTTCGGAAGAGCGGGGGAACTGGCGGTAGAGCGGAAAAACCAATATTCGGTTACCGCTTTGGATTTTTCGTCCTGTCTTTCGGATGTCATAACGGCCGTTACGGGCGGCTGAAAGACCGATAAGAGGGTAAAATAAAGGGTGAAAAAACGGCAGGCTTACGGCGGGCTTAACATGTCAAACCGCGGCAAGCCCGAATCCCGTCCTTAACGCAAGGACTATCAGGTATATGTTTATTGCAGTGAGTACGGGCATTATGACCATGGGGAAAAAACTTTTCAGCCGGTACTTGAAAACGAACATAAAGATATATATACCGGCAGCCCCGCCCATAATCGCGGCAAGATACAGGCGGGCGTCGCTGATTTTTTCGGGGTCGTCCGCATCCCTTGCTTTTTTCTGAAAGCGGAGGAGCAGCACGCCGTAAAAATTTACGGCAAATATATAAACGAAAAATACGATGTAAACCAAAAGCGGCATAAATTAAAGTATCTCCGGTCTTGGTTAGTATGTGCCTTTAACGTAAATTTATTTAATTGCGTTATGTAAAACAGGCGGCTATCCCGTGCCGGGGGGCGCTGCGCCCGAAACATTTTTGATTATCAAAGGAGAAAACGAAATGAAGTGTATGTATTGCGGCTGTCCCGACAGTAAGGTTGTAGATTCGCGCTCGGCGGAAGACGGCACCATAATACGCCGCCGCCGCGAATGTATAAACTGCGGCAAACGTTTCACTACCTACGAAACGGTGGAAACCACCCCCGTATACGTGATAAAATCGGGCGGGGCGCGGCAGATCTTCGATCCCAACAAGATCAAAAACGGCATCATCCGCGCATGCGAAAAACGCGCGGTGCCTTCCGCCAAGATAGACAAATTGGTAGATGATATTCAAAAAAAGATATATAATTCCCTGCGGCAGGAAATAACCAGCAAAGAAATAGGCGAGATGGTGTGCGAGGGGCTTAAAGAGATAGACGAGGTGGCATACGTGCGCTTTGCTTCGGTATATCGGTCGTTTACCGACACCACGTCTTTTATGAAAGAACTGGAACAGATGATGAAAAAGGACAATAAGGGAGAAAACAAATGACAAAGTGGGATAAGCGGTTTATGGATCTTGCGGAAACGGTGGCGGAGTGGTCGAGCTGTTTTCAGGAAAACAGGCACGTTGGCGCGGTGATAGTAAAGGATAAGCGGATACTCACCACGGGCTATAACGGCGCGCCGAGCGGCTTGAAGAGCTGTGCCGAGCGGGGCGAATGTTTAAGAAGAGTAAAAAACATCGCAAGCGGCACCATGCAGGAAGTATGCTATGCCGTTCACGCCGAGCAGAACGCCATAATACAGGCGGCAAAGCTCGGCATAAGTTTAGAAGGCGCGGTAATGTACGTAACTCATCAGCCGTGCGTGATATGCACCCGTATGATAATCAATTCGGGCGTAAAGAAGGTGATATATAAAAACGGGTATCCCGATGAGTTCGCGCTTGAACTGTTTGCGCAGTCAGACGTTGAACTTATAAAATATTGCGACCTGTAAAAAGAGGGGCGTATTATGGTAAAAAAGATAAGATTGGGCGGCGTTAAAGAGGTGCCTGCCGTGGCAGTGGGGTGCATGCGGCTTGCAAACGCGTCCGCGTCGGCGGAAAAGTTTATAGGGAGCGCCGTAGATTCGGGACTTAATTTTTTCGATCATGCCGACATTTACGGCAGGGGCGAGTGCGAAAGAGTTTTTTCCAAGGCTGTAAAATCACTCAAAATTCCGAGAGATAAACTCATCATTCAGTCAAAATGCGGCATAGTGCCCGGCAGAATGTACGATTTTTCGGCGGAACATATCGTTTCGTCGGTGAACGGCATATTAGAGCGGCTTGGCACCGACTATCTGGACGTTTTACTGCTTCACCGCCCGGATGCGCTTATGGAACCCGCCGAAGTTAGAGAGGCGTTTAGCGCGTTAGAGCGGGCGGGCAAAGTGAAAATGTTCGGCGTCTCCAACATGAACGCAATGCAGGCGGAATTGCTGCAAGCGGGTATATCACAGAAAATCGCGGCAAATCAGTTGCAGTTTTCGCCCGTGCACGCATCTATGATTTCGTTCGGGATAGAAACCAATATGAATACCGAAGGCGCGGCGGACAGGAGCGGCGGCGTGCTGGAATATTGCAGGCTTAAAAACATAACCGTGCAGGCGTGGTCGCCCTTTCAGTACGGGTTTATCGAAGGCACGTATATAGATGATCCGAACTTTGCCCCGCTCAATAAAGCGCTCGAGGAGACGGGGGAAAAGTACGGGCTGGATAAAACGGGCATGGTCGCGGCGTGGATAGCCCGGCACCCGGCGGAGATACAGCTTGTTTCGGGTACCATGAATTTAAAGCGGCTTGGTTCGATATGCCGCGGCGTATCCAGCAAAATCAGCAGGGAGGACTGGTATAAGATATATCTTGCGGCGGGGCATATCCTGCCATGACCTGTTTTATGCGCTTTTTGCGGGTTTTCGGCAAATGGGGGCAAGTATAAATTACGGATATGTGAAAAGCCGCCCGCCGCAGGTTGACAAGCGCTGCGGTATCTGTTACAATATAAAAGCGCGGCAAAAGGTTTTATAAAACAAACGGTAGTTTCAAAAAATTAAATTTACCCGCCTTTTATTAACGCCGTAAATGTGTGCTTTTTTCGTTCTGAAAAAAGCACCGGGTCTTACGGTAAAGAAAAAGCGGAAATTTTTGAAGAAAAATAAAACCGTTGCAGGAGCCGCGGTATTTAAATAGGAAAAGGAAGGCTGGCTGAGCGGTCGAAAGCGGCGGTCTTGAAAACCGTTGATGTGCAAGCATCCGGGGGTTCGAATCCCTCGCCTTCCGCCAGTGGGAAAACAACCGCAGCAGCCGCATAATTGCGGCTGCTACGGTTATTACGGAAAGGAATAAAGGCCGTTGTGCTCGGCGGAAAGCCGGTGTGAACAATAAACATAATTTTTTTGAGAGTTTGAGTTATATGGTCTGGAAAGGAATAAAGAATTTTTTTATCAATCTGAAATATTTTTTCACGCCGCTCGGCACGTTCGCCTTGGGAATGGTGTTGGGGCTTTCCGTGTTGTTGCCGGTTATAGGGGGCGCCGTTCAGACCCTGGCAACGAATATTTCCGAGCTAAGCGGAAACATAAGCTTTGATTTCGAAGCGTTGGTCGAAAGCCTGTCGGACGCCGTAAGCCGGCTCGACTGGAATAATCTTTCCGCGTCAGTCAGGACGATTTTGAGCAGGGAGTGGCTCAGCAATACTTTTAACGAGTGTATCTATTCGCTATTGCCCGGTGCGGAAGAGTATGCGGCGCAGATTGCCGAAGAAATAAACGCGGCAATATCCAAAATGGTTAATGGGTTTGCCGGCTTTGCGGTTTTTTCGGCGCTGGGGCTTATCGGCGGGTTTTTTCTCACGCGGTATCTGGTAAAAAAGACAATTGCCGGGCTGCCGTGGTGGAAAAACTTTTTATCCGCGTTGTATGACTTAATTATAGTTTTTGCGTTTACGTACATAATTTTATGGATAAAAAACGTATGGAGTCCGAGCGTCATTATAACCGGCGTTTTATCGGTAATTTTATTCGGGTTTTTGACGTTGCTCCGGGCATATCTGCTCTACGGCAGGAAAAAGATAAAGGCAGGAAAGGTAATAAACCTTAAAAATATCATAGTGCTGGTGATTACAAACGTCGTTATATGTCTTGCGGCGGGTGCGGTTATGGCGCTTGCATATGCGCTTACAAATATAATAGTAGGTACGTTTATGGCGGTTTCGCTGGTGGAAATAGGGGTTTTGGTGATTGCATATAATGCAGATTCCTACGTAAAAACCAAATCGGATAAAGAGGCTGTAAAAGCGCAGGAAAATCAGTCTTCATCAGGCGAAAACGGGGCGGTAAGTTTATAAAAACCGCTTAAAATTTATATCAGGTCATTTTTTGCCGTGTATGGCGGCGGAAAAATTTAATTACAGGTGCCCGTTTTTACTGTTTATTGTGCGGCTTGACTATTAACTTAATATTTAACATCGGGAGAGCGTTTGTTTTGCCGGGGCGCGGTTTATATTAAACCGCGCCCCGGCAAATGCTTTTTATTTTAATGTGTTTTTATAAGATTTTATCCAAACGATTTAACTTCCTTTTCATTTATTTAGATGAACTATTTGAGAAAAACTATCATATTTCAAAAAAATTTTTTTATAAAAAATACTTGACAGGGACAATACTTCGTGTTATGATATATTGCGTTCAAGGAGGTATGTGTGGATATACAGTTAAAACGCGGGCTTTTGGATGTGTGCGTGCTTGCGGCAATAAAAAACGAAGATTCTTACGGATATAAAATAATCAAGGATATGGCGCCGTATTTAATTATGTCAGAGTCAACTCTGTATACGATACTTAAAAGGTTGGAATCGGCGGATATGCTTACGGTGCGCACGGCGGAACACGGCGGCAGGTTGCGCAAATATTATCATATAACGCCGCTCGGGCTGCAAAGAATAGAAGATTTCAAAGAGGATTGGAAAGAGATAATGTCAATTTACAATTTCGTAACCAGGGAGGACGATAAAAATGGATAAACAGGAATTTCTTTCAAAGTTGCGTGCAAAACTGTCCGGTTTGCCGCAAAAAGAGCTTGAAGAGCGGCTTTCGTTTTACAGTGAAATGATTGACGACCGCATTGAGGAAGGGCTTTCGGAAGAGACAGCCGTCAAAGAGCTGGGCGCTGTATACGAGGGGGAATGGCAGGTTTCGGCAGAAGACCCGCAAGAATTTATATATGAAATAAGCGAAGAGTTTCATAATATTAATATAGATGTGCTTTCCGCCGATATAAATCTTGCGAAAGCAAAAGATAATAGTTGCAAGGTGATTTGTCATAATTCCAGGGACAATATCATTTTAGAAGTGCAAAACGATACGCTGCAAATCAGACTCCCCGAAAAAGCGCAAAATAATGGCCAGGATATACCCGCGAAAAACAGAACAATAACTCTGTATCTTCCGGAAAGGGAGTACGGGGCGCTTAATATAAACGCTCCCGGGGGTATACAGGTTTCCGGCTCTTTTCACTTTGATAATATTAAATTAGTAAGCAGTTTACTTATTTTATGTATTAATATAGCTGCAACAGATGTTGAAATATCAACGAGTTCGGGTGATATATATATAGTTGGACTTATCGCGGAGAAAATTAAACTTTCGTCCCTGTCCGGATACATATCAGCAAGGGTACTAAAAACGGATGGCGTTGCGGAAATAAAAACAGTTTCCGGGGACGTTAAAATAGCAGATACCCAATGTAACGGACTTATTGCGGAAACCTCTTCCGGGGATATAATATTAACGGACGTTATCGCCGTAAACAATTTTAGTTTGCAAAGTGGTTCCGGGGACGTGAATTTTGACCGTTGCGATGCGGCCGAAATAAACGTGAAAACAGACTCCGGGGATGTTCAGGGGAATTTGCTTTCCGAAAAGGAATTTATATGCAAAGCGTCATCGGGGAAAATTAACGTGCCCGGAACTGTTGCGGGCGGCAAATATAGTATTGAGACGGGGTCGGGAGATATAAATATTGAAATTGCCGAAAGATAATCAATTTTACATAAAAAACATTAAAAAATTAAAATAATATATTAAAAGACTAAAATAAGCAATATATTAAAATAACGTTTAGCAAGAATAACGGTTAGCAATAATTCGGAAAACGTTAATAAATATATTAAATTGGCAAACGTTAATAAATATATTAAAAACGATTAACGATTATACAAAAGATTAAAAATAATATTTCCACTATACAAAAGATTAAAAATAATATTTCCACTATACGAAAAATTAAAATATTATTTTTCCGCACCGTCCCGCGCTAAAACCGCGCAGGACGGTGCGAGGCGTTTAACAAAAGTTTTACCATCAAAAATGACTTAAAAGTATATGTAAAAAACCGATTTGGCTATTTACATAGTAAAGTAAATATGCTATCATATATGAAATAACAGTAATATAAATATTCTGTAAATTTATGAAAAACGGGAAAGGCGATTATGGAAAAATTAAAGTTGGGCGTAGTAGGTTTAGGGCAGCGCGGTTTCGGAATGCTGGGAACCTTTTTACTTTTTGACGAGGTAGACGTGGCTGCGGTATGCGATGCGTATGCCGACAGAAATAAAAGGGCGGCGGACCTCGTAAAGGAAAAGCGCGGAGTAAATCCGAAAATTTATGAAAAATTTGAGGATATGCTCGCTGACGACGATATAAAAGCGGTATATGTTGCGTCCTCGTGGGACGAGCATATAAGAATGGGAATAGCATGTATGCGCGCGGGTAAGATCACCGCGCTCGAAGTGGGCGGCGCTTACGACGTTGAGGAATGTTGGGAACTCGTTAAGGCATACGAGGAGACCAAAACACCGATAATGTTTATGGAAAATTGCTGTTACGACCGTTTTGAACTGCTTACCACCGCGCTTGAGAGAAAAGGGATGCTCGGAGAAGTGGTGCATTGCCACGGTTCTTATTCGCACGACCTGCGTGATGAAATTCTGGGCGGAGTGGTAAACAGGCATTACAGGCTGGATAACTACAAAAACAGAAATTGCGATAATTATCCCACTCACGAATTCGGGCCTATTGCAAAACTCATAGGCATAAACCGCGGCAACAGGATGCTCACACTTTCTTCCGTGGCATCCAAAGCGGTGGGGCTTTCGGCGTTTACCGTAGACGACAGGAATCCCGATAAAAATCAGATAGGTCAGAAGTTCAGACAAGGCGATATAATCTCTACTGTGATTACCTGTGCGGGCGGCGAGACGGTAACTTTAACGTTAGATACCACTCTTCCGAGGTTTTATTCCCGCGAGTTTACGGTGCGCAGTACTAAAGGAATATGTATGCAGGATGCAAACCTGATAATGTTGGAAGGGCGAGAAGATTTCCATGAGTTTTGGGAACCGCAGCTCGTGTTGGAAAAACAATTGAACTGCGCCAACAACTATAAAGAATACCTGCCGCCCATATGGAAAAAAATAACCGAAGAGGAAATGAAGGCAGGGCACGGAGGTATGGATTATCTTATGCTGAAATCATTTATCTTTCACGCGTTGGGAGACAAGGATATGCCTATAGACGTTTACGATGCGGCGGCATGGATGTGCATAACGCCGCTTACGGAGCAGTCGATATCGTTTGGCGGTGCACCCGTACCCGTGCCCGATTTTACCGTTGGTAAATGGATCAAGCGCGGCAGGAAAGACGTTACCGATTTTGATTGACGCATTAAAATTATGAAAGTTATAACAGATAACGGGAAGTTATCGCTGTTGACCGATGACGGCATATATATTGACAATATAACCGCTCATGCGGAGAATAACGGCGAACACTATGATATTCTTACGCGTTGCAGCGGTTCGTGGCGGATATTGAGCGAAAGCGAAAACCGTGTAAGCGTTTCAGACGGGGTTTTTTCCCTGGAAATTACGGGTACCGGCGCCGCAACGCTTGTTAAAGGCAGATTTTCCCCGAATGAAAAAATAAACGGGCTTATAAAGGTATGCTTTTTCAAAGGCAGGAGCAACATTGCTTTTGATAAGGCATACCTTAACGGTTTTACGATGTTCAACGGGGTAAGGGTGCACGAAATGCAGGCACCTGTCGGCGTAAGTCGCCTTATGGGCGGAGAATACCGCGAAAGTATGGATTTTGCCGTGGCGGAGGGCGTGGGCTGTGTGCTGTTCGGCGCCGTGGAATTTAAAGAAAACGTAACTCTTACGGAGGTGTGTGCAGACGGGAGTTTCGCGCTTTGCGTGCTCCGTGAAAGTCAGCCGTTTGCAAGAGGCGACGAAATTCGTTCTGATACGTTTGTTATAAAAAAATATGAGAATTTTAACGGTGCTCTTTGCGGATATGCTGCATTGGCAGAGAGGTATAATTCGGAAAGAGCGGTAACGCTAAAAAGAGCCGTCATCGGCTGGTGCAGCTGGTATTATTACGGTCCAGGCATTACGGAAAGGATAATTCTGGATAACCTTGCCGAAATAAAAAAGCGCAAAGTACCCGTTAATTATATTCAGATAGACGACGGCTGGTCGCTTTCGCGCGGGGACTGGGAGCCAAACGCAAAGTTTCCGCACGGAATGAAGTGGCTGGCGGACAGAATAAAAGAGGAAGGTTTTATCCCCGGTATATGGGTTGCGCCGTTTACGGCGGAAAACGGTTCCGGACTTCTTTCCGAACATCCCGAATTTTTTGTAAAGTCTTTTGAAAGCGACGAAATTTACGGTTGGAACACGCTTGATTTCAGTAACGAAAAAGCGTGCGGTTATCTTTATGAACTTTTCTATAAACTTTCGCACGAATGGGGGTATAGATATATAAAGATAGATTTTATGGCGTACGGTATGTCCGCGGGCAGATATAATGATGTGAATTTCAATGCCCTGAAAAATTATCGCAGGGCGGCGGAAATAATTAAGTCCGCCGTAACGGAAGATACTTATCTTTTGGCGTGTACCAGTCCGCTGTTACCTGCAATAGGACAGTTTGACGCGTTAAGGACAAGTATGGATATGTTCGAACGCTGGGGCAGCCTTAAAAGCGTTGCAAAGCAAGTTTTTTTACGAAGTTATCTTAACGAAAAAATAAGGACGGATCCTGATTGCGTTATGCTCCGCACGGCGGAAAACGAAGACGGGGAATGTTTCAGAAAGTGTACCCGGAACAGTAAAGAGATAGAAACTTATCTTTCGTTTGCTGCCGTGTCCGGCGGAATAATTATGCTTTCCGACAAGGTGATATTGTTAAAAGACGAACAGTTGGAAAAGTTTTCCTACTTGTCTCCCGTTAATCAAAGAGCGGGCATACCCGTAGATATAAACGAAAACGATATTCCCGCCGTCATAGATTGCGGAATTCAGGGGAATATAAGGACGGTTGCACTGTTCAATTGGGGAGATTACCCAAAGGAAATAATTTTTGAGCTTGCGGGCAAGTACGGAGTTTTTGATTTTTGGGAGAGAATGTATCTCGGCATTGCCGATAAACTTAACTTTGTAATAGAGCCGCACGGTTGCAAGATATTACACTGTACGCCGATAGGATCCAAAGTGCTCGGCGCCTTCCACAGGATAGTCCCGGCGTTTAAAACGGAAGGAGAAATGATTACAGAACTGAAAGAGAACGAAAGCATTTTGGTTTCGTATGACGTTTCGGTAAAACACTGCAAAAAAACGGAAAATTGTTGCGGCCGCCAAAAAGTAACCGCCACAAATGGCGGCAAAATTATATTTGCAGGTAATTAAAGGAATGGGCAAAATTATTGAAAAATACACTCGTAAAACTGTTTAAACGAGTGTATTTTTTGTTTAAAGGGTGATTATAGGTTAAGGTCATTTTTTACGGACATAAAATAATAAACAGGTATATTATTGCATATTTATATTTTAATAAATCAGTAAATAATTACTGTCTGTTATATGGTAATAGTTTTATATTAAGAGTAATTTAAGTAATAAGTTGCTCTTTTTTATATAAAGCTCATTTATTTAAATTTGGTTTTTATTGAAAAGTCAAGTAAATTTATAGAAAATTTTAATGTATCGTGTTGACTTTGTGTGAAGAAAACTTTATAATAAATTTAATAATCTTAAATTGTTATTTCATTAAATGGTCATTGATATGCACCCCAAAAGTTGGACGAACTTTTGGAGGTGCATATATTTATGAGAAGAGGAAAGGAATTTAATACAAAGTACTCGCCAGAATTCAAGATAGCTGTTATAATGGATATGCGTGAAAACCATTTGAGTTACAGGGAAACAGCTCGCAAATATGGACTTGTGAAA
>CASELQ010000013.1 GCA_949288785.1 uncultured Eubacteriales bacterium | reverse complement strand
ACTCCTCATATCCCCCGCCGGGGGATATGAGGAGTGTAACATTTTATAAGTTTATTGTCAACTTTTTTTCGGCGCGGGGAAGAAAAATCAGCAAAGTTTAAGCTTTTTTACAGCCTGCATTGTATCTCCGCTGCACAGCAGGTCAAGGTTATCGAATATTTTTTCGGCGGGCCAGTCCCACCATTTGAGCTGCTGCAAAAAATCTATTGTTTGGTCGTCAAACCTCTTGCGGATGATGCGCGCGGGGTTGCCGCCCGCAACCCAAAACGGCGGAAACAATCTTGTCGCTCGGAATGGTGATGACCACCTTTTTATTTTGCCGCACCATCTCGCCGCTGTACGAAGTTTTTGCCATGGCAAAGGCAACCATGTTAGGGTTATATGATAAATAAGTCCACCAGGACACGGTGGCAAGGTTTGTCCCTCCGTCCGGCTTTTCGGTGCATACTATCGTTACGGGGTTGGGGGATGTGATTGCAGACGCCTCCGGCAAGGTGATTTTTTTCATATTTATTCTCCTTTTATATTATTTTACGGATTTTCCGAGAAGATACGCGTCTTCTATTTCTTTTTTGCCCGCAATATCGCCCACGGCCGTAACTCCGCCGCACAGCACTTTGCCTAAAGAGGTCCAGCCCAAATGCTTCATGAGACGGTCGTACCAATATTCGCTTTCTTCGAACTCGTGCCCTTCCGCAGCCATTAAAAGTACGGTTTTTTTGATAGGGTTATTATAATTCGGGTCGCATTCCGCCACCGCAAAAAGGCGGTCGAACGCGGTCTTTAACTGCCCGCTTATCGTCCAGTAATACAGCGGGCTTGCAAGCACCACTATGTCCGCTTCCTTATAGGCGGGGTAAATTTTCAGCATATCGTCCTTTTGTACGCAGGGGCTTTGCGGGTCCTTGCCTCCGCCGTAACAACCTAAACACCCGCGGATATTCATACCGTTCAAAAAAAATTCGGTAACCGTGTTTCCGACTCCTTCCGCGCCGCGCGTGAAGGCCTTTATCAGTTCCGAAGTGTTGCCCTTTTTCCTGGGGCTGCCGTTGAGGATAATAATTTTGCTCATTTTTCTTGCTCCTTGTTTTTTATAGACGGCAGTTGACTTTCAGCCGCTTTTATGCTATCATTATAACATAAATAATTTATTTGTCAAGTACGCACTTTTTTAATATATACTATTAAAAAAGAAAGTAAGGAGGGGCGCAGTAAAACATGAAGGGTTGTAATTTTCAGGGTACCAAGATAGAGGAGCGTGGGTTCGGCTACACCATGAAAGTGCTTTCCGGTAAATATAAGATGGTAATACTTTATTGGCTTGAAGAGTTCGGAGTTATGCGTTACGGCGAAATAAAGCGCACGCTCGGCAATATTACGCATAAAATGCTGAGCGATACGTTAAAGGAGCTTGAAAAGGACGATCTTATCGTAAGAAAAGAGTATCCGCAGGTCCCTCCGAAGGTGGAATACCGGCTTTCCGAGCGCGGCAAAACCCTTATACCCATTTTGGGAGAGATGTGCGATTGGGGAGAGGCTAACAGAATATAAAGAAGAAAAAACAATAACCTCGCCGCCAAGTTAATGGGGCAGAGAATTTTTCGCCCTCGCCGCATGTTTTGCGGCGAGGGACGGGGCGGAAAAGACTATTTATCCGTTAATTTTTCAAGTTCTTCTTTCGGGGTGATAACGGGCTTGCCGTTCTCGTCAAGCAGCGGGGTCAGCCCGCCCGCATATCCCGAATACTGGAAAAGGTAGTTCACACCCGTTACTTTGTCCGCCCAAATCTGGCAGCCCTCTATTTTGCCTTGGGAATAAATTTTTATAAATCTGTGGTCTTTCATATACTATCCTCCCTTGGTAAGAGCTTAGCAGATTTAATGATTTTTGTCAAGGCGGGCGGCGTGTATAAACGTATAATCGGGCGGCACGTAAAATATTAAAACAGCGCGCCGCGCGCCTAAACGCAACAGGGGTGTGTTAATTGCACTGATAAATTTAAATTGATGAGGAGAGTTTGGCGTCTTACGGACATAATAAAAATATAAATTCAGGTGTAAAATGGATAGTTTTATAAAGGAAAAGTTAAGGGCGATTATGCGCCGGACCGAGCGAGCCGTGTTTTTCGGCGGAGCGGGGGTAAGCACGGAGAGCGGAATTCCGGACTTCCGTTCGGAAAACGGGCTTTACAGGCAAAAGTATGCCTATCCGCCCGAGCAGATACTCTCGCATACATTTTTTATGGAGCATACGGCGGAGTTTTTCAGATTTTACCGCGACAAAATGCTTTGCCTTACCGCACAGCCGAACGCGGCGCATATTAAACTTGCCGAATGGGAAAAAGAGGGCAGCCTTTCCGCCGTTATAACCCAGAATATTGACGGACTGCACCAAAAGGCGGGCAGCAAAAAGGTGCTGGAACTGCACGGCAGCATATGGCGAAATCATTGTGTGAGGTGCGGAAAATTTTATTCCGCTCAAACTATACAGGAAAGCGACGGCGTGCCCTTGTGCGAATGCGGCGGTATTATTAAGCCGGACGTGGTGCTTTACGAAGAGCCGCTTGAAAGAGAAGTGATTGCGGAATCCATTAGTGAGTTAAAGGCGGCGGATACCCTGATAGTGGGCGGAACTTCTCTTACCGTATATCCCGCGGCGGGGCTTATAGACTATTTCGGCGGAAAAAACATAGTGGTAATAAACCGCGGCGCCCCCGCGGGGAACATTCGCGGCGCGCTGTACGTAGACGGCAGCATAGGCGAGATATTGGAAAGATTATAGAGTGATATAAAAAATAAATTTAAGGGTATATCAAAGAGATATTTTAAGGAAACACCCCTTTCCCTCCGCCCCTCCAATACGGCGGGGCGGAGGGAAAGGGGTTATATTTTTTACAGAACTTTTATGCGAAAATAGAAACTGTTATAACGGCAGACTTTTATTCGACAAGGCGATCGTTGTGTTTTTCGTACTTGGAGTATTGGCGGTAATAAGTGCTGGGATTTTTGAAACCCGCATCGAAAATAAGTTCGGTTACGGATTTTTTGCTTGTTTTGACCTGAGAAAGTACGTATTCTATACGCAGCTCGTTTACGTAATCTCTTATATTGTAATCAAAGTGCTTGTGAAAAGTCCTGGATATATGTTCTTGAGAATACCCCAAAGCCTTTGATATTTTCCCCAGCGACAAACCCGTTTCGCGGTAGTTTGCGCTTATGTACGAAAGTACGCTTTTTAACAAGTCCACATCGTTCCTGCCGCTTACGGTATCTGAAAACTCCAGATTTTTTAAAAGCATGGACATAATGAGATCAATGGCGGGGGTTATAATCTGTTCGTCGTTTTTATACGGAATTATCACGTCGTCCACAAGGTTTATTATTTTCTCGCACAGGGGGGGGGTGCTGATTATCGGCGTAGAAATTCTTTTGTTCTGCCTTCTGGCGTCAAACGATATGAGGTATTTATCGGGAATAATCAGCGTTCTGTCATCGTTGCCGAAACTGTGCTTATCGTAATATTCGTGGATATCGTAATGGTCGGCAATAATCATTTCCCCGTCTTTGACATTATATTTTTTCCCGTTTATGCCTATGGTAAAGGAGCCCTTGCGCACGCAGAACAGTTCTATGTTGGAATGAAAGTGCGCCGGCCATGCGTAATTGCGGTTCACGCCCACCGCTATCCGTTCGAGTTTTGAACGGTCGTTTTCGTTTGCATGTTCGAAAATTGCTTTCATAGCAATATTATATCAAAGTATTCCGAGAAAATCAAGCTTACCCTGAAAATATCAAAAACTGGAAGTTAAGTTCACTTATTTTTGGCAAAAAGGTAAAAACATATCAAAAAATGCAACAAAAAAACAAGCTAATAGTATAGAAAAACCGCAAAACGGCGTTATCATATATGTATAAACTGGAATAATTCTCTGTTTTTGCCTGCCGTATTTCAACCCGGTACAAGCCCGTAAACGGCGTTGCTGCCGCTTTCGGGCGTCGAGGTCAAAGGAAAAAAGTGCGGGACATAAGCGGCGAGAGAGGGACATATATGGATGACTTTGATTTAAAATTTCCCGATAATTTTTTGTTCGGTACCGCTGTCAGCGCCTATCAGATCGAGGGCGCCTGGAATAAGGACGGCAAGAGCGAAAGCATATGGGACAGGCATTGCCACGAAAAAACCGGCATCGTAAGAAAAAATTACGACGGGGACGTTGCCATAGATCATTATAACAGATATGTCGAAGATTTGGATCTTTTAAAAGAACTCGGCGCAAACTCATACAGGTTTTCGCTGGCATGGACGAGGATTTTACCGGAGGGGACGGGCTGGGTCAATTTAAAGGGCATTGAATTTTATAACCGGCTGATTGACGGACTGCTTGAAAGAGGAATTGAACCCGTGGTAACCATATTTCACTGGGATCTGCCGGCAGCATTGCAGGAAAAAGGCGGCTGGGCAAACAGGGAGGTCATAAACTGGTTTACGGAATATGCCCGGGTGTGCTTTAAGTATTTCGGGGACAGGGTAAAATACTGGATAACCCTGAACGAGATATATGTATTTACTTACAGAGGCTATTCTCTCGGCGTAATTCCGCCATGTATTAGAGATTATAAAATGGCGGTCAAGGCGGCGCATCATGCGTTGGTGGCGCACGGCAGCGCGGTAAAACTTTACAGGCAGACGGGGCTGAACGGCAAAATAGGCGTTGCGCTCGACTTAGTGCCCAAAACGGCGGGGTCTGAAAGAAGCGAGGATAAGTATGCGGCAGAGGTTGCAAACGCCACCGAAAGTTTTTATTTTTACGATGCGATAGTAAAGGGCGCTTATCCGGAACTTGCCGTTAAAGTGCTTAAAGAAAAAAATTACTGGCCGGACGATATAGACGAAAAAGAGCTTAAAACGGCAAGCGAAAAGATAGATTTTCTCGGTGTTAATTTTTACGGTCAGCAAACGGTGGTTTACCGTAAAGGGGCGGGGAGGTTTGACAGCGAGATAATTTCCGCCAACGCGGAGAACGTGGCTTACGACAATAAACCCTGTGCGGACGACTGTTTTAAGCTGATGATGAAGATAAAAGAGGATACCGGCGGCAGGCTGCCCGTAATTATAACGGAAAATGGAATGGGGTCCAATACGGACGTCGTTTCCCGGCAGGAAGAACTGAACGACGGGTTTCGCATCGACTACATAAAAAAGCACCTTACAGCGCTGAAAAAAGCCATAGACAGCGGGGTTGACGTCAAAGGTTACTTTTATTGGAGTGCGTTCGATAACTTCGAGTGGAACTGGGGATATGACCAGCGTTTCGGGCTTGTATACGTCGATTATGAGGACGATTTAAAGAGGATAAAGAAAAAAAGTTTCCTATGGTACAAGGAATTTCTGGAAGAACAGGGCAGAATGCGGAAAGGAAAGATTTAAGATGACGTTAAATTACAGTAAGGAAAGGTTTGAAGAGGCGGCAAGGTTTTTGGGGATAGACGCCGGTATTTCTTTCAAAACGGTTAAAAGCGACAGGTTTTGCGTGGAGAAAAAGGGAAACGGCGTGCGGATAGAATATTTCCGGCCGGTACAGGTGTTCAGAGCGTTGGCTTTGGTTAAAGCGGAAAGCGGTGATTTTACCTTAACGGAAAACCCGTACCTCAAAGAAATGGGCTATATGGCGGACGCGGCGCGGGACGCAGTGCCCAAAATAAGCGCATTGAAAAAACTTGCGTTAAACCTTGCCCTGTTCGGGTACAACCGGCTGTATATATATCTCGAAGATGTGTTCTCGGTGGAGGGCGAGCCGTTTTCGGGGTATCTCCGCGGGAGATATAACAGAGAAGAACTTAAAAGTCTTGACGAATATTGTGCGGGGCTGGGGATAGAACTTGTGCCCTGTATTCAGACGCTTGCCCACCTTTCCACAATATTCCGTTGGGACGAGTATAAAAAAATACGGGACGTGAACGACATTTTGCTTATAGGGGACGAAAGGACCTATAAGTATATAGACAACGTATTTGCGGAGCTGAGCAAAACTTTTGCTTCGAAAACGGTTCACGCCGGGCTGGACGAGGCTTATATGGTGGGGCTTGGCGAATATCTGGCTAAAAACGGATACAGAGACCGTTTCGACATCATGACCGAACACATAGGCAGGGTAATGGATATAGCCGAAAAATACGGGTTTAATCTGCAGATGTGGAGCGATATGTTTTTCAGCGTGGCGAGCAGGCAGTATTGTAATGAGGGCGAATGTCTGCCCGAAGATAAGCTGGCAAGAATTCCCGTGGATATAGATCTGGTATACTGGAACTACTATAAATCGGACTATAACGACTATGCCGCCGCTCTTAAAAACCATAAAAAACTAAGGAACAGGATAGCGTTTGCGGGAGGCGCGTGGAAATGGAGCGGGTTTACGCCTTCAAACAAAGTGAGCATAGAGAGAACCCGCGCAGCGTTTGCCGCCTGTAAGGACAACGGGATCGAAGAAATGTTTCTTACCGGGTGGGGAGACGACGGGGCCGAGGCCTCGCTTTTCTCTACACAGCCCGTGCTGGCGGTGTTTGCGCAAATGAACTATGCCGGCTCGGAAGACGCGGATAAGGTTTTCAAAGCCGTTTGCGGCAGCGATATGAGCGACTTTACGGCACTGGATCTCTCTGTTCTCGGGGAAAAGTATAAGGATACCGTAAATCTCCCGGTAGTGTATAAAAGCATACTTTATAACGACCCGCTTTACGGGAGCATGGATATATTTTTCGAACATCTGAATATTACGGAAAAGCTTAAAACCGCTTTGGGCGCGTTGCAAAGCGCGAAAAGCAGACAGAACGAGTACGGTTATATTTTCGATACGGCGGAGGCTTTGTGCGAGGTTGCCGTAAACAAGTGCGACCTCAGCCTGAGGATAAAAAAGCATTATTCGGAAGGAAACAGGGAAGCGCTTGAAGCCGTTGCGCAAAAAGAGATACCGGAACTCATTAAAAAAGTAAAGAAATTTTATGTCTGTTTCCGAACTCAGTGGGAAAAGGAAAACTCCTCATTCGGGTTCGAGGTACATGACGGGAGGATAGGCGGCGTTATTTTAAGGCTGGAAAACACCGCGCGCATACTGTCGGAATATTTAAACGGCGAAAGGGAGATTATAGAAGAACTTGAAGTAAAATCGCTCCATCTCCCCGAAAAAGATGCCGTAGCGTACGGCGGCGCGGGTACTTATAAAGAAATTCATACCGTAAACATTTCCTGAAACGGAAATATCGGTCAAAAATAACGGAGGTAAAAAAATGAAGAAGTTTTTGACGGTTTTACTCTCGGGCGTTCTGCTTGCGGCAACCGTGTTCGGTGCGGCGGGATGCAATAAAGATAACGCCCAGGATGACATTGATCCCGGAAAATCTCAGCTGTACATAGGGGCTTATAACGGCGGATACGGCGACGAATGGATGTTCGACCTGAAAGAACGGTTCGAAGAAAAGTATAAGGACTATTCTTTCGAAGATGGTAAAACGGGCGTGCAGGTAAGGATAAATACCAGCGGAGCGACATATGTAGGAGAGAATATTTTAAACAATATAAACAATCTCAATACAGAGGTAATTTTCACGCAGGAATCCAACTATCACGCGTTTGCGCTGGCGGGCAAGGTTCACGATATCACCGATATGGTAAAGGAGAACCTTAATGAAAAATTCGGAGAGGACGCTACCATTTTGTCCAAGATTCCCGCAGAGATAGAAGAGTATATCAACGTGGACGGTAAATATTACGGGCTTCCTCACCTTGAAAGTTATTACGGTATTCATTATAACGTAGATTTGTTTGAGGAAAAACTGTGGTATTTTTCGGCTAACCCGAATAACGGCAACAACGGGTTTATAAAAAATTTATCGGAACAGCGTTCCGCAGGCCCGAACGGGGTGTTCGATTATGACCCGGCGCAACCCGACAAGATAACCGACGACGGACTTCCCGCCACGTATGACGAGTTCTATAAACTTTGCGACAGAATAAAGTCCGGCAACGAATTTACTCCGCTCACCTGGGCGGGGAACGCGGTTCAGTACGTAAACCTTGCCGCCATAAGTTTCCTTGCCGACGAACTGGGCGTTGAAAACAACAAGCGCCTTTACGGTACCGAAGGCCCTGCGGAGGACGTGGTGATAGACGGCGACCTCAATAACGTGCAGGATATAAATCTTACTTATCATGACGGATATAAGGCGTTGCAGTTCGAAGGGCTGTATAAGGTTTTAGGGTTCTTTGAAAAGATTATAGATAACGAATATTATCTCGTAGACGAAAATCTGGACAGCTCTTATACCAACCTCAGGGCGCAGAGAGATTTCGTGCTTGCAAACCGCGCCAACAACGAAAATCAGCCGGCAATGCTCATTGAGGGAACGTATTGGGAAAGCGAAGCGGCTTCCGCTTTCAAAACTTTGGAAACTTACGGTTCGAGTAAATATGAAGCGAGATACGCGTTTATGCCATACCCCAAGTCCTCTGCGGACAAGAAGGGCAACGTGGTAATGTCGGTTACTCCCGGATACTGCTATATAAACGGCAACATTGCGCCCGAGAAGGTAGAGCTTGCGGAAACGTTCCTGCAATTCGTATATACCAACGAAAGTTTGGCGGAATTTACCAGAATAACGGGGGCTACCAAGGGCGTTAACTACACGCTTACTCCCGAGCAGTATGACGCAATGTCCTATTGGGAAAAATCGGTTTGGACATACCGTGAAAACGGAATAAAAGCTTACAGCCTTTCCACCAGTCCGCTGTATATCAACCAGTCCAACAGGTTCCGTCATTATCTAAACCTCGAGAGCTATTATAACAACGCAAACTATCCGGAAATAATGAAGGCCTTTGATGCGGGCGCCTCCGCAGAAGACGTGTTTCTGTCCATAGGCAGTTTAAAAGGCGCTTCCTGGTGGGAGCAGACGTTCGGAAGTATTCTTGAAACATTGTAATAAGTGATACTCTGCCGGCGGAATTTTCCGCCGGCAGGGGAAACCGTTCGTATAAAAAACGGAGAGAGACCGATGAAAAAAAGCGGATTAAGTGCGGCGGGCTCCAAACGCAGAAGAGATTTAATATTTTATTGCTGCGTGCTGGCGCTTCCCGTAATTCAGTATTGTATATTCTACATAGGCGTTAACTTTAACTCGGTGCTGATGGCGTTTCAGAGTATCGGCATTGGCGGAAACACTGCCTTTGCGGGTTTTGAAAACTTTGCGCGGGTTTTTAACGACCTTTTTAAGCTGCCTGAACTTATTTCCTCATGGAAAAATTCTTTTGTGGCATATTCCGTAAGTCTGGTGATAGGCATACCGCTCGCGCTGCTGTTTTCTTACTTTATCGCCAAGCAGAAGCCCGGGCACAAAGTTTTCAGCGTGTTTTTGTTCCTGCCCACCATATTGCCCTCTTTCAGCCTTACCATGATATTCAGAAGAGTGGTGGACGCAAGCATCCCGCAGCTTCTTTCGGATTTGTTCGGCATTGCCATGGACGGGCTTATAGATAACAACGCCACCGCTTTCGGAACCATTTTGTTCTATTCGGTGTGGATAAGTTTCGGCGGCAACGTGCTTTTATACGTGGGGGCCATGAAAGGTATATCCGATTCCGTTGTAGAGGCCGCCGAGCTTGACGGTGCAACGGGTTTCAGAGAGTTCTATTACATAACCCTTCCGCTTATTTACAGCACGATAGTTACCTTTATCACAATAGGTATTTCGGGAATTTTCACAAACCAGCTGGCACTTTTCAATTTCTATAACGTGGTGGCGCCGTCTCAGCTGCAGACATTCGGATATTATATGTATGCCGGTATTGCCAAGGCACAGGGATCGCTTACGGAATATCCGTATTACGCTACGATGGGTATTGTGTTTACCGTTATAGCGGCGCCGTTGGTGTTTATAGCGAAGCGGCTGCTGGAAAAATACGGCCCTTCGGCAGATTAAGGAGAGAAGTATGAAAAATTCCATGAAGATCAAAAGGGGAGCATCTCCTCTCATAATAATTCTCTTCGTATTGCTCGTGCTTTACACTCTGTCTATGCTCTATCCGCTTATATGGGCGTTTCTTACCTCACTTAAAAATATAGACGAGTGGTTTAATACCAACAATCCCAACCTGCTGCCGCAAAGTTTTTATCTGGGTAATTATGCTACCGTATTCGATAAAATGGTTGTGGAAACAAACGTGGTGGGGCAGATACCGCGGGCGGTAGGTTCGGCGGAAATGCTCTGGTATACGGCGATATATGTGTTCGGCTGCGCGTTTTTCCGCACTTTCACGCCCTGCATCGTGGCTTACGTTACCGCAAGGTTCGACTTTAAATTCAACAAGGCTATTTACGTTACGGTGATCATATCGCTTACGCTGCCGATAGTGGGCGCGCTGCCCTCGGAACTGCGCATAAGCCAGCTGCTGGGGCTGTGGAATAACCCCATAGGATTATGGATAATGTCCATGACCTATCTCGGTACGTATTATCTTGTGTTTTTGGCAACGTTCAAGGGCATACCTTCCGCCTATACCGAAGCGGCGCTTGTGGACGGGGCGGGCAACACGAGGATATTCTTTTCCATAATGTTCCCGATGGTGAAGGGCGCGTTTTTAACGGTGTTTCTGCTTTACTGCATAGAATTCTGGAATAATTATCAGACGCCGCTCGTATACCTGCCCAGTTACCCGACCATAGCAGTGGGGCTCTATTCGTTTAAGTTCGCGGGCGACCCCATGTATACGGAAGCGCCTTACGAAACGGCGGGCGCGCTGCTTGTCGCTCTGCCCATAGTGATTGTTTTCTCCATTTTCAGCGACAGGCTTATGGGAAGGATATCGATGGGCGGAATAAAGGAGTAGATATTCTTTATCTGTTTTTGAAAAGGCGGATAATCGGTTTTAGTTGTAATTTTGTATTGTGTAAATTCAGGAGGAAATGATATGACTTTCAGAAGAAAGGCAAAACTTATCACGGTTGCCTTGCTTGTGGCGGTACTTATGTTTACCGCCGGCTCCATGTTGTTTTGGGGAATAAGAAAGGCAGATGCGGAGCTAAACGTTTCCGGCGACCTTAAAGAAGAATATTTGTTGGGAGCAACCTTCGTTATGCCGGAAGCCGAAATCACCGTTTCGGGCGAGGCCAAGGCTGCCGCAGGGAAACTTATATTCCCGAGCGGGGCGGAGAGCGTTGAGCGGGAAACGGCGCTTTCGGAATACGGAAAGTATACGCTCAGTTATTCGGCGGAGTTTTCCGGGAAGACCGTAACAGAAGAAGTAACTTTCTTTACGGTTAAAAACGCATTTGAAAATATAGGCAATGCGGAATACAAAGAGGTGGAGTTTTCAAACCCGGACTATCTTACCGAAAATAAAGACTTTGAGTATTCGAGAAAGGGTATGGCAATAGTTACGGACTTCCCTTCCGAAGAAAATCCGCTTATAATCAACCAATATATAAACGTTGCGGAACTCGGGGACAGAGACCCGCTTATCCGTTTCGGTGTACCGGGGGATAAAGACCCGGAAAAGTCCGAAAATCTTCCCCCGTATGCAAACATCTTTTTCAAGTTCACCGACGCCGGCGACCCTAGCGTTTATTTTGAGGTGAGGCTTATAATAGGCGGAAGAACGTGGTACTATGCGGTTGCAAATAGTTCCAACACCGGGTTTTCCTGGGAAAATCATATAAGGTTTACCGAAACCGTGGAAAAGGGCAAGGGGGTTAACCGTTATCCCGGCGCGTATGCGGATGCGGGCGCTTACGTTATAGAAAACGTGCACGGGCTGCCCACCGCTACCATTATTTACGATAAGACCGATAATGCGATTTATGCGGTAAGCGAAGAGTATAACGGCAATCAGTATAAAAAGGTGGCGGATTTCGACGACCCCGAACAGTTCGATTTTGCCTGGGGCGGATTTAAGTCTGACAACGTGATTTTAACCGTGGGCGGTTATACCGGCCCCACTTCCACCATAACGGGCGGAACCGGTACGGGTAAGTTTGCCATAGAGGTATTGGGCGGCAAAGCGGTGGATGAAAGCTATCTTACCGCCACCGTAAGAGATACCAATAATCCCGTTATAGAGATAGATTACGAAGATTATGCCGAAGATTCGCTGCCCATGGGCATGGCGGGCGAAACCTATCCGGTATTCGAGGCAAAGGTGTTTGACGATTGCGCCGGAACTCTCGAATACAACGTTCAGGCATTTTATAATTACGGCGAAGAGGGCGAAATTTCGGTACCCGTTGAGAACGGCAGTTTTAAAACGGATAAGATAGGCAGATACACGCTTGTGTATACCGCGGAAGATTATTCCGGCAACGTGAGCACCGAATACGTAAATATAGACGTGTTCGACGCGACCGACTTCTCGGAAGACGCCGCACTTGACGTTTCGCTTGATAAAACTTATATAATAAATGACAAACTCAGTTTAACTCCTTCCATGACCGTAGGCGGGAAAGGCGTAACTCCCTTTATGGTGATGTATCTGCCGGACGGAGGTTATACCGTGCTTGGCAGCGGGGAGTCCTTTACCCTTGCCGATATAGGGCTTTATAACGTTAGATTTATTTATCAGGATAACGACAAGGTATATAAGGCAGAACAGGAGTTCTTTGTAGTAAACTCCACGTTTGACAGACTGGAAAACGCCGGAGATGCAAAGTTCGGCGAAGTAGAGTTTATTAACGATGACTATCTGATGGAGGGGCAGTTTGATTATGAGAGAAAGACGGACGCCATCGTTACGGATATTCCTGACGAAAGTAACGCGTTGCAATACGCGCTTCCGATTTCACTGGATGACCTCGGGGCAAGGGCTTCTTTAATAAAATTCGGTATTCCCGGCAACAAGACCCAGGACCCGCCCAACGGCGTTATATTCATTAAAGTTGCCGATGCGGAAAATCCCGGCGTGTATTTTGAAGTAAGGATAACCGTTTCCGGTGGAAACACGTGGTACTATATGGTGGGTAACAGCGCCAACGAGTTTTTCGGCGGAGAATTTACCGAAAGGAACGGAGTAAGGAGCGTTTTCAGTGGCAAATCAAAATATCCTGCAGGATGGGCGGATTGCGGCGGTGCGGTAATTCAGAACATTTACGGGCTTCCCACCGGCGAGATATTGTACGAACCTTCAACCAACAGCGTTTATGCTCTGCGGGAGGAGCATACCGGCAACGTATACGTTAAGATTGCGGATTTCGGCGACAAAGCGCAATTTGCCAACCAATGGCAGGGCTTCCCTTCCGGGAGGGTTACGGTATCCGTCTATCACGGTGAAAGAGGAGTCGTTGCGGGCGCCGGCGGCAACGCGCAGATAGCCGTTGAAAGCATAGGCGGAAATTCCGCAAAACAGATTGTAAACGAAAGTTCGCCCGCGCTTGAAGACGCGTATTCCGAAATAGAGTTCGGCGCGATTAACGGGCACAAAGGCGTTGAAATGAACGCCGAAGATTATTCTTCGGTCAACGGATATTATTACGGCTACGATTACACCATAAGCAACGTAATTTATAACTGGTATTCGGTTAACGAGGACGGAATGACCTTTATATCTTCCGGCAAGGCGTTTACGCCCGAAAACAACGGACTTTACGCGCTGGAAATAGAGGCGACCGATTTCTTTGACAGGACGGTGAAAAAGTTCAGGTACTTCGGCGTTTCCGACGTGTTGGGGGACGATACCCTTGCAATAGTTTCGGGCGCGGAGATACAGGAAGAATATCCGCTTAACGCCGTTCTTACCATACCGGAGGTCAAACTGTTTGTAAACGACGAGAGCGCCGCCGCGGAAGTGGTAGTTTATTTCCCGGACGGCAGGGCTTATTCGAGCGCGGAGGTGCTGCTGGACATGCCCGGCGTTTATACCATTGAATACGCCGCGGTAATAAACGGATTAAACTACGTTAAGAGTCAGGAATTCACCGTGCTCGGCAATATGTACAGCACGGGCAATCCCGAAATGATTGAGGCGGACGAAGTGTTCCCCGGCGGCATTAAACTTACCTTGCAGAACGGGGATACGGTAGAATACGGCAAAACCGTAAATCTTAACCAGCTGGGAGATAACCGTATATTCGATATAACCGCCCGGCCGCAGGAACTGAAAACCCCGGATTTTTCGAGATTTGTGGTAAGGCTTACGGATGCTTACGATGCGGATAACTGGGTGGAAATAGTGGTTACCGAACACACGTCCCTTTATCAGGGGCTGGCAACCTATTCGGTAAAACTCCCGGGGCAGCCGAGAGCGGCTCTCAACAACTGGAACAACGTTATATATAAAGACAGCGAAGAAAGCGGCGCATACACCAATACGCCGTTTGCCGGAAACATAGACGGGGATATAATGTCGGTGCCGTTCGGCGCGTGGTACGACCCGCAGGAAAAGGTGATGTACTGCTATAACCCCGCAGGCTCTCCCGGCAAACTGTTTATAGCGGATTTGGACGATACGTCTTATTTTACAACGCCCTTCAAAGGCTTTACCACGGGAGAAGTTCGCATATCCCTGCGCGCGGAAAACTTTGCTTCCTCAGATTCTTCCGCAACGGTCATCGTCAGCGCGATAGGCGGTGAAAGCATAAAGGGGCTCGAAGGATTTACGGATAACATATCCCCGATATTCTCGGATGAAACGGGCAGCCTTCCTTCCGGAGCGAAGGGGCTTAAATACACCCTGCCGGAATTTTCCGCACTGGACGATTTTGACGGGTTTGCGTATGTGAATACGAGGTTATATTACAATTACTATTCGGATAATCCCGTAAACGTTTTGCTTGACGATATGTCGTTCGTGCCGAGATTTTCCGGCACTTACACGGCGGTTTACTCCGCGAGGGACAGCTTCGGCAACGTAACGACCGGCACTTATGACATCGAAATAGAAGAAACCGCAAGAAAGGTAAGCGTTATTTTGCCGCAGGAAAAGATTATGAGCGCATATCTCGGAGAAAACGTAAAGACGGCTTCGGTGCAGTATTACGGCGGGTACGGTTCGCTTGACCTTTCGGTAACGGTGAAAACGCCGAGCGGAAAAGAGATTAGCATTAATGAGGGCGACGAATTTTTCGCCGATGAGGCGGGCACTTATACGATTAAGTATAATGTAACCGATTATCACGGACAGCAGGGGCAGAACGAGTACAACGTGGAAATTTCCGCAAGTGAAAACCCCGTGTTCTCCGGCTCTCTTAAAGATATGCCCAGGTATCTCATACTGAACGACGGCGTAAATCTCCCGGTATACAGTGCGCTTATTTACGAAGGCGGAGAATTAAAGGACGCGGAAGTGGAAATCTGGATAAAAGATTTCGCGCATCCCGAACGTACCAGGCTTGAAGGCAATTATTACGTGCCCGTCGTGGAAAAATCCGGCGATACCGTGGAAATAGTGTATTATGCGGTGAGCGGAGACAAGAGAACCTCGATTTCGGTAAAAATCCCGGTGATAGATACAGGCTATAAGACGGACGGTAATCACGAGCCGGATATACTGAAATTCTTTACGACCGAAAACGCGCAGCTCACCGCTTCGGAAACGGGCGTTACGGCAACGCTTTCTTCCGACGGAAGTATAGAGTTTATCAATCCCGTGCTCGCCCCCGGATTTTTGCTCAGGTTCGGCGCGCTCGGCGAGGGATATGCGGTGCAGGAGACCGAAATTCGTCTGACCGACAGTTCGGACAGCTCCAATTATCTTTCCGTATTCTTTATTAAAGACGGAGAAGCGTGGAAAATGCGTATAGGTTCGGGCGAACCCGTGAGTATATCATCGCTTGCGGCAGGGGAGAACAGCCTGTCTCTTTCCGAAGATTTATCTGAAATAACCGTGAACGGCGAAAGTTTTTCGATAGAAGACCTTTCGGGCGGAAGTTATAAGGGCTTCCCGGATAAAAAGATATATATAGACGTGTATTTTGCAGGCGTTCAGTCGGAAAGCGCGTTTACCGTGACCCGCATCAACACTCAGAACATCGGCATAATGTCAAACGATATTACCAGCCCGGATTTCTACACCGAACAGCTGGCAGGCGGTATGTTTGAGATAGGCAGCGAGTACACCTTAAAGCCCGCCTACGCGGCTGACGTGCTGGATTCGGGCATCGTAACTTCGGGAACGGTAATCGTAAACGGTATATCTATATCCGGCGGCCTTACGGTAAGGCTGCCTGACAGGCAGTACGCAGTGGCGAGCGACGGCACCGTGCTCAACAACGCGCCGTTCGACAAAGAATACGTTATTACTCTGGATCAGTACGGCATATATTCGGTAAGTTATACGGTGAATGCCGCAATGTACTACGGCAGCAGAGGGCTGACCTTTACGGTATCCGTAACAGACACTGTGGCGCCCACGGTTTCGATTGACGGCGATACTTCCGACAGTGTGAAAGTGAACAAAACGGTTCGGTTGCCCGGAATAATTGCTGAGGACAATCTGACCGAAACCGATCTGCTTACAGTGCAGAAGTTCGTTATATCGCCCGATGATATAATAACCGTAATAAACGAGGAAACCATACAGAATTCCAATTGCATGGGCGGAAACATTCTTTCCGAAAACTCGATAAGGGTTACCATGAAAGGCGTTTACAGAATTCTGTACAGGGTTGTTGACGAAGCGGGCAATATTGCCACGGCGGAATTTACCGTCAACGTAAGATAAGAGGTTAATGTATGAAAAAGATCTTTACAGTATTTTTGATTACCTTATTGACTGCGGTTATGCTTTTGTCCTACGGGTGCGGAAAGGATAACAAGTCGAATAAATTCATAGTAAAAGACGGGCAGACGGAGTATAAGATAGTAGTGCCCGATGGGCTGGAACTTGCCGATAACGAGATGTTTGCGGCAACCGAGTTGAGGGAACTGCTTTACGAGGCTACCGGCGTTAATTTCGAAATAATTGAGGACACCGGGCTCACTCACGACGACGGCAACAAATATTTTTCAGTGGGTAACAACTCGCTTTTCAAAAGTTCAGGAATAGAGAAGGACGAAAGCCTTACCTATAACGGTTTTCAGATAGTAACCAAGGGCGATACCGTGTACTTTATAGGCAAGTCCACGAACGGCACCATAAACGCCGTGTACGAATACCTTTCAAGGACCCTACACTTTGACCAGTATACCCTGGAAGTGTACGAAATCGACAAGGTAGATTCGTTTGCCTTTGCGGAAATGGACGTCAAAATGCAGCCGGACATACCCTATCAGGAGTTCGAGCTGAAGGAAGTAAAGGAAAACCGGAAATTCCGCCAGCGCATGCGCCTTAACAAAAAGGAAGAAATATATCTGTGGACGGAGTATAAGGCTACTTGGATACACAATACCTTCGGGTGGTATCCGCTGGAAATATACGGGCCGGAAGGAACGGATCCCCACCCCAAGTTTTACGGCGCCAACTATCAGCAGCTGTGCTATAACGCCAACGGAGACGAGGCGGAATATCAGCTTATGCAGGATATATTCCTTGAAACGGCAAAGGAGATAATACTTGCCAACCCGGATAACAGGGTTATAGGCTTTACACACGAAGATATGGACATCTGGTGTTCCTGCGACCTGTGTGCGGAGGCAAAGGCTAAGTACAATACGGACGCCGGCGTTGTGATACAGTTCCTTAACGACGTTGCTCCGCGGCTCAGAGAATGGGTGCAGAGCGTGCCGGAAATAGAGAATAATACCTATGAGATAATGTTCTTTGCGTATAACCCCACGGTCAATCCTCCGGCAAGCGACCCCGAGGGAGACGGAACTTACGCGCCCATAGATTCATCGGTGGATGCGGACCCGTGGGTAGCGGTGATGCTTGCGCCCATACTGTCCGACCAGTATATTCCCTATAACAGCCCCGGCACGGTAAATGAGCCCTATCTCAACGGGTTGCTCGGCTGGTCGGTCTGCTGCGACAACGTTTATTTGTGGGTATATAATTACAGTTACGTGGCAAATCTTCTGCCGTTCAGTATGGCGAACGCAACTCAGGCAACCAAACAGTTCTTCCTTGAACACGGGCTTAAAGGCGTGTTCGAAGAGTATGTTCACGGCAAAAAGAATACGGCGTTCACAAACTACAACATATATATGCAGTCCAAAATAAATTGGGACGTGGATCTCGACTTGCGCGCGCTTACGGAGAAGTTTTTCAACGCCGTGTACGGAGAAGCCTCTTCGGTAATGAAGGAGTTCTATGACCAGATAAGAATGTCTATCGAAGTGAAGTACAGGGAAGGGCTTATAAACGGGGACTGCTGGTCCGGGGACAGGTTGGATTCGTCCGATGCGTGGCCCTATGCCGAACTTGTAATGTACAATAACTATATAGATAAGGCGTTCGAGGCGATAGAACCCGTTAAGATACTTGACCCCGAAAGGTACGAAATTCTCTACGACAATATACTGCTTGAAAGCCTGTTCCCGAGGTACGGGGTGATAGAGTATTACGGACATCAGTATACCGACGACGTGCTTACCCAAATGAAACTTGCGTTCAGGGAAGACGCGCAGAACCTGGGTGTCGATACGATGAACGCCACGAGCATAACCGGTGTCTATGAAAAATGGGGAATATAGGAGAAGCTTATGAAAAGAGTTCTTATAATAATAATAACGGCAATGCTTGCCGCAGTGTTTATAGCGATGGGAACCGCGTGCGACGGGTGCAGCAGCTGCAGCGACACTCCTTCCGGCTCAGATAAACGTGTGGAGATAGAACTTTCTTCGCAGGAACTCACGATGGACCTGCTTGAAAATATCGAGCTTACCGCAACCACAAAGCAGACGCTGGAAGAAGTTTCATGGACTTCCGACAAGCCCGAGATAGTTTCGGTAACGGCGGAAGGCAAAACCGCCGAACTTACGGCAAACACCCTGGGCACCGCCGTAATTACCGCCACGGTGGAGGGCGTATCCGCCACCTGCACGGTAACGGTCATAGACCGCGGTTCGGTGGCGTATATCAGGCTCAATAACTGCGAGTCCGAAATCACGGTTTTCACGGGGGACGATTTTACCGTTTCCGCTGTGATAATCTTTCAGGGCAAAGAGCAGAGCGGGGAAATTACCATGGAGTCCTCCGACACGGGGGTGATAACCGTGGAAGGCAATAAACTTACCGCCGGAAAAATAGGTCAGACCGTCGTTACCTTGACGGGAACGCACGCCGGAAAAACCGTTAAAACCTATATAACCGTGAACGTGATTCCGGTAAGCGCGGGCTGAAAAGCCGTTAAAAAGGAAGATTCGGCGGTATATCGCCGTATAAAAAATTTATGGAGGAAATAAGATGAAGAAAAGGTATTACGAGCCCGAATTTGCAGTATTCGGGGAAGAGCACGAAATTCTTATGGTCAGCGGATTGGAAAATGATTCCTGGGTAGACGGCGAGACCGGAGACTACGGCGGAGATTATAAATGGTAAAGGAGGGTTAAACATGAAAACGCTGAGAAAAAGTTTGTTGTATTTAACGGGAATAATTTTTTCCGTTTGTATACTGGGTATGGCTTTAAGTCTTTCCGCAAAGCCTGCCGGCGCCGAGGAGCCGCCCGTTATAGAGACATTTACGCTTGACAGAGTGCAGGCAAGGATAGATACGGGCGATAATAACCCCAAAAGCGGTTTAAGGTTTATAACCGCCATAAGTGAAGAGGAGTACGAAGCGCTTTCCGCGGAGTACGATCTTGAAGTGGTTACCGCAATCATACCTCTGTCGCAGCTGAGTGAAGGCGAACAGCTCACCCCCGAAAATCCCGATGCGCTGGTAATAAACGTACTTACCCCGGTTCACGTAGGGGAAGAGTATCAGTTCAGGGCGGTGCTTTCCGACAAGGAAGGCAGCAACTGGAATTATGCCGAAGAAATCCTTGCAAAATCGGTGCTCACCGTAAAGCAGAAGGATTCCGAAACGGTTGTAACGACAAAAGAGACGGAGGTATACGGCAGAAACATAGCGTATATTGCATATATGGCGCTGGAAGATCCCTCCAATGAGTTTACCGCGGAAGAACAGGAGCTGCTTAACGCCTTTGTAGGCGGAACACAGTTCTATCAGATTTCCGCGCCGGAAGGTATAGAGTTAAGTTATCAGTATGCCTATGAAGGGCAGAAAATCACCGCCGCAGTAACTGTCGAACAGCCCGGGCAGAAGATAACCGCAGTAACGGTGAACGGCGCGGAGGACGCGCAGTGCGACCTTGAGGCGGGCACGCTTTCCTTTACTATGCCTGCCGCTCCCGTAACGATTGAGGCCGAAACCGCGTTTTTCGATAACACGCTTGAAGAGAACGTGCTGGCGGATTTCAAGGAAGATTATTATATGAACGCCGTTACGGTATCTGGCGGAGACGAGCCTATAATCTATAACGAAAATTCCGCAGAACCTCACCCCAAATACGTGGAAGAGAATATGGACGGCGCGTTGTTATGGGTTAATACCGCAGCTTACGGCACCGTTAAAATAGACTTCGGCCAAAAAGTGAACATCGCCGAAACGGGAGGGATATATATTGACCTCACCACTAACGCGGAATTTGCAAATTCCAGCCTGGGTATATACGCGCATTTCAGCAACGCAGACAATGCCGAGGTTGCTTATGAAAAGAGCATTGCATATTCCAGCCCCACAATATGGTGGGAGCCCATTCGCTGCTATTTCCCCGCCACCTTGCTTTTAAGCCACGGAGTAACGGAAATAGACGGCATTCAGCTGATGTCTATTACCGGCGGAGAGGTAGTAACCTTTGTGGAGGAGATAGGCATTATTCCCAAAGCCGCAGACAGTTCCGAACTTATGAATTTTGACAGCGCGGAAGACGACCGTTATTATTTCAGATGGGGTATGACTCCCGAACTGATAGGCGTGGTAACGAAAGAAGGTTCTCTCCCTCAGGGTACTGACGGCGGTGCTCTTAAAATGAGCGCGGGGCATGCCGAACAGTTTACGGTATTTTTCAAAAATTCCGTGGCAATAGAGGATATTGAAAGCCTGCAAATCCGTTTCTATGCAGAAAATGCCGAGAATATTTCCGACCAGTGGGGCATAGTCAAAAACGGTATCCGCGTGTGGCTGCCGGATATGGCTACCGATACCACTACGGTGATAAACGCCGGCGAATGCACGCATGAGCCCGGTGCGGAGGCGGGGTGGCTTACTTACACTATTTCCGGCACGGCGCTTGCCGAGATGTTAGCGGGTAACGAGACCTTGGCGGGGCTAACCGAATTTTCCGGCATAACCATACAAAAACTCGGCAACCAGGATATTTACATAGACAGCATTTCGTACACGCCCAAGGCGTAACTTTACCTTGGTTTTCAGGTAAAAGCAAAGCGTAAAGCGGAATAAGCCCCTTTAACGGAGTTTATTCCGCTTACGGTTTAAGAAAAATCATTTATTATGGATAAATACGTAAGGGGAAAATTTAAAGTTGTAAAAGGCATTGCCGTATTTTTGCCGGTTTTGCTGTTTTTAATCGCGTTGATAATATCTACAAGCCCTGTCGGCGCCGGGGAGACTGCGGAAATGCCGGTAACGTCTTTCCGGATGCAAAGCGCCGAAATGAGGCTTAAAGATTATAAAAGCGGTATCAGGTTCACCGCCGCCATGGATAAGGAAGAATACGATGCGCTTGCCGGGCAGTATGAGATAAGCGTGAATACCGTTATAATTCCTTCAAATTTATTTGAAGGGGAACTTACCCCTGAAACGCCCGGCGCGTTGAACGTGGCCGTGGAACGGGGCGTGGAGGATGCCGATGGGGAAATTTACCTTTTTAGGGCGGTGGTTTCCGAAATACCGCAAAGCGCTTACTGCGAAGAGATTTGCGCAAGGTCCTTTCTCGTTGCAAAGGACAAAGGCAGCGGCGCCGTAATTACGGTGCCGACGGAAACGGTAAGCAGCAACGCGGCTTATCTTTCGTATTACGGAAATATAATAAACACAGGACTCACGGCAGCCGAAAAAAATATTGCGAAAAGGTTTTACGAAGGGGTTGATTTTTATTCCGTGAGAGCGACCGACAACGTAGTATGCGGATATAAATACGCGTTCGAAGGTCAGCTCGTTACGGCTTACGCTTCTTTGCCGGGCGCGGGGAAAAGGGTAACGAACGTGTACGTTATCGGGGCGGACGGCAACAGCGTAGTGTTCGATTCGGAAAGCGGAAAAGTGCGGTTTGTAATGCCGGCAAAGAGCGTGTCGTTTAACGTTGCAACGAGGTTTTATGACCCGAATATCGAGCCGGGCGTGCTTATGGATTTTGAAGAATCTTATTATACGGACGGCGTGAGCACGGAGAGCGACGGCATAGGCACCGACAACAGCCGCGTATTTTTATATCCCAATCAAGAGGGATATGTCCCGCCGGATATGCAGCGGCTGAATATGGACCACGCCGTTTTATGGCAGACGATGGACGATGACAGCGCCGTCCTGCGTTTTGAATTCGGCAGAACCGTGAAAACGGAGAATATAGGCGGTATTTACATTGATATGGCGCCTTCCTATCTGGTGGGGTTTGAGAACGGCGGGGGCGGAATTTACGCGCGGTTCCGCAATTATTTCAATCAGGTCATTTATAACGTGAGCCTTGCGCATGACCACGACTTCACGAATTCTTTGTGGGAGTTCAATCACGTTGTAATCCCCGCGGAGAACCTGCTTGAATACGGGGTAAAAGAGTTTGACCATCTTGAACTTTTCTGCGGGAAAAAAGAAATAAACGTATATATTTCCGAAATAGGCATTGTGGATAAGGTCGGATAAACGGGAGGGTTTATGAAAGTTACGGTACCCATAGTATGCGGGCAGATGACGTTAAAGAATAAGGAGGAGCTTTTTAAAAGCCTTAAAGCCTTTGACGCGGACGAAGTGTTTTTAAGTTTTATCAAGGGTATGAACGCCCTCAGTTTCGACCCGGACACCTTAAAAAAAGAGGCGGAGATTTTAAGAGAAAAAGGCTTTAAGGTTGCCGCTTGGCTTGCCACTTTTTCCCAGCCGAATTTTAAGGAGGGCGCCAATCACGGGCTTAAAATCTGTATTAACGGACAGATCGCAAACAGCGCCTGCCCTTTAAGCAGGGAGTTTACCGAAGATTATTGCGAACTTATAAAGACAGTGGCAAAAACGGGCATTAAAAAAATCGTGCTGGACGACGATTTGAGAATGCAGACGGTCTTTTTCGAGGCCTGTTGTTTCTGCCCCGAACATATGAAGTTTTATTCTGATTATCTCGGGCGGCAGGTTACATTGGAAGAGATGAGAGAGGGGCTGCTTTGCGGCGAGGTGAACGAATACCGTTCCGCCTGGAAAGAGGGGTGCAGGGCGGCGCTCGATACTTTTTGCAGGGCGGTAAGGCGCGCCGCCGATGAGGTGGATGAAAGCATAGAGCTTATGCTGTGCGCGGGGCCTGCGCTTTTCGGTGCGGACGGCACAAACGCCTTTGAACTTATAGAAATTCTCGCCGGGAAAAACGCTAAAAGGGAGTTCCGGCTAATAGGCGCGCCTTACTGGGGACCTTCTCATAAACTTGTTTCAAACACAGCTTCCGCCTATGATTTTGCCAGGCACCAGGCGTACGAGGCAAAAAAGCGCGGTTATATCACGGTGGGAGAAGACGACCCGCACCCCCGTCCCAGATACGAGTGCCCCGCCTATGAAACGGAGTTTTTTCACACGGTGATGCTTGCGGACGGCAACGTGGACAGGGTGATGAAATACGGGCTTGATTATTATTCCGACTTCTCCTATGAAAAGGGGTATGCACAGGCGGCGGAACGCAATAAAACTTTGTACGGGCAGATAGAAGAGATGTTTGCCGGAAAAAAGTGCGTGGGCTTTTATCTTGCGGAGCCGTTTGACAGAATTGATTACGCCAAAGAGTTATGCGTTATGCCCGAACTTTCGGTAATCCGCTCGGCACCGCGTAAGTTTCTTAACGACTTGTCCTTGCCGGCGGTGTTCGAAGAGGGCGGCGTGAACGTGATTTTCGGGGAGAACGCAAGGAATATCGATAAAGGTATTTTAAAGTACGGCAGCATACTGGATATAAAAGCCGCGCTTATACTCAAAGAGCGGGGCTGCGATACGGGTATTGAAAAATGCAACGTAATAAGTACGCCGGAAGGCGGTATTACCGAAATATACCCGGAGCAAAGCGACAACGTAAACATGATGCACCGCCCTCAATACGTTTATGACTGCATGCTTAAAGCGGGTGTTTCGGTGCAGACGGTTTTGTGCGTGGGCGAAAACAGATTTACAGCAAGCTACGTTTACGAAAACGAAAACGGGGAAAGGTTTTTGGTGTTCTGTTACGATTTTAACGAGATGGCACCCGCCTGGGGGTATGTGAGAAACTATTACCGGCAGAAACAGGTGGTAAAGGCGGCGGAATGGCTTAACCGCAAAAAACTTGCCGCGGTGTGCCTCGGCAGCCCCGATTTATACATAATGACCAAGACAGACGGCAACTCGCTTGCCATAGGGCTTTGGAACCACTTTGCGGACCCGGTGTTTACGCCGGAAATATTGCTCGGAGAAAAATACGGCAGGATAAAGTTTATCAATTGCGACGGGGTTTTAAAAGGTGATAAAATAATCCTTTCGCAGCCCGTAAACGCCTTTTCGTATTGTTTTATGGAAGTAACAAAATAAACGTCGGGAGGAAGAAAATTGTTAACAGTAACCGTTAAGAACGAGCCGGCGGGGATTATCAAACCCATGCACGCGGCGTGCGAAGGCCCCAGGACAAACGGCAGGTATCTCACTGCCGATGCAAGCGCGATATATAAGGATATAGGCGTGCCTTTTGTAAGGCTGCACGACATAGAATATCCTTACGGAAGCAATCAGTTTGTGGATATACACTGTATTTTTCCGGACTTTTCCGCCGATGAAAACGATGAGAGAAATTATAATTTTCACCCTACGGACGATTATCTTAAAGCCATAATTGACAGCGGGGCGGAGGTTTATTACCGGCTGGGGGAAAGTATAGACCATTTTGAAAATAAGTTCTGCGTACGGCCGCCTTCGGACTTTTTGAAGTGGGCAAGAATATGCGAGCATATCATAATGCATTATAACTACGGCTGGGCAAACGGTTTTTATTTTGGAATAAAATATTGGGAAATCTGGAACGAACCGGAATCCCGCGGGATGTGGAGGGGAACGCCCCGGCAGTTCTGCGAACTTTATGCCGTGGCGGCAACCTATCTTAAACACCGCTTCCCGGAAATATTTATAGGCGGATATTCGGCGGCGGGGGTGTATACCCAGACCCGCGTTACCGATGACCCCTGGTTTCAAACGCTCGTTCCGTTCATGAATAATTTCTTTGATTATATTGAAGGGAAAAACGTGCCGTTAGACTTTTTTTCATGGCACTGCTATGCCGAATCTCCCGAAGAAATAGAGCGGGCGGCAAAGTTCGTGAGAAAATATTTGAACAGCAAGGGCTATAAAAAAACGCAAAGCCATCTTACGGAATATAATACCTATTATTCGCTCTTTCACAGCCCCGTAAGGCATGCCGAATACGCCGCGGACCTGCTTGCCGGGCTTATTACGGCAAACGGCAGCCCTATGGATATGTGTTTTTATTATACTCTTATGAAGGGCGCCTATTCTTTTATGAACGGCGTTTTCGGGTATGATACGATAAACGATAAGCCCGTAACCTATCCCGGATATTTTTCCATGAAGTTTTACGGAGATATTTTCAGGCTTAAAACCGGCATTGCAACAGATTACGAGAAAAAGAAGGGTTTATACGTTCTTGCTGCGGGCAACGGCAAGAAAACGGGTATAGCGATTGCGGATATCGGTTACGAGGGCGAGGCGCTGCTTAATTTTGAAAGCGGCGAAACTTTAAATTCCGTCATTACCGCCGTAAGCGGGGAAGGAGAGGTTAAGGAGAGCAAAGCGGTTTTGCAGGACGGAAAGACGGGGCTAAAACTGCAAAAAAATTACATATATTACGTATCTTTAACCCGTTAAAAAGGCGGAAATAAGAACAACGGTAAATCGCGGAGGCAGGAAAAAACGAAAAATACTTGCATTTTTTCCTGCCGTAAAGTAAACTTATATAAAACACCGTTAAAAGCTTGGAGGTTTTATTTATGAATATTCTTATTATCGGCAACAGTTTTTCGCAGGATGCGGTGCATTATCTGCATCGGATGGCAGAGGCCGGCGGCGTTGAAATAAACGTTACCAACCTTTATTATCCGGGGTGCAGCCTTGCGCAGCACAGGGAATTTATTTTGTATAACAAGCCCGAATACCGGCGTGAGATCAACGGCTTAGAGGGAGATAAAATAATATCCGTCCCGGAGGCTGTAAAAGAGAACAGCTGGGATTACGTGGTTACCCAGCAGGCAAGTTATGACAGCGGGTTTTTGGGCTCTTATTTTCCGTATCTTGATTTTATAGCGGATTACGTGAGGAAAACGGCGCCCGGCGCCGAACTCATTCTGCATGAAACGTGGGCGTATGAGACTGACAGTATGCACGGGCATTTTTATAAGTACGAGAACAGTCAGCAGATAATGTACGATAAACTTTCTTATGCTTACAGGGAGGCGGCGCGAAAAACAGGGGCGCGGCTAATTCCCAGCGGGGATATGGTGCAGAAACTGCGCGGACAGGAGCCCTTTTTATACGGACACGGCGGTATGTCCTTATGCAGAGACGGTTTCCATATGAACCTTATTTACGGAAGGTACCTGCTTTCGGCAATCTGGTATAAGTTTTTTACCGGAAAATCGGTTTGTGAAAATCCCTTTGTGCCGCACACTTACCTTGCACCCAACGCCGTATGTGATGAAAAGGTGCTTTCTGTTATAAAAACGTTTGTGGATAAAACAGCGTTTTAAGATTATAAGTTGTTGAAGTTGTTATTATGTAATAGTTTATATTTTCTCCCCGCACCGCGGCAAAAAAACGCGGTGCGGGGAGATTTTTTGTAAAGATATTATTATATCGGTAAAAGATGAAAGCAGTTGTAAAAAAGGAATTTTAGAGAATTTTTTGTGTGGATTATTAAACGAAACAGCCGATTTTAATAAAAATAATTGCAAACTTCACGCAAAAAAATTTAATTTAATCGAAATACTTATTTTGATTGACGAAAGGAAAGGTTTCTGATATAATAAATTTATCAACAAAAATAATTATAAAAGAGGGAAAAGTTTATGAAGAGAATTATCAGAACTCCTTATTTCGAAATCGGCACGAAAAATTATATATGGGGCGACAAGGTGCTTGAGTATGCGCTTGCGGCGGACGCGGCGGCAAAAAAATATGATATAGACGTGCTTTTTATAACGCCTTCAACGGAAATCCGCAGGGTGAAGGAGAATACGGAAAACCTTATTATCCTTGCTCCTTATATGGACGTATTGCGTCCCGGCCGCGGTATGGCGGACATACTGCCGGAGGGGCTTAAAGCGGCGGGGGCCGAGGGCGTGGTTATAAACCACTGTGAAAAGCCCATGTCTTTGCCGCAGATGAAAAAGACCATTGAGCGGGCGAGAGAACTGGACTTTCTTGTATTCGCGTGTGCGGATACGGTGGCGGAGGCAAAGGCCATAGCCCAGCTTCACCCGGACATAATAAACCCTGAACCCAGCGAACTTATAGGCGGCACGGGCAAAGGGGTGAGCAGTATGGGTTACGTTAAAGAAGTTATAAAGGCCATTAAGGACATTTACCCAGATATACTTGTGGAACAGGCTGCGGGTATAACTAACGGCAAACAGGTATATGATTTTATTATGGCGGGCTCCGAAGCGGCGGGCGCCGCTTCCGGCATAATGAACGCGGCGGACCCCATTGCCATGATAGACGAAATGATAGCCGCAACCAGAAGGGCGGCGGATGACCTTAAAAAGGGCAAGGTGTTGTAACTTTAAGCTGTTTTAGGCGGCAAAAGGCGGCGGACGGGATGTTTAACGGCGTACTTGATTGAGCAGTGGCTGCCAAAAGCAGAAAGAGTATAGCACATAAAAAATTAAAAGAATAAAAACAGAATAAATTTTAAATAGGAAAAAGTTAATATAGTCCGCGGCGCAAGGCTTTTCCTGCGCCGCGGGCGTATTTTAAATGCTTTTTTAAAATCGAAAAAATTTTATATGCGGAAATAAAGTTTTATATGTGTTTGGGGCATATGAGGAAAATAAATTTTTGCTTTGCGTGCGCTTTATATGGAAATAATGTTTTTACCTTGCGTTGTCATTATGCCGTAAAAAGTAACGCACCCAAGCAATTTTGCTTGGGTGCGCAGTATTGGCAATTAAACCAGTTAAACAGCCAGTCTGACATCCCGAACACCACGAACGGGGGTTAGGGACGCGACATTTATTATAATCAAGCCCATAAAAAGGGAATGAGATAAAAATGCATATCGCTCTTAACGGGGTTTGGGCTTTGTGATAGGATAATTTACTTATTTATCCCTTCTTTCCTGCTGGAGGGTGTAATGCACGTCGTCCGCCTTCTCTTCGTCGGTGTACTTCCTCCAAGTGTCTATAACTTTGCCGCCGTTATACTTGCGGTCGTTTACCTTCTCGGTCGTACCCATTACCGTTACGTTTATCTGCCTTCTTCTCGCTCTCACCTGGTCCCAGTCCACAAAGTATATGTGCGCGAATTCTCCGCCGTCCAAC
>CASELQ010000012.1 GCA_949288785.1 uncultured Eubacteriales bacterium | reverse complement strand
GCGCCACCTCGTGCTGCCGCAATGCACCTTTGACAGTAAAAAAATTCTGGACTGGTTTTGCGGGATAAAGGACAGGGCGTATATAAACGTTATGAGCCAATACACTCCGTTCGGAAATATAAAAGATTTTCCCGAACTGCAAAGAAAAATCACCGCGCGCGAATATAACGGGGTTTTAGATTACGCCATATCTTTGGGAATAGAAAATATGTTCTACCAAAAACGCAAAAGCGCCGGCGAAACCTATATCCCCGAATGGGATTACTGAATTTTATATAAAATTAATAATTTTACGAGTTCAGAATGTCCGGCAGCTTCCGCCCGCCGCCCCTTTTGTGGCGGCGGGCGCGTTCAACATTCTGCCTTCTTATACGGAATAAAAACTTTACGGACATAGTTTCGGGCGGGTGTACCAAAGTGCACCCGCCCGAAAAATTCATATGATTTTTATAAAGATTCCCTCGCTCAGCCTATCTTGATTTCAGACCACATATTATTGATGCGCTCGTTATCGGCATCCGGGAAGTAGTTCATAACCACGCACCTGTCAAGCACGCTCTTTTCGGGATAGAGGGCGGAAAACTGCCTGCCTACCGTATCGGTGGTAACGGTATATTCATCTCCGCCTATCCAGTCAATGCCATGGTCTCCGAAGAAATATCCGAGGTCTACGCTGTATTCGCCGCCTTCCACGCCGTAATTTTCCACTACCCATTCGAAAATCTCGTCGCCCGCAATACAGCTGCAGTAACCTATATATTCCATATTTGCAATAACGTTATCGGGCCGCGAAAGGAAATCTATGAATTCAAGGGCAAGGTCCTTGTTTACCGCACCCTTGGGCACGCACCACCCGTCAAACCAGATGTTGGAACCCTCTTCGGGCACGCTGTAACAAAGGGTTTTACGGTCTTCCTCGTTCAAATCTTCGCTCTCCGCCTCGTCCATGGCGTAAACCGCATCCCCGCTCCATGCAAAATAAACCTGCGTTTCGCCGCGTATTATATAGTCTTTGCCGTCGTCTACTTCCATGCCCCAGCTTCTGCTTTTAAGGTCCATGAGAATATCCTTAACGGAATTCACGGTGTTTTCGGAAGTGTCGTTAAACGCCGCCTTTAACTTTGACTGATACTCTTCAAGCGTGCCGCCGGCAAGATACTCGCTCCTGTACTGTTCGAGTTCGTCTGCGTGATAGCGGGCAAGCCCTATAAAGTAGGTATCTCTTACGCTGTCTTTTATAGTAAACTTCTCGTCATACTTTCCGCCCCACAGAATAGACCAGGAATTCATGTCATCGGCGTCTACCGTGGCGCTGTCATACACCAGCCCCAGGGTGCCCCACATATAGCCTGCGGCATAGTTTGCAAGGCTCTTCCCGTCAAAGGTTATGGATTCAAACGTTTCCTTTATAAAGGGAGAAACGTTTTGCATATAATTCCCGCCTGAGGGCAATTCTATCTCTTCGAGCATGCCTTCTCTTGCCATCTTTTCAATCATATAATCGGAGGGGCAGATAAGGTCATATGCCGAACCGTCTATTTTAAGCGAATTATAGCAATCCTCAGGGGTGTCGAAACAGGAATATTCCACCTCGATATCCTCCCCGGTTTTCGCCTCGTATTCGGTTTCAAATTTATCCAGAAGGGTTTCGTCTATATATTCGTAACAATTATATATCCGCAAAGTATTTTCGGCATTTGAATTACCGTCTCCGCAACCTGTTAACGCCGCCACAGAAACAAGCATGGCTCCGCTCAGGGAAAGCGCCAGAACTTTACCCGTTATTTTCTTCATTGTCTCTTCTCCTTTTATATGTTTTTGTTTTTTTCTTTTTTAATTTTAGACGATGCCTTTACGTTTATAATCAATACCGCCGCCATCATAACGATAAATATTATCGAAGCCAGCGCGCGCAGTTCCGCAAGGTAAGAATGCGAAGGCCTTCTCATGGCGCCGTAAACGTAAGTGCTTATGGTCTCCATTGTGGGGGGCTTGGTATATGCCGTAACCATATAATCGTCAAGCGACAAAGTTATCGCCAGCATAAAGCCCGAAAATATCCCGGGCAGAATCTCGGGGATAACCACCTTAAAGAGCGCCTGCGCGGGCGTTGCCCCGAGATCCAGCGCCGCCTCGTATAAACTGGGGTCCAGCTGCTTTAACTTGGGCAATACCGAAAGCACCACGAAAGGCGTGCACAGCACTATGTGCCCTATAAGGAGCGCCCCGTAACTTCTGCCCATGGCTATAAAGGAAAATATGAGCGCAAGCGAGATTGCGGTTACAATTTCCGCATTGATTACCGGTATCTGAGAAGCGCTCTTCGTGAATTTCCCCAGCCACTTTTTATTGTAATAAATGCCTATCGCGCCCAACGTGCCGAGCACGGTGGAGAGCGACGCAGCAAGCAAAGCAAGCACCAGGGTATCCACTATCATATTCCTCAACTGCCTTACGGTAAAAAGCCTGCCGTACAGATCAAGGGAAAAACCCGTCCACAGACCTATGGTCTTGCTCTCGGTAAAACTATATATAAATAACAGTATTATAGGGGCGTAAATAAATAAGAGCGCCACGGCTATAATAAGAATTTTAACAGTCTTTTTCATAGCGCAGAACCTCTCCCCGTATCTTCCTTGCTAAACCCGCCCGTAAACAACGTGCCGAGAAACATTATTACCAGCAGTATCAGCGCTATGGTGGAACCGTAATTCCAGTTACTGCCCGAACCGAACCATTGTTCTATCATCTTGCCTATTATGGTTATATTGCGGTTGCTGAAAGTATCGCTTATAACGTAACAGGTCATGGAAGGCAGAAACACCATCGTCGCGCCGCTCACTATACCCGCCACGGAAAGGGGCAGCGTTACCGAAGTAAACACTTTGAACTTGCCTGCGCCGAGGTCGGCAGCAGCCTCCCCGTAACTTTTGTCTATCTTTATCAGCACGCTGTATATGGGCAGAATGGTAAAGGGCAGATAGTCGTATACCATGCCGATTATAACGCTGAGATAGTCGTATTCACCGAATATGCCCACAAGGTTTAACAGCTCTTTCATTGCCATTGCCCTCAAAACAAAGTTTATCCACATGGGCATAATGAAAAGGAGCAGCAATATGGTCCTCCTGTGAGACTTTATAAGCGAAAGCACGTACGCCACGGGATAGCCTATAATAAGGCATATGACGGTGGTCAAAAGCCCGATAAGTATACTGCGGAACAAAACCTTTATATACGCCGGAGTGGAAAAAAACCACACGAAATTGGCAAAGGTAAAGCTCCCGTCCTTGGCGGTGAACGCATAGTACACTATGAGCGCCAGCGGAAAAATGACGAACAGCACCAGAAAAAGCGCGTAAGGAATACACAGCTGCTTTCTTGAAAAGGTGAAAAAACTCTTTCTTTTTTCCGCCGTCATCTCCTTACCTCCTGCTTTAAGGCAAGGCGGATTTTATCCTTGGGGATGATCACGCCCACCCTGTCGTTTTCGTTCCAGGTATCCTCGGTGTCGAACACGTAATCTTCTTCGTTTTCGTCCGTGCGGACGATAAGCTGATAGTGGTCGCCCTTATAGATTATGGAAACTATATTGCCTTCCGCGCCGCCCTCTTCGGCGTTGTCGGTTATCTCAATGTCTTTAAGCCCCACGGTAACTTCCACGTCGGTATCTGTAAGGTCTATCTTTTCCCCTTCCGCGGTTATGAGATACCCCTCCTCATCCAACGAAGAACCGGGATATAACTGGGTAACGTCGCACTCGAACTCCCCGTCGCCGAAACATACGGTATTCTTTTTGGTGATATACCCGTCGTACCGGTTATCGGAAAATTCCTTTGCCATAATGTGTATATCGTCCGGGCGGATATATACGCTTGCCCTTTCGCCGGGCAAACTGCACGGTGCTCTGCGCAACCACCTCGCTCTTGCCGACTTTCATTACCATCTCGTAATGCACGCCCTTGAATATGGAACTTACTATCTTACCGTTTACCTGCCCCTTGTCCTCGTCCATAAGGAACACGTCTTCGGGGCGGACCACCACGTCCACCTTTTCGTTCTTGGCAAAATCGTCCACACAGTCAAAGGTCTTGCCTATAAAGCGCACCTTGTTTTTGCCGACCATGGTCCCGCTGAAAATGTTGCTGTCCCCTATAAAGTCCGCAACGAAAGCGTTCTTTGGCTCGTTATATATGTCGGTGGGCTTGCCTATCTGCTGTATTATGCCGTCTTTCATCACCACAATGGTGTCGCTCATGGTGAGCGCCTCTTCCTGATCGTGCGTAACGTAAATAAAGGTTATGCCGAGCTTACGGTGCATTTCCTTTAATTCAAGCTGCATATCCTTTCTCATTTTAAGATCCAGCGCGCCGAGAGGCTCGTCCAAAAGCAGAATTTCAGGCTCGTTCACAAGCGCGCGCGCTATCGCCACCCGCTGCTGCTGCCCGCCCGAAAGGGTGGATACCGAACGCTTTTCAAACCCTTCGAGATCCACCATTTTAAGCACCTTATCCACTTTTGCGGCTATGGTCTTTTTATCGTATTTTATTTGTTTTACCTTGGTATTACCGTTGCCGTCCGTAACTTCTTTTTCAATCTTTTTGAGTTTAAGCCCGAACGCTACGTTGTCATACACGTTTAGGTGCGGGAAAAGCGCGTAACGCTGAAAAACCGTGTTTATGGGGCGCTTGTTAGGGGGAAGCGCGCTTATATCTTCGCCATTTAAAAGTATCTTTCCGCTCGTGGGTTTATCGAACCCCGCTATCATGCGGAGCGTGGTGGTCTTGCCGCAGCCGGAAGGACCCAGAAAGGTAACGAATTCGCCCTTTCTTACGTAAAGGTCTATGTTGTCCACTGCCACCACTCCGTCCTCGAAGCGGCGGGTAAGCCCGATGAGTTCAATTATTTTTTCCTGTCTGTTTTCCATAACTTTCGCTCCGATTATCAGAAGGACGGCGGCGATGACACCCATATAAATTCCGCCGCCTCCTGCGAATTGTTTTCTATACTGTGCACCAGGCTGGAGTTAAAATAAAAACTTTCGCCCTTTTTCACTTTCAGCCGGCGCTTGCCGAGCACCAGCACTATTTTTCCTTTCAGAACGTACCCGAACTCCTCTCCTTCGTGCGGGAAATCTTCTTCCGTGGAGGCACCGGGGTTAAGGCGCATGTACACCGGCTCCATGGCGTTTTTCTGGGCGTTGGGAACCAGCCAGTTAAGCGTGTAACTTTCCGTTACCTTTTCTATGAATTCGTTCTTGTTGAAAGTTACCTTTTCTTCCTGTTCGTCATCCGAAAAGAACTCTTTTAAATTAGTCCCCAAAGCCGAAAGAATGTCTATAAGCGTTGCTATGGAAGGACTCGTAAGTTCGTTTTCAAGCTGCGAAATATAGCCCTTGGTAAGTTCGCACCTGTCCGCCAGCTCTTCTTGAGTAAGCCCGCAAGACAGCCTTAAATCTTTTATTTTTTCACCTATTACCATATGACTTTCCCCGCGTGCCGTTTTGGTTTAGAGATTTTTAACAAAATGTTTAACAATTCTAAACTCGGCGCAACGTTTATTATTATATAAATTTGTTTTATTATTGTCAAACATTTTATAATACTTTTTTTATTTTTTTTATACGTAATTTTTGTAGCGGAAATTTCCCCTCGCGCCCCGAAAAATATTATCGGGTTTTTGTAGCGGATTTTTTATAATATCCGGTTGCTTTCCGTATTGAATTTTCCCTTGAGATTTTCTGATGTTTTGCGCCTCTGACTCTTTGCGATATTAAATTGTTTTTTGCCTGTTTCGTATATATTTTAATACAAGCGAATTTTTGCATTACAAATCAGCGATAATCTGAAAAACCAAGGGTTTCAAACCGTTCGCCTTTTTTTGTTTTAATAAGGCTTAACGTTTGCTTTAATTCATCAAATATAGTATAATACATTACACATTCCGTACCTACGCGGACGGGCGCTTATAATTAAAAAGGCATATAAACAATGTTTATTTTTATTCAGATTCTCGGTTTTATCGGAATCGCATTCAACATAATATCGGTACAGTTCAATACTCATGCCAAAATCATGATTATGAAGACGCTCGGCTCGCTAATGTTCGTGATACATTATTTTCTTCTCGGCGCGTTCACGGGAATGGTAATGGATATAATCGGCATGATACGCAACATTATTTTTGCCGAGTGTGTCCGCCGCGGAAAACCCACATATCCATGGATAGTGTTATTTTCGGTCATAACCGTAGCCGCGGGAGTTGCTTCGATAGTTATGACGTGGGACGCAACGTTACAGTCCATGTCGAGATGGACGGATTCGGTCACGGGCATGACGGTTTTCGCCTTACTTATAAGCGTACTTTCGGTAACCGCGAAATTTCTGACCACCGTGGGGTACGCCATAGAAAATCCGCATAAGGTGAGAATGATGAATCTGCCCTCTTCCATATGCTGGCTGTTTTATAATTTTATATGTCTTTCTCTTTCGGGAGCGGCAAACGAAGTTTTCGTGATAACCTCGATTATCATTGCCGAAATCCGTTTCGGTAAAAAGGCCCGAAAAAATAATAATTCTCAAAATATCGGAATTCCCGAAACCGACGGCAGGTCGGATACGGCATCGGTCGCTTTGCACGACACGGAAGCCGCGGCGGATATAAACGTTATAGAAAAAGAATTTGAAAACAAAGAAAAATAAAAACCGAAAAAACGGTCCAGGGCTTAAAATAATCAATGCTTTAATACTTTCGGTAAGAAATTTTTACATTGAATATTAAAATTAAACACATAAAATATCTGTCTGATTAAAAAAGTAGCCGATACAATAAATTATGTAACTAACAATAAACCGTATATAAAATGTATTTAATACGAAACAGCGCCGCGCCGATAATATCGGCGCGGCGCTGTTTTATAAATTTTCGGAAAACCTAAATTATTTGAGATGGAACGCCTTGTTTATGTCCTCCACCTCTTTTTCGTTTATCATGACTATATCGCCTATCATCTTGGCGTGAATAATGGTGTTTGCGGTAAACTCCGCCACTTCCAGCCTGTCAAACGCGTTTATCAGGGTGGTGCCGGTGCTTATAACGCTGTCGTTTTCCACAAGCACAACGGGCGAACGATCAGAAAGCAATGAAGAAAGTTTTTCCGGGTCGGTTATGTTGGTACCGAAGGGCACCCTTGCCAAATCTCTTATGTTTATATAAGATTCCGGAATGGTCCTGCTGTCTATCTCGGTGTGAGTAACGCCGAACGCCATTATATGCTCGGGCTGCGCAACCGTTATGGCGTTTATTTCGGGATGCTCGTCATATATCAGCTTATGCAGCCTCACGGAGCGGCTCGGTTCCTTGCCCGCCTCTCTCCATTCGTGTTCTATCCTTACTATGTCCTCCGGCTCTATATACTTTCTGTCCACGCCGTATGGGGTGATGAGGAAGGTATGGGCGTTCAGGCGCACCGAGAAAGTGCCCTGTGTGCTGGTAAAAAGCCCCTGGTCGTAAGCGCGGTGTATAAGCGCACACATTTCCTTGCGGAGTTTTCTCTCCTCCGAAGAATAATCGGTGGGAATGAACTCGCCCAGAGTGTGCTGCCCCTTGGTGTTGTATATCTGCAACTGCTCGTCGGTAAGCCCCTCCGGCTTGCCGAGAATGGAGGCGGTAATTCCGAGCGAAGCGGCAAAGTTGAGCGTTTCGAACCGCTTGAACGCCTCGAACAGGTTGTCGGCGCAGGTAATAACGCCGTGGTTTTCCATGACCACCACGTTAAAACCCTTTTTGATCTCGGTAACTATACGCTTTGCGAGCGCCTCGCTGCCGGGCACCTCATACTTGGCGATGCCCACGGGTCCGCACACCTGGTGCGGCGTGGGTATTATGTTGGCGTTAGGTATTTCCCTTATAAGGCTGTAACTTACAAGTGCCGGCGGGTGCGCATGAAGAACCGCCGAAACGTCCGGCCGCGTTTTATATACAAGTTTATGGAAAGGCAGTTCCACGGACGGCTTATATTTGCCTATCACCGTCCCGTCCGGCAGCACTTTGCATATGTCGGAAGGGCTTAAAGACCCCTTGTCTATCCCGGAAGGAGTTATCCAGATATTGCCTTCGGAATCCATTATGGAAAGATTCCCGCCCGAAGTGGTGGTAAGTCCTTTCTGATACACGCGGTTGATGAGCAGGACTATCTGCTCCGCGGGGTGCATAACGTTGAAATTCATAATTTTCTCCTTTTCCCGTATTTATTTATAGTATGTAGATAAACTCAAACTATTATCCCGCCGCATAACCCGGCGACGCCCGAAAATTGCCGGGCGGTATTACATCTGCTGGCCGCCCGTAACGTTTATGGACTGCCCGGTCATGTAAGAAGCGTAGTCGGAGGCGAGGAACACCATAACGTCCTCTATGTCCTTATACTCGCAGGAGCGCTTCATGGGCACCTGATTTATATATTTCTCCCTTACCTGCTCCTCGGTTATGCCCTGGTTGGCGGCATACTGCTTGAAGAGGCTGTTCACCCACAGCGGGGAGTTTAAGAGGTTGCCCGGGCAGATGCAGTTCACGCGCACGCCATGTTCGGCAAATTCCAGCGCCAAACTTTGGGTAAGTCCCACGCCGCCGAACTTGCTTGAAGCATAAGCGCCGTTCTTATAAGAACCCTTTTTGCCGGACTTGCTGTTTATCTGAATTATGCTGCCGCTCTTTCTTTCGAGCATATAGGGCGCAAACGCCTTTACCGTATTAAAATAGCCGTTCAGATTTATATTGGTAACCAGCGCGAACGCTTCGGGAGAAAGCGAGTAAATATCTCCGCTCTTGACGATTGCGGCGTTAGAAATAAGTATATCCACCTGCCCCCACTTGTCTATGACCTGTTTTGCCGCCGCCTGAAGCTGGTCAAACTTGGTTACGTCCACCGCAAGGGCCATACCTTCTTTTAAAGAAGAGGCAACGGACTTTGCCCCATCGTAATTTATGTCGCATACCGCAACTTTGCAGCCTTCCTCGTCAAGCCGCTTGGCAAGCGCCTCGCCGAGGCCCTGGCTTGCGCCGGTTACAACCGCTACTTTGCCTTTGAGGTTTATGATGCTCATTTTCAGTTCTCCTTATATGTAATAGTATTAAAATTTGTTTTTGCGATTAAGTAAATATTTTGCAGCAGCCATCCGGGTAAAAGGGCAGTTATTTTTTTACCGTCTGCCGTCCCGCCGCCGCAAACTTCTGTATGCGCTCGTAAAGGTTGGGCGTCTCTTTTACCGCCCGTTCGGAAAACATTCCGTATTCCGCGCCCTTTTCGGTGCACACCGCCTCGTGCCCGATGAGCGCCCAGGTGGAATCTATAAGGTGAGAATATTCGGGTTTTGCCAGCGCCGCGCAGGCAAACTTCTGCCGCGGGGAATTTATGTCCTCTCCGCTTATCTCGAACAACTCGTTTTCCCTGCAAAGTTTTTGCAGGGTTTTAAGCTGTTCGGGCGTGTTGCGCGTGGGCATGTAAGCAATGGCTTTAAAGCCCGCCTTTTTCAGTTCTTTAATAAGTTCGGGCAGATAATCGTCCTCAAACTTCTGTGCCTTTTTGTCGCCCGTAACGGATTCCCCCACGTCGCCGAGGTATGCGTAAGCGGGAATGGCGCCGAAAGCGCACGCCCTGCCGATAAACTCCTCCGCAACGGGCATTTCCTCATCCGCGTCTATATAGAAAAACGCGGTGTCGGCTTTAAGCACGCCCAAAAGATCGTATAAAAAGTTTTCGTTATCGCCGTCTGTCAGATAACCTTTTATCTTTTCGGAAACGGTGAGATTCAAATCTTTCGTGAGAAAATCTATGAGCGCCGGAGTTCTGCCGAAACGCGCGGAAAGTTTTACCGCGAGCGCATACAAAAGGTGCCGTTCGGTTATGCTGCCGCCCTCTTCCGCGCGGGAAAGCGGATACACGTCCTTCATAAAGTCCAGCGTTATGCCGAACCTGCCGAATTTACCCGAGATAAGGTCGCACATCCTTTTGTTTCTCTCGTTGCGCTTTGCCCTGAATGTTCCGAGATATTCGTTGAACGGGTCAATACTTTGCGCGGGCACGCCGTGCGCCGCCATGTATATACAGTTGTCCTGATCCGGGTGGTTTATCCTGCCGAAACCGCGGTCGAACTTTGCGCGCACCTCCACCCCGCAGGTGGAGCCGAGCCCCAGGATCTTTGCCGCCTCCTTAAACTCCTTTGCGCCCGAAAGGGAATCGTGATCCATTATTCCCGCCGAAGTAAGCCCCGAGCGGTAAGCCATATAAGCCGCCTTAACGGGAGAATAGGGAGAAAACGAATATATGGTATGAATATGGTTGTTTGCGTCGTTCTCGCGGAAAACGGGCTTATCCGTTTCCTCACGGACAATGGCTTTAAGCGCGCCAATCCGCTCCGCCGCGGAGGAAGCATTGAGTTTTTCAAATAGATCGCCGTTCATCTTTCACCTTTTAAAATTCTTGTTTACGGCACTCGCAGTGCTTTATTACATATATTTTACACCAAAACGAAAATATCGTCAATCGCTTTGGCGACATAATAAAAATTTAACTTTAAATAAAATTTTTTTAATTTTAAATAACTAAACGGCGTCTCAATTTGTAAAGCCTGCATACGGCATTTTTGATGCGGATAAAATCGGCTATCCGCTTGCAAAGATTATATATTAAACGGCAATCCTTAAAGTATTTTTGCACGCCTGCGGAGTGCCCCCGCGGTTATGCCCGTAACGGTATAAAAGGCGCCGCCGAAAAAAACGGATAAATATAAAAAAACGGGCGTAAGCCCTTTAAAAAGAAAAAGCCCCTTAACCGCCTTCGGTTAAGAGTACCCTCTTGCGCGAACATCATCTTATCGCACTGCTTAAAATCTGAGATTGTCGTTATTGAGCGCATACATCATCAGAACCGCCAAATCCTGGTTTGCAAAATCTTTGCAGTAATCAGCAAACTTTTTCATAATTTTACCTCCTTTGCGGGCAGACCCGCTTATTTATATTTATCATTACGGGCTTATCTTACCAAATTCTTTACGTCTTAATAACCCCGTAAGGACTTGCCTTTTCTTTTTTCGCCTACATTATATATTATGCCGTATCGGTTGTCAAACGTTTTAACGGCAAAATAAAAATTTTTTTTAATTTTTTTGTTTATTATTTTCAGTATATCGTCTTTGAATTTTAAATAAACTTTATAAATCATTAGTATTTTTCTTATATTTCTTGCTTTTTATGAAAATCGTTGTGTGATTTTATAACAAATATTTTAAATTTATATCATTTTTGAGCTCCCTCTTGCCGCAGTCCCCGGCCTTGATTTTTCCCGCCCGACGAAAAATTCGCGGGCGCCCTGCCGAAAGATTACAATCTTACGGCAGGGCGCCCGTCCCCGTTTCATTACGTGTTAATTTTTAACAAAAAAAGAATAAAATTTACTTCGTGCCGAATATGCGGTCCCCCGCGTCCCCAAGGCCTGGGAGAATGTAGCCGTGTTCGTTCAGCCCGCGATCCAGCGTGGATATATATATCTCCACGTCCGGATGGGCTTCCGCCACCTTCTCAACGCCCTCCGGCGCGGCTATTATGGACATAAGCTTAATCTTTCTGCACCCCCGCCTTTTAAGCAGTTCTATCGCCGCCACCGAACTTCCGCCCGTTGCCAGCATGGGGTCCAACACCATGACCACCTTTTTATCTATCCCTTCGGGCAGTTTGCAGTAATATTCGCAAGGTTCCAGCGTTTCTTCGTTGCGGTAAAGCCCGATATGACCTACCTTTGCCGTCGGAAAAAGGGTAAGCACACCCTCAACCATTCCGAGCCCTGCCCTGAGTATGGGCACAATGGCTATGGAATTTTCCTTTACCACCGTCTGCGTGGTCTTTTCCAGCGGGGTTTCCACCTCTATTTCCTGGGTGGGCACGTCCTTGAAACTTTCATACGCCATAAGAGTGGCAAGTTCCTGCACCACTTCGCGGAACTTTTTCGTATCGGTGTCCTTGTTTCTTATTATTGCAAGCTTGTGCCTTATAAGCGGATGATCCAATATAAATACGTTCTTATAGTTTTTCATAATTTACTCCTTTTTACTCCCGTCCCCGTCGGCGGCGGCAGCCGCGTCGGCTTCGGCTTGCTGTTTTTCACCGTTTTCGGCGTCCTTTGCGGCTTCCTCTTTCTGCACCACGCCGAACATGGTGTCTTCGGTCTCGGTATCGTAAGAAACTTCCTTGGTAACTTCCGCCTTACCCGGCTTTAATATCACGTTGACTATTATGCCGAGAATGAGCGCGCAGGCTATGCTGGAGATCTGAATAGTGGGGCTTTCGTAAGAGCCGCCGAAATCGAGAACCAGCCCGCCTATGCCGGTAACGAGTATTGCCGCTACCACGAACAGGTTTTTGCTGTTATCGAGGTCAACGTGCTTAAACATCCTGAGCCCGGATACCGCTATAAACCCGTAAAGCGCAATGCATATCCCGCCGACCACGCAGGTGGGAATACTTTCTATAAACACCATAACGGGATATATGAACGCAAGCACTATGCACATTATTGCGGTGGTAAATATCGTCCATACAGAGGCGTTTTTGGTTATTGCAACGCAGCCGATGGACTCGCCGTAAGTGGTGTTGGGGCAGCCGCCCATGAGCGCGCCGGCAATAGACCCTATACCGTCGCCCAAAAGGGTCCTGTGCAGACCGGGATCGGTAAGGAGATCTTTTTTGATTATGGAACTTATGTTCTTGTGATCGGCAACGTGTTCGCAGAACACCACCAGCGCAACGGGCGCAAACGCCAGCAGCACCGAAAGCACGCCCGCGCCGTCCAGTTTCATATCGCCCGAAACAAGTTCTTCAATAGCGCCCACAATGGTTATATCGGGAATCCAGTTATTAAAATCTGCAACGGAGGCAAAGGCTGAAAAGTCCACCAGTCTGCAATATTCCGCCCCGCACGCATTATAACCTATAAGGGTTATTATCACGGCAAGCACGTACCCCGCCGCAACGCCGATGACGAAAGGTATCATCTTCATGCCCTTGGTGCCCTTTACGGAGGCTATGACCGTTACGAGAAAGGTTACTATACCCACGAGTATGGCGAGCAGATTGTAGTTTGCCGTGCTTACCGATATATTCATCAGGTTATTCATGGCGGAAGCGGAAAGGGAAAGACCTATGAGCGCCACGGTGGGGCCTATTATTACGGGCGGCATAAGTTTATTGAGCCAGCCCGCGCCCACGAATTTAACAACTATCGCTATTACGGTATAAACCAACCCCGCGATTATCGCGCCTAAAATTATTCCGCAGCAACCGAAAGTGAGCGCAGTGATCATAGGCGTGATAAACGCGAACGAACTGCCCAAAAACACCGGACTTCTGAATTTTGTAAACAGAATATACACGAGCGTTCCCACGCCCGCACCGATAAGTGCCGCCGCCTGATTGAGATAGGTCCCCTGCGGGTCCACCACCATAGGCACAAGCACCGTTGCGGCGATTATCGCCAGCAACTGCTGAAAGGCATATACCAGGTTCTTACCGAACGGCGGCCTTTCGTTTACGTCATATACCAGACCGTTTTTGTTCATTTGTGATTCCTCCGTGAATCTTTATTTTTTCCGTAATAATACGGCTTGTTCCCACTGTCCGCGCATAAAAAAAGAAGCCCTTGTCAGGACTTCGAAAAAGCGGCTGCTCCGCCGCAAACGCCAAAAAGAAAGGTTGGAAAAATAAGGGGTGCAGATATATGTATCCTTTTTATAACGCAAACCTTTTCCATTCCCGCTCCCGCTTTACCGGCTGTGCCCGCCGGACTTTACATTTTTATTATTTTAACACGCCGGGCAGCCGTTTGGCAAGCTATTTTAAAATTTAAATTAAATTTAAGGCACCAGTTTTTTTACCGTTTTGTTTTTTGCCTCAGGCGCGCATATGAACATATGAATACAAAAAACTTTTTATTCCGCCGCCAAAATACGGGGCGCCAGGTCAAAAGGCGTTTTAACCAGGAAATCCGCGCCCGCCCCGATAAGTTCGCTCATGTCCCCGTAACCGTACAGCACTCCCGCCGACATTACCCCGTTCGCCTTTGCGCCCTCTATATCGTGCCGGCGGTCGCCTACCATCAAAATCTCCGGCTTATCGGTAATTTTATATCTTTCAAGCGCGCTTTTAATAACCTCCGACTTGGAGTTGCCGGAAAGGGCGTCCGTTGCCCCGCATATTCCCGAAAAATACCGCTCCAACCCGAAGTGCCTTATTATCTTAACGGCAAACTTCTCGGGCTTGGAAGTAGCCACAAAAAGTCCGCAGCCACTCTCTTTCAGGGCAATCAGCGCCGGGACTATACCCTCGTATACCCTGTTTTCAAAAATACCCTTTTCCCCGAAATACTCGCGGTAATATTCCACGGCTTTAAGCGCGTCCTTTTCGCAAAACCCGTAAAAAGCCGTAAAGGACTCTGCAAGCGGCGGCCCGATAAAGGGCTTTAATTTGTTTTTATCATGCTCCTCTATCCCGAATTTTTTAAGCGCGTATATGACGGAACCGGTTATCCCGTCAAACGGGTCGGTAAGCGTCCCGTCCAGGTCGAATAAAATCGTTTTAAACATTATATAATATACTCCATATATCTGCTCCGGGCTTAATTAAACAATAACCCTTCCGGCAACGGTAATCGCCGAAAGGGTCCTTTTAAAATTATTATGGGTTTCGGAAGTTTCTCATTGCCATGTAAAACGCGCATTCGCTGTATAAAGGGTCTCGGCGCGGCTGTAATGCGGGCTTTTACCTACCACCTGCCTACCACCTGCCGTCAGCCTTCCAGGCTTTCAAGGTAAATGCAGGCGTTCGTTGCGGCAACGCCCCCGTCCGCAACGGCGGTTACCACCTGGCGGACGGCCTTGGTGCGGCAGTCCCCCGCCACAAACACACCCTCGGTACGGGTGCGGCAATTTTCATCCGCCGTTATATACCCGTCCTTATCCAGATCGGCTACTTTTGAGAAGGCTCCGTTATCAGGCACCTGACCTATCGCCACGAATACGGCGGGTATCTCGTGCCGTTTTATATTGCCTTCCGCGTCCTTGTACTCTATGGCGGAAAGCTCTTTGTCGCCTATAAAATCTATTACCGATGTGTTGGGGCGCACTTCTATGTTGTCCTTGGCGCGCAACGCCTTGACGAGCGCTTTTTCCCCGAAAAATTTATCGAACAGCGTATAAACGTATACCTTCTTGCAGTAGCCGGACAAAAGGAGCGCGTATTGAAGGGCGGTATTCGCGTCCCCTATAACTGCCACTTCTTTTCCCTTATAAAAAGCCCCGTCGCATATGGCGCAATAATACACGCCGTGCCCCACAAGGTCCTCTCTTTCAGACTTTGTTCTAAGGTGCTTATGCTTTACTCCCGCGGCTATAATTACCGATTTTGCCTCGTATTCTTTGTATTCGGTCTTAACGGTAAAAAACCCGTCCTCCCGCTTTATCACGTCCACCGCTTTTTCTATCTCGAACTCGGCGCCCATGGCGGAAATCTGTTCAAACAGGTTATCCGCAAACTGCTCTCCGCTCATCGCCTTTACCGAAGGAAAGTTCTCAAGCCGCGGCGAAGTGGCTATCTGCCCGCCGAGACTTTCGCTCTCCAATATAAGCACGGTTTTACCGCCTCTCAGGGCGTACAGCGCGGCGGTCATGCCCGCCGCGCCACCGCCTATAACAATTATGTCGTACATCAGCCCACGCTCACGCTCTCTAAATATTTTCTTATTTCGCTGGCATTGTCAAAGGTCTTAAACCCGTCCCCCTCCGGTACAAGCAGGGTGGGCGCCTTTTTAACGCCGTATTTTAAAGTGGTCTCCTTATCCTCTTCCGCGTTCACAACGCCGTATTTTATCCCCGCCTTGTCCAGCATCATCTTAGCGGTCTTGCAGTTGGGGCAGCCGTTGCGGGTAAAGAGCAGCGGCTCGGTTATAACTGCGGACGCGTGTTCCTCTTTCTTGTCCGCTCCGCCAGCCGCGTTCCTCGCGTGGAAATGCGAGTTGGCTATATCGTATACCTTTCTGTCCGCAAACTCGGCGCGCTTCCCGTCGTTCCAGTTCTGCACCGGGCGGTAATATCCGGTTATGCGGCTGTATACCTCGGTGGTCTTGCCGCACACGGGGCACTTATACACTTCTCCCGGTATATAGCCGTGGTCGGCGCATACCGAATACGTGGGAGACATGGTGTAATACGGCAGTTTGTAGTTTTCCGCTATCTTACGGACGAGGTTTGCCGCCGCCTTCCAATCGGGAAGTTTCTGCCCCAAAAAGGCGTGGAATACCGTGCCCGAAGTATAAAGGGTCTGCAAATCGTCCTGTATGTCGAGCGCGGAAAAAATATCGTCCGTAAACCCTACCGGCAGGTGCGAACTGTTGGTGTAATACGGGGTCTTGGAGCAGTCGGAAGCGGTTATTATGTCGGGATACCTCTTCTTGTCGTGCTTGGCAAGGCGGAAAGACGTGGATTCCGCGGGAGTAGCTTCCAGGTTATAAAGGTCGCCGTACATCTCCTGATAGTCCGAAAGTTTGTTGCGCATAAAGTTGAGAACGTTCTTGGTAAACGCCTGCGCTTCCGGCGCCACAAGGTCCTTGCCTATCCACTTTGCGTTGAGGCAGGCTTCGTTCATGCCTACCAGACCTATGGTGGAGAAGTGATTGTTGAAAGTGCCGAGATACCGCTTGGTATAGGGATACAGCCCCGCGTCCAGCAGTTTGGTTATGGTATCCCTCTTTACTTTAAGGGAGCGGGCAGCCACGTCCATAAGATGGGCAAGGCGCTCGTAAAACTCGTCCTCCGTCTTGGAAAGATAGGCTATCCTCGGCATGTTGATGGTAACCACGCCCACCGAGCCCGTGCTCTCGCCGCTGCCGAAATATCCGCCGGATTTTTTGCGCAGTTCGCGGAGGTCGAGCCTCAATCTGCAGCACATGCTCCTCACGTCGGAAGGTTCCATGTCAGAATTTATATAGTTGGAAAAATACGGAGTGCCGTACTTTGCGGTCATCTCGAAAAGAAGTTTGTTGTTCTCGGTCTCAGACCAGTCGAAGTCCCGCGTGATGGAATACGTAGGTATGGGATACTGGAAGCCCCTGCCGTTGGCGTCTCCTTCTATCATTATCTCGATGAACGCCTTGTTCACCATAGCCATCTCTTTCACGCAGTCTTTATATTTAAAGTCCATCTCCTTGCCGCCCACTATGGCGTTCATCTCCGCAAGGTCGTTAGGCACCACCCAATCCAGCGTGATGTTGGTAAACGGAGACTGCGTGCCCCAGCGCGAGGGCGTGTTCACGCCGTAAATAAAGGACTGTATGCACTGTTTTACCTCTCTGTAACTGAGGTTATCCACCTTTACGAAAGGCGCAAGGTAAGTATCGAAAGAAGAAAACGCCTGCGCACCCGCCCATTCGTTCTGCATTATTCCCAGAAAGTTGACCATCTGGTTGCACAGCGTGGAAAGATGCGACGCCGGCGAAGAGGTTATTTTGCCGGGCACGCCGCCCAGCCCCTCTTTTATGAGCTGACGCAAAGACCAGCCCGCGCAATACCCCGTAAGCATGGAAAGGTCGTGTATGTGCAGATCGGCGTTTCTGTGGGCGTTCGCTATCTCCTCGTCATACACCTCGGAAAGCCAGTAATTGGCGGTAACCGCGCCGGAGTTGGAGAGAATAAGCCCGCCCACCGAATAGGTAACCGTGGAATTTTCCTTTACGCGCCAGTCCGAAACTTTAAGATAATCGTCCACTATCTTTTTATAGTCTACCAGCGTCTCCTTTATGTTGCGCACCTTTTCCCGCTGTTTGCGGTAAAGTATATAACTCTTTGCAACGTCTACGTATCCCGCCTGTATAAGCACTACTTCGGCGCTGTCCTGAATATCTTCCACGCTTATCACGTTGTCTTTAATCTTTTTGGAAAAATCTGCCGAAACGCGCAGCGTGAGCATGTTCAAAATATCTGCCGTATAATTTACCTGTTTGGCATTAAACGCCTTGGAAAGCGCAGTCGCTATCTTGGACATGTCAAATTCCACAAGGCTGCCGTCTCTCTTTTTTACCTGAAACATCTCTTTCTCCTCCCGTAAAATTGTGAACGATATTACTATAACACCCTTCGGCATTTTTGTCAAGGGTTTATATCAATATTTTGTTGAAAAAATTTTAAACAACCACAATATATTGTGTTTTTTAAAACATGCGCCTGCCGCACTTTCCGTGCGGCAGGCGCAGGTTTATTCCCTTTTATGCCGTTTTTCGCTTATCGTATCGGTTTTACGGATCATTGCACGGTTTGTTCGGTTATAACGAACTCTTTCCGCATTCAGGTTTCGGGCAGCTTCTGCTCAATTTACGGAGTTTAACATGCTTTCGGAAGTACGGCAAACTTTTGAAAATTTATTAAATTCCGCACGTTCTCCCCGCGGTGCTTGCCCGCCCGAAAAATACCGGCAATATGAAAATCATATATAACCCGCATTACCTCAAAAGCCCGTCAGAAATATCCCGGTTCCCGCCAAACACGCGCCCGCAAAATACTCGCGCGGAATACTGCGTCAGGCCATTTTTCGAGGTTGCTATAATTATAGCGCAAACTACGGCAAAAGTATATAGATTTGATATAAATTTTTTCCAAAATATTTTTTTGCATAACCGCACAATTAAGTTGCTTTTTATTTTAAAATATATTAGAATAGAGTGCGACCCGTTACGCGCGGAGAGGTGTCAGAGTGGTCTAATGTGCCCGCTTGGAAAGCGAGTATACCGAAAGGTATCGGAGGTTCGAATCCTCTCCTCTCCGCCAAAGTGAAAAAACGCATGTTTTTGGGCAAAAAATGCTAAAAACGTGCGTTTTTCTTTATATAGTTATACTGACTTTATGTATTTAATACATTTTGTTACTAAATTCCCCATTTATGCTATCGGCTCTTTTATTTATATTATAATATCAACAACCCGAGCAGTTTGCTGATATTAATCGTTTAAGCAAAACAGAGTTAAAAGATTTTTTATATAACGTCAGTTATGTTTTAACGCGCTCGTTCCACATGTTTAAAACGCAACTAACTGTTTAATACCAACCCGGAGACGCAATATATCGCCAATCGGATTTATTATAAACTGCTTTAATCTCAGACTTCGTTGCCCCAACAATCCCATCCGTCAACCCGGCGCCTGGCAAACAGTTCTATTCTTTGCGTATCCAGGCCGAAAAGCAATTCAATGCGTCTCATAATTTCATCCGGTTTGACCGAATGTCCCAAACGAGGATACATTAAAACCTGCGGTATTGTTTTGTCCACACTTTTTATATGCCCTCTCATGGCAAGCAGACAAAGTTCCGCATTCGCCTTTGTATAACTGCCCATTCCCGATAATGGTGTTCCGTCTTTTTTAGTCTTTATCCAGGTAAAAGCACATGTCTTATATTTAAATCCCCATGCTGAAATAACCTTAAAAACATCCGGAAGGCAAGGCATGGTAACCCAAATAAAAAGGGCACAATTTTTATTGCGGAGTTTTTTTACTGTATCGCCGAGCCGGCAGATTTCTTCCGTTGACATTGTGCGATAATGTTTTTCGGGACAGAAATTACCCCCTGTTTCACCTTTACCCCATAAATATGCCCATGGCGGATCAGCATAAATAATATCGTACTTTTTATCTGTATTAAAAATATCAATTTTCATTTGTCTTTCAAAACCCGTAATATGTTTTTACGTCATTATACAAAAGTTTTTTAAAAAATATTTTGCCTGCAACGGTAGGATTAAGTTGCCGCATTTTATTAATATTAAAGCTTAAAATATCATTATTTTCAGTACAGTCGCTAACATAGATAAAGAAAAGTGGAGTAACCTTGTAACCAGAAACCCTTCTATTTCCTCCACGCTCTCTTCTCTCTTCAAGATTGTGCTTATTTATTGTTACCATATCACCATTAATCAATGCGCCCTTTTGCAAAAGGAATCTTTTTAATGCAATAGGAGTCCAAACATTATAATGATTTCTTCCTGCTGGACGAATTTCTCCCTCAATATCTGCCCAAACCGAGACTTGATTGGTTGGGATCATCACCAAATTTCCCATTATATCTTCTGTACAAATGACATCTGCATATTTCTTTGTGTATGTATAACAATTTGACACCGCCATATCGATACTTTCTTTAGTGAAATTTTTAATATTATGTCCCATTATTTCAAAGAAATTTAGTCCTTCTTGCTCAGCCAGCATTGCCCTAAACTGTGGATAATTTTCTAGCCACTTATCAGTAACAACTAAAATACCATCCTCTTTATATTTGGGCAAATCTGGTTCACTTGTTTTTGCACCAGGTTCTTTAAATTCAATAGTATATATAACTAAATCAACTACTGTAATCAACGCACTATCTATACCGTCACAACCACCCGCCTGAATAAGCATTCTGCTTTTATCCGCGGCGGAATAAACATACCTGGGAACAAGATGATATGAATACAATAAATTAATAATAGACACAGGAATAAAATCATTGTCTTCAAAACAATTAACAAACAGTTCAAGCCCCATCATGTTTGCAAATGTTTGAGCATAAACACATTCACTGAAAACAGCTGATTGTATATTGCGCCTAGTTATATAGCTTCTTTGAATTTGATGTTCAAGTGCCGGACATTTCTCTTTTAATAATTCAAAGTTTAAATTAGAATCTCTAGCCGTTGCTCTCTTCCATAATATGTTACGTTCTGATTTATTAAAAATCACTTTAGTAGCAGAAATACGATAAAAATCTTGCATAATTTCCTTTTGCAGTTTTGTTAACGGGATTATCATAAGTTTACCTCTAAAGCCATATTCGAATGGATAATATCAAATTCTTTTTCACTAATATTACATTCTAGAATATCTAATAACCTTCTATTAATTTTATCTCTATACCATCTTGGATATTTTATATTTTCCTGAACACCGACATTGTTTTTAGTAACAGTATATTTATTTGCACACTCAATCATTATATCAGCCATCTCATCAAAAAACTGTATATCTTCATCTGTTAATTTGTCATAGAATACAGGCATATTCAACAGTAATCCTTTAGGAAAAGTAATTCCGCCGTCATAAGTCCGCCAATACCAATAAACAAATGAAGAATTTATCATACAGAAAATATAATCAAATATATGTTTGTCATTAAAAGATAAAACGATCTGACCGTTCCGATTCATGATGCCGCTTGAAGCAGTGGTAAAATATCTGCAAGTATTAGGCATTGATAGTGTATATTCGCCATTCTGCGATATATAATTCTTCAATATTTTCTTGCTTATCGTATTCCACTTTGTCCAAACATCCGAAAGGGACTTTACACACCTTTGATACATTGTGCTGTCATTATTTACGATTTGATATTTTTCATCAATAAAAGATTCTAGAACATGTGTATCAAATAATGCCGCTCTTTCTTCATTTTTAAATCTGATAAGCGGGGAAAATTTAAAACCCTTTATATCTGTTTTGTTTTCAACAACGGTAATGGCCGCTCGCACAGAGTTGGCTGTATTAGTATTAAAAATACCGTGCTTGCGGCCGCAAAAAACATTGCCCGGAACATTGTCGAAAGAAACCACAAATCCATTATAACGATTCATGATTTTCCTCAAAGAATAAAATTTATTTCCTCCAAGAAAACTATACGGTGTAATAATCACCGAGCATTTACTTTGAGCAATGATTTTCTCCATAAATATCGCATATAATTCTTTTGTTTTTTTAGCTACTTCCGTCGATTCCCATGTATCAGAGACTGTATTAACAGAAGAATAAGGCGGATTCGAGATAACTTTGCAGTTATTCGGCAATGTGATGTCTTTGGATAAAAAATCACAGTATATTGCATTTATTTTATTTTCTATATCACGTCCGTATTTACAAACAAGAATTGTCTTGCAGATGGTTAAGGCAACTTTATCATTATCAAAGAGATATACTAATCCTTTTTGCAATAAAGAACGGGCCTTTTCATAGCCGATAATATCCAAGTAGGTCAGTATAAGTTTACCCGTACCACATGCAACATCACAAATGGCTTCCCCCTGCAAATCTTTATACCATTTTGACATTACTGTTGCAACATCATCAGGTGTATAATACTGCCCGCTTTCCTTTTTTGCATATTTATCTTGTATCGCAAGGCCTATTTCATACAATTCGGCAAAATTTTCTGTTGACAAAAATTTATTATTTCCGTCATTAAGCACATAAGATAATATATTCGTCCAAGATTTCTCTAAACCAAGTGTTTCAATATCAAAAATATAATCTTCAAGAATATAAGAATTATATTTGGTAAGCATCGCCATATCTATTCGAGGAAGTATGATTTGACAGTCTGTATAAGAACCGGAAATTTTTTTATCTTTATCTAAATTATCAATACTTGCCTGATTATAGCAATTCATTTGTTGCTCCTTTTTAATATACAAAATTTTTTCCGGCCAAAGTATTCAATACGGTACTTCCCTAACTTGCGGCTCTTATAAATAATATTATGACATAATTTAAAACAATAATCAAGGAAAAACCTGACACATATATTGACTTTCACGCAAATAAATGTTTGCCGCGTAAATCTGTCTTCATCGTTTTTTGCTCTTTTTAATAATGAAACCAAAATAAAAAAGAGCAACCGATTTTTGCAAGCGGTTGCTCTTTTTGCCCAAAGCGCTGCCGAAAACATATAACTGCTTTTACTTATTACCGGCAGATAATTTTAACTTTTATAGATCATATCACCGATATATTGTTGAGGGCGCAAAACTCCGATATTGCCGCCGCATTGTCCCCGTAAGAGATTATGTAATGCTGACCAAGCACCTTCCGGGCAAAATCTTCGGTATCCGAAAGCAAAATTTTAAGCCCCGGAAGCTGAGGCGCGGGTTTATCCCAACCGCATTCTTCCCAACGCTCGGGCGTTTTGCCCTCTCCTTTAACAATATGTATAAAGAACTTCCCGTCAACGCACGCCAATCTGCACATGGTAAGTTTGCCCTGCTTTACGCGGGATACGTTCAAAAGTCCCTGACTCAACTCGCCGAACGCCGCCGGAAGCACCGTGGTCTCTCCTTCGGTTATTTCCTTGGGAATATAGTCCGGTACGCCTGCCAGAACTCCGTCGTTAAAAAATTCATAAAATTCAAGATAGGCGCCTATTTGACCTGTAATGCCCTTCACTATTATCTGCGTAAGGTTGCCCATGCAGTCGTTTTCCGGGATAGTGCTCATTCCGTCTTCCGCAAACAGTGTAAATACGGGTGCAGGCGGAAAACCCAAAAGCTTTTTAAAACCGTCAACGTCCTTTAACGAGAGTGCCGAATAGCCTCGCTCGTCCGCAATTTGCTTTATTGCGAGATAATATTTTGCCGCTTTGTTTACGGCGCCCATGTCCGGGGCTTTTAAGAATTTCCAGCGCATAATTCTTTCTTCCGCCGCCTTTATCTCCCGTTCGGAAAGTTTTTCGGCACGCTGCACTACTTCGAGCATTTCAAAACACTCTATCTCGGTGCCAAAACAGCGTTTTACGGCAAGCCCGTCGAACTGGGTACCGTAAAGCTGCATATCGCGGTAACCCATCTGCCCTATCTTGGCTCTTTTCAAATTGTTTTTTACCTGTGCGGCGCGGCAGAACGATATTACCTCGTTTGCCTTGGAAGGCGCATTCACCACCTCGTAAACATACTTAAAGTTATACCCTGCGGCGGCAAGCGCAAAGCGCGCGGCGCTTGTGCCCGCCTGATCCGCCGTGGTTACGAGGTGCCCTTCCTCATACCAACCGCAAAGCCCCCACAACACCATGGGCTTATGCTTGAATTCCTCCGCCACCTTCATTATTGCGTGAGTGGGTATCCACCCCGCCACGCAAAGCACCATGGCGTCGAACTGCTTGGCGGAAAAAAACTTCAACGCGCCGTTTATACAGGTTTCTTCATAATCGTCTCTTATGGGATAATACGCAAAGACTTCCGCCCCCGCCTTTTCGAGCTCTGCCGCCGCATTTTTACATTTTCTCTCTATGACCTCTATCGGGGTGTTGACTTCCCCGAAACCTGCAAAAGCTATCTTCATTTTTTAATCTCCGTTTGAGTTAATATATTTTTTTGTTTTACTTTTAGCACCGTGCGCCGTAGATACGCCTGATACGCCCAAAGCAAGGGTTAAAATACGGTTGGTTAAAGTACGGTTATGCTGCCGTCGCCGTTCTGTATTACGGTATCGTTCTCCGCCGTCTGCGATTTTTTAAATTCCAAATAATCTTTTATAGATGGATAAACGGGTTTGAACTTTGCCTTTATCTCCTTTGCGCGCTTCCCGCCGTTTTCCAAAAGCCTGTGTATAAGCGTGAATTGCAGCAATGCCGAATTGACGCAAGCCTTTACGGGATCGGTTATGCGATAATCCGCGCCGTGAGAGGTGCCCTCCGCGCCCACGCAGTAAGGATGTATGCCCGGGAAATTGGCGGCAACGTCTCCCATATCCGTGGAGGACGCCGACCACCGCTTTTTATAATCGGAATTATAGCAGCCCTTGCCGCCTATCTCTTCAAACACCTCTATGCAAAGATCGGTAAGTTCGGGGTTTTCGTACAGCGGGTCGCTCCCCGCAATGTCGCTTATATGCACCGAGCAACCGTTTGCCGCCGCCGCTGCCGACACGGCGCGGTTTATGCGCCTGTTCGCCTCCGTTATTGCTTGGGCGTTTGCCGCGCGCACGTAACTTTCCATCACCACTTTTTCGGGCACGGCGTTCACCGCCTCGCCCCCTTCGGTTATTATGGGGTGGAAACGCACGCGGTCTTCATCCTTAAACGTTTCGCGCAGGTTGTTTACGGCGCTTATGGCAAGCATAGCCGCGTTTAACGCGTTTATCCCCTCATAGGGATATGCGCCCGCGTGAGCGGACTTGCCGCGTATCTCTATCCTCTTTCTTATAAGACCGTTATGCCCGGCGGACTTCCCGAAAATTTCATCCGGTTTTTTGGTAATATCGGTATGCACCATAAAAGCGGCGTCCACGTCGTCAAAATACCCGCGCGCTATAAACTCCTGCTTGCCGGAAGCGAAAGTTATCTTTCCCTCTTTTATAAGATTCATGCGGTAATTTATGTCCACGCCTTCTTCCGCGGGCACGACGCAAAGCTTTATTTTCCCCGAAAGCCCCGCAAGCGCGCCCTCTTCTTTAAGCGCCGCCGCAAGCCCCAGCATGGCGGCGCACTGAGCATGATGTCCGCAGGCATGCACCGCGCCCGTAACCTTATCGCATTCCGGGTGCTCGCTGCAATAAAGCGCGTCCAGTTCGGCAAGCGCAAGCACCGTAGGCCCCGACTTTCCCGTGTCGATTACCGTATAAAACCCGGTTATATCCCCGGCTTCCGTAAGATTATATCCGAGGTCGCGGAACGCCTTTTTCATATACGCGTCCGTCTTGTATTCCTTATACCCCGCCTCGGGCATCTTCCAAAGTTCCCTTTCGGCTTTAAGTATAAAGTCCTTATGTTTTTCCACATACTCCCGTATTTTCTTCTGTTCCATATCTATTCACTCTTAAAAATTAAATTTTTACCTTTATCAGCCCGCTTTCAAAAACCAAATCGGTACCGAACGGCGCGGAAAGCCGTTTTAAGATACCGTATATCTTTTCGCCCTGTTCTCCCGCGGCAAAGGCGGGCAACCCTTCGTCTTCTTCCCTTTCGGGGAGAAACGCCAGTTCCACGGGCATAAGCGTTATGTCGGTAACGCCCTTTTCGTCGAAAGTTATTTTCGGAAGCACCGTAAGGAAATTTTCCTCTTTATATCTCAATCCCGCGCGTTTTTTGCCCTCGCGCGCGGAAAGCCCCTCACGGGCGGAAGAATTCACGTCCAACCCGTATTTTTCCATATAGTCAGGCGGAAGATGTTCCACCCGCGCCAACTGCAAGATAAAATCTCCCAAAGAATAGAATACGGGAAAACCGTTATAAATTTCCAAGCCGCGCAATTCGTGGCAGCCTCCGCCGAAAACCGCCTTTGCGCCCGCGTCTATCGCAGCATGCGCAAACTCTTTTAAATAACGGGGCGGGCGGGAATGCGAAGTCCCGTCGTTATCGTGGCAGTGTATGAGCACGAACACTTTGCATCCCTCTTCTTTTTTCTTCTTTATGCCGCCGATAATACGGGCAAGATCGGTTTTATCGCATTCGGTATCCGCCGCCGCGGCATCACTTGTGAACACCGCCTGCCCGAAAGTGAATTCACCCTCTTTGTCGGGCAAGGCGTAACCCGTAGCTACAGAAAAATCGCGCGCAAAATTTATACCGCATTTTGCGGCTATCCGTTTAAGCGCCGCCATATCCTCCGCATCCGCCTTATATCTGGCGGTATGACGAAGATAATTCACTCCGGGGCGGGCGGCAAATATCCTGCTGCCGTTCCCCGCCATGGACGGCAGCATTTTTATCGCGTCCACCGCGAACACCGCGTATCTGACGCCGTTTACCGTAAATTCGGCTGCACGTTCCGCCTCTTCAAGGCTCCTGCCCGTGCCCGCATGCGCTATCCCCCTGCTTTCCAGAAAGTCCGCGGTGGAGAGCAGCCCGCCGTAACCGTAATCCATGCAATGGTTGTTGGCAGTGCCGTAAAAATCGAACCCGAACGTTTCCAGATGACGGAACAATTCCTTGCGGGTATTCAGCCAGGTGCCGCCCGAATACTGGTTACAATATCCTCCGAAATCGGACAGGTTGGTTTCGAGATTGGCAAGCCGCACGTCCGCACTGCTTAAAAACCGATCCAATTCCTTCCTTTTTTGTTTATACGCTTCGGGAAACGCCGCCGTAAAAAGGCAGTCCCCCGCGGCAATCACACTGAATTTCATAACCGATTATTCCCTGAACATACCGTTTATAAGCGTGAGGGTTTCCCTTACGAGTATATCGCCGCCTTCGTGCCCGGTTATCCCGCTCGACACATACGCCGAATAATGACTGCCCCTTTCGGCTTTTGCGGTGGGCAGATACCCGTCCGCCCCGCAGGCAAGCTGTATGAGAAACGTCTGTTTTGCCCTGCTCCTCGCGCGGATCTTATTGCCGTAATTCAAAAACAGTTCAAACGGATTGGTTGCCATAGCCATATCTCCGAGCCGTATTATATGAATCTCTTCCGTAAAAGTTTCGTTTTTCTGCTGAAATTTATAGCGCGCCAGGGTTCCTGCATATATGTGCATTTTGGCATTGTCCTCAAAAGTCATTGCCCTGCCTTTGTTTTTTTCGATGTAGTTCTCTATTTTTTCCAGCGCTTCGTTATACTCCGTTATGGTTACCCTCCGCAACGGCAACACCATTTCTTCCGTACGGTGAATAAACGGCCCTTCGTTTTTCAGCGCCGATTTATCCAGCTCCTCGTATACCGCTATGAGTTCGCCCGATATCCTTCTCCCCACGACTTTCAAACCCGAAATGTCGAACATGGAAGGATCTGCGCGGCGTTCTATATAATCTTCACGGTGTATATTGGGATCGTCTATCGGGGTTTCGGGGTTCACCCACCTAATCAGGTCGCGCGGGCAAAGATCTCCCGCGGCGGAACAAAGCCCGAGTACGAATATATTCCTCCCGAAATGCTTCCTTAAATTCTCTTTCACCTTTCCCCAATAGTCCGAAGATATAAAATTCCTGTGCTCCACAACCTGCGCGGGGCACGCCACGTTGGCTATGACCCCGTTTAACTCCCTGTCCTTATCAAAAGTGTATATGATCTCTATACCGCTGTCGTTTCCCGCCTCAAGTTCCTCAAAATTGGCAAGATTGGTATCCCCCCACATTTTGGCGGTCCCGTCGTCATAACATACTCTTCTGTTCATTCCCACGGCAGCCCTGCCGAACGCCCCGGCATAATATCCTTCGGTTCTGTTTTCCCATGCGCTCACAACCGCCAGGGAAATTTTATCCGCAAGAAAGTTGAGAGCAATTTCGGGATCCAGCATTTTGTCGCTTGAAACGAGGGGTTTATATTCCATTCCTTTCGGCAGCAGCTTTTTAAGCACGTCCAGCGCGGAACCCGTGTCGGTATTCTTTCTGTTATATACGTAAGATGTGTGCGTGTGTATGGCGTTTGTAATGACTTTGCCTTTGAGTTCGGGATATTTTGCCTGCACGCGCTCTTTCACCATCTCATGCAGGTTTTTGCCTATTCCCACCAGGTCGCATGACGCTATAACCATTCTGTCATCACCGCATTCCAGCGCAAACGCCGTTACCGTTACGGGACTTTCCACCTCGTCGGTAATTCGTTCGAAAAACTGCCCGCTAAGCCCTATCTTCGTGCCTTTTGCCGGCGTAATATCCACTTCTGCCCAACCTATTTTAAAAGCCATATCCATTCTCCTTTTTGTCGGTTTACCTTTTAATTATATAATAATCAGGCGTGATGTCAATAGATATGTTTACGAAACTGTTTCGTAATTCTTGACCGCAACCTTTTAATCTGTTATACTTGTTTTATATCAATAAAAAGGAACAGCAAATGAATATTACGCTCAGAAAATTCGCAGGGCTTATCGGATATTCCCCCGCAACGGTGTCTAAGGCGTTTTCCGGCGCAACGGACATAAAGCCGGAAACGCGATCCAAAATATTGACGCTGGCAGAAGAAATGGGAGTGCTGGAATGTTTTTACAAGTCCCCCAAAAACCATAAAACGGTAGCCGTCATCCTGCCGGAATTCAACAGCGGGCTGTATGTAAACATAATGTCTTTATTGTCGGACTATCTCTTTCGGAAAAGCGCTGTCGCGGTCTTTTCGGAAGACGGCTTTTCCGAGGAAAGATGCGAAAAACTCATCAAATATTATTCTTCCGATAAAATATCGGACGGAATTATAATTTTCGGTTCGGCAAGGTCGGCAAAAAAATACAGTTCCGTGCCTATAATGTATTCTTCCGCAAAAAGCGATCCGTTTGCCGATTCGGTTTATCCTGAATTTTTCACGGGAATATGCGAAGTAATATTCAATTTTAAAATATCGGGGCATAAAAAAATAGCTTTCATAGGGGAAAAAAATACCGTGTCAAAAGAAAAAAATTTCAGAAAAGCCATGAAATACTATAATCTGCCCGTAACCGAAGACTATGTCATCCGTTCCGATCTCAGACACGAAGCCGCCGGATATAAAAGTATGAAAAAACTTTTATCCCTTCCCGAACGCCCCACGGCAATCCTTGCCGCGTACGACGACATTGCGATAGGCGCCATGCGCTGCGCCAAAGCCGAGGGACTTTCCGCCCCGCAGGATTATTCTATTGCCGGCATGGATAACAGCGACATTGCCGCCAACGACAGCATAATGCTTTCCAGCGTGGACAATCATATAGACGTGATGTGCCGCCTGCTCGTTGACCGGCTGATGCAGAAAACCGATAACCCATCAATGTGCGTTATTCAGAAGACCGAAGTAAAAAGTTCCCTCGTGTTGAGAAAGACCATGGGGCCGAATCCCGAAACGTCTAACCCGCAATAAACAAACGCCGTTCCTGACTTACCGATTTTGCTCTTCTGAATTTTGATTTTATGAACAAGATGAGTAATTTTTTCCGTACGGACTTAAACAAATTTCTATACAAAATAAATAACTACAAGCCGTACCGCCGCTATTATTCGCGCGACAAATTAAAGTTATAATTGAAGAGTGAAGTTATAATCGAAAGTTATAAAAATATACCAAACGCGAGTATATATTAAATAAATATTTACGCTGCGTTTTAAATTTCTATGTTGTTTTCGCTTTCGTTAAATTTTACGCCGTTTAAAGCAGATTCCGTACCCTCCGATATTTTTATTTTAACATCAATTTTGCCCTTCGTCCTCTTCAAGGAAATTTCAAACCTGCCTCTTACCGTAGTTACCGATGCTGCGGCGTAATCCATACATTGAGGAAGTACAGGATTAAACTCCACCGCGCCGTTTTGCCTGACTTCTATACCGCAGATATATCTCATCATAAACTCCGCAACAGGGCTGTACATATGATGATTGAGCGAATTTGTAAGTTCAAAGTCCTCGCACAGCGTGGTCTGTCCCTGCTTTATCCAGAAGCCGAAAGACGGATATTCCGTCCGGGACAAGAGTTTAACGCCCAAATCGGTGAGGCCGGCTCTACCTAATACGGAAAGTACAAATTTTGCTCCCAGAATTCCGGTATGGAACACAAAGCCGTTATTTTCCAGATAGCGCACCACTTCTTCGGTTTTATCCGTTATACCGAAATACGTAAGTGCGGCAAGCCCGGTCAGGCTGTCTTCATCGGAATATTTTGCAAGTATGGCTTTTTTGGTTTCCTCCGCGCGTAAACGATAATTCAAAGCTTCATCCGGCGCAAATTTTTCGGCAAAAAAAGTAAGCATTTCAGACATATAAACATAATAGCAGGTATCCGTAAGTTCCCTAGGGCATACTTTGAAAGAAATTTTTCTCGGATAATTCCAGTCGCCAAGCCCAACGCTAATAAGTCCGTCGCATGCAAATGTGGAGATATATTCATAATATTTTTTCAGTGCGGGATAGGTTTTTTCCGCAGTTTTCTCATCTCCGTAATAATAGTAAAGCGCATAAATTACTTTGAAAAACGCCGCGTCCCACGCAGGTCCGCTTCCCCAGTTATATCCCCATCCGCACGTCGGCACTATTGCGGGAATCTGCCCGGAGCTTCTTTGACTTACCAGAATATCGTCCAGCCATTTTTTATACGCCCCATACATATCGAAATTATACACACAAGTTTCAAGAGAAAGCTGCGCATCTCCCGTCCAGCCGTTCTTCTCACGGTGAGGACAGTCGGTAGGAAAGCCGTGATAATTTGAAAGAATGGCACGGATACTCATATCGTAAAGAGTGTTCAAAATATTTGACGAACTTTTAAACTCCCCTCCGCGTACCAAATCAGTATGCACAAAATAAGCCTTAACGTTTTCCGCCGTAACCCCTTCGGAAACGGTAACGTATCTGAACCCGTGATAGACGAATTTAGGCTTATAAAAATCGGTCTTACCGGATAAGATGCAAATATCAGTCTGATAATCCTTATCCGCATTATAAATATACATGGAATTGCTCTCGTTGTCGCATTTTCCATCCTTAATTCGGTCAGAATATTCTATACGCACCTTCTCACCTTTTTTACCTTTAAAAAAGGCGCTGATATAACCGGCAATATTAACGCCGAAATCGTATATTGTACAATTGTTGCCGGCGTATACCGCAATCGGAGCCAGAATCTCACACTCTCGTATGGGCGGCAAAAAAGCGCGGTCAAGTTTTCCGCCGACCGGAGGGACTAAACTTACGGGAAAATAATCGCTCTCCGCATTAAAATCAATTTCTTCACCCAGCCTCAGAGCCGTCCGTTTTAACATGCCGAAAGACACGGAAAAACTTTCATCGCTTTCAAAATGTTCTTCACCGCAATCGAAAGTAAGCGCCAGTTTAGGATACTCGCGCCAAGGCGCACGATAAAACCCCCCACGTATCGCGGGTGGTTTGGTTATACCAGCCGTCGCCGAGTATTATCTCTATGGTATTTTCGCCTTTCTTTATTAATTCGGTAACGTTGTAAGATGAGTACAATGCAAGTTTATCGTACTCTGTAAAAGCCGGTTCCAAAACACTGTCTCCCGCTTTTATTCCGTTTATATATAATTCATGCAGCCCCACAGAACATATGGTAACAACAGCCGGGTCAAAAACTTCGGTTACAATAAATTTCTTTTTATAGTAAGCCGCGGCTGACCCAACCTTACCTGAATCTTCTACGAAATGCCTTCCGTCCGAAATCCATTTTACGCCGTCAAGCGCGTTGTTTTTACCGCTTATAAACCATCCTTCACCTAAGGCTGTTTTCTCATTGCCCGCGAAAACGGTGATACGATAATTAAATTATTATATAACTTCAACGACTAAAAATTAAATAAAACAGCCCGCATAAATTTTATTATTTTAAAAACCCTACTCCCGCCGCCAACGACATAAAAAAAAGAGGGCGCGCCCTCTTTTTTTTATCTGTAAAATTTATCGCAGGCTCTATCCCTCTGTGATTTTTGCCGCCTCGTTCACGCAGCGCAAGGCGTTAAGGCAGCGGGGATAACCTATATAAGGCACGCATTGCGATACTGCCTTTACAAGAAAATCTCTGTCGTTCCCCACGCGCATATTTGCCGCGGCGTGCGACGTCAGCTGCGGTTCGCAGCCGCCCTGCGCCGCAAGAAAACAGAATGTTATAAGTTCGCGCTGCCTGTAATCAAGCCCTCCGCGGGTGTAATAATCGCCGAAACAGTTGTCTACCAGCCACCTGTTTATGTATCCGTTTTCCTTGCCTTTATCCGCAAACCCGCGCATGTTCTCCCCGAATATTTCTATCTGGGTCTGCTCGCCCGCGCTCAGCCTGTCCCCGACAGATGTCGTACCCTGACTTTCGAGCGGCAGTTTTACTCCGCGGGCGGAAAACACTTCGTTTGTAATTTTAAGAAACGGATAAACCCTGCCTATCCCGAGATACGCCGTTGCCTGATAAACCGTCTCTTTTACCTCGGCGGGCGTAACCCCGAAATTAAGCGCGGCTGGCAGCATAACGCGGAATTCCTCCGCCCCCTGGCAGCCCAAAAGCGCCGCCAGAATGACAAGAAACCTTGTTTTATCGTCAAGATCGTCGCTTGCTACCACCTCGTCAAACGCGAAATTCCCGAACAACTCGACAAATTCGGGGTCGGTCTCATTTAACCCTGAATCATACCCCGGGAACATCTTCTCGCAATACCTTTTCGCTCCGTCCGAAATCGCCATGACAATTCTCCTTTTTTAACTACTTTTTTATTATAACACGATATATAAAGCAAGTAAATATCCGTTTGATTAAGGCGTATAAACTTTAAGTTTATACCGATTTTGCAGCCACAGGCACCGCGCCGAGCCGCACGGAAACGAAACGGCTTTAAGGCGCGGCAATTTTTCCCACCTCGTCTATAAATTTTTTTACGAGCAGCGTGGGTGAAGGCGAGTAAAATACCCCGAACGGAATGGTGTAGTCCCAATCGGCAGGAACGAGTTTTAAAAGGGGATGCACGTCTTCCCATCCCTCCACCGTTATTATGGGCAAATTTTCCGAGACGGCGCGGTTATACGCCGACATGTTGAACATCTCGAAATCTTCGGTTTTTACGCCGCGCGTCTCCAAATCGTCCCGCAGCGCGTCTATATACACGTTCCAGCCGCGGCGTATAAACAGCACCGTGCTGTCCTTTAATTTATCAGACGTAATAACTTTTTCCGTACTCAGAACGTGAGTAACGGGCACTGCGAGCAAGAGTTTTTTATCGTACAGACGTTTTGCCATACAGCCGCGCTCCCTTAAAAACCCCTCGTCATAAAGCCCCGCCACTATGTCTATGTTCCTGCCCAGATTTTTCAGTATCTCGTGCGAGTTCACGGGATTATTCTCAAACGGTATGAGTTCTATTTTAAGGCTGGGCATACGGCTTTGTATCTGCGGCCAAATATCCAGCACGAACCGCGCGGGAGTCATGACCGATGTGCCTATCCGTATTGAATTGCGCTTTTCGTTTTCTTCTATTTCCCGGGCTTTCTGCACGGCGCGGGAACAGTATTCTGTAATATAACGCGCGTCCTGCAAAAAACTTTCCCCTGCCTTTGTCAGTTTCAGTCCGCGGTTGGTACGCTCGAACAATGTTACCGAAAGAAAGTTTTCCAGCCCGTTTATCTGTTTCATCACCGCCGTAGGGGTAATATAGAGCAGTTCCGCGGCTTTGGTAAAACTACCGCTTTCCGCCACCCTGATAAAAGTTTCGGTGTAATCGTTAAACATACGGCGCCCTCGTATATACTTAAAGTATATATATTATAGCAGAACGCGGGCATAAAGTCAACACGCAAAAAGCGCGCGGCCATAAATACCGGCATAACCTCCCGCCGGAAAAAAAGTACCGTCGGCGTCCGGTCTGAAAAAATTACCTTAACATTTCGGGAGGCTTTATGATATTATCCTGGTGCAAACACGTAAAAAATTTATTTTGGTAAAAATTATATTATAATTTTTCTTGTCATATTTTCATTATTGCGCTATAATAAATATACTTGGCTTTTTTTGCCGCCGAAAAGCGTAAGCCGGCGCGGAAAGCCTCCGTCAAAACAAAATTCCGCCGCTATGAAAAGCGAAACAAGGAGGAGAAAATGGACAAACATTGCAAATTCTGCGGAACGGCCGAACAGGAACAAAAACTTAAAGCCGTGATCGAAGAATCGCGCGACATGCCCGGCTGCCTTATGCACATTTTGCAGGAAGCGCAGGGCATTTACGGTTTTCTGCCCATAGAGGTGCAGAAGATCATTGCTGAGGGGCTGAACATAAGCCTTTCCGAGGTGTACGGAGTGGTAACCTTTTATTCGCAGTTTTCACTCACACCCAAGGGAAAGTACCGCGTGAGCGTGTGCCTGGGCACGGCGTGTTACGTTAAAGGGTCGGACAAGATTTTGGAAGAAGTGGAAAAGCAGCTCGGCATAAAGTGCGGCGAATGCACCGAAAACGGGCTTTTTTCGGTGGACAGCTGCCGCTGCGTGGGCGCGTGCGGGCTTGCACCCGTCATGGTGGTGAACGACGAGGTGTACGGCAAGCTCACCCCCAAAATGGTTAAAGGCATACTGGACAAGTACAGGGAGGGAAAATAAATGACTACCCAGCAGTTAGAAGCGATACGTGCGGCAAAACACGACCTTATACAGGTGCGCCGCGTTATAAAGGAGGAGGGCGAAAAACTCGCCAAAAAGACCGGGTACAGAAAACAGGTGCTCGTCTGCGGCGGCACGGGCTGCACATCTTCGCACTCCATGAAAGTTATAGAACAGCTTGAAAAATCTCTCGAAGAATTAGGGATTAACGACGTGCTCGTGGTAAAGACGGGGTGTTTCGGGCTGTGCGCCCTCGGCCCCATAATGATAGTTTATCCGGAAGGCGCGTTTTACTCGCAGATGACGCCCGAACACGTTAAAACCGTGGCGGAAAAACATCTCGTAAAGGGCGGGGAGATAGTAAAGGAACTCCTTTACAAGGGTACCCTCACCAAGGACGGGAAGATTATCCCCTTTTCCGAAACGCCTTTTTACAAAAAGCAGATGAGAATAGCGCTCCGCAACTGCGGCGTTATAGCCCCCGAAGATATTGACGAGGCCATTGCCGCCGGCGATTACGCCGCGCTTGAAAAAGTGCTTACTTCCATGACGCCGGACGACGTTATAAACGAGATGCTTGCCTCGGGGCTTCGCGGGAGGGGCGGCGCGGGCTTCCCCACCGGGCGCAAATGGTCGTTTGCAAAGGCTTCTCAGAGCGATATAAAATACGTGTGCTGCAATGCGGACGAAGGCGACCCCGGCGCGTTTATGGACCGTTCGGTGCTGGAAGGCGACCCGCACTGCGTGCTGGAAGCAATGGCGATAGCAGGCTATGCGATAGGTTCCAACAACGGCTACATTTACGTGCGTGCGGAATACCCCGTGGCGGTGGAAAGATTGCAGATAGCCGTTAAACAGGCGCGCGAATACGGGCTGCTCGGCAAGGACATACTCGGCTCCGGGTTCGATTTCGATATAGAAATACGCCTGGGCGCGGGCGCGTTCGTGTGCGGCGAGGAAACGGCGCTCATGCGCAGTATAGAAGGGCACCGCGGAGAGCCGCGCCCCCGTCCCCCGTTCCCGGCGGTAAAAGGGCTGTTCGATAAGCCCACCATCTTAAACAACGTGGAAACCTGGGCGAACGTAAACCCCATCATCATGAAGGGCGCGGCGTGGTTTTCTTCCATAGGCACCAAGACCTCCACGGGCACCAAGGTGTTCGCCCTGGGCGGAAAGATAACCAACGTGGGACTTGTGGAAGTGCCCATGGGCACCACCCTCCGCGAAATAGTGGAAGAGATAGGCGGCGGAATACCTAACGGCAAAAAGTTCAAAGCCGCACAGGCGGGCGGACCCTCGGGCGGATGTATCCCTGCGGAGTGCATAGACGTGCCGATTGATTACGACAGTCTTATATCCATAGGCTCCATGATGGGCAGCGGCGGACTAATAATACTGGACGAAGATACCTGCATGGTGGACCTTGCCAAGTTCTACCTGGAATTCACGGCGGACGAATCGTGCGGGAAATGCACCCCCTGCCGTATCGGAACCAAGCGGCTTTTACAGCTCCTTACCAAAATTACCGAAGGCAAGGGCGAGCCGGACGACATAACCAAGATTCAGGAACTTGCCGACCATATGCGGCAATCGTCCCTGTGCGCGCTGGGGCAGACGGCGCCCAACCCCATACTTACCACCCTGCGCTTTTTCCGTGAGGAATACGACGAGCATATAGAAAAGAAGATATGCCGCGCGGGAGTGTGCAAGGCGCTTTTCACCTATTACATAGACCCCGTAAAGTGCCGCGGCTGTACGCTGTGCGCAAGAAACTGCCCCGTGCAGGCAATAACCGGCGCGGTAAAACAGCCGCACGTGATAGACACCGCCAAGTGCGTGAAATGCGGGCTGTGCATAGCCAACTGTAAGTTCGACGCGATCGAGAGGAAGTGAGGAAGTTATGGAAAACAAAATGGTAAATATAAAGATAAACGGAATACCCGTAACCGTGCCGGAAGGCACTACCATATTGCAGGCGGCGCGCCAGGCGCATATAGAGATACCCACGCTGTGCTTTTTGAAAGACGTGAGCCGCGTAGGTTCCTGCCGCATGTGCGTGGTGGAAGCCACGGGCGCAAGGGGGCTTGTGGCGGCGTGCGTCTACCCCGTTTCGGAAGGAATGGAGGTGCGCACCAACACCGAAAAGTGCCGCCAGTCCCGCAAGATGACGCTGGAACTGATTTTAAGCAAACACAAGAAAAAATGCCTTTCCTGTGAGAGAAACCACAGCTGCGAATTGCAGAGGCTTTCGTTAGGTTACAGCGTGGATGAGGACAGGTTCAAGGGAGAGGACTTCGTGCTGCCGATAGACGATTCCACCCCCTATCTTCTGAGGGACAACGACAAGTGCATAAACTGCATGCGCTGCGTAAACGCCTGCAAAAAGCAGGGCATAAACGCAATAGGCCCCATAGGCAGGGGCTTTAACGTGCACATAGGTAGCGCGTTCGACCGCCCGCTTGCGGAATCCCCGTGCGTGGGCTGCGGCCAGTGCGTGGTGGACTGCCCCGTGGGCGCGCTGTTTGAAAAGAGCAACATAAACGAAGTTTGGGCGGCACTGAACGACACTTCCAAGAAAGTAGTGTTCATAACCGCGCCCTCCGTTAAAGCCACGCTTGGCGAAGCGTTCGACATGCCCATAGGCACCAACGTGGAGGGCAAGATGGTTTCCGCCATACGCCGCTTCAACCCTGCCGCCGTGTTCAATATGGACGTTACGGCAGACCTTACCATAATGGAAGAGGCAAGCGAACTTATAAACCGCATAAAGACCAACAAGCCCATGCCCATGTTTACGAGCTGCTGCCCCGCCTGGATAAGGTTTGTGGAACAGACTTACCCCGAGATGATACCGCATCTTTCTTCCTGTAAGTCTCCCCAGCAGATGTTCGGCGCACTGTTAAAGAGTTACTGGTGCGAAAAGAACGGCATAGACCCCGCCTCGCTGTTTGTGGTGAGCGTTATCCCCTGCACCGCCAAAAAATACGAATGTGCAAGGGAAGAGATGAAGGGCGACGTGGACGTTGCCATAACCACCCGCGAACTTGCGCGCATGATAAAAACCGCGGGCATAAAGTTCACCGAACTGCCGGACGAGGAGTTTGATAACCCATTCTCCATAGCAACGGGCGCGGGCAACATATTCGGCGCAACGGGCGGCGTTATGGAAGCGGCGCTCCGCACCGCGGCGCACATGCTGGACGGCAACTTCGAAGTGCTGGACTTCTTTGCCGTGCGCGGCACCAATCCCATAAAGGAGGCGACCTACCTCGTTGCCGGGCACACCATCCGCGTGGCGGTGGCCTCGGGGCTGGACAATGCGCGCACCATAATAGAAAACATTAAGTCGGGAGAAAAGAAATACGACTTTGTGGAGATAATGTCCTGCCCGGGCGGCTGTGTGAACGGCGGCGGGCAGCCCACTCTGCCGGACAGCGTGAGAAACTCCGTGGAATTAAAAGAAGCGCGCGCCAAAGCGCTGTATAATTGCGACAGCGGCAACGAATACCGCCGCTCCGCCGATTCGCCCACGATAGATATTATTTACAACGATTATCTTATCTTCCCCAACAGCCACAAGGCGCACGAGATTCTGCACACCACCTATAAGGCGGATAAGACTATTTAAAACAGCTTGTTTTTACGCAGCGTAACGTTTCGGTAAGCGCAAAACTTACCAAAATTAAAATCAGCCGTAAAAATTCAACCCCGCCCTTCCGTAATTACGGAAGGGCGGGGTGTTATAATAAAAAAAGCAATTTCAAGTAAATACGGCTTTTTTACGGGAACCCTTTATTCTTTATTTACTTGTTTTTCATTTTTTGTTTCTTTACTTTTAACGGACGCGGTTTTACGCAGCAATACGAGCGTTATTACAAGCGTAATAACTTCCGCCGCGGGGAAAGAAAGCCACACGCCCGTTATGCCCAAAAGTTCGCTCATGATAAAGGCGCACAATATAATGGCGATTATGCCGCGCGTAACAGATATGAGCGAGGAGGCCCTGCCCCGCCCCGTGGCAGCGTAAAACCCCGCAAACACCACGTTCACCGCCGCAAGCGGGAAACCCGTAAAGTACAGTTTTATGCCGGGCACCGCATAATTAAAGAGCTGCTCCGACCCCTCGGTATTGAAAATTGCCACAATCTGCCGCGCGAATATCAAAGTTACGGCAAGGAGCACCGCCGCAATAACAAGCGCAACGGCGGCGGACTTAACGAGCACGGACTTTTCGCCCGCCGCGTCTCCCTGCCCGTGCAGCGCGCTCGCCATGGGCTGAAGCCCCTGAGAAACGCCGTTAAAGAGCGCTATTGCCACCACGGCAAGGTTTGCTATCACCCCGTAAGCCGCAACGGCGGTGTTTCCGCCTATGGCAAGGAGCAGGAAGTTGAAAACAAGGGTGGTAACGCTCATGGTTATTTCGCCTACAAACGCCGAAACGCCAAGCGAACACGCTGAAAACAGCCGCCTGAAAGAGAGTTTTACGCGCACCAGCCGCACGTTATTTTTCTTGGAAAGATAATGAATAAGGCATATAAGCATGCTTACAACCGGCGAAACGCCGGTGGCAAGCGCCGCGCCAAACATCCCAAGCCCCATGGGGAACATAAACACATAGTCGAACACTATATTGAACACGCCGCTTATAATTGTGGCAGCCATGGCGATATTGGGCGCGCCGTCGTTTCTTATAAAGGCGGTAAAGGTATAATTGAGCATAAAAAACGGGGTGAATATCAAAAAGGTTTTCAAATAATCCAGCCCGACCGCCATAATGGTATCGTCTGCGCCCAGAACGGCAAGTATCTGCCTTGCAAAGACAAGCCCCACGGTCATAAGTATAACGCCGATAACCGCCGTGAAAACTATGGAGTTTATAAAAAACGCGTCCGCATCGGCCTCCCCGCGGGATTTTTTTAATGAGTAACAGGTTGCAGATCCTATGCCTATCATGGCGCCGATGGCAAAAATCAGCCCGTAAATCGGTAGTACCAGGTTGAGCGCCGTTATGCCGTTTGCGCCCTCCGCAAGCGAAATAAAAAAGGTATCCGCCAAGGTGTAGCAGGATGTCCCCACGGTAGCCAGCACGCTGGGAACTATGTACCTGCCGAGTTTAGTCTTCATTGTACTTCTCCCGTAACAGTTGTTCATTAAAAAAGGGCACGCTTACCCGCGGCTGAACCTGACGCCGCAAATAAGAATGCCTTACGCATTCCGCCGCCCGGTGGCGGCAAAAGTATTATTCTGCACCCGTAGGGCGCGTAATGGTCGGAGTGACGGGACTTGAACCCATGACCTCCTGGTCCCGAACCAGGCGCGCTACCAACTGCGCTACACCCCGATAAGCGCGGGCTTTATGCCGACGCTTTATTATTATATAATTTTCTAAACGAAAAAGCAAGGTTTTACACGCCCTTTTTCATCGAAAGTTACGCCTTCTTCCAGCAAAAGCGCGCGCTGGCGGTTTTCCCCGCCGAATGCAAACGCCTTGCTTACCTCCCCCGCCTTATTCACCACGCGGTGGCAGGGTATTACGCCCGGCTCGGGATTTACGTGCAGTGCCCAGCCCACCTGGCGGGCCATTCGCGGGCAGCCGAGTATTTCCGCCACCCTTCCGTATGTAATTACTTTGCCCGCAGGCACGCTTTTTACCACTTCGTATACGCGTGTAAAAAACCCTTCTTTCATATCCTGTTTACGCCCGTTTTAACGGCAGCTTCTTTTACGGCTTTTGCCACCGCGGGGGCAACCCTCTTATCGAAGGGCGAAGGAATGATATAATCGGGTTTCAGCTCGTCTTCCGTGATGAGCGATGCTATCGCGAAAGCCGCCGCCTTTTTCATCTCTTCGTTGATTACCGTTGCCCTGCAATCGAGCGCGCCGCGGAATATCCCCGGGAAAGCCAGCACGTTGTTTATCTGGTTGGGGAAGTCGCTCCTGCCGGTGCCCACTACCGCAGCGCCCGCTTTAAGCGCCTCGTCCGGCATGATTTCCGGCACGGGGTTAGCCATGGGCATGACTATTGCGCCCGCGTTCATGGTCTTTACCATATCGCCCGTAAGCACGCCCGGCGAACTTACGCCCACGAATATATCGGCGCCTTTCACCGCGTCCGCAAGAGCGCCTTTGCGCATACCTTTGTTGGTATATTCCGCTATCTTTTCTTTTTCGGGATTCATCCCTTCCTGCCTGCCCTTATAGATTATGCCCTTCCTGTCGCACATGATTATATCTTTCGCGCCCATGGAAATCATAAGCTTTGCAATGGCCTCTCCCGCGGCGCCCGCGCCGCTGAATACTACGGTTACGTCCTCCCATTTCTTGCCCACCAGTTTAAGCGCGTTTATCGCGGCGGCAACGCACACCACGGCGGTGCCGTGCTGATCGTCGTGAAACACGGGTATGTCTACTTCCGGGTCGGCTATAAGCCGGTTTTCTATCTCGAAACAGCGCGGCGCGGAAATATCCTCTAAGTTGATGCCGCCGAAACTTCCGGCAATGTTCTTTATTGTGTTAACTATCTCGTCCGTATCCTTGCTCCTTATGCAGACGGGCACCGCGTCCACCCCGCCGAACGTTTTAAAAAGCACGCATTTGCCTTCCATAACGGGCATGCCCGCTTCGGGACCTATGTCCCCCAGCCCCAGAACGGCGGTACCGTCCGTTATAACCGCCACGAGGTTGCCCCTTCCCGTCAGCTCGAACGACTTGTTATAATCTTCCTTAATGGCAAGGCAGGGCGCGGCAACGCCGGGCGTATAAGCCAGCGAAAGGTCCTCCTTATTCTCCACCTTGACCTTGGGCACCGTTTCCAGTTTCCCCTTCCACTGCCCGTGCAGTTTCAATGATTCTTTTGCGTAATCCATACTTCTCTTAACTCCTTTTATTTATTATCTACACGCCGAGCGCTCCCCCGAACGCTTTGGCACGTTGAACTTTTTTACCCTTTCGTCATCTTTCCGCCTTATCATTGTCCTCCGCCCGCAAACTATTTTATAAACGCATTATAGATGGCGCGGATGCACTTTTCATAATCGTCGTTGGCAACGCCCACTATTATGTTAAGTTCGCTCGAACCCTGGTCTATCATGCGGATATTTATACCCGCATCCGCAAGCGCGGTAAACAACGTCGCGGCAGTACCCGGGCGGCGCGCCATACCGTGCCCCACGGTGGCTATTACCGATATATTCTCTATAACGTGCACGTAATCGGGGCTTACGCTTTCGCGTATCTCGTTTATAACGTCTCCCAGCACCCCGCCTTTCAATTGGTCGGAGGCAACCACCACCGAAAGCGTGTCTATGCCCGAGGGAAGATGCTCCACCCTCAGCCCGTGATGCTCTATTACGGAAAGCACACGCCGTATAAAACCCACTTCGGAATTCATGAGCGATTTTTCTATGAATATAACGGTAAAATCTTTCTTGCCCGCTATGCCCGTTATCACCTCTTCCGCCTCTTTCGCCTCATATTTTTCGTTGGGCACAATCATGGTGCCCTTGTCTTCCGGGCGGAAGGTGTTCTTTATGTTTATGGGTATCTTACCCTTCATCACGGGGAAAATCGCCTCCGAATGAAGGACGGACGCACCCATATACGAAAGTTCTCTCAACTCTTTATAGGTTATCTGCGAAATGGTTTTTGCCTCCGGCACGATACGGGGATCGCACACCAGAAAACCGCTCACGTCCGTCCAGTTCTCGTAAAGGTCCGCGCCTACCCCGCGAGCTATTATGGAACCGGTTATATCGCTGCCCCCGCGCGAAAAGGTCTTTATGCTGCCGCCGTAGTTTTTGCCGTAAAACCCCGGAATGACCGCGTGCTCGATGCCTGAAAGGCGGCTTTTTACCATATCGTCGGTATATTCGGAATTAAGCCTGCCGCGGCTGTCGAACAAAATCATCTCGCTTGCGTCAACAAACTCATAGCCTAAAAATTCCGCCATCACCACCGCGGAAAGATATTCCCCGCGGGAGGCGGCAAAGTCCGCGCTCCTCTGCTCGTCTATCTCTTTTTCCGTTCGGTCGAGCACGGCGTTTATGTCTATGGAAAGCCCCAAATCGCGCACGATTTCGGTAAACCGCTCTCTGATAAGCGCAAACTTCTTTTTACAAGTACCGACCTTGACCGCCTCATCGTAACAGGCGTAAAGAGTATCGGTTATCTTTATGTCGTTTTTGTTGCGTTTTCCCGGGGCGGAAACCACTATGTACCGCCTGGAATCGTCTGCCGAAACAATGTCTTTTACCTTTCTTATGGCAGCCGCGTCCGCCATGGACGTGCCGCCGAACTTACACACTTTAATCATTGGTTATTCTTCTTCCTTCCAGATAATATCTTTTTTCCACGCCCTCGCCCATGGAAAAGGTCTTCCTCGGCAGGGCGCCGTGATCGGATACGTATTTGAATAATTTGCTCTTGTCAAGTTTTTCGAAAATCACGCCTGCGGCGGTTCCGCCCTTTATAAGGGCGGCAAGGTTTTCTTCTCCGTGAATATAATCCACAGCGCCGCCGTGAGCTCTTATATATTTTTCTATATACCCGTCCGCCGCCGAGATAGACGCAGGCAAATCTCCGCCGCCGGACACCTTTATTTTATCGCCGTACAAAAGTATTTCAAAACAGCCTTGCGCTTTTTTAAGCCCTTCGGCAAAATCTCGCGCGTTCACGCCCGTTACCAGCCGATATATCGGCTCGAAATAAATACCATCGTCGTAAATATTCACAAACTCCGCCAGGGCATAGCGGGCGGGGTGATTTACGCGCTCACTCTGCGGCAGCCCCTCTTTTATCCTGTTCCAATGCGCCTTTGCGGTGGCGAGAGAATGATTCCCGTCCCCCACGGCAAAGGCAAATTTATCCGCTTTGCCGTATTTTTTTATCAGCCGCTCCTCGTCAAGCAATGCGGAAAACCGCTGCTGCACGCCCGTATCCGCGGGGATAAAATATCCTTCGATATGCCCGCCGTTCATATTGAGGTCAAAGTCGTAAAGTTTTTCAAACCTGTTCCGCTCCTCATACAGCCGCTCGGTTATTTCACGCTTTTCATCGTCGAACAATACCATGATATGCGAAAATTCCATGGGCGCGTTTTTGCGTATTTCAAGGCGGGGCGGGATACGCTCCTCTATCGTGCCTTCGGTGGCGCGCACCAACGCGGATGAATTTTTTGCGTAATCGTATTCTTCCAAATCCACCGCGCCCACAAGCCCTATCCGCCGCTTTACGTAAGGGGTGGACCGCACGGTGAGGATAAACCCCTCGGGCAACGTACGAAAGATCCCGCCCGCAAGATAATTTTCCATATTGCGGTTGATAGCGGCTATCTTTTCGCCCTGCCCGCTGCCGAGATATATTTCGGGCAGCACCAGGGAGAGCGCGGAAGGTTTGCCGCTAACTTGTTTTTCCAACTGCGTCCAATATTCGGACTCGCTCGTGAACTGATCGCACGCCACGCACGCCCAAGCCGTCATGTCAGAGACGGCGGGAAGCATTATCTTTGCCGGAACAATACCTGTCTTTACCATAACTCCGCCTGCATTACATATTTATTATAAGCACGGTTATAAGCGCCAGCGCCACCGAAAGCGCGCCTAAGCCTATGCCCTTCCATACTTTTTTCGCCCTGCTTTCTCCCGTTTCGGAAAAGGGCTGATTGTTCTTGTTATCCATACTCATCTCCTTGCGCTCTCCAATTCCTGCCAGTAATACTTATTGAGCGTTTTTCTCAGCATATCCGCGTCCGCATAGCGGGTGATCTTGCCCGCACGGGCTATGGATATGACCCCCGTTTCCTCCGAAACTATCAAAGACACCACGTCTATGGTCTCGGTTATGCCTATCCCCGCCCTGTGGCGGGTTCCCAGATCCTTGGGAATATTGTCGTTATGCGAAAGGGGCAGAAAACATCCCGCCGCAAGTATCTTGGTCCCGCTTATCATCATCGCCCCGTCGTGAAGGGGGGTGTTGGGGAAAAATACGCTCTCTATAAGCTCGCTGGAAATATCGCTTTCGAGTTTTATTCCGCTGTCAATGATCTGCCCGGGTATCTCCCCCGCGGCAAGCACTATTATGGCGCCCGTGTTCTTCTTGGACATGTTCTGAAGCGCCTTTACGATCTCGGAAATGCAGTTCTCCGTCTTTTCATCGTCAATCGAATGGCTGGCGCTGTGCTTCACTTCCAAAAGTTTAAGGTTCTTATACGCCCAAATCATGCGCTTTATCTCGGTGGCGTAAAGAATTATCACCACCAGCACGAACACCGCCGGCACCAGGATAAACGTTCCGCCGGTAAGGCTCGGCGTGAACGCCACCACCGCCGCGCCCAGTATGACCGCAAACACGAATATCACCGCCAGCCACACGGCGTTGTTGTTTATCAGAAACCGCAACAGAAAAAAATACATTACGGAAAAAATTATCGCGCACGTTATCATGGCTATGGCGCTTTCCGGTACGTTAATAAAACTGTTCCACACCCCGGATACTCTTTCACCTATATTCATATAAAACGCTCCTCTTCTGCTTTCTTGTATGCGCCCTTACGGCACGCCGTGCACCCGCTCGCCGAAATGCCGCGCCGTCAGGCGGTCATTATCTTAAAAAGCGTTATCCAGAACATCTCGCTCTCTTCCGCTTTGCCGCTCTTTATGCAAAAGTCCGCGTCGGCAAGCGCGTCCACCGCGCTCTTCAACGCGCGCTTTGAAAACAGCCGTGCCTGCTCGGCGGACTTCTTTGCAGCATATTCTTTTACGCCGAGCAGCCTTGCCTTATCCGACAGGCTGCCGTTCGCTATCGATATATGCAAAAGCCGCCGGAAATAGTTATACATATAAACGATGAGCCGCTGCGGCGTTTCGCCCTTGCTTAAAAGATCCTTTACCGTTTCCAGCGCGGCGGCGGGGTTCTTTTTCCCCAATGCCTCGGTCATCTCATAAATCTTATAATCGGTTCCGCGGGAAACGTTTTCCTTAACGTCCTCCGCCGTAATGGTTTTGCCTTTACCTTTAAAAGCAATCAGTTTTTCCGTTTCGCTCTTTACCCGCGTCATATCCGAAAGGCAAAACTCCGCCAAAAGCCTTGCGGCGGAGTCCTCCGCCTCCGTGCCTTCCGACAGGCACTTTGCCTTTATCCACTTTACTATAACGGAAATATCCGCTTTGCCGCAATCTACCGAGCACGCCGCCGTGAATTTTTTAAGCGTTTCGGACGGTTTTTCGTTTACAACGGCAAGCACCGATCCTTCCGGCGGATGTTCGGCAAAATCTTTGAGCCGCTTTTTAAAAAAATCCGCCTTGGGATAAAATTCCCGCACCACCGTAAGGCGGCTTTCGCTCATGAACGGATAAGAGTAAAGCGCGGAAGAAAATTTGTCGGGATCCAGCCCCGCCCCGTCAAACACCGAAAGGTTGAGTTCGGGCTCCGAAACAAGGGCGCTTTTCAGCAGAGAAACCGCGCTTTCCCTGAAATACGCGTCCTCCCCTTCTATGATATAAACCGGAAATTTTTTGCCTTCCGAAAGCCCTTTTTTAAACTCCGTGAACTTCAAGACCAAACTCCCTCTTATACATTTTAACACCTTTTATTTTATTTTGCAACAAAATAAAATTCCTTCTCTTTTATTAAAAAAATTTTTTTACGCCTTATTATACTTTGTCAGAGTGGCAGACGGCAATCGCGGGAAATAATTCCCGAAGGCACAAAAACGCCGGCGGCTCAGCTCCTTAAATCTATCACTATATTGCCGTTTTCCGCGGCGTTTTCAAAGTAGGGCGAATACCCGAACGAATACGCTTTTTCGGGCTTATATAAGGCGGATATTATCTCGGGGCGCTCTGCGGCAAGGCACATGTAAAAATCAGCGTCCGCTGCAAAATATCCCGCGGTCTCGCCGAACACCGCCGAAAGCCTTTCGCCTTCGTAAAAGGTAAGAATTTTACCGTTATCCTCAAAAGTATACTCGCGTGAAGCGGCGCGCACCGAATTTTTAGCCGCAACGCACTCGGTATCGGGAAAGGACTTTTTCATAACCGCGGTAAGCATAAGGTCCTCCTCGCCGTAATACCACACTCTCTTTAAATCAAACAGCACCGCTAACCCTGAAACTATGCGCTGCACGTCCGGCGCCTCGCCCATTATGATTACGTCGTCAAGCGTTTCGGTGTTTGCGGCGGCTGCCGCCCGTTTCAATGAAGAAACCGAAAATGAACCCGAATTCTTTGCAATTATAAGGTCGGTGCTTCCGCCTTCTTTAATGAGCGCGGCGCTTAATCTTTCGTTATAAGTTATATACATCAGGCAACCGGTTGCATTTACAAGGTTAAACGCGAGCGTTCCGAATAAGAACACCGCGCACAGGCATATTGCCGTAATACATTTTACTTTGGGCTTTAAGTTTATTATGCCGCTTGCCGTAACGCACGCGGCATAATATAAAACGGTAAAACCTCCGAACACCGCTCCGCCGACTATAAAATATTTATAATCGATTGCGGAAATGCACATATTTACAAATCTCAATACGTACGTATGCGCGTAAAGCAGAACGGGCAGCTCAAAAATTCCCGCAAGCACCGCCGCAAGAAAAAGGGAAACGAATATAACGCCCGTTATCGGCAGCAGCACGAGGTTTGCAAGCACCGAAAACAGCGAAAACTGCCCGAACGCCATAAGGCTTATCGGTATGCAGGCAATCTGCGCGCCCAGCACCGCGCCCAGAGAATTTGCAAGCTTTGCGGGCAGAAATTTAAAAACCCGCGCAAACGGCCCGGAAAGCAGCAATATGCCGAGCACCGCCCCGAATGACAGCATGAACCCCGCGCAATATAGCTGCGCGGGATTAAATACGAGAAGTATAAAGGCGGCAATGCCGACGGAAGAAAACCCGTCGTACCTCTCGCCGAACAAAGAGGTCATATATGCCGCCGCGCACATCACCACCGCCCTTAAAGCGGAGGCGGAAAACCCGCACACTCCCGCATAGAACACGCACCCGCACACCACGGCGGCGGCCGTAACGAACTTATTCATCCTCAGTTTTCTGAGTACAAAACCAAGCGCCGCGGCAAAAAAACCTATATGCAGGCCGGACACTGCAAATATGTGCGCCACGCCCGCATTGCGGTAGTTTTCCAAAGTTTGTTCGCCCATAAATTCCGAATTGCCTGTAAGGAGCGCATACGCTACGCCAAATTCCTCTTTCGGCAGTCCGCAGGAAAGCGCCTCCCCGATAAACAGGTTAACCCGCTGAAAAATATCGGGCGCGTGCTCTTTTACGGATATGTCCGCCGCATTCGCGCTTGCGGTATATTTTATGTTTTCGGCAATATAAGAGGCGGAGAACCTGTTTTCGAAAAAAGGCTCCCTATCTAATAGCGCGGCGGAAAACTCTATCATGTCTCCCACGCCCGCCGGGGACTCCCCGTAAACGTAAACCGCGGCGTTATAATATGATTTCCCGCCCGAAACTCCGGAAAGAGTTATATCGTCTATCACCAGAACGCCTCCGTAATCCGTTACCGTCTTTTCCTTGACTGACGCGGTAACCGCGTAAATATGATTACCGCGGCGAGCATTTTCATATAACTTTAACTGCAAAGACAAGCCGCCCGCACCCGCGCAAAAGCACAACAGGCAGACAAGACTTAAAATAATGCCGCGGCGCAATTGCTCCCGCTCCGCAAAAAACAGCAAGTACGCCGCGGCATAAACGGGCACGGGAAAACAGAACAACACGCCCGCAATGATTTTACCCGAGATAAAATTTACAGCCCCCGCAATACCCAGCGCAAGACTTGCCGCCATAAACAGCGGCAGGCGGAAGTTTACGGCTTTATTGAGTTTTTGCGTTCCTTTACCGCGCGTCTGCACCAAAGTTCCCCTTTTCATAAGAAAATATGTCGGTAATATTTTAAAACAAGTAGTAAAATTTGTCAATATAACCTTGCAAATATATAATAAATCTGTTAAAATAAAATCAAGCCTACATGGTGCGATAGGAAAGGTCAAAAAAATCCACAATAATAATAAAAGGGAACCGCGTTCCGCGTTAAAGAGCGGAGCCCTCGGGCGCAGTTTTTCCGTCCGTATAAGAGGGATGCAGACGTAGCGCGGCAGGTACCCGCCCGAAACGTAACGGGTTATTATTTCTTTTCCGTCGGCCGATGTAGGTCATTTTTTGTAAAACTGTTTCGGTTTTAAATATTTTTGTCTGTTTTTTTGTTGCCAAAACCGAAATTATATGATAAAATAATAGCACTTCAATAAAGGCCTCATGGTCAAGCGGTTAAGACGCAGCCCTCTCAAGGCTGAATCCGGAGTTCGATTCTCCGTGGGGCTACCAATAAAAAGACCACCCAAAAGGGTGGTCTTTTTATTGGTAGTTTCATAACACAATCGGGCTTGGTGCGGCTTTGCCACCGTAGCGCATTGCGCGGAGGTGCTTCTCCGTGGGGCGTTTTTTAATCATCTTTTTTCTCTCCCCACCCCGTCGGGTGGTCTTTTTATTGGTAGTTTCATAACACAATCGGGCTTAGTACTCGTCCGCTGCGCTACCGAGCTCTTTGCTTACGGTTCTGCATTAAAGCCGAGCGGCTTTGCCACAGCAATGCAAGCGTAAAACGTACACCCCGCCTAACGCCCCGCCTCCCGCGCGAAATAGCGCGAAAGGTGGGGCGGCGATTTAAATGCCTTTTATTAAGCCGCGATAATACGTTTTATTTTATTGAATCGCCGCAAAACCGATAAGCTATTAAACGGGTTTAACTAAACGTATAATTTATATGACTGCCGTCTGCAAAAGTTACGGTTACTTTGCTGCGATAGAAACGAAGCATCTGCCCGTTGTAGTTCTCTATCAGATTTTCTTTCCAATAATCTTTTTCGCCGGCAAACGTTAAGTCCGTAAGTTCTTCACAGTATTCAAACGTCTGTATATCTATCCCCGTTATCCCCGCCGGCAAATTGACTTTTTCTACCGTTTTGCAAACCGCGCCGAACGCATACATATATATGGAATATTCGGTTACCGTGCCGCCGAAAGCGGTAAATTCTTCGGGCAAGGTGATTTCGGTCTCCTCCCCGGGAAGTACCAGCCACAGCCTTGCGTTCGATGAGGTTCCGTAAAACCAGAATTTATCTTCTACGAGCGCCAAACGCGTATCTTTCGGATCCGTATAAGAATACACGCCGATTTCGGAAGACGGAACGGAAGAACGGTTATAGACTTCCGCAACGGTCGAATGAAGGAAAACTTTTTCTCCCACCGTCTTTAAACCGCTGCCGAACGTTACCCTTATAAGGGACGAGTCATAAAACGCCTGATCGTCTATCTCCTCCACCGAGTCCGGGAGGGTGAGAAAAAATCCGCCGTACTTATAAAACGCGTGAGTCCCTATCTCGGTAACCTGCGAATTTCCCCAGTCCACCTCTGCCGTACATTCGTAAAACATCTCCCGCGTGATCACGGTTACGCCCGCGGGAACGACAGCCGTTTTACCCTTATAGCCCCTGTAACTTATTTCGGTTATAACGTCTATATCCTCGAAAATTATCTCGGCGCTGCAACCGGAAAACGCGTCCCCACCTATCACAGTAACGCTTGCGGGTATTATTATGGTTTCCGCACCCGAACAATTCTGGAACGTGCCGGAAGATATTGTTTTTATTCCCTCCGCAACAGTTATCTTTTTAAGATGCGCACAGTCTCTAAGCGCGTTGTAATCGGTACGCCCGCTGCCCGTAACGGTTACTTCGCGCAGGGTAGGAATTTCCTTTACTATCTCGCATGAAAACCCGTCTACCGTGGCGGTAACGAGGTTTATACAATCTTCAAACGCGCCCTCTTCTACGGTAACGCCGTAATTAACGGTGATGCTTTCAAGCGCCGTGCAGCCCTCGAACGCGGATGCGCTTATCCTGTTCACCTCGCGGGGCACGACGTAACTTACCATCTCCGGGTTTACGTAAGTAAGAGTGCCCTTTTCAATCGTAACGTCGTACACTATCTCCGCCGTAACGTTGCGTGCGGGCGCGCTGCCCGTTATCTCCTTTTCGTTCTCGTCGAAAAACTTTACTTCCTTTACGCCCGCGGGCAGTCCGTCGCCCCAGCCCATGGCGCTTTTAAACACCGATAACAGGTTATCCCCTTCGCGGAAGGTTACTGTTGCCGCGCCCAAAGCCTCTCCCGTCATCTCGTATTCGGTGAGGTTCTGCCAGTTGGCGTAGAGGGTAACGTCTTTCCATTGCCGGGCATTAAGGTCGTAGGCTTTTTGCCCCTCTTCCTTAAAGCCCTGCGGGGTATAATACCAGCCGACGAGCGCGTATTCGTTACCGTTTTCAGCCTCTTTTCTTACCTTGGGATAATCTTTACCGGGTATTTTCCCGCCGAACTTTACCGTTAATTCGGAAGGGCTTTCCAAAACGCCGCCGTTGGGATTAAGCGTTATTTTTACCTTTTTTAAAACGTGCTCTTTCCTGATTATGGAAACGCGCTCGTACTCCGAGCCGTCTATCTCCACGTAGCCGTTGCCGTCAAGTTTTTTAAACTGCACGGGCACGGTCATTTCGCCGAACATGGGAACATCGTAAGTGGTCTCGAGCGTAGCGCCCTTCTTTTTATATTTGCCGTGCGTTTCCTCGCTGTCCAGCGCGTAACTGAACTTGGTTACGCCGAAACTGTAAAATTCGTTGGGGTTGTTTACGTTTACGTACACGCCGCGTATGCCGCATAAAAATACGAGCGCAATTATCAGCGCGGTAAGTATAAGCGCTGCGGGCAGCACTGCCTTTAAGCCCCACTTTTTTAAAAATGCCTTCATAGAGAGATACCTCCTAAAAATATTTCAGGGCTACCCCCCCCCCTGCATTTCTGCGGAAATGCAGGGGAAAAATAACCTTTTTCCCGTATTTATTGTGCCGCGTTTAAGGCTCAGGCGCGGTAAATGATTTTGCCCGCGCGTATTGTCATAAGCACGTTGAACTCCCCGTCCAGCACGGTAAAGTCCGCGTCCTTCCCCGGGGCGATACTCCCCTTTTTATCGGCAATGCCGAGTTCTTTTGCGGGGTTAAGGGAAGCAAAGTCCACCGCCCTTTCAAAAGGCACGCCCGCTTTAAGCACCATATTCCTTACTGCCGCGTTCATCCTTAAAACGCTGCCCGCGAGCGTACCGTCGGCAAGGCGCGCTTCTCCGTTTTTAACGAACACTTTCTGCCCGCCCAGTTCACTCTCCCCGTCCGGCATGCCTTTGGCGCGCATTGCATCGGTTATAAGCGTAACCTTATCCGCCGGCTTGTTCTTAACAAGCAGTTTGAGCGCGGGCACCGAAACGTGAATGGTATCCGCAATAATTTCTGTCTGCAACCCGTCTATGAGCAGCGCCGACCCCACAACGCCTATATCGCGATGATGCAGGGGGGACTGTGCGTTATAAGTATGCGTTACGTTTTTAGCCCCCGCGGCTACCGCCCTCTCCACGTCCGCATACTTTGCGGCGGTGTGCCCTATCGAGGCGATTATGTGATTTTTTGCAAGATACTTTATAAAGTCCTCCGCGCCCTCGGTTTCGGGAGCCATGGTAACTATCTTTATAGCGCCGCCCGCCGCCTCGTTATACTTTTCAAACACCTTGATATCGGGCGCGGCAACGTATTCGAGGGGCTGAGCTCCCTTGAATTTTTCGGCAATGAACGGGCCCTCTAAGTGCACGCCCAGTATTTTTGCCCCCGTATCGGGCGCCGCCGCCATATAATCCTTTACCGCCGAAAGCGCGCGGACGATATTTTCGGGGCTCTGCGTCATGGTAGTGGCAAGAAAAGAGGCTGTGCCCTCTTTTGCAAGCGTTTCCGCTATCACGGAAAGCGCTTCTCTGCTTCCGTCCATCGCGTCCGCCCCGCCCGCGCCGTGCACGTGCGTGTCTATAAACGCGGGGAGCACTGCCGCATCTTCGGGAATTTCTATTATTTCGCCCGATTTATCCGCGGAAAACCCCGTTATTTTATCCTCGAACGATATGTCCGTCTTTATAACCCCTTTATTCTCTACATATGCGTTTACGTTCTTAAAAACTTTCATCGTATGTACCTCTGTATTTATTATGATTTCCTATTTATAATATCACTATTTACTTATATAATCAAGGCTTTTTATCAAATTCCGCGCCAAACGCATTATATTTTATACAGGCTTTGCTTTTTACCCGCCGCCGTGATATAATATTTAAATAAAGGCATAAAAGAGGCATTTTTATGGCGATATTGAACATTGCGCTTTTGCAGATTGCCCCGGCGGGAAGTACGGAAAAAAATCTTGAAAAAGGCATAAACTATTGCCGCCACGCCAAGGATATGGGGGCGGATATTGCGCTTTTTCCCGAGATGTTTTCAAGCGGATACGACATTTTCGGAAAAACCGCGAAAGAACTGAACGATAACGCCGTGCCCGCAAACGGCAGGTTCGTGAACGCGTTCGGGCGGCTTGCAAAAGAACTCGATATGGCGATAGCCGTAACCTTTCTCGAAAAATACAAGGGCGCGCCCCGCAATTCGGTCAGCTTATTTGACAGGGCGGGAAAACGGCTGTTCACCTATGCAAAGGTGCATACCTGCGATTTTGACGCCGAAAAAAACCTTACCGCGGGCAGCAGGTTTTTAGTTAAGCCGCTTGATACGGCGGCGGGCACCGTGCTTACGGGCGCGATGATTTGTTTTGACAGGGAGTTTCCGGAATCGGCGCGCATACTTATGTTAAAGGGCGCCGAACTGATACTCGTGCCCAACGCCTGCCCCATGGAAATAAACCGCCTTTCGCAGCTGCGCGGCAGGGCGTTTGAAAATATGACGGCAATTGCCACCTGCAACTACCCCGCAAGCGTGCCCGATTGCAACGGCAATTCCACCGTGTTCGACGGGGTTGCCTACCTCCCGAACGAAACAGACCCGCGCGACACCTGCATTTTGCAGGCGGATGAAAGCGAGGGCATTTTTATGGCGCGCTTAGACCTGGATACGCTGAGAGAATACCGAAACGAAGAGGCGCACGGCAACGCTTTCCGCCGCCCGCGGCTGTACGGCGAACTTATAAAACGCGAAGTAAATCCCCCGTTCATAAGAAAAGAAAGAAGATATTAAGCCTATTATAAATGCCGTTTGCGCCCTGCCGATACAGTCGGCAGGGCGCGAAAAGTTGTAATGGACTTTTCTGACATTATTTTGTCCGCTTATTTTTTTATAACTTAAAATATGCGCCCCCAATAAAATATACGCACCCAAAAGCCTGTTCGGCTTTTGGGTGCGTATCGGTTTCCTGCAAGGGGTCGTTTTTTTATTTAATTTCTCTTTTTGAGCGAGGAACAAAATTCCAGCGCGTCCTCCCGCTTTATTACGCCGCTCACCGCGTCCGCCGTGCGGAGAGAAAGCGCCGCCTCGCAGCTTGCAAGGTGCAAAATATCCTCTTCGCCGTCGCCGCGGTAAATGCCCGTGAGCGCGCCCGCGCAAAAGGCGTCCCCCGCGCCGGTGGAGCCCTTTATAAAACCTTCGGGCAGGTCGAAAGAGGGCATTTCCAAATACCCCCGCTCGGAAAGGCAGGCGCATACCTCCGGCATATGGATAATAACCCGCTCCTTTACTCCCGCGCCTTTAAGCGCCGTGCATATGCGGTAAAGGTTTTCTCTTTCGGGCGCCACGCCCGAAAGTTTACCGCCCTCTATCTCGTTTATTATGAGGTTATCCACGTATTCAAGGCAGGGCAGAACGGAAGAATATCTGTCGGAATTTTCGCTCACCAGGTCTATGGAGGTCTTTATGCCCGCGGACTTTGCACGGCGGAGAAGTTTAAGCCCGTCGCCCGCGTCCATTTTATCGAGCAGCAAAAAATACCCTAAGTGCAGCATACTTATTTTTTGCGGGTCCAACGCCACGTCCGCATCGCCGAACAGAGCGCTTGCGCCTGCATAAGTAAAGAAGGTGCGTTCCCCGCCCGCAACGCTCATGACCTCGGTAAAACTGGTCTTTTCGGAAGGAATGATTTTAACGCCGCTTACGTCCACCCCGCGCTCCGAAAGCCCGCGGAGAACGAACGCCCCCTCCTCGTCCTTTCCCACGGCGCCGCAGGCGTATACTTTAAGCGAAGGGTCTATCGCCGCAAGGTCCGCCGCCACGTTGGGCACACAGCCGCCCGCCGCCATTTTAAAAGACAGTATTTTGGTAAGTTCCCCTGCGGCGGGAAATGCCGCAATTTCGTTGAGCTTATCGACGAGGATATTTCCCGCCACCATTATTCCCTTATTCATATTTCACCCCTGCTCTACACGCGGATATCGGCGTTTGCCAATCTGTCGCACATATCGGTTACGGCGGAAAGTTTTGCACCCGAGGAAAGCATATCGTAAATTTTGCCTATCAACCCCAGGTATTTCCCCGAATATCCGCCGTATTTTTTAATCGCCTCTTCCCCGCCGTATTTTTTGGCAAAGGCGCACACTTCCGCGGATGCCTCGTCCCCCTCGGGTGAAAAGAGCAGCCCCGCCGCCGAGCCTATGCACAGGTATTCCGCCGCAACGTTATGCTTTTCGGCAAGTTTAAGGGCGCCTATCAGCCTGTCGTTTTCGCCGAGCTTGCGCTTTGTGTCCTTCCCCACCCTGGCAACGGTATCCGCAAGCGCAGTGTTCGTAAAGCGGTATAAAAGATTATCCGCATGCTCCAACAGCATATTAACGGTGGTGTTATTCTCGGCGGAAACGGCTGCCGCCATGGCGGTTAGCGCGCGGTAGGCGCAATACCTTATGTCGTAATCGGCAACCGCCTGATAAATATACTCATACCCGCGCAGATACCCGAGGTATGCCGTGAGCGCGTGGCTCATGTTGTGCATAAAGAGCTTTCGCTGTATGAACAGATTGAACGGCGAGAAGGGATAAAGGTTCTTTACGTCCGCAACCGGCTCTCCCTTGAACGCCGCCTTATCCACGGGCAGAACGTTATACGGCTCCACGTACACTCTTAACGGGTTGCCCTGCTTTTTCTCTTCCGTCATCACGGGCACCATTCTGCCTATGCTTGCCTCTATAAAGCCCACGGAACTCTCCACGTAATCTTTAAGTTCGGGTATTTCCTTTAACACCAGCCCTTTAAGATACTCGTCCGCCCCGATGAGGTTTTCGCAGATTATTATGTTAAGGGGTTTTTCGGAGAGCGCCGCGCGCGCCTTTATGCCCTCCGCTATGGGCTTGGCTATGAATTTAAGCACGTTCACGCCTATTGCGGTTGCCATAAGTTCGCAGGAGGCAATCTCCTTTGCAACGGCGGCGGTATCCGCCCCGTCTATCCCGTACACGTTTTTTACGGTTATTTCCTCGTTTTTGTCGGAAGTAACTATATTTACGGGGTAACACCCGTCGCTGTTCAAGCGGGATATAACTTCCTTGTTTATATCCACAAACCCCACTTTATACCCGGCTTCCGAAAAGGTCTGCCCTATAAAGCCGCGGCCTATGTTACCCGCGCCGTACATTATAAACTTTTTCATAACTCTCTTATCACCTTTGCGGGGTTGCCCGCTATAACCACGTTGTCCCCGAAACTCTTGGTTACAACCGAACCGGCGCCCACCACCACGTTGTTGCCGAGCGTTACGCCCGGGCATATCACGGCGCCGCCGCCTATCCAGCAGTTATCGCCTATGGTTACGGGGAAACCCAGTTCCACGCCGTTATACCGCTCCTCCGCCCGCACGGGGTGGGTTGCCGAATATATCCCCACGTTGGGCGCAAGCATACAGTTTTTGCCTATTTTTACCTTGTTTACGTCCAATATTATGCAGCCGTAGTTGGCGGAAAAATTTTCGCCCACCTCTATGTTTTCGCCGTAATCGCAGAAAAAAGGCGTTTCCACCTTTATGTTTTCGCCCGTCTTCCCGAACAGCTGTTTTATCAGTTTATCCCGCTTTTTTTCCTGCTTGCAGGAGGTCTTGTTGTATTTGGCGAACAACGTCCGCGCCCTGTCGTGCCTTTTTACAAGGTCGGGGTCTGACGGGGCGTAAAGTTCGCCCGCAAGCATCTTTTCTCTTTCAGTCATTTTATTACCTCAGGTGCCTTTTCTGCCGTGCGGCGATAATAGGCGCCGCACGGCGGAAAAACTCTGTTTTATTACTTTAAAAATACGTATTTGAGTATTTTCTGTCATATACAGTTGTTATAACTGCAAAATACCCGCCTTTGTTTTAACTGCCTTAGTCTTAATTCATCTCGGGCTCTAAGGGACCTGCCAGCTCTTTTAAGAAAAAGAGTTTGCCGGGGATTGTAGGTATGAACGAAGAGGGTACGTTCCTGTTTTTACCGTACCTTAAAGTCATCCATAAAGACATTCCCTGCCACTGCATTCCGCGGGAAAGTGCTCCGTCCGCCCCGCCAATCGCGTAATCGGCGGAGAACATGAGCGCGGGACCCACCGTGTTGGCGCGGCAGGGCACGAGCGACGTTCTCGACTTAAAAGACGTTATGGCGTTCTGTTCCACGGTAAGGGGGTGAAGTTTAACGGCTATGCGGTAGGGCTGAGCCATCCACTCCTCGTCGCTTTTAAATTCCGCGCCTATGGTGGGCTCCCAGAAAGCTATGTGGCACATTCTGCCTATGCCGTAAACCAGCACGAGTTTTGCGCCCTCCTTTTTAATTTAAGCGCGGCTATCTTTTCGGGGTAGGTGGGAAGATTGTCTTTGGTGGCGAAATTCCTGTGAGATGCGGGCACCGTGAGTTCCCCTAACGGGTTATAAAACGCCTTTTCCATGGCGTTCTGGAAAGACGCCTCTCCCGTGATGGTGTTGCCCTCCGAATCCGCCCATTCGTCCATGTTAAAGCACCACACGTTCTTGCAGGACACCTTCCATTCTTTAAGGAAGTACACCGCCCACTTGTACATACCCATGGGACCGACGGGCAGAATAAATGCAAGTTTTCTCCCCTCTTCTTCCGCCTTTTTAATCTCGCTTGCTATCTCGTGGCCCATCTTAACGTCGAACTCGGTAAGGTCCCCGCACGAAACCACGCTGAAATCCTTGTTCCAGAAGGGCTGTTTTTCAAAGATCTCCTCCGGCGCGTGGGCGCAGCACTTATCTATCTTTTCAAAGTCCCACCCTTGGGGGTAAAACCCTTCCAGCAAACTTCCTTTTACGGTAGAATTGAAATCCATATCTTCACCTCTCTTAATTTTCTTGATTTTTATGTTTTATATCTTTTCCGCAACCTGCGTTGCGGGTGCATAACGATTATAAAAGCCGTTCGCCCGCCCTGAAAACGGGTTAAGGCAGCAGTCTTTTTGAAGTGCCCTTTAAGTATGCAAGGCACTGGCGGAACCCTTCGGCATACTCCGCCCCGCACTGATAGCCGCGGTAGCGCGAACAGGTCTTTACCATATCGGGAAAATCTATATGGTCGTGATCCCTCATCCACACTATCTGGCTTTCGTGGCAGTTGAGCATCTTTAATTTAAGGTCTATTTCCTCGGTTATGTCCACGTACTCGGTGGGCACGAAGTTTACGCCCGCAAGCGTATCCATATAATATATGGGCACGAGCTTGGCTGCGCCCTTTTCCTTGCTTGCGTAGTTAGGCAGAGTTGCGGTAAAGCTCGCGTCGAACACCAGCCTTGAAACGGCGGTGTGGTCGGGCATATAGTCGTCCGGGTTATGGGTTATTATAAAGTCCGGGTCGGCGTACCTTATCACGTCCACCATCTTATCGCGGGATTTTTTGTTGTTGTCGAAAATTTCAAGGTCGTCAAACCCTCCGTAAATGACCTCTATGCCGGCAAGCGCGCCCGCGCGGCGCGCCTCCTCCGCGCGCATTACTTTCAGTTCGTCCGGCGGGATTATAACGTGCCCTAAGTTCCCGCTGGAAGCGTGGCACACGATGACCTTATCCCCCCGTTTAACGCATTTTGCAAGCGTGCCCGAACACGCTATCTCCACATCGTCCGGATGGCACCCCACTGCCAATACCCTCATATACCGCTCCTTTGCGCCCCGCGGAGATTTTCCGCCGCAGGCGCATATATTTTTTTATATTATTATAAAACTTATCTTACCGGCTTGCAATGCCATACAGTCCTGAAAAAAGGTAAAATATTCCGCTCGCGTTTTTATAAAATAATTTGACACTTTGCCGCATCGCATGTTAAAATATCGGTATGGCAAAGCGTTACTACAAGCATAAGATAGAAAAACTTATAGTGGTGGAAGACATAGTTACCATACACTACCTTCAGCCGGAAAAAAACTTTTCCTTTCCGGAAGAAAAGCATGACTTCTGGGAAATAGTATATGCGGACAAAGGGCCGTGCATTGCCCGGGCGGAAGGGAAAGATATTCCGCTTTCCGAAGGGGAGATGCTCTTTCACAAGCCCGACATAGGGCACGCTCTCAAAGCGGACGGGAAAAAGGCGCCCAGCATATTCATAATAACCTTTGTGTGCAAAAGCCGAGCCATGCGCTTTTTCGAGGACAAAAAGATAAAACTGAGCAAAACCCTCTCCAAGTTCGTATACTACATAACGGAAGAAGGCAAAAACACATTTAACCTGCCCTATTTCAACCCCAACCTCACACATATGGAATTAAAGGACCGCCCGGCTCTCGGGGGGCAGCAGCTCATAAAAAACTATCTCGAAATACTGCTCATAAACATAATGCGGGCGGAAACGGAAAGGGACTGCAACGAAGTGTTCGTGCTCAAAGAAGCGGAAGGCAAAGTTACGGGCGACATAATAGCGCTGCTCCGCGCAAGCATAGGCGAAAAACTTTCGGTAAGCGAGATATGCGCGCGGGTAAACTACAACAAGTCTTACGTGTTCAGCCGCTTCAAGGCGGACACGGGGGTTACGGTGATGACCTATTTTACCAACCTCAAAATAGAGCGCGCAAAACAGCTGCTGCGGGAGGGCAACCTGAACGTCTCGCAGATAGCCGCCGAACTTGCGTTCGACACGCCCAACTACTTCACCAAGACCTTTAAGAAAATCACGGGCTATTCGCCCCTGCAATATAAAAAACTGTATTTGTCCGCACCGTCGTAACGCGGAAAAGTGAGGATGATAAACTTATGTTAGACCCGTTCGATTTCAAAGAACCCCGCTGCTCGGTTTGCGGCGGAAGAGAATTTTACGCCCCCAAAAAAGACGATCCGGACGGCACCATTCCCGTAGACAGGATAATGGAACGGCTTGACAAGATGTTTGAAAAGAACGACCTTGCGGGCGCGCAATCGCTTTTAGAGTACTGGGAAAATGAAGCGCGCGCGCTTAAAGACCGCCGCGGCGAACTTTCGGTGGTAAGCGAACTTATAGGGCTTTACCGCAAGACGGGAGATAAAGAAAAGGGGCTTAACGCCGCGGCGCGCGGTACCGAACTGGTAAGGCTGTCAGAGCTTGAAAACACCGTTTCTGGCGCAACGGTGCTGCTTAACGCCGCAACCACGTTAAAGGCGTTCGGGGAGGCGAAAAAAGCGCTGCCACTATACGATGAGGTTTACAAAGTGTACTCTTCCCACCTTGATAAAAACGACGTTAAAATGGCGGGCTTTTACAACAACAAGGCGCTTGCGCTTGAAGACGCGGGCAATTTAAAAGCCGCCGAAGAATGTTTTAAGAGGGCGCTTTCCATTATGGAAAAGGCGGAAAACGGGCAGCCCGACCTTGCGGTAACGTACGTAAACCTTGCGCACCTTTACGAGCATGCCGGAAAAGACAAAAAGGAGATTACAGACTGTCTGTTCGCGGCGTACGGCCTGCTTACCGGCGAAGAGATAAAAAAGGACGGTTATTACGCCTTCGTACTTTCCAAGTGCGCCCCGTCGTTTAAGTATTTCGGTTACGATATAATAGCCGAAGAATTTATTGAGGAGAGCCGTGAAATTTATGCGCGGGCTTGAAATAAGCGAAAGTTTTTATAACGAATATTCAACGCGGCTGTTTAAAGAGTTCGACGTCATGTCGCGGGCGGCAACCGGGCTTGCGGGAGAGGGTTCGGAATGTCTGGGGTATGACGACGCGTTTTCGCGCGACCACGACTTCGACCCCGGCTTTTGCATATGGCTGACCGAAGAAGATTACGAAAAATACGGTTTTACCCTTTCCCGCGCCTATTCGCGGCTGCCAAAGGAATATATGGGGCTGAAACGCGGGCTCGTTTCCCCCGTGGGCGGGGACAGGCGCGGGGTTATGAGCATAGGAGAGTTTTATACCCGCCACATAGGTTCCCCCGCCCCGCCCGAAAGCAATTACCAATGGCTTTACACCCCTCCTTACGCCTTGCGCGCGGCAACGAGCGGAAAGGTGTTTTTTGACGGGGCGGGGCGGTTTTCCCAAATACGGGACATCTTAAAACAAGGCTACCCGCCGGACGTGAAGAGGAAAAAGATTGCCGCGCACCTTGCCCTTATGGCGCAAGCCGGGCAGTATAACTACGGGCGGTGCGTAACCCGCAAAGAGAGCGGCGCCGCCGCCCTTTGCGCCCATGAATTCGTAATACACGCAATAGCGCTGATATATCTTATAAACGACGTTTATCAGCCCTTTTACAAGTGGGCTTTCAGGGGGCTGAGAGAACTTGAAAGACTTTCCGACCTGGAATTTACGCTTTCCGAACTCATCCAGACGGGGAACGGCGAAAAAGAAGGAAAGCAAAAGCAGGATATAATAGAGGACGTGGCGGCGGTAATTTGCGCCGAACTGTGCCGGGAGGGGCTGTCTTTCGCACAGGGCAGCGATCTTGAAAAACACGCCCTGTCGGTAACCAAAGGCATTACCGACGCCGAACTGCGAAACATGCATATAATGGAGGGAGTATCATGAAAATTGGCGAAATAGACAAGGCGCTTGCCCCGCAGGAGAGCGGGAGCCGCGGCGGCGGAAAAAGGTTTTATCCTCTGCCGTGCGCCCCGTTCGACATTTACGGCGTAAGTTATTTTGAGGAGGAAAAGCGGTTTTCGCGCATGCCGGAAAAGGCTGCCGCCGCCGTTTCGGAAGGAGTGCATGCGCTGTCCTCCCACGTTTCGGGCGGGAGGATAAGATTTTCCGCCCGCGCAAAGGAAATTTACATAAAGGCGGAATGGGCACAGCTTGCCCCCTTTCCGCACATGCCCCTTTCGGGGGTATGCGGCTTTACCCTGCTCAAAGAGACCGACAAGGGCTGCACTTTCGTAAAGAACTTCTTTCCGGAGGTAACCGAAAGCGGCGGTATGGAGCGCAGCGCCCCGCTGCCGGAGGGCTTTAACGACTACATACTGTGGCTTCCCCTGTATAACGGACTTAAAAGCCTTGAAATAGGCTTTGACGAGGGCGCAGAGGTTAGCGGCGGCAGAAAGTATTCCTATACCCTGCCCGTGCTGTTTTACGGTTCTTCCATCACGCAGGGCGCGTGCGCTTCCCGCCCGGACAACTGTTACCCGGCGTATCTTTCCAAGTGGCTCAATACGGACTTTATAAACCTCGGTTTTTCGGGCAGCGCCAAGGGCGAGCCCGCCATGGCGGAGTATCTTTCCCGCATACCGTGCGCCGCCTTTGTGTGCGATTACGACCATAACGCGCCCTCTCCGCAGCACCTTGAAAACACGCTGTACCCGCTGTATGAAACCTTCCGCGCGGCACAGCCGAAAACGCCCTTCTTTTTTGTCTCCCGCCCCGATTACGACGGAGAGCCCGAACTGACTGAACCGCGGCGCAAAACGGTTAAAAAGGCATATAAAAAAGCGCTTGCCGCGGGAGATAAATTCGTTTATTTTGCGGACGGGAAAAAACTTTTCGGCAGTAACGACAGAGAAAACTGTTTTGTGGACGGGTGCCACCCCAACGACCTGGGTTTTTACCGAATGGCAAAAATGCTTTACAAACCTTTAAAAGAGGCAATTAAAGATTATAAAATATAATAGCCCTTATTAAAGCGGCAAAACCGAATTAAGCGGCTTTACCTTTTTAATAACGGCGACTTTTCCAAATTCATACGTTTTCAAGTATTCGGCAATAAAACCTTAAATCTGCTATCAGACAAAAAAACACCCTCGGGCGGCGATGCCGCCCGAGGGCATAATTTATTTTTATATTTTCCGCCACTGTAATCAGGGGCTTAATAACCGTATTGCTCGGGTTTACGTTTGCCGAATTTACTATTCGGTACGGAGCGCCACAACCGGGTCTTTCTTTGCCGCTATACTGGAAGGAATGAGCCCCGCGATAAGGGTAAGCGCAATGCTGATAAGAACCAGAATAAGCGCGGCAAACGGGTTGAGCACGGCAAGGCTGCCCACGTCCGGTATGAGCGAAGCAAGTATCAGGTTTATGGGTATACTTAAAAGGTAAGTTACGCCCACGCCTATTACGCCCGCAAACAGCCCTATGAGGAAGGTTTCCGCATTGAACACGTTTGCAATCTCCCCTTTGGCGGCGCCGAGGGCGCGCAGCACGCCTATCTCTTTGGTGCGCTCCACCACCGATATATAAGTTATAATACCGATCATTACGCTTGAAACCACGAGCGATATGGAAGTAAACGCAACCAAAACGTAAGTAACCGCGTCTACCATGGTGTTAAGCATACCGAACATCATGCTCATCATGTCGGAATAGGTTATTTGCAGATTCTCGTCCTTGGCAACCTCCGGCTTTTCGTTCCATTGGTCTATATAAGCCTTTATCTGCTCTTTACATGTAAAGTCGCGGGCGTAAATGCTTATCGTGGAAGGGGTGGAAACGCCTGCCAGCTGGCGGGTGGTGAGAGTTTCGTATACCGTGGGCGTGGGAGGAACGGTAGATGTATCTATACCGCTATAAACCGTTATCGTACTCGTTTGTTTTGACGCCTGCACTATTTCGCTTTCGGCGTTTACCGCTATTGCGTGCTCGGTAAGCGCCGGCGTATATGCAAACCCGGTGGAAAGAATACCGCTCACGTTCTCCTTGGCGCGGATAATACCCACTATTTCAAGCTCTTCCAGCCCCTCCGTTTCCGCGGTAACTTCGTTAAGGAAAAAGTAACCGGGGTACAATTGATTGTACATTAAAGCGTTATTTGCAAAATAAACTTTTTTGCCCACGATATCCTCTATCGGAATGCTGTCTATATCCTCAAAAGTAACGTCGGAAGCGCTGTCCACCTTCTCCGGCAGGGTTATGCCGAGATAGCCCAAAAGCGCCAGAGATATATCGCTTATACCGTTATACTGGTCCACCACCAGCACCATCTGGTTATAGTCCTCGGGTTCAAAAGACGGCATTTCGCCGTAAAGCACGTCGTACTGCTCTTCTATAAGTTCCTTGCTGTCAGGCATCTCCTGAATGGTGGGGATATACTGCCGCACAAAACTCGTGTTAAGCCCCATTGCCGCCTGCAACTGGTCGTTATATAATTCCTCCACCTGTTTTACGAGCATATCTATGGATATAAAATAATCATCGTTCCACTCTTCATCTTCGCCGGCTCTTGTCTTTATATTCGTATAAAAATAGTCGTTCATGTCAAAGCCGTAGTCATAGGCTATGTCGTAATACAGCGAGGGGTCCGCCTCGGAAAGGTAATGTAAAAAACCGTTTTCGGAAGTATCCGAAAGGTCGTTGTTTTCAAGCATTCCGGTAAGATTATCGAACGCCGTTTCCACCAGCACGTTATCGAGTTCGGGGTACTTATCCTTTACCTCCTCGTCGTAAATATCGGTAAACGAAGAAAGGTCCACAGAACTTTCGCTTATGGTAAGCGGATAGGTGGACAGAGTTTCCGTCTGCATGCGCGCCATATAGGCGTTGAACCCGTTTGAAAGGGCAAGCACCAGCGCCACGCCTATTATGCCTATGCTGCCCGCAACCGAAGTAAGTATCGTCCTGGTCTTTTTGGAATACAGGTTCTTTATGGAGAGCGCAAACGCCGTTTTAAAGCCCATGCGCGGCTTTCTCATCTGCTTGGGCTCCCTGTCCGCCCATTCTTCCATGGGGTCGGTATCGCCCTTATGCGGGTGGAATATTTATCCGCAAGTTCGGGGTTATGGGTAACCATTATAACGAGCTTATCTTTTGCCACCTCTTTAAGGAGGTCCATTACCTGCAGGCTCGTTTCGGTATCCAGCGCGCCGGTCGGTTCGTCGGCAAGAATGATCTCGGGGTCGTTTATGAGCGCCCTTGCTATCGCCACGCGCTGCATCTGCCCGCCCGACAGTTGGTTGGGCTTTTTGTGCGCCTGCTCTTTAAGCCCCACCCGCTCCAATATGTCCAGGGCGCGCTGCTTTCTTTCCTTGCGGTTTATACCCGAAAGTTCCAGCGCAAGTTCCACGTTGGCAAGCACCGTCTGATGCGGAATGAGGTTATAACTCTGGAACACAAATCCTATGCAGTTGTTGCGGTAAGCGTCCCAATCTTTGTCGTTATACTTTTTGGTGGAGCGCCCCTCTATCACGAGGTCCCCGGAGGTGTATCTGTCCAACCCGCCTATGATATTTAAAAGCGTGGTTTTTCCGCAGCCCGAAGGACCCAGTATGGAAACGAATTCGCTCTTTCTGAACGCACAGTTAACGCCTTTGAGCGCCTGAACCGCGAACTCCCCTTCTCCGTAGGTCTTTACAATATCCGTAAGTCTCAGCGCGCACTCGCTTTTTCCCCGTGCGTTACTCATTGCGGGACTCTCCTTTACTGCTTTAATTTATATATTTATTATAACACGAACTTGATTGAATGTTTATTGAAAATCAAAAACCCGCGGATAAATTTTTACGGATACGATCCGTTTTTACAGATCCCTTTCTACGGAAAACCCGAATCGCGCCAGGGCGCCGTTTACCGGGCAAAATACCTGCGGAAAGGGACGTTTTGCCTTCGCCTGCGTTTACGTGCAGGCGAAGGCAATGCGTTGCGCTTGACTATATATTATAAATAATACCCCTCAATTATACGCTTTTTTATCAGATTATGTCCGTAAGCGCGGTAACGAACTCGCCCGCGCTCTCGGGGGCAAGCCCCTCCAAAAGCCGCGCGCCGCCGTACAGCACCAGCGCATATTTTTTAAGCTTATCCTTATCGGTGTTATACAGTTCTTCCAGGCGGGAGAGTATTCTGTGTTCGGAAGAAATTTCCAGCACCTTATCCGCCTTTATGCTCCCGTCCGCATTGGGCATGGAATTAAACACCTTTTCCATCTCTATTGATATATCTCCGCCCGAAGCAAGGCAGGCGGGATAGGTCTTTAAGTTGGCGGTGAGCCGCACCTCTTTTACCTTGTCGCCCAAATCTTCCTTTATCTCTTTTAACAGGTCTTTATACTTTTCCGCCTTTTCTTTGAGTTCGTCCTGCTCCTCTTTGGAAGAAGTAAAGTCCGCCTCGGACACCGATTTGAATTTCTTGCCGTTATATTCTGTTAAAATCTTGGCAAGGAACTCGTCCACCCCGTCCTTGAAATACAGTATTTCATAGCCCTTTTCCTTTGCCTTTTCTATCTGCGGCAGGGCGGCTATCTTATCGTAACTCTCGCCCGAAGCGTAGTATATAAACTCCTGCCCTTCGGGCATCTCGTCCACGTACTCTTTCAAAGACACCAGTTTTTCTTTCTTGGAAGAGTAGAACATAAGAAAATCCTGCAACTTATCCTTGTTCATGCCGAAGCCCGCGTACACCCCGAATTTTATGGCAAGCCCGAATTCCTTGAAGAGTTTTTCGTAATTTTCGCGGTCCTCATCCATCATCTTTTTGAGCTCGGAGGATATTTTTTTCTCAATGCTTAAAGCAAGCGCCTTTACCTGCCTGTCCTGCTGCAAGATCTCGCGGGATATATTTAAGGAAAGGTCGGCAGAGTCCACAATGCCTTTCACGAACCCGAAATAATCGGGGAGGAGTTCCTCGCACTTTTCCATTACCATCACGCCGTTGCAGTACAGTTTAAGCCCCTTTTTATAGTCCTTGGAATAATAGTCATAGGGCGCGCGTGCCGGGAAAAACAAAAGCGTGTCGTAAGTAACGCTGCCCTCTATCTTGGCGTAAATGCTTTTAAGCGGGTCCTGATAGTCGTGGAACTGGTTTTTATAAAACTCGTTAAGGTCTTTGTCGGCAACATCTTTTTTGGGCTTTTTCCAAATCGGCACCATGCTGTTTAAAACTTCGGTCTTTTTAACCGTCTCGTACTCCGGCTTATCGTCCGGCGAGCCTTCTTTTCGCTCCGAACGGGTTACCTCGGTTTCAATGGGATAACGGATATAATCGGAATACTCCTTTACGAGCGAAGTCAATTTATATTCTTTAAGGAAATCGGAATATTTACAATCATCGGTATCGGGCTTTAAGTAAAGCACTATTTTGGTGCCGTTACCTGCCTTTTCGGTCTCTTCCACCGTGTAGCCTTCCGCACCTTTGCTCACCCATTTAAATGCCTTTTCCTCACCGTATTTTTTAGAGTAGACCTCCACCTTGTCCGCCACCATGAACGCCGAATAAAAGCCCACGCCGAACTGGCCTATGAGCCTGCTTTCGTCCCCCTCGGCTTTTTCGCCCTTTTCGGCGGTTGCTTTCTTAAACGCCAGCGTGCCCGATTCGGCTATGGTGCCCAGGTTCTTTTCAAGTTCCTCTTCGGTCATGCCGATGCCGTTATCCTCTATCGTAAGGGTGCGCGCCTCTTCGTCCCGCGAAAGAACTATCTTGAAATCGGTATTTACCTTCCCGTCCGTAAGCGATATAAACCGCAGTTTATCAATCGCGTCCGAAGCGTTGGAGATAAGCTCCCTCAAAAATATCTCTTTATTCGTATATATGGAGTTTATCATCAGGTCTAAAATTCTCTTGGATTCGGTTTTGAACTGTTTCATCTTAATGCCTCCGTTTTAGCACTCTAAACTTTCAAGTGCTAATTATATTATACCCCGCCCGAAAAATTTGTCAACCGTTTTTGCGGCGGTTTTTATATTTTAATAATTAAAATACCGGCGGCGCGCGTTTATGATAAAACATATTGACAAACGGGCATAAACGTGCTAAAATTTTGATAGAAACTTTGGGAGGGACTTTATGGAAAACAAACTCGTGTGCAACTGCAAAAAAGTATATATGTCGGATATCGAGAAAGCTTTAAGCGAATCCGCCCGCTTTTCCGACGTGGAAAAGGAGTTCGAGGAAGTGCAGAAAATTACCGGCTGCTCCACAGGGTGCGGCGGCTGTCATGACAAGATCATGGATATAATTGCGGACTTCATGAATGGCTGAAAAATCTCCCGCAAAGCGCGCCCGCGCAATTAACATAACCGCCTCCGCCGTGTTCGGCGTGTGTTTATTTTTTCTCATAATAACCGTATCCATCGCCCTGCCCATTTATCTGCGGTTCTTTTACTATCTGCAAATAGATTCGCTGGGGCTTGAAAGCACGGGCTATACTTACGAGCAGATAAAACAGGCGTATGACGAGGTGCTTAACTTCCTCACCCTGCCCGGCGTGCCCTTCGGCACGGGCGTTTTAAATTATACGGAAGAAGGCGCCGCTCATTTTTACGATTGCAAGGTACTTTTTAATCTCAACGCCGGGGTGCTTATATCCTGCGCCGCGGTATGTATTACCGTTCTTATTTTACACAAAAAGAAAGTTATAACGCTGTGCCGCCCGCACGGGTTTTCGGTGGGCTTTTATTCGGCGGTATGCGCCGTATTGCTGCCGATAATAATCGGCGCCCTTGCCGCCACGGATTTTGACAGGGCGTTCGTCATCTTCCACCGCATATTCTTCCCGGGCAAGGATAACTGGATATTCGACCCGGATAAAGACGAAATTATTCAGATACTTCCCCAGGAATATTTTATGAACTGCGCCATTTTAATAGGCGCGGGGCTAATTGCCATATGCGCCGGGATTATAATAGCCGCGTGCGTAAAGCGGGCAAGGGCAAAACGCGCTGCCTTTGCAACCGCGGAGGCGCCCGCCGCAACGGATACAGACCATTTTTTACAAAATACAGGCGGCAATAACGAATCCGCCGACTCTGTCGGCAGCGGCAACGGCCTGTCTGCCCGCAATATCGGCAGCGCCGAAGACGGCAGCGAAAAACCCGATGATAAAATAAATACGTATAAAACCGAAAACGGGCAGAAGAAATAAGAACATATCAAGCACTGCCGAGCGTAAAATTTTATTAAAGTCTTAATAAGTTAAAACTGCTTATATCGTTATGATGTTTAAAAAACAGTATTGATAAAACAAAGGCCGCGCCGCTCTCCCCTTAAAGGGAAAAGCGGCGCGGCTACTTACCGTTTTATAATTTACGACCCTGAAACATTACGTGCCGGATACGAATTACGGTCCCGTTACTCTATCTCTATATTGCCGGAAGGAATCTGTTTTTCCTGTTCCTTGGGCACTACGAGCGAAAGAACGCCGTTTTCATATTTTGCCTTTACGTCTTTTTCGGAAACGTGCTCGCCCACGTAATAACTGCGGGAGCATGAATAACTCCTTTCTCTCTTTACGTAATGCTTGTTATCCTCCTGCTTATCCTCTCTCTTGGCCTCTATGTTAAGATAACCGTTTTTAAGCGTTACGTTTATGTCCTTCTTTTCAAAGCCCGGCATTTCAACAGATAGCTCATAGTCCTTGTCCGTTTCCTTTATATCGGTCTTCATAAGCCCTTTTTTGGGGGAATAATATACCGGTTTAAAGAAATAATCAAACGGATCGTCCCAGAAATCCATACCGCCTTCTTCACCTTTTCTCGTTAAATAGTTTTTCATAATATCCATCTCCTTTTCATATTTATTGGCAATCAACTTGCTTAACTGTTAGCACTCTCTTTTCTTGATTGCTAACTCATATTATACTCGCCACAAAACTTTTGTCAAGAGTTTTATATAAATTTTTTGAAAAATTTAAAAATTTTTCGGGCGCGGTTTCCCGTGCCCGAATTATTGCCCCGTATTAAATTATTATACGTTTAAGCCTTGTTTACTTTGTTTTACTGTTCAACGCGATTTCCCCCGCTCAACGGTCTTTATGATATATTCCGCATATTGCGCGGCTATATTTATACCCGTGGCGCTTTCTATTCCGTTAAAAAATGCGTTTGAATTGACTTCGCATATAACGGGCTCGCCGCCATCGCCGAACAACAAATCCACGCCGCAATAGTCAAGTTCAAGCGCCCTTGCCGCACGCTCCGCCGCGCGGATAAACGCTTTGTTTTCGGGGGTGGAAATATCCGCCGTTTCGCCCCTGCCCCCGCGGGCTATGTTGGAGCGGAAATCGTTCTCGTTTATCCTCAGCATTGCCGCGCGCGCCCTTCCGCCTATCACTATCACGCGCATATCGGTGCCCCTGCGGAGGGAAAAATACTGCTGAAAAATATGCGGTTTCGTTTTAATTTTTCCGCATATCTCGGTCAGCCGTTCAAAATTTTCGGCAAGGTACACTCCTTTTCCCATGGAACCGTAACTCTCTTTTACTATGAGCGGATATCCGAGCCTTGCCGCAACGTTGCTTAAATATTCTTTATCCAGGGGCGCGTGCTCGTCATAACAAAGGGGGGCAAATACGGTATCCGGTAAATTGAGCCCCTTCCCCGCCAGCGCAAGGCAGGTTTCGCCCTTGTCGTCGCACAGCCTTATGGGCGTATGGCGGTTAAAAAGCCTTATGCCAAGCCCTTCCAGGACGGCGGAAAGATACTTGTCCTTATCGAGATAAACGGCAAAGTCCGCGCCCGCCGCAGCGCAGCTCGGCGCACCGCCGGTTATGCCCGCTTTGAGCGCCCCGCCCGGCACCGTTTTTATATTTACGCCGCGCAGTAAAAATTCTTCTTTCAGCCTTTCCGCCTGCAAAACGCTCTGCCCCGGAACGCCGAAATGATTTATAACTATAAAGCCGCTTAATCCCATAAATTTTATTATACTATACTTTTCTATGCCCGTCAAGGGGGTAACGGGTAAATTTTTTGCTTAAAATTTTTAAAATCGGTATTGACAAACCGCAAAACGTATATTACAATATAGGTGTAAAAGGTAAAACACCCGCAGGGTGGTTCCCGAGTAAAGCATACATAAGGAGGGCAGACCGATGTTCACGGAAAGCGAAAGTCCGAAGCAGTCAGTCTGCCGGGGTACGTTGAGATCCGAGTGAGTTTACCCAGAAAAGTCGTAAAGAAGGCTTAACGGGGAGTAAGGCAGGGGCCTTGTTTGAACGGCAACAACGTATCTCGGCAAAAAAATTTTCTTAAAGGATAAAATTGAATAAGCTTGTGCCGCCCGCGGAATAATCCGCGGGCGGCTGTATTTTTTCTTTCGGGAGCAATGTTTTCCCGTTGCTTAAAAACCAGTTATGCAGATTGCGGGAATCGCGATTACGTTCGGAGCCGCTTTTATATGCGCTGCTTACACGCCTTGCAGCCGTATACGATCTGCCGGCGGTGCCGGCCCCGCGTTCTTTTATAAACGCTCTTTATTAAGCCCGCCCTCAGATATCCTTTTCAATATCCGAAACGGCGGAAAGTATGGTTTTTTCTCTGGCCTTTTTGCCGAAATTATCTACCGCCACCTTGTTCTTTTCCCCGTGAGTAAGGCAGCCCGCGCCGCCCACGCAGCCGCCAAGGCATGCCATACCTTCTATAAAATTGGCGTCCGAAAGGTTTTTGCTCTTTTTCAGAAGAGCTATCTTGCACTGTTCTATCCCGTCGCAGGAAACGGGCTTTAACTCAAAGTCCGTATAGCCCTGCTCTTTAAGCCCTTCGGCAACGGCGTCCGCAAGGCCGCCGCAGCGGGCGAATATCCTGCCGAAATAAGAGGCGTTGTCAAGCGAACTTTCCGCAAGCGTCGTAATATCGATATCCCTACTGTCAAAAAGCGCCTGCAACTCTTCAAAAGTTATTGCAACGTCCACATACGGCTTTACGGGGTCGCTTTTAACCTCCGCCTTTTTGGCGGTACACGGCCCTATGAATATGACTTTTGCCCCCTTCACCCTGTCCTTTATAAACTTTGCTATGGTCGCCATGGGCGAAAGATTGTGCGAGATAAACGGCACCAGGTCCGGAAAACTCTTTTTAACGTAATCTACGAACGCCGGGCAGCACGAACTTGTGAGAAAGCCCTTTTCGGCAAGTTCTTCGGACTCGGCTTTGGCCACCATATCCGCGCCGAGAGCCGCCTCCATCACCCTGTCAAACCCAAGCTGCTTTATGCCCGTTATCACCTGCCCCAGTTTCGCATATGAAAACTGACTGGATATAGAGGGCGCTACCACGGCGAAAGTCCTGTACTTGGTGTTGTTCTCGCTCCCCTTTAAGATCTCTATGGCGTTCACTATAAAAGATTTATCGGTTATGGCGCCCCAGGGACACTGATACACGCACGCCCCGCAGGCAATGCACTTGCTGTCGTCTATCTTGGCGGCCTTATTCTCGTCCATTGAAATGGCTTTTATCTTACAAGCCGTCTGGCAGGGGCGTTTGTAATTCAATATAGCGCTGTAAGGGCACACCTTGGCGCATGCGCCGCACTCCACGCACTTGGTCTTGTCGATATGCGCCTTCTGATGCTCGTCAAACGTGATGGCGCCCACACGGCACGCGTCCTCGCACCTGTGCGCAAGACAGCCGCGGCATGCGTCGGTTACTTCGTAACCGCCCATGGGGCACTCGTCGCAGGCGATGTCTATCACCTGAATTACGTTGCCCGGCTCCGAACAGTCGCTCATGGCAAGTTTTACCCGCTCTGCCAGAATGGCGCGCTCCTTGTACACGCAGCAGCGCATGCTCGGCACTTTCCCGGGGACTATTACGTTGGGAATGTTAATGGCGTTCTTTGCAAGACTGTCATTCCATGCCTCCCTTGCCACTTCGCGCAACACTTTGTATTTGAGATATTGAACCTTGGTATCGAACTTTCTCATACTAACTGACTTTCCTCTTTATCCGTTTAAGATAAGTATGGTTATTGAATTACTTTATATTTACGTTATATATATTTACGCCGGTTATGTCCGTTTTCCCTTAACCTGCTGCAATTTATTAAACCCCGATTGCAATCTTTATCAAAAATTTCTAACCGAGCGCGCTTTCCTGCCTGCAAAGCGCCTGTAAAAAAGAGCGCCGCGTGATTACGCGGCGCACGAAACAATCAGAGCAATATCACAAGGAATTGTGATACGAGCACTACCGAAACCAGCGCAATCGGATAGGTTGCCGCGTAGGCGGAAGCCACGTCGTCGGTACCCGCCACGTTTATGAGCGTGCCGAGCGCGGGAGTACTGGTCATACCGCCCGTGATGGAGCCGAGGTTGTTTAAGAGGGATATTTTGAGCCACTTCTTTGCAATGAAGAAACCTATGAACATAGGTATCACCGTCATCAGTACGCCGGCAATAAAACCGTAAAGCACTATCCAGCCGCCCAGTTCCGATTTGCCTATCTCGCTTACGAGACTTACGCCGCCCGAAACGCCCGCGCCGATGAGGAAGAGCATAAGCCCGAACTCACGGAAGGACTTTATGGTCTTTTCCGGCACTTCCAGCGAAAGTTTGCCTATCCTGCCGAAATGCCCGAAGATAAGGCACATTATGAGCACGCCGCCCGTATTGCCGAGCGAGAAACACGCCCCGTCATACCCGGCGCCCGTGAGCGGAATGGTGATAGAACCCAGCGCTATGCCGCATATCACGGCAAGCGAGAAAGGAGTAAGCCCGAAAGAATCGCCCACCAACAGACCCTCTCTCTTTACGCGCAGCTCCTGTTTCCCGGCGGAAAGCAGCGTTCTTTCCTTGTTCATATCGGCTTTAAGGAACTTGGGCATAAGTTGCACGAACAGCACCACGCCCACCACCCCGAAGGGATAAGCTATGGCGTGCCCCAGAGTAACCGAATTTCTCAGGTTTTCCGCAGCCGCCTCCTTTGCCGCCGAAAACCCGGGAGTCGTGGTAAGAGCGCCCGAAAGTATGCCCGCCGAAAATTCCGGGGTAATACCGGGGATGATCGTGAACAGCGCCGCTATAACGCCGCCCGATATTATTATGATAAGCCCCAAAAGCACGTAAGACTTGGCGTTCTTTCTCAGGTTTTTGAAAAAACTCGGTCCCGCTATAAAGCCTACCGCCGCCACGAACAGTATAAGCCCGATATTCTGCACTATGTCCTCGAAATACCCGTTGAGGGTGGATTCGGTGTTCTCCATATAGAATACGTCGAATATGGGCACGTTTTTAAGCCATGGCAGCGTGCAGAGATACCCGAAAAGTATTGCCACCAAAAACACGCCGGCAGTACCCAGCGAAACGCCCTTTATGGTAATACGCCCGAGCATATATCCCAAAAACGCCACGATGAACATTCCCGTTAAAAGGGCTATCACTTCGCTTACGTTGAACGCCGCTTCCACGCCGCTGCCTTCCTCTACTTTCAGCGCGCACACTATGCACCAGGCGGCAATACCCGCCGCAATTAAAACGGCAAGCGTTATCCACAGCCATTTAAGGCTCTTCTTTTTGGGTGCGCCGCCCTCAGGAGCACCGCCCTTTTCAGAGGGCGCGGCGGTGTTTTCCGCCGTATTTTCCGCCTGCACAGCCTGTTCGGTGCTTTCAGCCGAAGCGGGCTGAGTTACATCTTTTTCCATCTTAATCTCCTTATAAACCCGGGCTTACCGCCCGTACTTTCCCGTTTAGTTTGCAGTAAAACCCGCGCTTACATATCCTTTCTTCTGTAATCGGGAAGGATACGCGGCGAACTTACCTTGGGTTTGATGCCCGCGGCGGCAAGCTCTTTTTCAAATTCCTTTACGTGCGCAAGCGAAAGTTTGCCCACAGTAACGCTCTTAGCCTTTTCGGCGGCGTGTTTGCCGGCGTTTCTGCCGAACACTATAACGTCCAGCAGGGAGTTGCCCATAAGCCTGTTTCTGCCGTGAATGCCTCCTACCGCTTCGCCCGCAACGAACAGGTTCTCAACCCCACTCTGCCCGTCCTCGGCAATGTCTATACCGCCGTTCTGATAGTGCAGCGTGGGATATACGAGGATGGGTTCCTTTCTTATATCTATGCCGTACTTTGAAAACATTCTGAGCATTGCGGGGATCCTCTTTTCAATTGTGCCCTCTCCGCCCAGAGCCTCTATCATCGGGGTATCCAGCCAAACGCCAACTCCGTCCGTAGTCTTTACGCCCTTGCCGCGCTTGTTGCATTCCCTTATTATGGCGGAAGCGGTAACGTCCCTCGTTTCGAGCGAATATACAAACGCGTTGCCGTCCGCATTCACGAGCTGAGCGCCGAGAGATCTCACTTTTTCGGTTACGAGCGCGCCGAAAATCTGGGTGGGTTCCGCAACGCCGGTGGGGTGATACTGCAAAGTATCGGCATACAGCAGTTTTGCGCCCGCGCGATAAGCAAGCACCAGCCCGTCCGCCGTGGCGCCGTAATGGTTTGAGGTGGGGAAGCCCTGATAGTGCAGCCTGCCCGCGCCGCCAGTTGCGATTATGACCGTTTTGGCCTTTGCCACGAGTACTTCCTTGGTCTCCATATTGAGAAGCACCGCGCCGCATGCGCAGCCCTTATCGTCCTTAATAATTTCGATGGCGGCGGTAAAGTCCACTACGGGGATGTTGCGGTTTAAAACTTCGTCCCTTAAAGTGCGCATTATCTCCGCGCCCGAATAGTCCTTGCAGGCGTGCATACGCTTTCTCGAAGTGCCGCCGCCGTGGGTGGTTATCATGGTGCCGTCCGGCGCCTTGTCGAACATAACTCCCAGGTCGTTGAGCCACTTTATGGCGCCGGGCGCGTCGTTCACGAGTTTATATAAAAGCTCGTGCTTGGCGGCAAAATGCCCGCCGCCGAACGCATCCAGATAATGAATGGCGGGGCTGTCGTTTTCCTTGTCGGCTGCCTGTATGCCGCCTTCCGCCATCATGGTGTTTGCGTCCCCTATGCGCAGTTTTGTAACTATCATTACGTTCGCGCCCGCCGCGTGCGCGGTGATTGCCGCGGAAGAACCCGCGCCGCCGCCGCCTATTACCAGCACGTCCACGTCGTAATCGGGGTGCTTTAAATCCGCCTTATAATCGTTGATGCGGGGTCTGCCCTGCAAAAGGTCGGCGAGTTCGTGCAGCACCTTATCCCCTTTGTTGGGGCCCATTTTAAGGGTTTCGTAAGCGCTTTCTATATAATCGGGATGATTCTCTTTGAGTACCGCGTCCTTTTCCTCGGCAGACATACGCCCAAATAAAGTGTTGAGCCGCTCCGCCCGCGTTTGCTCGACTTTTTTCATCGACTGCAACTGTTCTTCGGTATAATGGTACATAACTCGTCTCCTTATTTCTCTATATCTCTGTGATTGTAAAGCTCTTTCAACTCTTCAACGGGCTTATTCATAACGCCCTCTATAAGCGCCTTAAAGTCCCCGCGCTCTATCTCTTCCACACGCTTTGTGAGGTGCTTTGACTCCGGCGCGATATACTTGCCGTACAGCCGCCTTGCAAGTTCAGCCACCTGCGGGTGGGAAATGCCTGCCGGGCAGCGGGAAGAACATATGCCGCACATAACGCAGTCAAAACTCTCGTCCGCGCACTTTTTGTATTCGCCGCGCTGAGCGTAAGCTATGTACTGCATAACGTTAAGCCCCTGCGGGCAGCCCTTGGTGCAGGCGTTGCAGCCTATGCAGGAATAAATTTCGGGATAGAGCTGCATCATGATCTGCTCGGTGGGTTTTACCTTTTCTATGTCGTACACCTGCTTCACGAGCGGGAAGAAGGGCAGCGTTGCCACGTACATACCTTCCTCTACCTGGGTCTGACAGGCAAGGCAGGTCTTTAACTCCTGTTTGCCGTGTATGCGGTAAATGGTGGCGCACGCGCCGCAGAAACCGTTCCTGCAACCGCACCCGCGCACTAACTGATAACCCGCGTATTCCATAGCCTTCATTATGGTAAGACTTTCCGGCACGCGGTACTTTTTACCGAAAAAATATACGTTCACAAAGTTTTCCATGAGTATTCTCCTTAAAAATCAATATTCGTCGGGGAGTTCATCGAGTTCGTCCATTCTGAACACGGGTCCGTCTTTGCAAACGAATTTGTCTCCCACGTTGCATCTTCCGCACTTGCCTATGCCGCATTTCATGCGAAGTTCTAATGTGGTGTACACGCGGGACTTGTCAAACCCCAGTTCCAAAAGCCCCTGAAGCGTGAACTTTATCATTATGGGCGGGCCGCAGAGCACCGCCGTCATACCGGGGTCCAGCCCCAGTTCTTTTACGTAAGCGGGCACAAACCCCACGTGCCCGTCCCAGCCTTCCTGGGGGCGGTCAATCGTCAGATACACCTGAAAATCGGGTTCGCTTGTCCACTCCGTCTGAATTTCGTTTATGTCCACAAGGTCGTCCTTGCTCCTTGCGCCGTACACAACCACCACTTTGCCGTAATTCTTTCTGTAATGGCGCACGTAGTTAATAACGCTGCGTAAAGGAGCCAGCCCTATACCGCCCGCTATAAAGAGCAGGTCCTTGCCCCTGAACTCGCCCTCCACGGGGAAATTTTTGCCGTAAGGCCCCCTTATCGTAACCTGCTGGCCTACTTCCAGCGAGTGCAGCACTTCGGTAAGGCAGCCGCATTTTTTAATGGAAAATTCCATAAATTCTTCGTTGGTGGGAGAAGAGGTTATGGAAAACATCGCCTCGCCCACGCCCGGAATCGAGAGCATGGCGCACTGACCGGGCAGGTGCTCGAAGGGCTTTTTCCCGTCCGTAGTGAGCACGCGGAAGGTCTTAACGTCCGGCGTGTCCCTCCTTATATCGGTGATAACGCCTATTTTAGGTATAAGATTTTCGCTAACCATTGTCTTTTTCTCCTAACCGCTTTATGACTTTGACAATATTTAACCGCTGGGGGCACTTGTTCACGCATCTGCCGCACCCCACGCAGGAATACAGCCCGCCGTACTGCGAAGGATAGTACACTAGCTTATGCATAAACCTCTGGCGGAAACGCTGAAGCTGAGTGGTACGGCTGTTTGCCGCCGCCATCTGCGTAAAGTCCGAATACATGCAGGAATCCCAGCAGCGGAAGCGGATGACACCCTTATCCGTCTTGAAGTCCCGTATGTCGAAGCACTGGCAGGTGGGGCACACGAAAGTGCAGGTGCCGCAGCCCATGCACGCCTCGGAAAGTTCCGCCCATTCCTTTGCTTCGAACAGTTCGTTCAGGTTCTCGTGCTTAAAGCGGGAAAGGTCCAGGTTTGCAAAGGGCAGTTTTTTCATGATTTCCCTCGTGCGCTCCTGCCGGGCTTTAACCGCCTCTTCGCCGCCCTGCGAGCCGAAGGGCGCGATTATTTCCATTAATGCGTTGCCCTTTTCGGTGTTGGCGTTAAAATAGGTGTAATCTTCGTCCTGCCAGCAGGTAACGTCCCCTTTCGGAGCGGCGGAATCTATCCCGAATACGTTGCAAAAACAGCTCTCTTCGGGGCGGGCGCACGCCATGGTTACTATTATGGCGGCGTTCCTTCTCGCCTGATAATAGGTATCTACCGGCTGCTGCAAAAACACGTTGTCCAGCACCTCGAAGGACTTGCAGTCGCACCCGCGCACGCCGAATATCACGAATGGAGCAACCTCTTTCCTGTCGTCCTCTATCTCTATGTTTTTGCCTTCCGTGCGGAACTTCATCATGGTTTCGCTCTGCGGGAAAAAGAAGTCCTTGGCGGATTTTACCGTTTTAAGCACGTCTGTGCGCACTTTGGCGCCCTCTTCCCACGGGCCGTAATTTACTTCCCCCGCCTTTTCCACGGGCAAAAACAGGGGCATTTTTTTCGCCACGGCGGCGTAAACCGCCGCCATATCAGCATTTTTTACCTTTATCATTTCTTCACCCCCGCGCTGAAAATATTGTTGGGCTCCACGTCCTTTTCGGTGTAATCGGTAAGCGGCGTTCTGCCCTCTGCCGATTCCCCCGCCTGAAACTCTCCGTAACAGGCGTTCATATCCTTTATGAACTTGCGGTTAAGCAGATGCAGAGGAATGCGCTGCGGGCACACCCTGCTGCACTCTCCGCAGTCCGTGCACCGCCCGGCAACGTGGAAAGCGCGTATTATATGATATAACTGTTCTTCGAACTCGTCGTCATTGGCTTTTGCCGCCACGCCGGACTGAGGATTGTCGAACACGCACTTCACGCACGAGCACGCAGGGCACACGTTGCGGCAGGCGTTGCAGCGGATGCACTTTGAAAGTTCACTCTTCCAGAAGGCAAACCGCTCTTCCTCGGTCATGGCCTCTAAGCGCTCAACCTCCGCAAACCTGTTTTCGGGCGCCTCCTCCACGGGATTTACCACTATGGTTTCGTCCACGCCCACGTGGGTCTTGCCTTTGCAGGTAAAGCACTTTATGAGCAGTACGTCCTTCTTGTCGAATTCGTTCTCGCCGTAAAGGGAAGAAACTTTTACCTTCCCCCCGTCCTCCTCGGTTACGGAGGTAACGGCAAAAACGCCTTTATCCTTTATCTTTTCAACGTCCAGTTTGCCGCCGCACTCTATGCCTATGGCGATTACGTTTTCGCGCTTTACGCGATGTTCCTTTACAAGCTCGTTTAAGCTGTACGTATCGCACGGTTTTAAAAATACCGCCGTTTTGCCCGGCTTTTTGCTTGCTTCGATGAGATACTTTGAAAGATTTGCGCCGCAGAACCCGTTATACACAAAGTCCTTTAACTGCTCTTCGCTTTCAAACGCGGCGGGAGAGGGGTCGAAGTAAAACTCGCCCTTTTTCCAGCCAACCACTCTTGCGGCTTCTCCGCTCTTTAAAAGCGACGCGGCACGCTCTTTTATGATCTTTTCCACGTCCTGCATGTTACTGCTCCTTTACCCTTAAATCGGTGATGCGCCTGTTTTCCCCGAGCTCGGTTATCTTTTTCACAAAGTCGTTCATCACTTCGGAAAATCTTGCGCCTTCCGCGGCGGACACCCACTCCACGCGGGTGCGTTCCTTTTCTATGCCGAGATAGTTTAGAAAATCAAACAGCATAGCCATTCTTCTTCTGGTATAATAGTTGCCCGTTACGTAGTGGCAGTCCCCGGGGTGGCACCCGCAGAGAATCACCCCGTCCGCCCCTCTCTGAAAGGCCTTCAATATGAACATGGGGTTCACGCGGCAGGAGCACGGCACGCGGATAATTTTTACGTTGGCGGGGTACGAAAGCCTGCCCGACCCCGCAAGGTCTGCGCCCGCATAAGAACACCAGTTGCAGCAGAACGCCACTATTTTGGGTGTGAATTCCTTTACTTCCTGCATATCGCCTCAACCTCCGACATAATCTGTTTGGTAGAAAATCCGGATAAATCCATTGCGCCCGAAGGGCAGGTAACGGTACAAGCGCCGCAACCCTGGCACACCGCGGGATTTACCGAAGAAACGCGGCGCACCTCCGTCTTTCCGCCGCCCAGGCGGAATTCTTTATCCACGTAAGTGATGGCGCCGTAAGCGCACACGTTGGCGCACTGGCTGCACCCGTTGCACATCATTTCGTTTACGTGCGCCACGCACGGATTGGTCTTTAATTTATCCTTAACCAAAAGCCCTATGACCTTTGCCGCGCATGCGGAAGCCTGGGAAACCGTTTCAGGAATGTCCTTGGGGCCCTGGCACACGCCCGCAAGATACACGCCTGCGGTGGGGCTTTCCACCGGGCGGAGCTTGGGATGCGATTCGTTAAGGAAGTTGTTGGTATCTATACTTGCGGTAAGCAGAGTGGCAATCTTTCTTACCGAAGGTTCGGGCTCTATCGCGGTTGCAAGCACCACCAGATCCGAAGGAATTACTATCTGTTCCCCGTTTATAAGGTCGGAGCCCTGCACCATGAGCTTGCCGTTTTCGTTAAATACCTTGCCCACCATGCCTTTTATATAGTCCACGCCGTACTGTTCCACCGCGCGGCGGTAAAACTCGTCGTAATTCTTGCCGGGCGTACGCACGTCTATATAGAACACGTGCACTTCGGTATCCGGGTACTTTTCACGGATGAGCATGGCGTGCTTTGCCGTGTACATACAGCATATCTTGGAGCAATAGGGTTTGCCGCAGCCCGAAACGTCCCTCGACCCCACGCACTGGATAAAGGTTATCACCTTGGGGTGGGTCTTGTCGGAGGGGCGGAGCAGCACGCCGTCCGTGGGACCTGCGGCGTTCATGAGCCGTTCAAGTTCCAAAGACGTTATAACGTCCGCATTGTCGCTGTAACCGTATTCGTTGAACGCGTCTATATTTATGGGGCGGTAACCGGTTGCCACCACTATGGCGCCGTACTCGCGGTCTATAAACTCGTCCTTCATGTCGTAATTTATGGCGCCCGCCTCGCAGAACTTCTGGCATATGCCGCACTTGCCCGTCTTTAACTTTATGCACTGCTCGGGGTCTATCACGGCAACGTTGGGGATTGCCTGCGCAAACGGAATATATATGGCGGTACGGGTGTTGAGGTTCATATTGAACTCGTTAAGCCCCTTTTTAGAGGGGCACTTGCTCATACAAATCTTGCAGCCCGTGCACTTCTTCTCGTCCACGTAACGCGCTTTCTTTTTTATTTTTACCTTGAAGTTGCCCACAAAGCCCTTTACCTCTTCCACTTCGGAATAGGAAATTATGTCTATCTTATCGCTCTGGGCGCAATCTACCATCTTGGGCGTAAGGATGCACGCGGAACAGTCCAGCGTGGGGAAAGTCTTATCAAGCTGCGCCATTCTGCCGCCTATGGTGGCGTTCTTTTCCACTATGTCCACTTCAAAGCCCGCTTCCGCAATATCCAGCGCCGCCTGTATGCCCGCAATGCCGCCGCCTATTACCAGCGCGCGCTTGGTTACCGGGCTCTCCCCCTCCGTAAGCGGAGAGTTAAGCCGCACTTTGGCTATGGCCGTGCGAATGAGTATGAGCGCCTTTTCGGTGGCTTCCTCCATGTCCTTATGTATCCAGGAGCACTGCTCTCTTATGTTCGCCACTTCGAGCATGTAGGGGTTAAGCCCCGCCTCCGCCGCAGCCTTTCGAAAAGTTGCCTCGTGCATGCGGGGCGAGCAGGAACCTATTACCACGCCCGTAAGATTATGCTCTTTTATAGCGTTCTTTAACAGCTGCTGCCCGTTTTCCGAACACATGTACTGGTAATCCGCCGAATACACCACGTTGGGCTCCGCCTTAATGACTTCCGCGACTTTTTTTACGTCTACCGTGGCGGCTATGTTGCTGCCGCACCAACAAATAAAAACACCGATTCTCTGCATCTTTTTCTCTCTCTTTAAGCGCACGGCTCTCCCGCCGCGCGGTTAATCACTTGTTATACTTTCTGTAAGCGCTTACTAACAGCTGCTGCGGAATAAACTCGTCCACTTCGGGCGGGATATCTTCCGCTTTAAGCCCGTTGTTTCCCTGCGCGCGGGTGAACGTGGTTCTCACCGCCTCTATCACCTGCGCGGGGGCAACGCCCCTCGGGCAGCGCTCCACGCACGCCATACAGGAAAGGCAATTCCAGATGGCGGAGCATTTAAGGAGCTCTTCCGCCCTGCCCTTTTCAAGCAGGGTTACAAACTGATGCGGCTTTATATCCATCTCGTGATATGCGGGGCAGCGCCCGGAGCATTTGCCGCACTTCATGCACTTTCTCACGTCCGTACCGGACATTTCTTTCATTATTTCGGTATATTCTTTGTTTTCCATTATTTTACCCCCAGCGCCTCCGCCAAAAGTTCGGTAAAGTACCTTACGGGCAGCACCCCGCCGCCGTTCACCTGTAAATTGTAAAGGCACAGCGGGCATGCGGTTATAACCTCTTCCGCACCCTTTTCCTTTGCCGAATTGAGTATTTTTACGCTCCTCTCCGCGGGCAGATTTTTGTTCTTGAAGGTTACGTAAGCGCCGCAGCATTCGTTTCTCATGGGGTACTTTACGGGAGTACCGCCTATGGCGCGGATAAAATCTTCTATGATAGTGGGATTTTCAGGGCTGTCAAACGCCATAACGCCGCTCGGGCGCAGCAAAAGACAGCCGTAATAAGCGCCGATTTTTTTGTTTATCGGGTTCACCACTTTTTTGGCAATCTCGTCAAACCCCACTTGGTTTTTGAGCATTTCAAGATAATGAATCACCTGCGTTTCGCCCGCATAAGGGGTTTCAAGCGCTAAGTAATTGTTTGCTTTAAAGCGCATGTTCTCGTCGTTTTTCATGTCCTCGTTAGTGCGCTTTATAACGTTGTGGCAGGCAGAACATAACGTAAGCAGTTTGCCTCCGTGGTTTTTGGCATAGTCTAAGGCGCGCACCGCCGAAAGCTTTGTGGCTATCTCGTCCTTCGCCATGGGATAAACGGCGCCGCAGCACTGCCAGTTTTCAATTTCTTCCATCTCCACGCCCAGCGCCGCAGCCGCCTTTCTTGCATATGCGTCAAGCTCTTTGGCTTTGGTCTTTAACGTGCAGCCGGGATAATAACAGATCTTCATACCGTACACCTTGCTATAAATTTTCTCCGATACCTTAGTACCCTTTTGTCCGTAAGTACGTCAGCGTTCTATAATTATTATTGTTTATATTTTCAATATAAGATTATCGTTATAATATCTTATATCATAAATACAGATTGTAATATTAAGGAAGTTGAAGAAGTTTACGCAACCTCGCCGCTCCGTGCCGCGGGAAATTTCCCGCGGGGCTGCGGCATATGCTGCCTAAACTGCCGCCCTTACTTTTGCGGATAAGCCATCTGTTCGGGCTTAAACACCTCGTCAAACTTTTCCGCCGAAAGGAAACCCAGCCCAACGCACGCCTCTTTTAAGGAAATGTTTTCCTTATACGCCTTTTTGGCGGTCTTTGCGGCGTTCTCATAGCCTATATACGGGTTGAGCGCGGTTACCAGCATAAGGGAATTGTAAAGATTGTGTTTCATTTTTTCCTTGTTGGCGCGTATTCCGCAGGCGCAGTTTTTCTCGAATGAAACCATTCCGTCCGCAAGCAGCCTTGCAGATTGCAGGAAGTTATAGGCAATTACCGGCATAAACACGTTCAGTTCAAAGTTGCCCTGAGACGCGCCCATACCTACCGCCACGTCGTTCCCCATTACCTGAACGGCAACCATGGTAAGCGATTCGCACTGGGTGGGGTTTACCTTGCCGGGCATTATGGAAGAACCGGGTTCGTTTTCCGGGATGAATATCTCACCGAGCCCGTCTCTGGGGCCGGAAGCCAGCCAGCGCACGTCGTTTGCGATCTTCATAAGATTGGCGGCAAGCCCTTTAAGCGCACCGTGCGCGAACACCATCGCGTCCTTTGAAGTAAGGGCGTGGAACTTGTTTTCCGCCGTTACGAAGGTCTTCCCGGTAAGCGCGCTCACCTGTTTTGCCACCTCCGTGTCAAAGCCCTTGGGCGCGTTAAGCCCGGTACCGACGGCGGTACCGCCGAGAGCCAACTCTTTAAGCCCTTTGAGCGAAAGGGTAAGCTGCTCTTTGCTCTTTTCTATCATTACCCGCCAGCCGCTTATTTCCTGGGAGAAGGCTATGGGCACGGCGTCCTGCAAGTGGGTCCTGCCGCTCTTTACTATACCCTCGTTCTCCTCTTCCAGGCGGCGAAAAGTGGCAATAAGCCTGTCCATCGCGGGGAAAATTCCGTCCTCTATCGCCAGCACCGCGGCAATATGCATTGCGGTGGGGAACGTGTCGTTTGAGCTCTGGCTCTTGTTAATATCGTCGTTGGGGTGAAGTATTTTTGCGCCCGCTATCTCGTTGCCGCGGTTAGCGATAACTTCGTTGGCGTTCATGTTGGACTGGGTGCCGCTCCCCGTCTGCCACACCACCAGCGGAAAATGCTCGTTCAGGGCGCCCGAAATAACTTCGTCCGCCGCGGCGCATATGGCGTTTTTCTTCTCTTCGGTAAGCTTGCCGAGGTTAAAGTTTGCCAGAGCGGCCGCCTTTTTGAGTATTCCGAAGGCGTGGGTTATCTCGCGCGGCATAACTTCCGTGCCGATTTTGAAGTTCTCGAAACTCCTCTCGGTCTGCGCCGCCCAGTATTTGTCCGCAGGCACCTTCATTTCGCCCATCGTGTCCCGTTCAATACGATATTCCATTTCTGCACCCTCTTTTTCCGGCTTGCGCCGTTTTTATATATTTGCCGCAGCGGCTGTCCGCCGTTTGCTTAAAGCCCTTAAATTCCCGAAACTACCCTGATTGCCGTATTTTAAGTGTTGCATTACGGTAATCGGTTCGCGCCGCCGTGTTGCCGCCCGGCGCCCTGCCGCCTCCCTTTTTCGGCGCTCTCCGCCCGTACCGTTTTTTCTGCCCGCCTGCCGCGCGGCAGGAAAATAAAAAAACTCCCCCAAGGGGAGCCTCGATAAACGTAACCTTATTAACCCGGCGTACCCCTATCGGCAAATCTGTCTTTTGCGGAAAACTTCCGCTCCTGCGGGAACTTTGCCCTCATATGCCCGCGGGAATTTTTTCAATGAAACCTGCACGGCCCGCCCGCCGCCGAAAAAGAATGATAAATACATAAAATGATAATTTTTAACATTTTTACGGCTATTTCGGCGTCCAAAAGCCTTGCGAGTTTTATTATATCACATTTTTAACGGGAAAGCAATCAAATTTTCTTTAATATTGCGCCATTTTTCGGCATAAAAAACCCGTTTATAAGTTCGTTTATGCGAACTTACCGGCAGAGGTTTTAAACCCGAATAAAAATCTGTTATGTTCACCTTTAACAAAAATTACCGAATTTTTCTGAAATACGGCAGGCGCACACGGTTAAATATGATAAAATTTACGCAGGCTCCGTGCTTATTGTGCACGGAGCCCGAAAGATAAAAAGCCTTCCCTCGCGCGGTATAACGCATTTAATATTATTCGACTTCGGATCTAATTCCGTAAACGCCGTGCCTGCTTAACCCTTTTTCAGCAGCTCTTTAAGCCTTTCGGCGGCAAGGCGGGTATCTTCGGCGCTGCCGAACGAGGAAAAACGAAAATAGCCCTCTCCGCACTTTCCGAACCCCGCGCCCGGGGTACCTACCACCTTTATTTCGTTTAAGATATAATCGAAAAACTCCCAGCTGCCCATACCGGAAGGGCACTCCATCCAAACGTAAGGCGAATTTTTTCCGCCCGTATACCATATGCCCGCCTCTTCGAGCGCGCTCATTATGCACTTCGCGTTCCGTTTATAGTAATCTATATTCTCGCGGATCTGTCTTTGCCCTTCCGGGGTGAACACCGCCGCCCCGCCCCGCTGAATGATATACGAAACGCCGTTGGTTTTGGTGGTGCGGTTGCGCACCCACATGGCGTTGAAGTTCATTCCGCACCTTTCAAGCTTTTCGGGAATCACGGTATATCCCAGCCGCGTGCCGGTAAACCCCGCCGTCTTGGAAAGAGAGCATATCTCTATGGCGCAATCTTTCGCGCCCTCTATTTCAAAGATGCTCCTCGGCAGGTCTTTATCCTCTATAAACGCCTCGTAAGCGGCGTCGAACAGTATTACCGAACCGTTTTTATCCGCAAACTCCACCCACTTTTTTAACTGCTCTCTCGAATATACCGCTCCCGTGGGGTTATTGGGCGAACAAACGTATATAATATCCGCTCTGAGATCTTCCGTAGGCATAGGCAAAAACCCGTTTTCCCTGCCGGACGCAAGGTGCACTATCTTTCTGCCCGCCATTACGTTTGCGTCCACATAGGCGGGATATGCCGGTTCGGTTATGAGCGCCGTGCTCTCCCTGTCGAAAAGGTCCAGTATATCGCCCAGCTCGTCGCTGGCACCGCTCGAAACGAACACCTCAGAGGGTTTGAGATTTATACCGCGCGCCCCGTAATGCGCCGCTATCGCCTCCCGCAGAAACGGCGCGCCGCACTCGGGCATATACCCGTGAAAAGTCTGTTTTTCTGCCTGTTCTCTCACCCCCTCTTCAAGCGCATATATCACGGCGGGACAGAGGGGGAGCGATACGTCGCCTATCCCCAGCCGCAGCAACTTTTCTCCGGGATGGTCTTCCAAAAATTTTTTGGTCTTTTGCGCTATGCCGAAAAAGAGATAGGAATCTTTCAGGTTGGCGTAATTCATATTCGGTTTTATCATGATCTTCTCCTTTCAGGCCGCGCCTTCCTCCGTCTTACCTTCATATACGAACCGGGCAGGGCCTTCCATAATGACCTTTCCGCCCGTTACCTTTATTTTAAGGTCGCCGCCGTCCAGCCTCACCCGCACGAACTCGCCCTCCGTAACGTACCCTTTTTTGACCGCCGCCACCACCGAAGCGCATGCGCCCGTGCCGCACGCCATGGTTATGCCGCTGCCGCGTTCCCACACCCGCATGCGCAGGGTATGTCTGTCCAAAACCTGCACGAACTCCACGTTCACGCCGCCCGGAAAGGCGGAGTGCTTTTCTATGGCGGAACCCAGTTTTTGTACGGGCGCGGTTTCCGCGTTATGCACGAATATCACGGCGTGCGGGTTGCCCACCGAAACGGGCGTGAGCGTTACGTTCTCTCCGCCCGCCGTAACGGTCGTGTCCTCTCCGCACACGGCGGCGCCCATGTCCACGCATACCGAATTCACCTTGCCGTACACTACGTTCAGAACGAGCGTCCTTATCCCCGAAAGGGTCTCTATTCTAAGAGTTGTCTTGTCGGTAATGCCCTTGTCGTAAAGGTACTTGCCCACGCAACGTATGCCGTTGCCGCACATCTTAGCCTCGCTGCCGTCCGCATTGAATATGCGCATCTTGTAGTCCGCAACCGAAGACGGCGAGATATATATCATTCCGTCCGAACCGGCGCCGAAATGCCTGTCCGAAAGTTTTACGCTCAGTTCGCCCGCATTTTCGGGCGCCTCTCCGTAAACGTATAAATAGTCGTTCCCCAGCCCCTGCATCTTTGTGAAATACATAAGCCGCCTCCTCATTTTTTGTCTCTGCGCTCCGCCGCCGCCCGTATAAAGCCGAGAAAGAGCGGGTGTGCGGCGTTCGGCCTGCTTTTGAATTCCGGGTGGAACTGCACCCCCACGTAAAAGGACCTGTCGGAAAGTTCCACCGTTTCCACCAGCCGCCCGTCCGGCGAGGTGCCCGAAACCGTAAGCCCCGCATTTTCCAGCGCGGCGCGGTAATCGTTGTTGAATTCGTAACGGTGGCGGTGCCGCTCCTTTATGTGCGCCGCTTTATAGCACCTTTCCATAGCGGTGCCCTTTTTTACCGCGCACGGGTAAGCGCCCAGCCTCAGCGTGCCGCCCTTGTCCACGTCCTCGCTCTGCCCGGGCATAAAGTCTATGACCTTGTGTTTGCACAGTTCGTCGAACTCCCCGGAATTTGCGTCTGCAATGCCGGCAACGTGCCTGGCGTATTCTATAACCGCCACCTGCATTCCGAGGCATATCCCGAAGAAGGGCACGCCGTTTTCCCGCGCGTACTTTACCGCGGCAATCATTCCGTCTATCCCCCTGCCGCCGAAGCCTCCCGGCACGATAATGCCGTCCGCCCCGCCCAAAAGTTCCGCGGCGTTTTCTTCTTTTAACTGTTCGGAGTCCACCCAGTTTATCTCCACATAGTCGCCCGTCTCGTACCCGGCGTGCCTTAACGCCTCCGCCACGGACAGATACGCGTCGTGAAGTTTAACGTACTTCCCCACAAGGGCAACGTTTATCCGCATGCTGCGCCCCGCTATCCTTTCCGACATCTTCTTCCAGTCCTCCAAGTCGGGCTCCCTTGTCTTTAACCCCAGCTCTCTGCAAACCACTGCGGAAAAACCCGATTTTTCCAGCATGAGCGGCGCCTCGTAAAGGTTGGGAAGGGTGAGGTTTTCTATCACGCAGTCGGGCTTTACGTTGCAAAACAGGGATATTTTTTTGAATATGTCGCTTTCGAGCGGCTCGTCCGCCCGCAGCACTATTATGTCCGGGTTAATGCCCATGCCCTGCAATTCCTTTACAGAGTGCTGAGTGGGCTTGGACTTATGCTCTTCCGAACCGTGCAGATACGGCACCAGCGTAACGTGGATAAAAAGGCAGTTCTGCTTTCCCGCCTCCAAAGAGATCTGCCGCACCGCCTCCAAAAAGGGCTGGGATTCTATGTCGCCTATTGTGCCGCCTATCTCGGTTATCACCACGTCCGCCGAGGTCTGTTTTCCCACGCGGTACACAAAGTCCTTTATCTCGTTGGTGATGTGCGGTATGACCTGCACGGTGGAGCCCAGGTATTCGCCCCTCCGCTCTTTATTTAATACGTTCCAGTACACCTTGCCCGTGGTAAGGTTGGAGTATTTGTTCAGGTTTTCGTCTATAAACCTCTCGTAATGCCCCAGGTCGAGGTCGGTTTCCGCGCCGTCCTCGGTTACGAACACCTCTCCGTGCTGATACGGACTCATGGTGCCGGGGTCCACGTTTATATACGGATCCAGTTTTTGCGCCGCCACTTTCAGCCCGCGCGCTTTTAAAAGCCTCCCGAGCGAAGCCGCCGTTATCCCTTTTCCGAGCCCCGATACGACCCCGCCCGTTACGAATATGTATTTAGTCATAAATAATTCCTCTTATTTGCCGCTGTCCCCGTAGTTTGAAAGCACCCTTGCGGAAGGGTCGTTCACGTCGCACCCCTTCCACGCCTTGTTAGGCATCCAGAAATCCGCCACCATGGCGCTCTGACCGGGATAATGCTTTTCAAACAGTTCCCTGTATAAAAGCGATTCCTTCGTAAAAGGCGTAGCGTGCGAATATTGCCTGCGTTTTCTTTCAAACTCATCGTCTGAATACAGCGTTTCGGCATACTCTTTAAGGTAGTCCACCATGGAGTGGCCCACCGCGTCCGAAAACGCCGCCTTTTCCCTGTACAGTATGTCCTTAGGGAGATAATCGCCCTCGAATGCGCGGCGGAGAAGGTACTTGCCCTTGCCGTAGCGGTTGATCTTTTTTTCGGGATCTATCGCCATAACGTACCGCACGAAGTCCAGGTCGCCGAAGGGCACGCGCGCCTCCATGGAGTTTACCGAAATGCACCTGTCCGCGCGCAGCACGTCGTACATATGTATCTCCTTTATGCGCTTTACCGATTCTGCCTGGAATGCCGCGGCGGAGGGCGCAAAGTCGGTATACTTGTACCCGAACAGCTCGTCCGATATCTCGCCGGTCAAGAGCACGCGCACGTCCGTGGTGTTATGAATGGCCTTGCACAAAAGGTACATTCCCATGCTGGCGCGTATGGTGGTTATATCGAACGTGGCGAGCGCCTCTATCACCTCTTCCAAAGAAGATAGCACCTCGTTTTTATCCATGTAAACTTCGGTATGGTCGCTGCCGAGATATTCCGCCGCCTCGCGCGCGTATTTTAAGTCTATAGCGTCCTCTTTCATGCCTATGGCAAAGGTCCTTATGGGTCTGTCGCTATGCTTTGCGCCTATCGCGCATACCAGCGAAGAATCAAGCCCCCCGGAAAGCAAAAAGCCCACTTTTGCGTCCGAAACCAGCCTTTTTTCCACGGCGGCGGTAAGCTTATTTTTTATGTTGGCGCACACCGTGTCCAAATCGTCGTAGCAATATGCTTTCACCGCGGTGATGTCGTCGTAACACACAAACTCGCCGTTTTTATAATAATGTCCGGGCGGGAAGGGCATTACGTCCTTAACCAGCCCCAACAGGTTTTTGGGCTCGCTGGCAAACACTAAGGCGCCCTTTTCGTCGTAACCGTAATACAGCGGCCGTATCCCCACGGGGTCTCTCGCGGCGATAAATTCGCCGCTCCTTCCGTCGTATATTACAAGCGCAAACTCCGCGTCCAGCATATCAAACATATTCACGCCGTATTCCCTGTAAAGGGGTAGCAATATCTCACAGTCGCTGCCGCTTTTAAAGGTGTATCCCCGGCGGATAAGTTCGGCTTTGAGTTTCGCAAACCCGTATATCTCGCCGTTACATACGCAGTAATCACCGTCCCGCGAGAAGGGCTGCATGCCTTCCGGCGAAAGTCCCATTATCGCCAGGCGGTGAAAGGCAAGGATCCCCCGCCCCGTATCCGCATGGGCGGTAAGGTCCGGCCCTCTCGATTTTGTGCGGTAAAACGCCTGCTTTATGTCTTCGAACGTCTTGCCTGCCCCGCAGTATGCCATTATAGAACACATGTTAAGCTCCTGAATGTTTTTCCTGTATGCGCCGCCCGGGGTTTATTTAACCCCGAACAGCAGATCTCCGTAAGTCGGGAATGGCCAGTATTTTCCGGCGGTAAGCGTTTCCGCCTCGTCCGCCGCGGCTCTGAGCGCGCTCATCTTAGGCAGCACGTTGTCCCTTATCATACAACTCTCCTGCTCCGCGTCCGGCGCGAATTTGAGCTTTACCACCGCCTCTTCAAGCGCCTCGGTGCAGGCAAGTATCTGTTCCGCAAGCAGCGAAAGCCCGGATACCGTCTTTCTTTCGAACCCGCACGGGGAATCGGGCGCAAACCGCACCTTTGCCGAAGCCGTTTCCGAAAGATCCCTTATGTAACTTTCCACCGCGGGAAGGATATCCCTCCTTGCCATGTCCGCCATGGTGTTGGCTTCTATGACCACCGTTTTGCAGTAGTTATCCAGCATAATTTCGGTACGCGCCTTAAGTTCGGTCTCCGAATACACTTTGTGCAGCGTGAGCATTTCCACGTTCTTTTTGTCGAGAAGGTGAGGCATGCAGTCGGGCGTGGTCCTGTAATTTAACAGTCCCCTCACCTCGGTGGCCTCTTTTATCCAGGCGTCGTCGTACCCGTTGCCGTTGAAAAGGATACGCTTGTGGTCCTTTATGGTCTTTCTTATCATGTCGTTGAGCGCCTTTTCAAAGTCCTCGGCGCCTTCCAGCCTGTCGGCATATATGCGTAAGGACTCCGCCACCGCGCTGTTTAACATTATGTTGGCGCAGGCAATGCTGTTGGATGAGCCCAGCATACGGAATTCGAATTTGTTGCCCGTGAAGGCAAACGGAGAAGTGCGGTTCCTGTCCGTAGTGTCCCTCGGGAATACGGGCAGCACGTCCACCCCCAGTTTAAGCGCCGTCTTTTTCCTGCCGGCATAGGGTTTGCCGCTCTCTATCGCCTCTAAAATGGCGGTAAGTTCGTCGCCCAAAAATATCGACACCACCGCGGGCGGGGCCTCGTTGGCGCCCAGCCTGTGGTCGTTGCCGGCGGTCGCCACCGCCAGGCGCAAAAGATCCTGATAGTCGTCCACCGCCTTTATAACGGCGCACAAAAACAGCAAAAACTGCGCGTTCTCGTACGGCGTTTCCCCGGGCGAAAGCAGGTTGACCCCGGTGTTGGTGGAAATGGACCAGTTGTTGTGTTTTCCGCTGCCGTTCACGCCCGCAAACGGTTTTTCGTGCAGCAGGCACACCAGCCCGTGCTTTAAAGCCACCTTCTGCATTATCTCCATGGTGAGCTGGTTGTGGTCCGTGGCTATGTTGGTAGTGGTGTATATGGGCGCAAGTTCGTGCTGAGCGGGCGCCACTTCGTTATGCTCGGTCTTGGCAAGCACGCCCAGTTTCCACAGCTCTTCGTTCAGTTCTTCCATATAGGCGGCTACCCGCGGTTTTATTACGCCGAAATAGTGGTCTTCCATCTCCTGACCCTTGGGCGGTTTTGCTCCGAACAGCGTTCTGCCGGTGAACACAAGGTCTCTCCTCTTTTCAAACATCTCCCTGTCCACCAGAAAATATTCCTGTTCGGGCCCCACCGAAGTCCTTACGCACTTTACGTCGGTATTGCCGAACAGTTTCAATATCCTCAAAGCCTGCCTGTTCAATGCTTCCATGGAGCGGAGGAGCGGGGTCTTTTTATCCAGCGCCTCTCCCCCGTAAGAGCAGAACGCCGTGGGTATACAGAGGGTCTTGCCCTTGATAAAGGCGTAGGAAGTGGGATCCCATGCGGTATACCCGCGCGCCTCGAACGTGGCCCTTATCCCGCCGGAAGGAAAACTGGAAGCGTCCGGCTCGCCCTTTATGAGTTCCTTGCCGGAAAACTCCATTATCACCCTGCCGTCCGGCGCGGGAGTGATAAAACTGTCGTGCTTTTCGGCGGTTATGCCGGTAAGGGGCTGGAACCAGTGAGTAAAGTGAGTGGCGCCCTTTTCCACCGCCCAGTCCTTCATGGCGGAAGCCACGGCGTTTGCCACCGAAATATCCAGGCTTGCCCCCTCATCGATGGTCTTTTTCAAAGAATTGTAGACCTCCGCGGACAAGGTTGCCCGCATTACCCTGTCGTCAAACACAAGACTGCCGAATTCTTCCGTTACCGATTTCATAATACATCTCCTTTTATAAAAAATAAGACAACGCCGCCCCGTAAAGACGCCGTTGCCTTTTAACCTTAAACTTATTATATACAGCCTTTCACAAAAGAAAAAGGCGCCTTTGAACACTTATTCAAAGACGCCGTTGCCTTTTCATTACGCCCCTCATTATAATACTTTGATTTGCGCTTGTCAACGGTTTTTTTGCAAAAAAATCAAAAAAAATTTAAAAATGATTTTTCAACTGTTGACAAATGCCGTTCAAAAGTGTAAAATCACTGTTGTAATGAGCAAAGGCGTTCATTGTGCAGGAAAACTGTGCGGTGAACGCCTTTTTTAATTTGCGAGGTAATTATGAAAAAAGAAGGTCAGGTAAGGATACCCTCCGGCTGCGCCATTTCCGCCGTAATATCCAGAAGCGGAGAACGGATGAGCGGAGAAAGCATAATAAAGAGCATGATCCCCATGCACGACAGGGCGAACGGGCTGGGCGGCGGTTTTGCGGCTTACGGCATTTACCCGGAGCACCGCGAACAGTATGCCTTTCATATATTTTTTAACGATAACGCCGTGCGCGCGGAGACCGAACGGTTTTTAAAAGAAGGGTTCGAGATGGTGAAAGCCGAAATAATCCCCACCGGAAAGATCCCCGAAATAACCGACGAGCCCCTTATCTGGCGGTACTTTCTTTCCCCTCTTCCCTCGGTGCTTGCCTCTCTGCAATTAGACGAAAAGGAATTTGTGGTGCGCACCGCCATGAAGATAAACTCCGGGATAAGCGGCGCATACGTCTTTTCCTGCGGGAAAAACATGGGCGCGTTCAAGGCGGTGGGCTATCCCGAGGACGTGGGCAGGTTTTACCGCCTGGAAGAATACGGCGCCTACTGCTGGACGGCGCACGGGCGTTATCCCACCAACACCCCCGGCTGGTGGGGCGGCGCGCACCCCTTTGCCCTGCTCGATTATTCGGTAGTGCACAACGGCGAAATATCTTCTTACGACGCCAACCGCCGTTTTATAGAGATGTTCGGGTATAAATGCACCCTGCAAACCGATACCGAGGTTATAACCTATATAGCCGACTACCTGCTCCGCCGCCAAAAGCTTACGCTTGAAGAGACGGCTTCGGTAATAGCCGCACCCTTCTGGGACACCATATCGAGAAAAAGCCCTGAAGAAAAAGCCGCCCTTTCATACCTTCGCAACATGTTTTCAAGTCTTTTGATAACGGGGCCCTTTTCCATAGTGCTGGGCTTTACGGGCGGGCTTATGGCGCTCGGAGACAGGCTTAAACTCCGCTCCATGGTGGTGGGAGAAAAGGGCGACAGAGTATACATAGCCAGCGAAGAGGCGGCAATACGAACCATGGAGCCCGATCTCGACGGCATTTACAGCCCCGCGGGCGGCAGACCCGTAATAGTAAAAGTAAAGGAAGGTATTACAGTATGAGCGCGGAATATATATATCCCGAATTCGAAGTGCAAAGAAACGAACGGCGCTGCACCAACTGCCGCGCCTGCATAAGTCAGTGCGCAAACGGCGTGCATTACTTTGACGAAAAAAGAAAAATCGTGCTTTCGGACGAAACCAAATGCGTGAACTGCCAGCGGTGCGTGTGTTTCTGCCCGGAAAAGGCGCTTAAAATTGTGAAAAACCCCAACACTTTCCGCGAGAACGCCAACTGGCACAACGACACCGTAAAGGAAATTTTCAAACAGGCGGGCAGCGGAGGCGTGCTGCTTTCTTCCATGGGCGCGGCGGGCAAACTGCCCGTGTATTGGGAGAACCCATGGAGACCCGCGTGTTCCTGGGCAAAAAGCCGGCGGGCATAGAGCGGGATAAGAACGGCAAACTAATAAACAACCTGCCCCCGCAGCTTGAGCTCTCCATGCCGGTCATGTTCTCGGCAATGAGTTACGGCTCCATAAGTTACAACGCGCACAAGTGCCTTGCCTCGGCGGCGGAAGAGCTGGGCATACTTTATAACACGGGCGAAGGCGGCCTGCACGAAGATTTTTACCGCTACGGAGCAAACACCGTGGTGCAGGTGGCTTCCGGCAGATTCGGCGTGCACGAGAATTACCTCAATGCGGGCGCGGCGATAGAGATAAAAATGGGTCAGGGAGCAAAGCCGGGCATAGGCGGGCACCTTCCCGGCGCCAAGATCGTGGGGGACGTTTCCCGCACCCGCATGATACCCGAGGGGACGGACGCCATCTCCCCCGCGCCCCATCACGACATTTACTCGATAGAAGATTTAAGGCAGCTGGTATTTTCCTTAAAGGAAGCCACGGAATACAAAAAACCCGTAATAGTAAAGGTTGCGGCGGTGCATAACATTGCCGCCATAGCCAGCGGGATAGCGCGGAGCGGCGCCGACATAATAGCGATAGACGGGTTCCGCGGCGGCACGGGCGCGGCGCCCACGAGAATAAGGGATAACGTGGGCATTCCCATAGAACTGGCGCTCGCCGTGGTGGATAAGCGCCTTAGAGAGGAAGGCATAAGAAACAACGTGTCGCTTATAGCGGGCGGCAGCATACGCTCTTCCGCCGACGTGGTGAAAGCCGTTGCGCTGGGGGCGGACGCCGTATACGTAGCCACCGCCGCCCTGCTCGCCATGGGCTGCCACCTTTGCCGAAACTGCCAGACGGGCAACTGCAACTGGGGCATTGCCACCCAGCGGAAAGAACTCGTAAGCCGGTTAGACCCCGAAACGGGCAGAAAACGGCTTGTAAATCTTATGACGGCATGGCGGCACGAAATAAAGGAGTTCATGGGCGGAATGGGCATAAATTCCATAGAGGCGCTGCGCGGAAACCGCCTTATGCTGCGCGGAATAGACCTTACGGAAAAAGAGTTGGAGATACTGGGGGTTTATCACGCCGGAGAATAACGGGTGCAAAAATCTGAAAACTTATCAAAATTATGGAAAAATATTCGGAGATATGGTATAATGACTGTAATAGATGCGGCGCAAGCCGGGTATAAAGAATTAAACGAACAAATACGGCGGGTAAAAGACTGCACGGTAGAAAGCTGTCTTGGTCAGCGGTTTTTAGGTGCGGGCATGACCGATAAAAAGATAACCTTAACGGGCACCGCGGGCAACGCCGCGGGGGCGTACTTGAACGGCGCGGAAATATACATCCGCGGCAACGCGCAGGACGCGCTCGGGGATACCATGAACGGCGGAAAGATTGTGGTTTACGGCAACGTGGGGGACGCGGCGGGCTACGCCATGCGCGGCGGCGCCATATACGTAAAGGGCAACGCCGGGTACCGCGCGGGCATCCACATGAAGGCTTATAAGGACAAGGTGCCCGTGCTCGTAATAGGCGGAAAGACGGGCAGTTTTTTGGGCGAATATCAGGCGGGCGGCATAATAATAGTTCTGAACACGGGCGAGGAAAAGGAAATAGTGGGCAACTTCCCCTGTACGGGCATGCACGGCGGCGCAATGCTGCTGCGCTCGGACTGCAAAGGGATAATCTTCCCCGAAAACGTGCGCGCCGCCGCGGCAGACCAAGAAAAACTTAAACCTTTCCTCCCGTATATCGCGGAATTCTGCGCGCTGTTCGGTTTCAAGGCGGAAAAAATTTTAAACTCCCCCTTCACCCTGGTGCTGCCGGACAGCAACAACCCGTATAAACAGATGTACGTTACAAATTAGTTCCGCCCTTTTCCGGGCGGGCAAAAAAAAGGAGCAATTATGAATTATTCCAAACAGGAAGTTATGCAGTTCATAGAAGAGGAAGACGTAAAGTTTGTGCGCCTTGCCTTTTGCGACGTGTTCGGCAGGCAGAAAAACATCTCGATAATGTACAACGAAATCGCGCGAGCCTTCGAACACGGCATAGCGATAGACGCTTCCGCCATAAGGGGTTTCGGGGACGAGACACGGTCCGACCTCTTTTTACATCCCGACCCATCCACCCTGGTGGTGCTGCCCTGGCGGCCCGAACACGGGCGGGTGGTGCGCATGTACTGCGACATAACTTATCCGGACGGTTCGCCCTTTGTCATGGATACCAGGAAAATTTTAAAAGACGCCGTTATGCAGGCGGAAAAAAAGGGCGTGCGCTTCCGTTTCGGCGGAGAGATGGAGTTTTACCTCTTTAAGTTAGACGAAAACGGCAACCGCACCGCGGAGCCCTTTGACAGGGCGGGCTATATGGACATAGCGCCTGCGGACAAAAGCGAGAATATCCGCCGCGAGATATGCCTTACGCTGGAACAGATGGGCATTGCGCCCGAAAGTTCGCATCACGAAGAGGGCCCCGGGCAAAACGAGATAGACTTCCGTTACTCTGCCCCTCTGGAATCGGCGGACAACGCCATGAATTTCGCTTCCGCCGTGCAGGCAATAGTCAGCCGTTCGGGCGTGGCGGCGGATTTTTCGCCCAAGCCCATAAAGAACGCGCCCGGCAACGGTTTTCACATCAATTTTTCCGTAACGCGGCAGTCCGATAACGACGTGCTGGACTTTATAATAGCGGGCATATTGAATCATATAGAGGACATGACGGTATTTTTAAATCCCGTAAAGCAGTCTTACGAAAGGCTGGGCAGCGACAAGGCGCCCATATATATTTCCTGGTCAAAAGAAAACCGCTCTCAGCTGATAAGAATACCCGCGGCGCGCGGCGAATACCGCCGCGCGGAACTCCGTTCCCCGGACCCCGCCGCAAACCCCTATCTTGCTTTCGCGCTCATCATATACGCCGGGCTTGACGGGCTGGAAAAACAGAAAAAACTGTGCAAAAGCGCGGACATAAACTTTTATACCGCAAGCGAAGAGACGCGCGCGAAATACAAAATGCTTCCCCGTTCCCTTGCGGACGCGGCGATAAAAGCCCGGACCAGCGGTTTTATTAAAAACTGCCTGCCGAAAGAGATAATAAACGCCTACTGTACGGACATTGACCGCTGAACGAAAGGAGTTTTCAATGCCTTTAAAAGAACACGTTTACAGCGTTCTTGTGGTTTCCGCGGCGGAAAAGTTCAACAAAAGCATAGCGGCGCTTCTTTCGGGAAAGGTTTACGAACCCGTGCACTATGCGGGCAGCGTAAACGCAGCGCAGCGGGCAACGCTGGAACGGCTGTACGACATCATAATAATAAATACTCCCCTGCCCGATGACTTCGGGGTGAAGTTTGCCACGGAAATTACCCTGAACGGCAGTTCCGTGGTCATGCTTTTCGCGCGGGGAGACGTATACCCGAGCGTGTACGAAAAGGTATGCGATTACGGGGTGTTTGCCGTCCGCAAACCCGTTCAGCCCATAACCGTCGCGCAGGCGCTGGATTGGCTTAAAGCCACGAGAGAGCGGCTGCGCGGAATGGAAAAAAAGGTGGTCTCCATCCGCGACAAGATGGAAGAAATAAAGATAGTAAACCGCGCCAAATGGGCGCTTATAAATTCCTGCAACATGACCGAGGCGGACGCACACCGCTATATAGAAAAACAGGCAATGGACAGGTGCGTAACCCGCCGCGAAATCGCCGAAACCATAATAAAAACTTATAAATAACCTTTCATTTTTAATTTTGATTTAAGCCTGCCGCAAAAGCCCTGCCGTATGGCGCGTATTTTTTCTCTTTTTAAAATAAAGCAACGTGTTGCGTATCCGCCCTCTTTTCCTGCCGCACCGTCAAATATCGGCAAATCATTTTTTTATGTTACGTTTTTATGTTGATTATTTTCTTCAAAACATATATAATAAAAAACGCGGGGCTGATCGTAAGTATGCAGTTTTAATTATCAGCCGCTTAATTCAAATTATTAAAAACTTTCCCGCCGCCGTGCGAAAAAAAGTAACCGAAACGGCATAAAGTATATACGACCGTCTCCGCTTTCACGGAAAACGGGCTTCCCGCCCCGGAATTTGCAGCCTTAGCGGCACGGAGAACGAAATAACGGCGGAAGGCGAAATTTACGCAATGCTCAAAGAATGTATATGAGGACATAACATGGAAGACAAAAAACTGCCGGAACGACAGACCGATACCCCGCCAAACGCGGCTCAAAACGATCATTCGGATAAAGAACCGTCTTTGCGGTACGAAAACAGGAAAGAGGTTGCAAAGGGCGGCTTGCTCGGCGCATTTATAGGCCTTGCGATTATCGTGCCCGGCGTAAGCGGCTCTGCCGTCGCCATAATTTTCCGCCTGTACGAAAAATTGTTGTATGCGCTCGGCAACCTTTTCAAAAAATTCAAAAAATGCGCGCTTTTTCTTACCCCCGTCGTTGTCGGCGCCGTAATCGGCCTGATACTCGGCTTTTTCGGCGTTAAAGCGCTTCTGAACGTGCTGCCCTTCGCCATCGTCGCACTGTTCGCAGGGCTGATGCTCGGCGCCTTCCCCGCTGTAAAAGACCAAATAAAAGGAGAAAAACTAACCCTCTCCCGCGCAATATTGTTTGCCGCGGGTCTCTGCCTGCCCGTTGCTTTGTCGGCTGTTTCGGTCTTTGCCTCGCCGGGGCCCCGTTCGTTGGAAGACCTGCAATTCTGGCACTATATCGTCTTTTTGATGCTCGGCTATCTCATAGCCGTTACACAGCTCGTTCCGGGACTGTCGGCTACGGCGCTCCTTATGATGATCGGATACTTTACGCCGCTGATGAACTCGGTAAGCATCACCTTCTGGCAATCTAACCCTCAGGTGTTGCTCGTCTATCTCTGCCTTGCCGCAGGTCTTGTTGCCGGGCTTTTAACGGTATCGAAACTGCTCTCCTCTCTTATAGCCCGGTGCAGGGCGGCAGTGTTTTATACTGTTATCGGGCTGTCGCTCGGCTCGATAATAACCATGTTCTTTAACCCGGAAATCATAGAAGTTTACCGCGGCTGGACGGCGGGCGCTTCCATGTGGACGGACATAGGCCTTGGTATCTGCCTGTTTATCATAGGCACGGTTATTGCCTACCTCTTCGTCAGATACGAGCGCAAACATGCCGCAAACTCGTCAGATACGAGCGCAAACATGCCGCAAACTCTCCAACGGACGGAAAGTGATGAAAATTTACAGGCTCCGTTGCTTTGACGATTATCATTAACGCTCGGTGAATTATACTATTAAGTGCAACAGAGTAAATAAAAAAAGGAGTTCATACAAATCTGTGGTAAAATAAAGTTGCAAAACAAAATTTACTACAAAGGAGATCTGTATGAACTACCACCATTTTACCATAGAAGAGCGCTGCTCATTACGAGAATACTATGTAAAAGGAAAAAATTATAGAAGAGAAATTGCAAAATTACTTGGCAGGAACGTAAGTTCGATATCACGGGAACTGAGGCGGAATTGTACCTTTTACAGAGATATCCCGAGATATTATCCGCATACGGCGCAAAAGAAAAGCAAACTGCGCAACAGTTACCGCCACCGGGGAATGTTTTGGGAAAGAAACGTATTGGACTACATAGATGAAAAATTATCTAAAACGTGGTCGCCCGAACAGATAGCCAATACGCCGTGCGGGATGAAAGATGTCGCCATTTTCTTTGATGGCGCCCAAATCATCGATTTTATGATTGCGCAGGCTGATTTCGCTGTCAATGAATATAATTCTTTTCTCTTCCGTTATAGCACGGTTTTTTAACGCCGTCAATACTTATATGCTTTCTTGATTACTTTGATGAATAAAAATTCTATTTGGCATCGTGGCGTGTGCTTGGCATAGACAAGTGCACATATCATATATACTTAAAATAATGAAAAAGCAAATGTTCCGCACAGTTTACCGCAATAAAATTCTATCTGCGCCGGCAATACCGTTTTTTTGAATATTTACCAATACCTCCCCGCCGTATTTCAAATTAATTAAACGGAAGATCAGCCGTCCGAAAACTGCTCTTCCTGCGGAAGTTCCACCCGAAGTTTTAACTTTAACGGCAGGTTGCGCGAACTGCCGCCGACAAGCACCTCGAAATCGCCGTTTTCAACATACCACCTGTCCAAAGAAACGTTATAACAGGCAAATGAAGAAAAGTCGAGCTTTACTTGCACCGTCTTTGTCTGATGCGGCAATATATTATCCTTAGAAAAAGCTTTAAGTTCTTTTTCCGGCCGCCGCACCATGGAAGACACGTCTTTTACATATACCTGCGATATCTCTTTACCCTCTGTATCGCTCGTGTTGGTAATATCGTATAATATATCGTAGTCGCATTCGCCGTTTTTGACCAATCTGATATTGCCGTATTCGAACGTTGAATAAGAAAGCCCGTAGCCGAAAGGAAACATCACGTCCTTTTTTTCGCGATCATAATATCTGTACCCGACGAAAATGCCGTCGTCATATAAATCTGTTTCCCCGTCGTAAGTCTTGCCGCCCTTGAACGTATCCTGCAAAGACCGGGGGAAGGTTTCCGACAGTTTGCCTGAAAAATTAGCTCTGCCGCACAAAAGTTCGCACAGCGCTTCGTTTGCTCCTTCTCCCGCAAAACCGGCGAACACCACGGCGTCTACATAGTCGATCCATGCGCTCATATCGACGGCGCTTCCCGCATACAAAATCACTACGGTCTTTTCCGAATGGCTGGAAATATTTAAAATTATATCCTCCTGTTCTTTTGACAGGCGCATGGTACAGCGGTTGAAACCCTCTCCCTCTATACTTGCGTCGTTACCCAGCGCTATAACTGATACGTCTGCCTCATACGCTTGTTTGTAAACGCTTCTCCAACACGGTTCCCATCTCGATTCTTCGGCAAAAGTTGTCGCTATGCCTGTCGATGCTGAAATAAGCTCATATAAAGGCTTTTGAGTAAATGCCGTTTCTACCCTGCCCGACCCGCCGCCGGAAGTAACCGGGCTTTTTATATTTACTCCGTAAAAGAAAATCTTTGAGTATTTTCCCGATCCGTCCGCACGGTTTGTAAAGGGCAAAACGCCGCCTTCGTTTTTTAACAGTACAGCCCCTTCTTTTGCCGTCTCCACGGCTTTCACGTGTCTTTCCCGGTCTGTAAAGGTTATTTTTCGTTTTGAACTGTTTTGTTCGCTTTTTTCAATCAATTCCAGGACTTTAACAACTCTTTCGTTTATCTCTTCCTCGGTAAGCCTACCCTCTTGCACAGCCTTTATCAGAACTTCCTTATAATCTTTATGATAAGGCATGCACAGGTCCAAAGTGGCTTTTACCGCCAAAAGCGGGTTGTGAACGGCTCCCCAGTCAGACATGATAAGCCCGTCAAACCCCAGCTCTTTTCTCAGTACGTCATGAAGTAACTTGCGGTTTTCGGAAGCATAAATGCCGTTTATGGGGTTATACGAGCACATGACCGTCCACGGTTTTTCTTCCAAGCACATTTCAAAAGGTCTTAAATATATCTCGCGTAACGTCCTCTCATCCACCTCGCTGGACTGATAACAACGGTCATACTCACTGTTGTTGGCACAATAATGTTTTATGCAAGCGCCTACCCCTTTATCCTGTAACCCTCTTACATAGGCCTTGCCGAGCATCCCGGTAAGATACGGATCTTCCGAAAAATATTCAAAATTTCTTCCGCACAGCGGAGATCTTTTAATGTTTATGCCGGGGCCCAACAGTATATCGCCGCCGTGAACTATACATTCGTCGGCAATGACCGAAGCATATTCGTAGGCAAGTTTTTCGTTCCAGGTGTTGGCAAGTACATGGCACGTGGGAAGCGCGGTGGCTTTAAAAGGCTTGTTTTCTTTAAGGTCTACCATGCGCAGCCCGGAAGGTCCGTCGGTCAGAAAAAGCTGTTTTAATTTCCCGCTCGCACCGTAAGTGCGCCATATATCCTCCCCCGTAAGAATCGAAACCTTCTCCTCCAAAGAAAGCCTGCTAAGCACTGAATTTTTCATGATTTACCTCTTTATATTAAGATATTTTCGCAATAAGAGCGCCTTGATATTCTGTAAGAAAATTTTCGGCATGTGAATTGAATACGGCGCATGCAAAATCGTTTTTAAACGAAAAAACGGCGCGCATATTTCCAAAATAGTCGTCTATTATCTGAACCATCAATACCAGTTTGTTTTCCTGAAGCCATGCAAGCGAAGCGGCGTCCTTATAAGTATACCCGTCCGTGGTCTTTACCCCGCCCGTCTCGTGCGAATAGCCCAGTTGCGGGAATCTGCCGAACAGGTTATAATTTACCCCGAAAGGTATTTCCTTATAACCCTGCCCGTTGGCATAACAGAATTTACCGCTCGTTTTTCCGCTGAACTCAAAGCGGAACCGCGTAATGCCCATATCGTTTTGTTCACAGACATAATCTTTGCCGTTTATAATTTCACGAAAAGAAGAGTCTTCCTGCCCGGTAACGCAATAAAGGGACAGTGAGTTTATTTTCTTTGTAAGTTCATCGTATGCCGGAATATTTTCTCTTAACGGTTTATCGCTTAAATTGGGCAATATTACGTCGCTTAACAGCGATAAAATGACCTCCCGCGGATGAAACGCGCCCTGGTTATCCGCCGTACAAGAAAAAACCAAATCTTTATCGGGATAACACACCGTCATCTGATCTCCCATTCCTATAAATGCAAAACCGTTTGCGGCTACCCGCCATATCTGATAACCGTATCCGAAGTTACAGCCCGAATATATGGCGTTACCGTTATCGACAACCTTTGAAGTCGCCTTTTTTAAATACCTTTCGTTCATCAGCCGTTCGCCGTTCCACACGCCGTAATGCATGACAAAATGACCGAACGCCGCCATATCCCTCAATGTACATATCATGGCGGAATCTCCCCACGAGTCGCCGTTCGCCAACTTCAATATCCTCGCGTTCTGAAAAACCCCCATTCTGTCGAAAAGTTTTTCTTTCAGATATCCGAGCAAAGATTTGCCCGATAATCTTTCCACAAGCACACACAGCACCTGTGAACCCGCGCTGTCATATTCCCACAATGTTCCGGGCAGACGAGCCGTCCGTCTTTTTGCATTAAAATATTGATGAACTCTGTCCGGGTCTTCTGAAACAAACCACCATGGAGATTCACCCACGGTACACATGGTAAGCATATTTTCTATGGTTTGTTCGCTTAAAAACCGGGGTAAATCACCGTCTGCTTTGTCGGGAAAATAATCTGCGATCCTGTCGTTCAGCGACAGTTTGCCTTCCTCTTCCAAAAGCCCTACAGCCACCCCTACAAAACTTTTGGTCTGAGAATACATTCTGTGGCAAAAGTCTTTGTCAAAAGGCTTATAATACCCTTCCGCAAATATGTTTCCGCCTTTTAGGAAAATAAAACCGTGAGTATTGGAACCGTTCCGTTCGAGAACGTTTATAAAATTCGTTATTATATCTGAAGGCAGACCTGCCTGTTCCGGCGTTATCTTATCGAACATATATCTTTATCGTATTAAAATTTTTATCCAATTATATATCATTTTTGCATTTTTCGCAATCGTTTGCCGAAAATTTATCCTTATTTATTTGATATTACGGTTTTACGGCAAAAGCGCCGTTTTTCAGCCCACGGTTTTATCCGTTATGTTTTTGAAAGTAATATCGGAAACGAATTCAGTCTCTATTCCCGGGACGCTTTTATCTTCCTTTAACAGCGTTACGCCGCTGAAATTTACTTTTTTTACGGAATGCGCCTCATCAAAACCCCTGATAAATATATACCTTTTATGGGCAGAGGTTTTAACTTTGATAAAATAATCCGTACCCGTTACCGTTATATCCTTAAAATGAAAATCTTCAAAAACGGGCACGGCGGAAACCCCTTCTCCGTCATCGTTATAGCCAACTGCCCAGATAAGCACACACGACAGTTTGCAATTCGAAACGTAAACGTTTTTAACGTAAGCGCCTCTTTTCTTTGTAGCTTTTATCTGAAAACCGTACCAACAGTCGCTGAAATCACAGTCCCAGACAAAAACGTTCTTTATCCCGCCGGATATCTCGCTGCCCAGAGACATTCCGTGGCCGCCCATGCTTTTACAATCGAAAATATAAATGTTTTCGCAAGGCCTGCCTATAATGTTTCCCTCGGGGTTTTTCCCCGATTTTATTGCTATAAGGTCGTCTCCCGTGAAAAATTCACACGCAAAAATCGCGCAGTCCTCGCAGGAGTCAGGGTCCCAGCCGTCGCCGTTGTTTATACCTTGTGAAATTATTTTACAGTTGTAAGTAGTTATTTCTTTCGAATATATAAAATGCAGATTCCATGATGCAGACATGCCCATGGTAAGCCCGCAAACCACCACGTTTTGCGCATTGCAAACTTCTAAAAGCCTGCCTCGGCTTCTCCATGCTTCAACCGCAGCGGTATTCTGCGGTCCGTTTTCGTCATATATCACGCCCGGCTTATCAAGCGCGGCGTTAAAAAGTTCGCGCCCGCCTCCCAATATTTTTCCTTTTCCGCGTATAATGAGATTGCGGGAAGTATATCCGCCCCTGCTTTCCATCTTTCCAAAGTTAAGCAAAGATCTGTAACAATTGCGTTCAACGCCTTCGAACCGGCTCGGTCTCATGGGCAGGTAACCGCTTAAATCAGCCACGCCTTGAATGGTTGCCTGTTCCGAAACGTATATTTCCAGGTCGCTTTTCAGTTCCAGCGCCCCCGTAAGAAAAACCCCCGCGGGGAAATACAGGTATTCGTCTTCCGCGCAAGCGTCTACGGCCGCCTGAATGGCAACCGTATCCAAAGTCCTTCCGTCTCCCACGGCAAAATACGGGGCGGCGGTAACGTCTATTCGCCTTTTCGGCCTTTGGGTAAAAACCCTTAAAGATTTTTCGCAAACAACCTTTCCGCCCGAAAGCCCGTACATATCTATTTTATATTCCGAATCGGGGCAAAGATCGCCAAGCGTAATATGAGTTTTATCCGTTATAAGGGCTTGCTTACCGTTCGCAAAAACGCTGAACTCCCGCGCCCCCGAAAACTCGCCCCTGTCCCACCAGACCGTTATTTCATCGAAAAAAGAGATGCTTTTTACCATATTTATTCATACAACCTGTCTACGGTAACAACAGAACCGAAACTTGCAAATTCAAGCGGAATACGCTTTTCAAACGTATCGTTCCCGTAAAAGTCAATGATATCGGTTTCAAGTTCTTCTATTTTTTCTATATTACCCTCTATATAGTCGTTAAGCCGCTGCCTGCAAGTTTTCCATCTTTCCAAAACGCCGCCGAACCTCATGTCAAACACACAATGCCCTTTCATCTCGGAAAAAAACACCTTTTTGAATATGTTTATAAATTCCTCCATCGCGTTTATGGCTCCGCCAAACTCTTCCGCCACTTTCCGCAAAGTCTCCGGGTCCTTATTCTTATACGCTTTTCTTGCCTTTACCCCGAGGTCGTATCTTAAAGACAATACTTTCGAATATGCCGCATGTTTTTCGAAAATATCCTTATAATTTTTGCTCCTTTCCGCCGCCTCTCTGAACTTTACGGAATATTCCCGATATGCCTTTGCCTCCGTTCCATCCTCCGAAACGGTGGAATCGTATTTACTTAAAAACGGATCCGCCACAAGGTACTGCAAACCGCCGCACGTTATGTCGTCTTCTATCCTTACGCTGTCCGGGAGCAACATATCAAACAGTAAAAAGTCTTCCCACCTCTCTTTGAAAACCTCTTCAAACTTAGCCTTTATCGATTGAATATCGCGGTTGCCTCGGGCATATTCGGCGGTAAAAAACAGCGTGGGCAAAACGGCATAATCGGAGCAGTACGTTCCGCCCCAAAGCGTTTGCAAAAAGTTCTTTATGCCCGCTTTGTTGCACGAATCTATCGCCATACGCGTTTTTTCGAGCGAATGAAAGTTAGACGTGGCAAACCCTATCCAATTACAGGCTGAACCGGCAAACCATATTTCCGCGCCAAACCTTTTATGCTGCGCTATCATTGCGTCGTAAATTTTCCCGTCTTCAAAATAATCCCAATAAATTAAATTCATGCCCGTTTTTTTGAACTCTTCGACCACGTTTTCGGGCATGTCGTCTTTTTCGGAATAATAATACCCGCGCGCTATCTTAAAAAGCATATCTGACCACATAAAGGGCGTAAAGCCGTGTTTTGCGGCTATTTCCGCCACCCGTTTTATATGTTGCAGCAATACCTTAAACGGATCCTGCGCGCCGTGCAGCCTGAAATATTTTCCCAGAGCAAAACTTTCCGCCTCGTCCATGCCCACGTTTATTCTTTTGCTCGTAAAACATTCGGCGCACGCCTTTATCATCTTTTCTATAAGTTCGTAGGTTTTTTCGCTGCCGGCAAGCAAAGTATCTTCGGTGTTTTTAACGTCGCGGAAAGCGTTCAGTCTCAAAAGGGTCTTCAAGTGCCCCAGCGTCTGTATGCAGGGTATGACCTCTATACCCCTTTCTCCGCAATAAGCGACTATCTCTTTAAGTTCGTTTTGAGAATACCGCCCGCGAAGATAACCGAAAAAGGGTTCTTCCTTTATTTCGTAAGTATCTTCTGTATAAAGCATTATATAATCGCCCCTTGCGAGCAGTTTATCATTACGCCGAGTTCTTCAATCATAATTATTACCTTTAATATTTCGGCGGGGAGAACCATCTCCCCGCCGACAGCCCGTTCCTGTTTATTCTGCAGTATAGTTTGCGTAAGTTACGTTTGCGGGAAGTTCGGGCAGTTCGTTACAGCCAGCAAACGCGCCAATTATGCAATGTTGCCATATTGATGGCGTTTGCGCCACAAGCGTTATTCCGGTTATATCGGTTATCGCAAAATCCGTGCCGCCGGTCCAAACGCCGTTAAACACCTTGCTCGAGTCGCCTCCGTTGATATTGCCGTCCTTATTGAGCATTATAAAGTCGCCGCTTTCATCGTTTTCCAGCACTATGCGCTTCCACGCTCCCTGCTCCACGGTTACATAAGGCGAGCCGTACTGGTAGTTAACGGTGAAATTCACATCGCATTGATGGGCGTATACGTCTATATAGAGGTATTTATAGCCGGAAACGTCCTTTGTATACGGGTTGTTTATCTTTACGCCCGCCAAAGAATAGTCGCCTCCTTGAATCAGCGTTACGCCGGACGAGCCGTATTCGTAAGTATCGCCGTACGGGGCAGAAACTCCGCTGCCCGATTGGGCGACAAGACCGTTCATAGCGACAACTTCATTTGCGGTAAAAAACGCTATACTGTCATTGCCGTCAAAACCTTTTACCCCTTCCGGCACGGCAGGTTTCTCATTGGAAACATACACGTTGCCTATACAGAAATACTCGTTCATTTCCAAGCCGATTGCGGCAAATTCGACATCGGTAAAACTACCGCCCGTTATACCCGTAACGATGGTGTTCCCGCCGTTCTGATCGGTATATGCGCCGGGCATATAGACCTGGCCGCCGCTTACGAAAAGTATTATCCTCGTCCAACTGTTTGCATACAATTTGGCAACCGGGTAGTTATAAACCCATTCCACGGTGAAATCAATATCCCTTGCCTGGGGATTATACACGTCAAAGTAAACGTATTTATACTGCGTTACGTCTTGTACAGAAGGATTTTTAGCCAGAAACGCGGTTGCCGCGCCTTCCTGCGTATTGGTTACTTTCAATACACCCGCCTCCGACGCTCCTGGGGCGGTAAGGCTTTCGTCAAACGAGACGCCGCCCTGCTGCCAGCCTTCCAAAGAATTTATGGCAATTCCGAATTTGTTTCCGGAATATAAAAGTTCGTTCCCCGTGCTGTTTACACAATATACGGTTACCGTTTCCGAATAAATCAACTTACCGCCGTCTGAAAGCGAAACCGTGAAAACATGTTCTCCCGCCTCGCCGAAAGTGTACTGAGAACCGTTAACGACGTCTGTCGCGGGCTGACCGTTTACCGAAACCTTGACCGAAACGACTGCGCCTTCCGCCTCTTTTGCCGTAAAGTTAATCTGCTCTTCCGCGCCCGACATAACATATTCGGGCAAAGCGCCTTCTATCTGCGGCAGTTCGTTCGATACGTACATATCTGCAAGATAAACCTGCGACATGCCGTTTTCGTTCTTGGTTATGTTACCGCTATACACCATACGCAAACCGTCCAGATTGGTTGCGGAAGCGCCGGAAGCGCCGAATAAATTGCCGTATGAGGACGCAAAAACCCCGTCCGTATTGGTAAATACTATCCTCTGCCACGTTGTGCCTATTTTAAAACTCGCCGTATCATTTACGGATACCGTGATAAGGTCGTCTTCCGCCGCCCGTATCATAAACGAAAAATATTTATAGTCCGAAATATCTTTTACCGCGGGGGAATTAAAGGTCTGTGTAACCCACCATCCGTTTACGTTGGCGGTAATATTGGTCTGCATAACGTTTTTCGTTACTCCGAATATCTCGTCGCTTGCCACAGAATTTCCCGCCCATGTGGAGTAACCTAATGCATTACCCGTAAGATCAAATAGCTCATCTCCGAGATACGCCACGTTGCCTTTGTCCGTATATTTTTCCACGGCGGCGCGCACTTCCGCGGTTTGCGCGCTGTCGCACGAAGCGGCAACGGCAATATATTTCATGCTCCTCTTTACGGTATCGGTGTACTGATACTCGCCGTCTTTTAACGCGTATCCCACGGCGGTAAGTTCGGTATCCTTATCCATTTCGGGGATACCGTAAACGTAAACGGAAGCTCTTTTATAGCCTTCCTCACCCTCTGCGGCAGCCCAATCCTCCGCCGACTTGGGGTTTATTATCGCCCGCGCGGTATTCACTGTAAGCGGCTCGCCTTCTTCAATCAACTTCGAAGGTACTATAACAAAGCCCGTTTCTTCCGCCCCGCTGAGAAAACTCTCCGAAGCTTTCATTTCAAACCGCAAACCCAGCCCGTCGTCTTCTTCCGTGGTTTCGGCGGTATAGCGCAGGCTTGCGCCCAGCATCGAAAAATCTTCGGTGTTTGCCGCCTTTACGGACCTGCCGTTCTGAAAGGTTGCCAGGCAGAACCCGAGCAGACAAACGGCAAACAAAATAACCAGTAATTTTATAACGGAATTTCTCTTAGTCATTTCAGTTCACCTCGCTCCAATCTTCGGGCCACTTGACCCCGTCTCCGCTTACAACCGTTCCGCCGCTTGAAAGTATAGCCGAGCCGGAAAGTTCGACCACTTCCATAAGACACGGAACATAAGCCCTTTTTTCCATGATTTTTCCTCCTTTTTTATTAACCGTTTAACACGGTTTTATTTTAAATCAGTTTGCCGTATAATTTGCGTAAGTTACGTTTGCGGGAAGTTCGGGCAGTTCGTTACAGCCGGCAAACGCGCCTATAAGGAAACATCTCCAGCCCGCGTCCGTTACCGCGGTAAGTTTCACGTCCGTTATATCGGTGATGGCAAGATTTGTTACATAATCGCCCACATAACCGTTGAACACTTTACTCGTATCTCCGCCGCCTACGTTACCGTCTTTATTGAGCATTATAAAGTCGCCGTTGCCGTCGTTTTCCAGCACTATGCGTTTCCAGCCGCTGCCCTGCGCCACGCTTACATAAGGCGAACCGTACTGATAGTTCACGGTAAAGTCTATGTCGCACTGTTCGGCATATACGTCTACATACAGATATTTATAACCGGAAACATCTTTTATTGACGGATTGTGGACACATATGCCCGACAAGGCGTTTACGTCTCCGTTTACTCTCGTTACGTTGTCAGAACCGTACCCGAAAGTATCCGTATAGGTATAAACGCTGTAGCTGGCATAGGGTTCCAGGCCGTTAAGACTTACAACGTTCGGATTTGTAAAGCTTACTATTTCGTCTGCCGTGTTCACGCAGTATACGGTTGCAACGCTCTCGAATATAGTTTCGCCGCCCGTTGCCGCGGTTGCGGTAAACACGTATTCTCCTTCCGCGGCGAAAGTGAAGTCTTCGTTTTCCGTTACGGCGTAAGGCGCGCCGCCGTTCACGCTCACGGTTATAGTAAGGGTCGCACCGTCAAGATCCTGTTTTTCATATGCCACTTTATGCACTGAATTAAGTTTCACGGCTCCGTCTATAAGCAAGGTCGCCTTGGGCGCGGTTGCATAAACTATTCCGTCCGGCAGTTCGGGCAGCTCTGTTACCGCGCGCATCTGCCCTAAATACAGAGATTTATTGAGCGCTTCACTCATACCGACGTCTACGCGCGTGAGGTCCGAGGCGGTGGGATTGGGCAATCCTTCCACGTCTCCCGGATAGAAAAGATCGCTGCTGCCGTCGCCCGCGTCGCTTATTTTGCCCGAATATTTCAGCATATCGAAGTTGTTGCCGGCGGAGTTCTTTTCAGCCACCACCCTCGTCCACTGACGGGGCGCAATTTCAATATACGGTATGTCGTAAATATAGTTTATCCAGAACTTAACGGGTTCGGGCTGCGGATTATACACGTCTATATAAAGATATTCGTAACCCGTAATATCCGTTATGGCGGGAGCGCCAAGCATTGCGCTCGCCAACCCTATTCCGCCCGCTTCGGTAATTTTAAGCGCCGATCCGTTCTCGCTCAAAGGATAGGCTGCGGCGTCGGAAAATTCGAGTAAGGTACTCCATCTGCCGGAAACCGAGCAAAGGCCTATACTGCCGTTCTCATAAAAATACGCTATTTCTCCGTCTTCCTTTTTAAGGGAAAACACGCTTGTCGTAAGTTCGTTGCTGTTACCCGCCTTGTCGGTTATTGTGTAGCTTATTATATACTCTCCGTAACTATCGGCGGAAAAAGCGTTGTCTTCTGTATTTATTTCCTGCCCGTTAAACGAAACTTTTACGTCTAACGCCACATCTTCCGCCAAATCTTTATTATCCTCATATTCCACGGCGGGAATATTGACCACCGAACCGCTGAACACCGAAAATTCACTCAAAACCGTTGTAAAATCAGGCGCGGTAAGATCCGTTGCCGTTGCCTTTGTGGACTTTACTATCGTTTCGCCGTTATAGTTCAGGGCGTACTCGAAGGTGTAGTCCCCTTCGTACAGCACGAAAATCTTTCCGTCCTCTACGGCTACTTCCTTCCCGTCCGGAGATTTTACCGTGCATACGGGAAAGTAAAGGTTGTTATTTGAATCCTTTGCCACCACGGTAGGCACTTCACAGTACTCATAATAGCCTATGACCATCTCTTCTTCCACATCAAAAGTAAGAGTATTATTTCCGTCGCCGTTACTGCAAGCGGCAAGCCCCAAAGCGGTAAATAACGCAAACCCCAACGTCAATAATATTTTAAGCGTCTTTAATTTTTTCATATTCTCTCCCTTATTATTTCACCAGCCTTATATCGTCAAGATAAAAGACGTTACCCGGCTTATGCCCGTAAAAAATCTCTATGGCGACTATATTTTCTATGTCGATACCCGGTACGAAAGGATCCTGCCCGGGAGCAGTCTCTATTATCCATTGGCTTTCAAAACCGTTTTTGGCGTCGTTTAAATCAATCTCCAAAGACTGCCACTCGTTTTTGATTGCCGCGTCTACACATACCGGAGTAAACATCACCGTGTCGCCATCGGCATTCCTGAGCCTTACGGATAAACGCCCGCCGTCATACTCGGGCATCCATTTGAGCACTATTTTGGAATAGGTGGAAAAATCGTAACGCTCTGGGTTCGCCCGTTATTTCGAGACAGGGAGTTTCGTCCCACCCCGGGTCGCCCTCACTTTGCGGCGCCTCTACCCTCAAAGAGCCCGTGCCCTCGGTTATGAGCCGCGGATCTCTCTCGATGTTGAACGAAGGCAGCACGGAAGACGTGCACATATAAGTGGCGGCCTTCACAAAAAATCTGTCCAGATAATCGTTGAAGAGAAGTATTTCGTCATCCTCGAACGTTTTTTCGCCGGTGCTCGCCTGCTCCTCGGTGTAGTGCACCCTGAGATTATCGAAGTACAGCGAATATTCTTTCGCGTCGCATAAAAACGAGAAAGAAAAATATTCGGCGTATTTCATGTCGCATATGGCGAGCGCCACTGTCCTGTCCACGCTGTACGTTACGAGATTGTAACCGGGCTGCACCGTTACCTCTTTTTCGGTGTACTTCTGATACGCCTGTTTAAGTCCCTCGGAACTGGTCGAAAAAGACATTGTAAATGCGCGCGGTTCCGTACCGGGATTGAACACGTCAAGCGTTACCATATTAACTTTGGAAAAATCTTTGCTGCCAAAGTAGGGCGTATCCGACCATATTTTCATTTCAACTACGTCGAACTCCTTCCCCTTGATATAAAGCCGCGCCGAAGTTTCGCCCTCGGTTACGTACTCCTTGTCCGTATTGAGCGACGCCTTGTAAAAATTTCTGGAATACTCGAAGGACTGCAATTCCTTTATACTGGCAAAACCGCTCTTCAATTCATACGTCGCCGCCGCCTGAGCGTCAGCCTCGTCGTTCTTTTTGTCGCCGCAGCCCGCCCAGAATACCGACAACGAGCAAATTGCCGCCAATAATAACACCGTAAACTTTTTCATTTTCATCCCCCTCATTTTGTATATTGCGCCAGAATCTGGCTAATATAAACGGTCTGCGTAGGCATTGCCGCCTGATTGTCGTTGTTTTCCGTGTTATTTAATCTCAGTATTATCCGCGTTACCGAACTCAGACCCGACCAGTTTTCTTCGGCTATGCCGTCTACGTTGAGGGTGTTCCAGCCGGGCTGCAGGTTCATGGAGAGCATCTCGTTTTCTATACCCGTATTCGTCTTCATTATAAAGCTTACGGGAACAGCCGCGTCTCCGCCGTTATAGATACGTATCTTTACGGAAGAGAGATTGTTAAGGTCAAGCCCTATGTCCGCGGTCATCATGGTAAGTTCGGGTCTGTATGTTAAGGACGCAAGCGGATCTTCGGGATCGAACACGCTGTTTATAATCGCTTTCAGCGCGGCTTCTCCTCCCGCCCAATCGGCGGCAGAAACGCTTTCGAGCGTTATGTTTTCACCGTTGCCCGTTACGGCTGCCGCGTCTTCTTCCGTCGAAAAGTCTGTAACGAGTACGGTCTTTCCTCCCGCGTTCACCGTATAGGTCGTTTCTTTCCCGCCCTTGCTTAAAACTATTTCGAAAACGTTCTCGTCTTTATCGAGTTTCATGGTGTAAGAGTAGGTTCTCCCTTCTCCCTGCTTGTCGCCGTTTATGCTTTCTCCGTTTACTTTTACCGAATAATCGCCGCTCGCATTGAAGCTTACGGTGGCATTTTCACCGTTATATTCCACACCCTTGGACACGAATTTTTCATCCGAAGTACAGCTTGATATCACGGTGGCTATCTCGCTGCGCGCGGAATAAAAATTCCCGTCATCCGGCACGTAATATACGTTGGAATACATCTGATCGAGAATGGAAGAAATCATCGCCTTGGCGGAAACTTCTTCATCGTAATACTCGGACAGGCTTTGCGTAAGCAATTCCAGCTGATAGATATATTCATAATCTTCTATGCCGTCCCTTATGGTCTGAAGGCGCATACTGCCTATGGGGCCTTCAATCCCGTAATTCACGCCCGGATAAAAGAGATAGCCGTCCCCGTTCATGTGTTCGGGGTTTACTTCATCGTAAATCGAGCTCGCGTGCGTGTCTATTTCGTTCACACACCAATAGAGATTGCCGTCTATATCGTAATCGTACATCATCCAGTTGAGCACGCGCGCGCCGAGCAGGTGGTCGTCTATATGATAAGTCGGCCAGGGATAGCACGGGCCCGTACAGCCATACCACCACAGTTCGCCGTTCTTTTGCTTCTGATCGGCATATATTGCGCGGTCCTGTTCGGTAGAAAACTCGTCGAACAACGGACAATAAGTAGCCCCGCCGTCTATATAATCTTCCTCGTAAGGCCCGGTCAGTATGTTGGGTATTTTACGTATCCGCTCTTTTAAGTGCTCTGCATATTCCGCGTCCAGACCGTTGAAAAATCCCTCTTCTTCAAGTTCCTCTATAGTTTGCGTCTTGGAAAGTTCAATCGACTCTATAACGGGATTTACCAGCGCCTCCCTTGCGGGGTCGAACTGCGGTTCGTCTATCATAGTGCCGAAATAAAGTATCACTTTGTCAAAAAGACAGCAATCTTCCGTGCTCGCTTTCGCCATTTCTTTGAACAGCGTTACCCTGTTTGCACACGCTTCCTCGGAAATACCTTCAAAATAAGAGGTGGGTATGTCGTAAGCGGTTACTTTGGGGTTTTCGGTCGCTTCGATCGCCTTTTCTATAAAGTCATCGATTATTTCATCCATGGTGGATCCCTGCGCGTTAAGAGAAGTCGCCGACAAACCGTATTCGTTGAGAGCCGCTTCATACAGGTCGTACATTTCGGGCGAATTTTCCAGTTCGCAGTTCATGAGATACTGTCCCCAGATATCGAACAGACTTCTCGTATGCACTTCGTCGGTTATGGCAAAGTCCCACACCTCTACCCTTACGGGTATGGTGTAGTTCTTGCCGTCTATGTTTATCTTGCAGTCGCCCGAATAGGTGCCCGCCGCGGTGTCCTTGGAGGTTGTTACGGTGATATATACCCCCTGGTTTACCCCCGCCACCGTGTTTTCCTTATACTCTATCGCCTTGTCAAAGGGGAGCAGCGGGTCGGGCATGTAGCCCACGCCGTAGGCGTCGTTATTGTTAAGCTGCTCGGTTATCATGACGTACTTTTCAAGATACACGCTTATGCTGTCTTTGGAGATGGTTTCGCTCCCGTTAGTAAGGTCGGATACCTCTACGGTAAAGCTCTTTACCTTATAGCCGTTCTGCGGAGTGATTATAAACTGCGCGCCCTCGGTCTCGTTTTTAGCCATCTCGTATTCCAGCACCGGCGAACCGGTAACCGTATACGACCTGTCCCGCATGATCTTCTGCGTGGCGTAAGGCGTCCAAAGCGTAACGGAGGGTTCTCCGCCGCCTTCGCCCTCTTTATTGCAGGAAGCGCAGCTCAGTGCAAGAATGAATGATAAAACTATTAAAAATATCCTTTTTTTCATATTTTCCCCTTCAGAGATTTTTTATTTTTACGCTATTATGCCCGCGTCTTTGAGTTTCTGCGTCCAGTTGGTGGAGGCGGTCTTATAGTTTAAGGCAAGCATATCTTCCACCGGCGTATAGTCGTTCGGGTTTGCAACCGCAAGATTAGCGGTAACCGAACCGTATTCGTTTACGTTGTTGAAGGTAGGCAGATAGGCAAGATAGGACATGGGGTATTTGTTGCGGCTTAATACCAATTCTACGTCTTCCCTGCCGGTTACCTCGAACTTGGATTTCTGGAACTCGGAGAGGGTTATCCCCGTATAGTCGCAATAGATCGGTATCTCTATCCCCTGCGTCGCCGATATGAATATCCTTGCCGCCTCGTCAGAATACATAAATTTTATGAATTCCTTGGCAAGGTCTATCGACGAAGAATACGAAGGTATTATCATTACCGCCGTCTGCTGCGGCGTAGCCACGTTCCTCGCGGCGGTTACTATCTTTTCGTCCTCGTCGTTCACAAGTTCGGGTCTTTCACCCACCTTGCCGCCGTCTATCCACCTTATGAGGTCGCGAAGTATTTGGTCTCTGTTCTCGGCGTCTTTAAAAGAGGTTTTATCCGCAATTGCGCTTATTACCGGCGTTTTCATCGCCTTGAACGCCACGTTCCCCGCACTTATCTCATCTGCAAAGTTGGTCCTCATCTCGTTTTCCAGCCAGTCCCCGTTGGGCATCATTGCGGCAGTGGTAGCCCCCGACTCGTTTATTCGGGCCTTTTCGCCGTACAGGAAAGTGGACTGAATGGAAGTATAATTACGGAATGACAAAGTATTGTCGGTATATACGTTGGTCCTCTCCTTTATGCTTCCGTCAGTATCCACGTAATAGGTGCCCAAAACCTTGTCTATAACGCGCATGGCTTCCACTATCCCCTGCGACGTAACCACTTCGGGAGTATATTCGCCTTCCGCGTTCTTGCCCTGAGCAAAGAGATAATAATTTTCTATCCCCTCGTACTGTATCCACCATTCTTCCATCACGGATCCCCAGTAAGAATCTTCCCTGCTGTATGTGAACGGAGAAATTTTTATATCCGCGCCCATAGAGTTAGGGTTGGTTGATTTTGCGGTAACGGCAATGATTTTTTCACACAGTTCGAACATCTCGTCGGTAGTAACGGGAACAGTCCACCCGTAGGTGTCAAACATTTTGGAGTTATAAACCAAGCCCGACCATCCGCCTATCCACGGCATATAATAGCTGTGCCTGCCGATCTCTTTTTCGGAAAGATAATAATAGTCGGTAAAAGCGGAATACACCTTATCCTTTATGGGCGTACTTTCGCCGTAAGGAGCGCTCTCCCACACGTCGTCCAATGCGACGAACAGGTTATCGTAATTCACCCCGTCTAT
>CASELQ010000011.1 GCA_949288785.1 uncultured Eubacteriales bacterium | reverse complement strand
AACATTCCCCGGTGGCGGTAACTGTTGCGCAGATTGCTTTTCTTTTGCGCCGTATACGGATAATATCTCGGGATATCTCTGTAAAAGGTACAATTCCGCCTCTGTTCCCGTGATACCGAACTGACATTCCTGCCAAGTAATTTTGCAATTTCTCTATAACTTTTTCCTTTAACATAGTATTCTCGTGGACAACAGCGCTCTTCTATGGTAAAATGGTGGTAGTTCATACAGATCTCCTTTGTAGTAAATTTTGGTTTTGCAACTCTATTTTACCACGGATTTGTATGAACTCCTTTTTTTATTTACTCTGTTGCACTTAATAGTATAATTCACCGGCATAAACAAAGGCACCGCCAAAGCGGTGCCTTCGCAGTAATTATTTATCTTTCCACAATCATCAATACGCCTTCTGCTCCAACCTTGTTTTCAGGTTCTACAAGCAGACCTTCGTTAATACATTCTTCGATTGCTTTTGCCAATATTCTGACGCCCGCAATAAGTCCCGTATAGATTTGATACTCGTTCATAAGGTGTTCGGGAATGTGTGTTTTCATAAACACAGAAAGCTCAGCGGCAATTTTTTCAATAACCATTCCCATATCATTATTGAAATCAAAGGAGAGATTATAGAAGTCCATATCGTTCTTTCTGTCAATCACAATGATTTTGGGTTCAATGACATTTCCATTCTTGCGAAGATACCCACATTCAAGAGCTTTAGCTGCTATTTCTTTTTCACTTTCGGTCAGTTCATCAATGGCAATTCCTCCAATGGCTCTAAGTACCATTAAGAGTTTGGGATCGTGAGATAGGTTGTGTCCACAATGGAAGTGTTTATCAATACGCTTGCCGTAAATATTGGATGCGAATACCGACTTATACCCGCCGATTGAAGTTGCATATATACCATCACAACCATAGAAATCAAACTCAGGATATTGTTCATCAGTATATGCAACTGCAACGCAAGAAAAAGTCCTATTAACCGGAGCAATATCAGAAAAGTATTTTTCTGCAAGAACTTTATTGATTCTTTCTTCAAAATCCCAAACTGTTCTTGAGATCAAAGACCACATAATAAAGCGTAAATCTTTCTGTTCGCTCAAATAAGGGAATGAAAGTATTTTTTCTTCATTCTGTTTCAGCGTGTTTTTGATAACTTCGCAAAATTCAGGTAAATGCTTCTCGTAAATTTTATTGGCTTGGTCGTACTCATCATAATCCACCAAATGAATATTTACTGCATACTTGCCGTTCTCAAGTTTGCGGAGCATACCATATTTTCCGTTTTCGCCGTGACATTGAATTTCCAATTCTTCTTCAATATAAGGCATAGGCACGCAAAGTTCTTCGGACAGTTCTTTTGCTGACTTTGGTTTGTCTTTGCACAAATATATTAAGTTTTGAGAAAACATCCTTTCGGTTTTAGAACGAGGATCGTTGCCGCAAGGATTTCCTGTTCCTGAAATAGCCAATTTGATAGGCTTTAATACATACGTTCTTTCGCTCATAGTTTCAACCTCTTTTCTAACTGAATTTCGTGCAGAAAACAAACGTTGCTTTACGGTGGTTTCATTGATGTTAATTCTTGTAGCAATCTCTTTCACCTTTAACTCATCAATGTAGAACATTACCATTACTTCTCGGTATGCCTTTGACAAAAAAGCAATTTCCTTGAAAATCCTACTTATTTGTTCTTGTTCGGCTGTTTCCTCAACAAATTCTTCTATTTCATTTTCTTTAGATGCTAACATCAAGTCGCTGTTTTCAATGCTGAACACTTGGCGTTCCGCATTTCTTTTCTCACAATAATCAGCATAAACTCTGCGAGCAACAGTCCATACAAAGGCGTAAAAATTATCAATACGTTCTTGTTTATGTATGGCTGATATTACTGCAAGAACTATATCCGAGCATAGATCCTCAGCTTCAAAAGATGTATTGCACCTATGGTAAGAAAAATGATATATCTTATCAAGAAAGTCTTTGTCATCAAGTAATTTTAGCGTTTCGTTTGTTTTCATCTTGCACCTTTTTCGTTTCAATCATGATTGTTACGCCTATATAGTCGGAACACTCTGAGGTTGGTTAGGTGGTTTTTATAATTTTTTTAGAAATGTCGCTCATTTTTTTTGCAGGCAGTCAAACAAGTGATTTTTTATTAAGTATACCACTTGTTTGTGACTTTTTCTACCGTTACATTAAAAACGGCAGCAGAGTGGTGTAAATCTCCCATCGGCGCTTTTGTATAAGAAATGACAGTACAGCCTTTCGACTATACTGTCATTTTGTTTATCCTATTCGGTTTTCGTTTTCTCCGTTAAGGACATCACGCTTTATAGACTTATATTTTATATTATTTTCAAAAAGCCTTCTCTTTTTCGGGAAACTGCTCCGCTGTCGCTACGCAGGGCTTGCGCGTTTTTAATGCCCGTCATAGCCGCCCGAACCGGGGACCTTTCTCATATACCGTTCCAAAAAAAGGCAACCCCGACTTATAGACTTTTTTCGGGAAACTGCTCCGCTGTCGCTACGCAGGGCTCGTGCGTTTTTACTGCCCGTCATAGCCGCCCGAACCGGGGACCTCTCCCATATACCATTTCCAAAAAACAACAGCCCCGATTTGGGGCTGAAAATTATCTTGATAAAACTTTCCCTCTTTCGGGAAGCTGCTCCGCTTGCGCTACGCAGGGCTCGCCCGTCAGTACAGTTCGTCAATGCCGCCCGAACCCCAGGGTCTCTCCCATATACCATTCCAAAAAAGGCGGCGCAACCGTTAACGGTTGCGCCGCCTTTTTTGGAGCAGGTGAAGGGAATCGAACCCTCCTCTAAAGCTTGGGAAGCTCTCATTCTACCGATGAACTACACCTGCATATAAAAGTCTACACTATATTACCATATTTTACGGAAAAAAGCAACAACTATTTAAGATAAAATCTTGTAAATTTTAAAAAAGTATGCTAAAATATATATAAAAGACATAACTTAAAACGTTGCCTGCCGGATCAGGCAAAATATAAGATATAGGAGAAAATTTATGGCGCTGTTTTTAAAAGTTATTGAATGGGCTGACGACTCAAAAGATACCCTGGTATATAAATACCCCCTTCCAAAGGGCGGCAAGGAAGTAAACCAGAAGAGTAAACTTGTGGTAAGGGAATCGCAGGAGGCGATCTTTGTTCACAAGGGGCAGATTTGCGACATCTTCCCCGCGGGCACTTACGATCTGAACACCGACATATTCCCCATACTTTCGGCGCTTGCGGGCTGGAAATACGGTTTTCAGACCCCTATCAGGCTGGATATTTACTTTGTAAACACAAAGCAGTTTACCGGCTGCAAATGGGGCACTGCCAACCCCATAGTAATGCGCGACCCCGAGTTCGGGATGATCCGCGTTAAGGGATACGGTTCTTACGCTTTTAAGGTGGACGACGCGGGCGTGTTCTTAAGAGAACTGTTCGGCACGAACTCTACCTTTGAAACCCGCGATATAACCGACTGGCTTAAAACCATGCTCATTTCCGCACTGACCGACGCCATAGGCGAAAGCAAGATCTCCGCACTGGACCTTGCCGGGAACACCACGGAATTCAACGAGATAGTTACCGCCAATATTCAGAACAAATTTAAAAGCATAGGTCTTAAACTCACCAACCTCTTTATAGAGAACATGTCTGTGCCGGAAGAGGTGGAAAAGGCCATAGACGAACGCAGCAAATACGGCATACTCGGCGACAAGACGGACGTTATGATGAAGGTTGCCGCCGCCGAAGCCATGAAGGACGCTGCCAAAAACCAAGGTACGGGCGGCGCGTTCGTGGGCGCAGGTATGGGCATAGGCGCGGGCGCCGGAATAGGCTCGGTGTTTGCGGACGCTTTCAGGAGCAGCCAACAGCCCGACCGGCAGCCGCAGCAAGCCCCCGCAGAGAGCGGTAAAGGCGCCACAAAACATTGCTCTCAATGCGGCGCGGAAATGAGCGCAAAAGCCAAGTTCTGCCCCGAATGCGGAGCCAAGGCCCCCGCGGGGAAGTTCTGCCCGGAGTGCGGGGCAAGCGTTTCCTCCTCCGCCAAGTTCTGCCCCGAATGCGGCAAAAAACTTAAATAATTACGGTTATCCTTTTATTAACATAGGTTATTGGCTTGATTTTCAATCGGCTGCCGAAAATATCGGCAGCCGATTTGTTTTGATAAATTCAAAATTGCACGTCAAGTTTTGTTTTTACTTAAATTTAAAACGACATATCAAATTTAATATAATGATAAAATTATACGCGTTAAGGCGGTAGGCAAAAATACTGAACCCCGAATTAAACCCGATGTTCGGCGGCTTTTGCCTGTGCGCGGGCGATAAATTTTTCCGCGGCGGTATCGCTAAGGCCGTACGCGCGAAACTCCGTGAGCATATCGCGTATAAGTTCATAACGCGGGGCGGCAAGCCGCTTTCCCGCGTATTTTACTATTTCGTTATCCGGCTTGACGTATTCAAGATACATTTGCAAAACCTTATCGTATTGCGGAATACCCGTGCTTATTTTTTCGCGGCGGATAAGCACGGTTTCAAACGCTTTGAGTGCGCCGCATGCGCTTATTTTTTCCCGCGTGAGCACTTTGGCGCTGCCGTCCTGCGGGACCCGATTGTAATATATATCGCCGCCGTAACTTTCCTGTTCCAAATATGCAAGCAGCGTAAGGCAATTTACCGCGCAGAACATATCTTCGTCGAAATACAGTTCAAACGTTTTATATCCGTGAACTTCTGCCAGTTTTGCCCGCGGAGATTTGCTTTCGTACTCCTCACGGCTTACGTTGTATGCCGCCGCCCGCAAAGCGCAAAACTCTTCCCCGAAAACGGGCAGCGCCGTCTCCCCCTCGCACATGGCCTCGTTAAAGGGAATTATTTCGGCGTTCGGCAATCTTTTTTTCAAATCTGCGGCACAACACTCCCCGCTTGCTATATGCAGCGTCATTTTAACCTCCTCTTATTTTAACGGCACTTTAACCTGCCGTCCCCCGTTAATACCATTCGCTCGTATAAAAACGCATAACGGATTGCGCTACAATTATATAACATATTCGCCTTATATGCAATAAGTTTTTCGTTTTCCCCCGTCAGAACCTTATCTTCAAGTATTTTACCCGCTTTTAAACGGCAAAATTACCTGTGTGCTTTTTTGATAAAAAAACGAACATTTGTTTGACTTTTTGTTTGTACTGCGTTATAATATCCGTAAAACAAGCTTTTACGGTAACCATTTACATACTTTACGGAGATATTATGGACGAGCATAAAATAGCCATACTTGCAGACGCGGCAAAATACGACGTTTCCTGTTCATCGAGCGGATCTGACCGCAAATACCGCCCCGGAGAAATCGGGAACGCGGCTTTTTCCGGGATATGCCACACTTTTACGGCGGACGGCAGGTGCGTATCGCTTCTTAAACTGCTGCTTTCAAACGACTGTGCGTATGACTGCGCTTATTGCCGCAACCGCCGCTCCAACTCCCTGCCGCGCGCCACCGCTCAGCCGGACGAGATTTGCAGGCTTACAATGGCTTTTTACAGGCGCAACTATATTGAAGGGCTGTTTCTCTCCTCCGCCGTGTACAAAAATCCGAACTACACCATGGAACTGCTTTTGGAAACCGCCCGCAAACTGCGCGAAGAATATAAATTCAACGGTTATATACATTTAAAAGGCATGCCCTCCGCCGACAAACTGCTAATAGAGCGGGCGGCAAAATATGCGGACAGGATGAGCCTTAACATAGAACTCCCCAGCGAGAACAGCCTTAAACTGCTTGCGCCGCAAAAAAGCGCGCCCGCCATAATAACGCCCATGCGCATGCTGGCGGATAAGCGCAGGATATTTATTGCCGAAAGGGGCGCGGCGGCGCTGCCGGACTTTTCGCCCGTGCTGAGCGAAAACCGCAAAAGAGAATACTTTCTGCCCGCCGGGCAAACCACGCAGATGATAATAGGCGCCTCACCCGAGCCCGATTCTCACATATTAAAACTCAGCCAGGCGCTATATAAAAATTTCGGGCTGAAACGGGTGTATTACTCGGCGTATCAGCCGGTGCCGGGCGCGGGCGCCATGCTGCCCTTATCACCCGCGCCAAAACTAAGAGAGCACCGCCTTTATCAGGCGGACTGGCTGCTGCGATTTTACGGCTTTACCGCCGAAGAGATAACGGACGGGGGCAATCTTTCGCTTGAGCTGGACCCCAAATGCGCTTGGGCGCTTAAAAATATGCAGCATTTTCCCGTGGAGATAAACTCCGCGCCGCTAAGCGTGCTTTTGCGAGTGCCGGGAATAGGCGTTAAAAGCGCGTACAGAATAATTTCCGCGCGAAAATATGCCAAGCTCGATTTTGCAGACCTTAAAAGGATGCGCGTTACCTTAAAAAGAGCGATGCACTTTATCACCTGCAAAGGGAAATTTTTCGGCAGCGAAAACGTGCGTGCGCTCACGCGGCTGCTCTCTTCCCCTTATGAAAACGCGCGGCAGCTCTCCTTCTTTTCCCCCGATTATTATAAAGAACTTCATGACCCGGAAGATGAGTTTTAGCATTCGTTGTTCTGCGGCGGGAAACTATGGTGCACCGCGATATAAAGGCGCAAAAAAACTCACGAAAAGGAGGCAGCATGATCATATTTATTGCCGAAAAAAGTTTAGACGGGCTTTTATCCGCGCTGTTTTACAGTTTTACCCAAAAGGCGGCGCCCGGAAAAGTTACGGACGGCACCGCCTTTCAGCCCGGCATGTATGACAGCGTTATAAAAATAGAAACCGACGCCCTGCAAGCCGAGAGGGTGAAAAAAGGGCTTATACGCTACGGCGGCGCGGATATTGTAAGACGGCTTTCCGTATGCCTTTTATCCTGCGAGGAAGAGGCGTTTACCGCGGCTTTCCGCTATGCTTACAAGACCCTGTTTTTGCGAAAGGACATCTCCGGCAATATGGCGGACCCCGTTACCGCGCAATTTATCTTTACCGAACAGAAAGTGTGGCGGGAAAGGCACAATATTTTGGGGTTTTTGCGGTTTGCGGAGTCCGCGGGCGGGGTTATTTACGCGCGGTATTCCCCCGATAACGACATAACCGAACTCGTGGCGCCGCATTTTTTAAAGCGGCTTTCGGGGCTGGCGTTCGTTATACACGACGTAAAGCGGAACAAAGCCGCCGTATCGGACGGATATTCGCTGAAAATCATGCGGACGGGCGAGGCGGCGTTTATTCCCTCTGCCGAGGAAAAGAATTTTGCCGCGCTGTGGAAAAGATATTACGAGGAGATAAACATCCCCGAGCGGTTAAACCCGCGCCAGCAACGAAGGTGTATGCCCGTGCGCTACCGCAAGTTTATGCCGGAAACTTACGAAAAGTTCTGACTTGTAGTCAATAGCCTTAGCGGCGCCGCCTTAAAATAAACTCGGCTGTTTTTTGAGGCGGGCAGCGGTTTAAACGGTTATACCGTTTTAAAATGCTTCCGCCCTTGCGCGGCACAGCCACGCAAGGGCGGAAACATTATATACGGATATATTTACGGTTTTATGAAAGCATAGCCGCACTTAAAACGTTACGGATATTAAACGTTGCCCTGCGCCTTCATGGCTTCGGCAACCTTCAAAAAACCCGCGATGTTTGCGCCCGCCATATAGTTGCCGGGCATGCCGTATTCCTTGGCGGCATCTTCGCACGCTTTGAAGATGCTCTTCATAATACCATGCAGTTTTTCATCCACTTCCTCAAACGTCCAGGAAAGACGAGCGGAGTTCTGGCACATTTCCAGACCGCTGGTCGCCACGCCGCCCGCGTTTGCTGCCTTTGCCGGTCCGTAAAGCAAGCCGTTTGCAAGGTAAGTGTCAATCGCTTCGGGCGTGGAAGGCATGTTGGCGCCTTCGGAAACTACTTTGCACCCGTTCTTTACGAGAATCTCGGCGCTCTTGCCGTCTATCTCGTTCTGGGTGGCGCAAGGCAGGGCGATATCGCAAGGAATGGTCCAGATACCGCTGCAACCTTCGTGATATTCTGCGTTCTTGCGGTAGTTGAGATACTCTTTAATGCGCTTTCTCTCAACTTCCTTTATCTGTTTCACGGCGGCAAGGTCTATCCCGTCTTTATCATAGATATACCCGTTGCTGTCGCTCATGGCAACCACTTTGGCGCCGTATTCCTTTGCCTTTTCGCACGCATAGATCGCCACGTTTCCGGAGCCGGAAATAAGCACGGTTTTGCCTTCGAAACTCATGCCGTTGGCTTTGAGCATCTCGTTGGTAAAATAGCACAGCCCGTAACCGGTGGCTTCCGTTCTGACCAAAGATCCGCCGAAAGTAAGCCCCTTGCCGGTGAGAACGCCCACCCATTCGTTCCTTATTCTCTTATACTGCCCGAACATATACCCTACTTCTCTTGCTCCGGTGCCTATGTCGCCGGCGGGCACGTCGCAATCGGCGCCGATATATTTGCAAAGTTCGGTCATAAAACTCTGGCAGAATCTCATTATCTCAGCATCGGACTTGCCTTTGGGGTCAAAGTCCGAACCGCCCTTGGCTCCGCCCATGGGAAGAGTTGTAAGGCTGTTTTTGAACACCTGTTCAAAGCCCAGGAATTTTATGATGCCGAGATATACCGAGGGATGAAGCCTTATGCCGCCTTTATACGGTCCTATCGCCGAGTTGAACTGCACCCTGAAACCGCGGTTTACGTGCACTTTGCCGTTATCGTCCGTCCACGGAACGCGGAACATTATCTGCCTTTCGGGCTCTACTATGCGTTCGAGCACACCGGCATCCACAAGGTCCTGCCTCTTTTCGATTACGGGTTCAAGAGAAGTAAACACTTCGGTAACCGCCTGTATAAACTCGGGTTCGCCCGGGTTTCTCTTTTTGGTACGCTCTAAAAGATCCAGAAGATATGCGTTTTTGATTGCCATAATTAACCTCCAAATTCATTCATTGGTTTTATCCATTACAATTTTAGCACACCGCGCAAAAAAATCATAGTTTTTAACAAAAATTTTTTTGCCGTAACGTTAAAAATTTGTTATATTCGGAATAAATTTTGATTATATTTAGCCCGCCGGCATAAATATGCGGCTAAAAACACTGCTGAACGTCCACAAAAATGGCAAACAAAATTATTATGACAAAGCCCGCGGCGTGTATAATGCCTTCCACCCGCCTGTTTATGGGCTTTTTCCTTATCCATTCTATAAGCGTGAAGATGGCGCGGGATCCGTCCAGCGCGGGCACCGGAAGAAGGTTGAACACGGCAAGGTTTACGCCTATGAAAGCAGTGATATTGAGTAAACTCCAAAGCCCGCCCGCTCGTATCGCTTCCGCCGTTACCGATATGGTGGTAACCGTGCCGCCCACGGCGTTTATACCCAAATCGCCCGAGAACAGCTGACCTATCACCGTAAATATGGTGCCCGCAAGCTTAAACGAATACTCGAAGGTGCGCCCGAGAGTATGGAAAAACCCGAGGCTTACGCCCGTCATCCGAAAGCCCGTGGCAGAAACCTCGCCCGTTTCGCCCGCGGTATAGCTGACGCCCAGCGCTTCGCACAGCCGCGACATATCCTCTACGTTTACAAACTCCGCGTCCGCACGCAGTTTTACGGTAATGTTCTGCCTTTCGCCCTGTCTTATTATATCGAAAGTTACTTCGTCTCCTGCCCTATGCCCTTCCAATGCGCTCATAAGATCGGTTACGAGATATACGTTTTTGCCGTCGGCTTTTAAAATAACGTCTCTGTCCGCAAAAGAATACTCCGCTCCGTATTCGGGGTTTTTTGACGTTTCGTACGCCATGATGGCGGTGTGCCCGTATATTCCGAACATCAGTCCTATCACGATGAGCGCAAGCAGATAATTCATGAGCGCGCCCGATATTAAAACTATTATGCGCTGCCACGGCTTTTTGTTATTGAAGGCGGAAGGGTCCGGGTCGTCCTCATCCTCCCCTTTAAATGCGCAAAAACCGCCGAGCGGCAGAACGCGGACGGAAAACACTTCCCCGTCCTTCTTGGTCTTTGAAAATATCTTGGGGCCGAAACCTATTGCAAACTCCTCTATGCCGAAACCGAAAATTTTGCCCGCCACGTAGTGCCCGAATTCGTGCACGGTGATCATGAGCAGCAGTATGAGCACAGCTACCAGCACATAGAGAACATAGGTCATAATCTCCCCGAAGGAAGCCAACAACAAAAATTCCATTAAACTCCGAATCGCTTTGACACGTACTCCGCGGCAAACCTGTCCGCATAAAGCAGCCCTTCATAATCATCGGAGCCGCCGCCGGGGAACGCTTCCAGCGCGCCCGATATTGCCGCATATATGTCGCCAAAGCCTATTTTTTCCTGTAAAAAGAGCCGCACCGCGCTCTCGTTTGCGCCGTTTGCCACCGCGGGATACAAGCCCCCTTTTTTTGCGGCCGCTATCACAAGGTCCATGCACGGGAACCTCTTTTTATCCGGCTCCTCGAAAGTAAGCGCGCCCAAAGCCTTAAAGTCCAGCGGTTTTACGCCCGTTTCGATCCGCTCCGGGTAAGTAAGCGCCAGCGTTATGGGTATCTCCATGGAAGGGTAACTTAACTGCGCTATAACCGACCCGTCGTTAAACTCTACCATAGAGTGTATGATACTTTCACGGTGAATTATTACGTCTATTTTGTCGAAATCGGTATTATAAAGCCATTTTGCCTCTATTACCTCGAATGCCTTGTTCACGAGCGTGGCGCAGTCCACCGTTATTTTGGCGCCCATGTTCCAATTGGGGTGTTTTAATGCGTCCGCCGCGGTAACCTTTTTAAGCTCTTTTTCTCCCATGTCCCGAAAAGCCCCGCCGGACGCCGTTAATATTATGCGCCGGAACGACTTTTTCATGTCAAAACCGAGCGCCTGGAATATTGCGGAATGCTCGCTGTCCACGGGAATTATTTTCACGCCGTTTTTTTGCGCCAGCCCCGTTACCAGGCTCCCGCCCGCAACAAGACTTTCCTTATTGGCGAGCGCTATGTCCTTTTTCATTTCAACGGCTTTGAGCACCGCCGCCACACCTTTGAAGCCGACGAGCGCCACTACCACTATGTCCGCTTTTTCCGTTACGGCGTTTATAAAAGCCTCCTCGCCGAAGTAATATTCCACGCCGGGCACAAGTTCTCCCTCCGGCGCAAAACAGGCGGTGGCGGTTAAGGGATGAAATTCTTTTACCTGCTCCGCAAAAAGGCGGGAGTTGTTTCCCGCCGCAAGCGATACTATATTGAATTTATCCGGATGGCGGCGCACCACGTTGAGGGTCTGCCTGCCGATAGAGCCGGTGCTGCCGATAAGCGCAATGTTTTTCATGACCGCTCCTTGCTATATCCAGAGAAATACGAACCAAATAAAGGCGGAAGCAAAACTGATACCGTCTATCCTGTCCATCACGCCGCCGTGCCCGGGCATTATTTTGCCCATATCCTTTATACCTGCGCGGCGTTTTATAAGGCTTTCAAACAGATCCCCCGCCTGGGTGAATACCGCGCCCGCAAGCCCGATCGCCGCAAAGATGAGCGCGGGAACGGAAGAACCTATATCCGGGCGGACCGCAAAATATACTATAAACGCGCCTATAACCCCGCCTGCAAGCCCGCCCAACGCGCCCGCTACCGTTTTATTCGGGCTTATCGCGGGGCATAGTTTTTTTACCTTACCGCCCCTTAACATACCGTAAGTTTTGCCCACAAGGTAAGCAAAAGTATCTGTGAGCGGCGAAATGACGAACACCAGAAGGAGTGCGGTAAAGCCCAGCCTGTGCCCGTTTAACGCAAGCATGGTAAGTAAGAGCACAGAGGGATAAAGTACGGGCAGAAACACCGCGGAAGACCTTTCCGTATCTTCCTCGCCGCCGCGGCATTCGAACATAACCGCGCAAAAAATAATGGTAAGCGAGAGGGCGAACACCCAGCCCATGCCCTTCCATAAAAGGTATTCGAACAGCGCGTAAAACGGGACGTATGCCGCGCCGTATACGCACAGCGCGACGAACGCGCCACGCCCCAGCCGCGGCTTTAACGCGCGCGCCACTTCGAACGTGCCCGCGCCGCACAGAAACCATATAAGAAAATCGAACAGGCGGTAATCTACCAGTTCTCTGAGCAGGAAAAAACCCGCTACGATCGCCACGAAACACGCGCCCGATATTGCCCTTAATTTCATATAACGTCAATTATGCCAAACTAAATTTTTCCGAACCGCCTTTTTCTGCCCGCGTAACTTAAAAGCGCCATATCGAACTGCTCCTCGTTAAAATCCGGCCAGAGTACGTCCGTAAAGTACAGTTCGCTGTAAGCCGCCTGGTATAGCATAAAGTTGGAAAGGCGGTACTCCCCGCCCGTCCTTATAATAAGATCGGGTTCGCCGAACTCCGCGGTATACAGATTTTCGGATATGCCCTTCTCGGTTATTTCCCTGCCTTCCGATACAAGCTTGTTTACCGCGCGCACTATCTCCTGTCTGCCGCCGTAATTCACGCCGATATTTAACACGTGAGAGGTCATGCCCGCACTGTCGCTCATGCCGCGCTCTATAACTTCTTTAAGGCTGTCGCTTAAGACCGATATATCTCCCATAACCGACAGTTTTACGCCGTTTTTAAGCACTTTGCCTATGAACTTTTTGAAATACCTCTCCAAAAGCCGCATAAGCTCATCCACTTCTTCCTTGGGGCGCGCCCAGTTTTCGGAAGAAAACGCAAACAGCGACAGGGTCTTTACCCCCGCGCCGAATGCGTGAGTTACTATTCTGTCTACGTTATCGGACCCCTTTTTGTGCCCGTACGAACGGCTTTTGCCCCGGCTCTCCGCCCATCTGCCGTTGCCGTCCATTATTATTCCGACATGCCCGGGAATGTTTTCCATTATACCGATAAAACGTCCTTTTCTTTGTCCTGGCAAAGCTTTTCTATCTTTTCTATAGCTTCGTTTATCTGCTTATCCACTTCTTTTTCGCACACGGCGTGCTCGTCTTCGGAGAGTTCTTTGTCGTTCTTCATCTTTTTAAGGGTGTCCATAGCCTCTCTGCGCACGTTGCGCACCGCCACCTTGGAATCCTCCGCCATCTTCTTTATCTGCTTTACTATTTCCTTTCTGCGCTCTTCGGTAAGCGCGGGAAACACAAGCCTTATCACCTTGCCGTCGTTCACCGGGGTGATGCCTATATTATCCGCAAGGAGCTGTTTTTCTATTACTTTCAGCATAGAAGAATCCCACGGGGCGATGACAAGGCATCTCCCCTCCGTTACCGAAAGATTGCCAACCTGGTTTATGGGCGTGGGCGTGCCGTAATAGTCTACCAGCACTTTATCGAGTATGTGCGGATTCGCCCTGCCGGCGCGTATGGTTACGTATTCGCCGCCAAGCATAGACACGGTCTTTTCGGTCTTTTCCATCACTTCCATCATCAGGTTTTCGTAACGCTCGTTTTCAACAGCCATAAATATTTTCCTCCTGCTTTTATTTATTTTATCAGCGTACCGATCTTGCCGCCCGTTACCGCGCGGTAAAGCGCACGGTCTTCATTCAGCCCGAACGCCAGCACGGGAATGTTGTTTTCCATACATATGGTTATGGCGGTGGTATCCATAGCCTTTAACCCCTGAGCAATAAACTCTTTATAGGATATGCTTTCAAGTTTTTTGGCGTTCGGATTTATGCGCGGATCGGAATCGTATATCCCGTCCACGTTCTTTGCAAGGAGCAATATCTCGGCATCCGTCTCGGCGGCGCGGAGCGCTGCCGCAGTATCCGTGGTAAAATACGGGTTGCCCGTGCCGCACGCAAATATCACCACCCTGCCCTTAGTAAGGTGAGAAAGCGCTTTTCTAAGTATATACGGTTCCGCCACGCGGGTGATGGTAAGCGCCGTCTGCACCCGGGTGGGGATACCCTTTCTTTCAAGCGCGTCCTGTATGGCGAGGGCGTTTATCACCGTGGCGAGCATGCCCATGTGGTCTGCGGTGGTCCTGTCCATCTCGGCGCCCTGCCTGCCCCGCCAGAAGTTGCCGCCCCCGACTATTATGCCTATCTCCACGCCCAGGTTCTTTACCTCTATTATCTGGTCCACCACGCCGGAAAGCACCTTTTCGTCTATCCCGCTGCCGGCGGCGCCTGCCAGCGCCTCTCCCGAAAGTTTGATTACCACTCTCTTATATATCGCTTTATCCATTGTGCGCTCCGTTTGATTTTTTATTTGCGCCCTGCGTTAAAAACTTTTTAAGTTTTTAACGCATGAGTTTTTATCCGCTCGGCGGCAAGGTTTTGCCGCCCGTGAATTTCCGCCGCTATTATTATATACTATTTTTTTCGGTTTGTCTATACGAAAACTCAATTACCCGGCGGAATTTTGTAAATTTAAACCGCCCGGCATAAAAAAACGGCATAACGGCATTTTTCTCACCCGTTTTGCGGCTCTTTTTTCCGCCCGGACATACTCGAATATACCGCTCTGAAATACTCGCATATTATTTACCGCAAAGAGCATAAAACAGCGCCGCTTTCAACAGAAAGCGGCGCAAAACATACCGTAAAATATTTTACTTTTTCATCTGCGCTTCCACTTCGGCGGCAAAATCGTTGCTCTTCTTTTCCAGCCCTTCGCCCATTTCGAAACGGGTGAAACGCTTTACGGAAAGAGTTTTTCCCATCTTGTCCGAATAGCTCTTTACAAGCTTTTCTATGGTCATAGCCGGGTCCTTTACGAACGCCTGATTCAAAAGGCAGAACTCCTCGTAATATTTCTTTACCCTGCCCTCTACCATTCTGTCCACGATGGCGGCGGGCTTGCCCTCGTTTAACGCCTGGACTTTGAGTATCTCTTTTTCGTGCTCTATTACCTCTGCGGGAACTTCCGCCGCGTTGAGGTAAAGCGGTTTTGCCGCGGCTATCTGCAAAGCGACCTCGTGCGCGAGTTCGTGCGTACCCTCACAGGTGCAGCCCTCTATCTCCACAAGCACGCCCACTTTGCCGCCCATGTGGATATAACTTTCCACCACGCCGTTTTCAGCCGTGTACTTTACGAAACGGCGGATAGCTATCTTTTCGCCTATCTTGGCGGTTATGGCTATGGTCTCGTCGTTCTTGGCGGCAACAAGCGCGTCTATATCCTTTACGTCGTTACTCAAAACGTAATCTGCCACGCTGTCCACAAATTCCTTGTACTGCTCGCCCTTGGCAACAAAGTCGGTCTCGCAGTTGACTTCCACCAGCACGCCCGTGTTGCCCGATACCTTAGCGGCTACTATCCCTTCCGCCGCTATTCTCGAAGCCTTTTTGGCGGCGGTTGCCATTCCCTTTTCTCTCAGGTAATCTACCGCCTTTTCCATATCTCCGCCCGTTTCCGTGAGCGCTTTTTTGCAATCCAGCACGCCTGCGCCCGTCTTTTGGCGCAGAGCTATAACGTCGCTTCCTGTAAACATATTCTATCTCCCTTTACGATTTTTTATTCCGCGCTCTCTTCAAACGCCTCTGCGGTTTCCTCAGCCATATCCTCGGCGGGAATTTCGCCTTCCTCTGCCGCGGCGGACATCTGCTCGCCCTGATTTGCTTCTATTACCGCGTCCGCTATGACGGAGGCTATGAGTTTTACCGCCCTTATCGCATCGTCGTTGCCGGGAATAACGTGGTCTATAAGATCGGGGTCGCAATTGGTATCCGTTATTGCCACTATGGGAATGTGAAGTTTTCTCGCTTCCTTGACCGCTATGTCTTCCTGATCCGGGTCTACTATGAACATGATCCCGGGAAGAGTGCGCATTTCCTTGATGCCGCCCAGGTTGGTTTCGAGCTTATCCCTTTCGGCTTTGAGTTTCATTACCTCTTTCTTGGGAAGCAGGTCGAATTCTCCCATCTTTTCCATATTGTTGAGCTTATTAAGCCTGTCTATCCTGGAACGGATGGTCTTGAAGTTGGTGAGCGTGCCGCCCAGCCAGCGGGAATTTACGTAAAACTGACCGCATCTTTCCGCTTCTTCCTTTATAGCGTCCTGCGCCTGCTTTTTGGTGCCCACGAACAAAACGCTCTTGCCGCGCTTTACTTCGTTCACCACGAACGGATACACGTCGTTCTCGATAAGCTCTACCGTCTGCTCTAAGTTGATGATGTGAATGCCGTTGCGTTCGCCGTAAATATACTTTTTCATCTTGGGGTTCCAGCGCCTGGTCTGGTGCCCGAAGTGCACCCCCGTTTCCAGGAGCTGCTTCATTGTGATAACTGCCATAATGTCTCCTCCGTTTTACCTCCCCGCCTGCATAAATTTTGCCTGCTGCCTTCCCGATAGTTAAATTTCGGGCTCACGGACGCCGGCATACATTCGGGTGTGAATTTTTTGCCTAATCATTTTACCATATTGCCGATACGTTTGCAAGAAAATAACGGGCTTTTTTTATAAAAAAGCCGCAAAACTTTATAAATTTGTTCTGCGGCGGAAATTTTTCGCTCTTTATTTCGGGTATTGCTTACCCGGCATATTTGTTTATTATCTCTTTCATCTGCGGAAGTTTTTCTTCCATCTGCCCTAACAGCCTGAACTGCACCCGGGCGCGGTCCAGATTATGATTTTCCCGCGAAACGTTAAAATACACGTCCCCCCGCAAAAAGTCTTCCAAAAAGCGCATTCCGCATTCATAGGTCATCATCAGCGCGCCCGTGGCAAGGTTCTCCGTTTCGGAAGGCTTTAACACGCCTTTCAGTTCGGATAGATAGCCTTTTGCATACGCCTCGAACAACCCGATGTCGAAATTGACTTTTTCAAGATCCCGCTCGTCCTCCGCCGCCGTGTTGCAGCCGAACCTTATGCTGTCCCCGAAATCGTAACAAAGGGATCCCGCCATTATGGTATCCAGGTCTATTACGGCAATCGCTTTTTTGCTCTCCGCGTCAAAAAGCACGTTGTTAAGTTTCGTATCGTTATGCGTAACCCGGGAAGGTATTTCGCCGGACGCAAGTTTATCCACTATTATCCCCGCCCTATCCTCTCTTGCAAACGCGAATTCAAGCTCCTTTTCGCAAAGGCGCTTTCTCCCCGCGGAATTTTCTTCCGCCGCGTTTTTAAGATCCGTAAAGCGCTTTCTCGTATCGTGAAAACGCGGAATAGATTCGAACAGCAGGTTTGCGTCAAAATCCGCGATGAGCAGCGCAAACCGCCCGAACGCCAACGCGGACTGATAAAAGGTTTCTTTCCCTTCCGATATCTGATAGGTTATGGAACGGTCTATAAATTTATACATGCGGTAATAGTCTTTACCGTCATAATAATACGGTTCGCCGTCATGTGTGGGGATAATGGTAAGGCTCTCCCTGTCCGCATCGCCGCCGCGCTCGGTTATTTTTTTACGGGCGAAGTCGGTAACGAGTTTTATATTGTTCATCAGCCTGGGCACGTCTTTGAAAACTTTGTCGTTTATACGCTGGAAAAGATATTTCTTTTCCTCGCCGTTTTCGTCTGTTTTAACCAAAAACGTATCGTTTATATGCCCTTCGCCGTAACGTTCTATGCTCTTTATAGCGGCATTGCCCGTAAATCTGCCGCACGCCTTTAATATGCCTTCCTCCATTCCGCACACTCCCTCTTTGATTGACTTTTTCTATTATATCATATATATGAATTTTGTCAAAACAAATTTAAATTTTTTTTATCCGAAAACACATTTTCAGCCGATATTCCAACAAAAACAGCAAATTTGTATATTTCCCGGTAAAGTAGGGCAAGCGGCGACCTTTATATTTTTTGACAACTTACCCCCTCTGCTTTACGGCTGCTGCCGTTTCTCTTGCCTTGCGGCTTTTAAAAGCCTCGGAAAATAAACGGCAGCAGCCGTAAAAAGGCGCCGCGGCTGTTGCCGCGGCGCCCACTCGTTTTCTGTCAAACCGAAAATTTTTTATTTAATTATCGGCTTCAATCAACGTGAAAAGCCTGTTTTCACTTTAATTCAGATTATGGATTTTGTCCGGGTTTAATGTAAACCGCAAAACTTTTGTCAAGCGTTATTTCATCGCCTCTTCCACCGCAACGGCAAGCGCCACGGAAGCGCCGACCATCGGGTTGTTGCCCATGCCGATAAGCCCCATCATTTCCACGTGCGCGGGCACCGAGGAGGAACCGGCAAACTGCGCGTCCGAATGCATTCTGCCCATGGTATCCGTCATGCCGTAGCTTGCGGGACCCGCCGCCATGTTGTCGGGGTGCAGCGTTCTGCCCGTGCCGCCGCCCGAGGCAACCGAAAAATATTTCCTGCCGTTTTCCACAGCCCATTTTTTATAGGTGCCCGCAACGGGATGCTGGAAACGGGTGGGGTTGGTGGAGTTACCCGTTATGGATACGTCCACCTTTTCGTGCTTCATGATGGCAACGCCCTCGTTCACGTCGTCCGCGCCGTAGCACCTGACCTTTGCCCTGTCCCCGTCGCTGTAAGCGGTTTCCTTTACAATGGTCAGCTCTTCGGTGTAATAATTAAACTTGGTCTGAACGTAGGTAAACCCGTTTATGCGGGAGATTATGAAAGCCGCGTCCTTTCCTAAACCGTTCAAAATTACGCGGAGAGGTTTTTTCCTTACCTTGTTGGCGGTTTTGGCAATGCCTATCGCGCCTTCCGCCGCGGCAAAGGATTCGTGCCCCGCAAGGAAGGCAAAGCACTCGGTCTCCTCCGAAAGCAGCATGGAGGCAAGGTTGCCGTGCCCGAGACCCACCTTTCTGTTTTCCGCCACCGAACCGGGTATGCAGAAACTCTGCAGCCCCACGCCTATCATCTTGGCCGCATCCGCCGCCTTTTTGCAGCCGGACTTGATTGCGATTGCCGCGCCCGCGGTATACGCCCACACGGCGTTCTCGAAAGCTATGGGCTGCACGCCTTTTACTATGGATTCCACGTTAATGCCCTTGGCATCGCAAATGGCCTTAGCGTCTTCCAGCCCGTTTATGCCGTACTCCGCAAGGCTCTTGTTTATTTTATCAATTCTTCTGTCGTAACCTTCGAAACTGATGCTCATAACTTACCTCCTACTCCTTGCGGGGGTCGATGTACTTGGCCGCCCCGTCAAACCTGCCGTAGCTTCCGCACGCCTTTTCATACGCCTCGTTTGCGGAAAGCCCCTTCTTTATAAAATCAGCCATCTTGCCGAAGTTCACGAAAGAATAGCCTATTATCTGGTCGTCCTTATCGAGCGCGATCTTGGTAACGTACCCCTCTGCCATTTCGAGATAACGGGGACCTTTGAGTTTTGTGGAATACATGGTGCCCACCTGCGAACGAAGCCCCTTGCCGAGGTCTTCGAGCCCGGCGCCTACCACAAGCCCGTCCTCCGAGAATGCCGACTGCGACCTGCCGTATACTATTTGCAGGAAAAGTTCGCGCATGGCGCAGTTTATCGCGTCGCACACGAGGTCGGTGTTGAGCGCTTCTAAAATGGTCTTGCCGGGGAGTATCTCCGCCGCCATTGCCGCCGAATGGGTCATCCCCGAGCAGCCTATGGTTTCCACCAGCGCTTCTTCTATCACGCCGTTCTTGACGTTAAGGGTAAGTTTGCATGCGCCCTGCTGCGGCGCGCATCTGCCGACGCCGTGCGTAAATCCCGATATATCGGTTATCTCCTTTGCCTGCACCCATTTGGCTTCTTCCGGAATGGGCGCGGGTCCGTGGTCGGGACCTTTTGCCACGCAGGACATCTTGTTTACTTCAGACGAATACTGCATAAATTATGCCCTCCAAGCATTTTTTGTTTTCGCTTTTATAAAAGTATAACACAATCCGCCGCTTTTTGACAATCGTTTTGGCGGTGTTTTGAACGGTTAATTTTCTTTTCCCGCGGCTTTTTCATCAGTTTGTGCGGCCGCCAAAGCCTTTTCCTTGCTGCGCTTATAATAAAAAAGATACTGCTGGAAATACCCCGCGTTTTCCCCGAATTCCTTTACGAACCGCTCGGATATCTTATCCCTTGCGCAGGGCGTGCCGTGAAAATCTTCTGAATACACCTTCTCTATCCAGGTATCCGCGGGGAAACTGTCCGCCCGGTGAAAGCCGAACAACACTGCGCAATCCGCCACCTTGGCGCCCACGCCCTTTATTGACATAAGGCTTTTTCTGAGTTCCGCCGTGGAAAGAGACGAAAGCCTGTCAAAATAATCGGTGCCCGCTATCCGCCCCGCAAGTTCGGCAATATAGCCCGCGCGGTAGCCGAGCCCTAAACCGGCATAAAATTCCGCGTTCTTTTCCGCCATTATCGCCGCGCGGGGAAAGGTGTAATATTCCTCCCCGAAAAATTCCCGCCGCTCGCCCAGCGCCCTGCATATTCTCTCTATTATGCCCTTTATTCGCGGAATATTGTTGTTCTGCGATATGATAAATGAAAAAAGCGCCTCTTCTCTGTTCTGGTTGAGTATCCTTATGCCCTTGCCTGCCTCCGCGGCGGTTTTAAGTATAGGATAGCCGCTTGCCTCCGCCGCCGAGCATATGGCGGAATAGTCCCTTTTCAGGTCGAAATAATTTTCAAAATATTCCCTGTCGTTCGCGGCGCACTCCACCGTAACACCCCCGCCCGTTTCGCGGGCATAGGCGCACTTGTCCGCCGAAAAAACGAGATACCCCTCCCTGTACGGGCGGAACCTGAACACCTGCCCGCACTCGAGAGTGTCTTCTATATTAAAATAATCTCCGCCGCAAGTAATTATTGCCCTTTCTTCCATAGTAAAACCGCTCCGCAAAAACTTTTTATGCCCCGCCGTAAAACACGCCGCAATTTATCGCCGGGAGTAACCACCGCCGCCCGGCGCCCTGCCGCCTTTTAAAAACCAAAGAAAAAAGCGGGCTGAAAATCAGCCCGCAAACAAATCAGTTTTCCCTGGCGTAAACGCTTACCTTTTTGTCCTTTCTGCCGAGGCGCTCGAATTTAACAACCCCGTCTATAAGAGCAAAAAGCGTATCGTCGCTGCCCTTGCCCACGTTATTGCCGGCGTGGATCTTGGTGCCGCGCTGACGGACTATTATGCTGCCGCCCGTTACCGCCTGCCCGTCCGAAGCCTTTATCCCAAGCCTCTTACTGTTGCTGTCTCTGCCGTTTTTTGTGCTGCCGCCGCCCTTGTGGTGGGCGAATAATCTGAATAATATCATAATCTTACACCTCCCTTACTTAGCGGCTATTTCGGTTATCTTTACCGCGGTGAAGGGCTGCCTGTGCCCCTGTTTTTTGCGCTCGTTCTTCTTGGCTTTGTACTTAAAGACCACTATCTTTTTATACTTGCCCTGCTCCACGATCTCTCCCACGGCCTTATATGCCGCGGCATCTTTGGCTACCTTGACGCCGCTTTCATCCGACACCATCAAGACGCCGAATTCCACTTTGTCGCCCACGTTGCCGGAAAGTTTTTCGAACTTTATGACCGAACCTACTTCCGCCTTGTACTGCTTGGAACCGTTTTCCAATATGGCGTACATATTACCTCCTCTTACCTACTCGCCGAAAAATTCAGGGGCGGCGGATCTTTCCGCGCTTAAAAACGCCCCTTTCGAGCGGTTACCCGGTTATTTTATAATATCTTTTACTTTTTGTCAAATGTTTTTGCATATTTTTGCGCCGTATTGTCAAACTATTTTATATAAAAATTTCATGATTGCCGCAAAACGGCTTTTTCTTGAATTGGAGGATATATGCAAAGCACTGACGTAAATTACAAGGCCATTAACGACGTATATAAAAACGCGCACATCGCGCTTTTAAGCATTTCCGAACTGCTGCCTTCCGTTACCGACGCAGATCTTAAAGCCGAGCTTCAGGCGCAGTATGAGGGTTACGAAAAAATCGTGGGAGAGATCTCTTCATACATGGCGGAAAACGGTATGCAGCCGCAGAACATCGGCACCGTGCAAAAGGTTATGATGCGGGGCAGCATTAAGATGAAAACCGTTATAGACGACAGCCGCAACAACATCGCCGAAATGATGATAAAGGGCACCGTAAACGGCATCACCGAACTTGCCGCCATGCAGAACGAAAGGCAGAACTTTCAGGAAAAGACCGCCGATTTTATAGACCGGCTTTTATCGCTCGAAGAAAAGTACGAACAGAACCTGAAAAAGTTTCTGTAACGTTTTTCGCTCACAGCGTTTTTATTCAGTAAACGCCTTGCCCGGCAGTTTGCAGGGTAAGGCGTTTTATTAAAAGTTTTTTTATTTTTCGCTTGAAATATGTGCAGTTATATGGTATAGTGTTTTATAAGAAACCTCACGGGAGAATTTATTTTGAAACTTTTCGATATTTCCACAGATTCCACTGCCGACCTTTATAAAGACGAAATAGAAAAAATGGGGCTTTATTTTCTGCCCCTCACCTTTACCCTTAACGACAAGGGCGTTATAACCGAATATAAGGACGAATTTTCCCGCCCGCAAGAATATACGGAATATTACGATAAACTCCGTTCGGGCATAATAAGCAAAACAAGCATGAACAACCCGTTCGTGCATATAGAGCATTTTACCTCCATGGCAAAAGCGGGCGTGAAAGAGGCGCTGCACTTTACCATAAGCTACGGGCTTTGCCACACGGTGGACGTGGCGAGAGAAGCCGTGGAAGAGGTCAAAAAAACCTATCCGGACTTTAACTGCCTGTGCATAGAATGCAGCACCACCACCGTGGGACAGGGCGCTATGGTAAATATAGCCGTGGATATGCGCGACAAGGGTAAATCTTTGCAGGAAACTTTCGATTATATCGAGAGCGTTAAACTCAAATTCCAGCACTTTGTAATTGCGGACAGCCTGTTCTACCTCATGCGCGGCGGGCGCATTTCGGCTACCAAGGCGGTGGTAGGTTCCATGCTGGGAGTTAAACCCATTATAATCTTCAATAAAGAAGGTAAACTCGTAAACTATATGAAAGGCAGGGGTATGCGCAAAGCCATATCCGCCATTGTTGATTTAGTTAAAGACTATTCTTTGAATAAGGACTACCCCATCATGTACATAGGCCACACGGATAACCCCGAAATGGCGGAAGTTTTATATAAGGAATTAAACGACCGGTACGGGCTTACCCCCGAAATAAGGATGATCGGCCCCGTAATAGGCTCTCACTTAGGGCCGAACGCAGTGGCTTACGCCTTCCTTTCCGAACAGGAAAGACCTATGTAAAAGATTTTTTAAGACTAAAAAGCGGCGCTTAATGCTTAAATGCATGAGCGCCTTAATTTTGCTATTTAGTTTTCTTCGTTTTTCTCTTTGTCTTTTGCCTGCTCGCGGCGGTTTAATAGTCTTTGATGATAAGACGATTTATCCCGCATATAAGCATATTACAAAATAAATCTGTCATTTTATATAACCTTAATTTGCTGATAGCCTGCCGTTATGCGTGTATGCTTATTAACCCAACGTAAAACGCGCAGATTGCGGAACAATGCGTATATTCCGAATGTAATTAACGTTAACAACGACCATACTATCCATCTGCCGATTATTTCCACACCATCTCCGTTAAACCACATTTTCCGTCCGTCAATTATTAGTCGTTTTTGAATAAAACGATTTTTCCAACAGATTGCCAGCGGTTTTAACAGCCACAGGGTAATAAGCGAGAACAGAAAACAACCGAATTTGACGAGCACAAGTGCAATTCCGTTCCCGTGCCACGTTCCGCCCAAGAACGGCAATTCGCCCGCAAGGTGCAGATGCGACGCTTTCCATTGCAATAATTTTTTCGGAATAAATAAAGCAAAAATCAAAGCCGTAGGAATACATAATAACAACCAACAAACCCACTTCCCGAGCAGTTGCGATACCTTGCCGTCAAAAGAAAGGCGTTTGCCGTCATAAAGCGAATGTTTGTATTGCCAACGCAGAACCCATATGTACGCAACAGGGAAACAAACACCAGCCGTGCAAATCGTTACCAAAGCACCGAGCAATATCCAGCCGAGTTTTTGCAAAAGCCAACCGTCGAAACCACCCTCGCCACCGTTTTCCATTTCCATTTTGGGAGGGTTTTGCTCGTGTTCGGTTTTCAGCCGCTCGCACTCGTCAAAATAATAATCGGTTGTCTGTATTATCCAGTCGCGGTCTTTGGCTGCACGCCGCTTTTTGAACTCTGCTTTTAATGTTTTTTCGTTCTGCCCCAAATATTTTGCGATATTGCAGGTACGATGAACAACTTTTTTATATTTAATGTAACTAGGTTTATGCAATAAAATAGTAATAAGAAAAGGTATTACTCCAAGCCACAAAATAGTCATTGCGCCTGCCATATAAAACATTGTCATCATCATTGTTTCTTGCTGTGAATCCTGAATGCCGAAAGTTGGAATCATTCCGCCTGTTATAATTAAAGCAATTCCAACAAATAGAAAAACAATGGCAACGATAATCGCGGTTTTTTTCGCTTTTGGTTTTATGCGAAAAATCTTATCTAACGCCTTTTCAAACTTTTTTCCGTATTTGCTCATTTTTACTCCTTGTGGCTTACAGTTTAAGTGTACTTTTACTGCAACGCCGAAAATTTACGATTTTACCCCGCAAACAGACATTATTTTTTCATTTATTATAGCATAATCGCCATAAAACAAGCAAGCCGCTGAACGTGGTAAAAGTACACTTTTACTGCAATTTTTTTATTTTCGCCCGTTTCAGATGGTCTTTTCGCCGTTTCGCTATCCTTAATAGAAAAAAGGAGCATAACCAATGACTTACGCATATGCGCGGGTATCGGCAAAAGACCAAAACTTGCAGCGGCAAATTGCTGCGCTTAGTGAGTTCGGGATAGAAAAAAGCCGCATTTTCTCCGAGAAGAAAAGCGGCAAAGACTTTGAAAGAAAGGAATATAAACGCTTATTGAAAAAACTCACAAGCAGCGATCTGCTCGTCATAAAGTCCATTGACCGGTTAGGGCGCAATTACAATCAGATTATAGAGGAATGGAACAGAATTACAAACATAATCGGTGCGGACATACTCGTGTTGGATATGCCGCTTTTGGACACACGCACGAAAGCGGATACTTTGGTCGGCAAGTTCATTTCGGATATTGTGTTGCAGGTATTGTCTTTCGTGGCGGAGAATGAGCGGGAAAACAACAAGTCGCGGCAAGCCGAAGGAATAAAGATAGCGAGAGAAAAAGGCGTCCGTTTCGGTCGCCCTTCGTTTGTTTATTCGGAAAAGTTTTTATCCGTCGCTAACGACTACCTTTGCAAGCGCATTAAACTGAAAACCGCCCTGCAACTGCTGAACATAAAACAAGACAATTTTTATTATCACATAAATAAAATAAAAAAATTATACAATTGACCTCACTTACCGATTTTCGGGGTAGCCTTTGCAGACGTCCACCCAGGCGGCGGCGCGGGAATATTTTTCAAGTTCTTTTACGGTTAGTTCTATTGCGCTGTTACTGCTGCCGCAGGCGGGAAACACCGTTTCAAAACTTTTCAGCGATACGTCAAGATATGTAACCACGTTTTCGTTTACGGCAAACGGGCATACTCCCCCGACGGCGTGCCCGATGATTTTTTCCACCTCTTCCGGCGAAAGCATTTTGGCTTTTATGCCGAATTGCGCTTTATATTTCTGATTGTCTATCTTTGCGTCGCCGGCGGCAACTATGAGAACGGGTCCCTCCGCCGCCATGAAAGAAAGCGTTTTTGCTATGCGGCAGGGCTCGCATCCGAGCGCCTGCGCCGCAAGTTCCACGGTCGCGCTGGATGCCGCAAACTCCCGCACTCTGTTCTCTATTCCGTACTGTCCGAAATATTCTTTAACCTTTTCTATCGCCATATTATAATTCCTTTTATAATGATTTTTACTTTGAAAAGACACCCTCCTGACGGCTTAACGGTGTTTTGTTAACTTCCCCGCTTTGACGGGCTTTATCTCCCCTGCCTTGACGGACTTTATTATAATTGCTCGGTGAAAATATTTTGAAAAAAGATTTTCACCGATAAAGGAGCCGCAGGCATGTATGCTGCCGCTCCGAAGAAAATCTTCGGAGCGGCAGCGGCGTTGCCTTGCAAAATACTTTTTATCCCCTGCCTTGACGGGCTTATTATAATTACTCGGTGAAAATATTTTGAAAAAAAGATTTTCACCGAAAAAGGAGAAGCCCGCCCGCAGCCATGCGGTTTGCCTTTCAGGCGAACCGCCGGCAGCTTGGCGGTGCTTCGACGCCGTGTCTTTAACATACGAAAAAGCTACACCTACGATACTGTCATTATACTACGTTTTTATAAAAAGCGCAAGAAAAACCCGGAGTATTATCCGGGCATATTCTCATATTATATCTGTTCAAGTTTTTCTTCGATTTGCAAGCCGCCTTTCAAAACGATGATTATCGTTTTGTCTTTCATCACTCTGATGTATTCCACCAAACGCCTTACCATAGTATCATTGTATTCCGTAAAGTCAGCATTGTCTGATGATAAGTAATGTTTAATGTTCTCAATCTCCTCACTTACTCGTTCATTAGATTTCAATCGCCCTTGGACAGCTTCAAGTTGTTCTCTTAAAACAACTATTTGCTCACTCAACGATTTTATTTCCTCCATAAAGCGCTTTCCATCGCCTGTTGAGTTCGTTGCAAGTTCCATTGTTTCATCCATTATTTTATTGAGCGATGCTATTTGTTTCTCGATTGCATACATTTCCAACGTATCATCCTGTCCCGTTACGGCGTAAGAAAGATTTGATAAAATCAGACTCATAACATCTTGTCTATCCGCAATAGCCTTATTGATACCTCTGCATATCGCTTGTTTCAATGCTTCATCATCAATAGTTATCGAATCGTAGCAAAACTCTGTTCCATGCTCCAAACGATTCAAACAACGCCATACTCGTTTGTTTTTTCCATTGCGGCTATATGTCTTTCTACGATACGGACTTCCGCACTCTCCGCATATGAGTATGTCTGTCAGCGCAAACTTACCGCTATATTTTCCTTGTTCGGTAATGCTCTTATCAGACGTCTTTCTTACGCTACCGCGCCGAGCCATTTCCATTTGTACTCTTTTGAACGTTACGCGATCGATTATTGCGGGATGATTATCTTTCACAAGATACTTCGGCATTTCACCACGATTCTTCTTCACCTTTTTCGTGATACAGTTCTCAGTGAAGGTCTTTTGCATCAATAAATCTCCGCAATAACGCTCATTAGTAAGAATACTTTGAATGATAGCTTTATTCCATGTTTTGCTCCCTGTTTTCGTTTCAACTCCGTTGCTCTCAAGTTCCGCTTTAATTTGGTCAAGACTATTTCCGTCTAAATACATTTCATAGATTTTACGGATATGCTGCGCTTCTCCCTCAACAATTTCAGGATCACCGTTCTCTCCTTTACGATAACCGAGCAGATTATATCGAAACTTAAATGTCCCCGACTTCATACGTTGTTGAATACCCCAACGCACGTTTGCGCTGATATTTTCGCTTTCGGCTTGCGCAAGAACGCTATACAGACCGATTGCCATTTCATTCTCAGTTTTCAATGAGTCAAGGGCTTGTTCTTCAAAATATACGCCAATCCCTTTCGCTTTGAGTTTTCTAACGTATTTCAGACTGTCAACGGTATTTCTTGCGAAACGCGCTACAGATTTTGTAAGTATCAGGTCAATTTTTCCCTTTTCACAGTCGCGCATCATTCGCATAAAGTTTGTTCTCTTCGTTGCCATAGTACCGGTTATACCCTCGTCGGCATAAATATCGACGAAACGCCATTTTGGATTTTTCGCTATTGCGTCGGTATAATAGGCGACCTGTGCTTTATAACTTTCAAGCTGATCCTCGCTGTCGGTGGAAACTCTGCAATAAGCCGCAACGCGCAAAAGTCCGGTTTCATCATTTTGCTTTGCAAGTAACGGATTGGCATCTATTTTTGTTACGATTCTTTTCGCTTGTGCCGGCATTGTTTTCCTCCCTATCTTTTATCTCGCTTCCGTTTATAAACCTAATAGTTATCGTTCCGTCTGCGTCAACAACAATTTTTGAAACAGCCTTTTCGAGATAGTCCGACTCTATCTTATTGTCGATATCTTGTTCTTTGGTAAGCTGCAACACTCTATCCGTATAAGCAAGTCCTTTTTTCTCACGACAAGCCTGAAATTTAAGATTAGCGCACTCAAAAATAAGTTTTTTACCCGTATTAAAACTTGGATTCAACGAATTTGTTATACGAGATATTTCATTAGTATAGCGCATAATCTCATTGGTGCGAAAATAAGAGGTTTCTTCTTCATCACGACTTAATATTTGCGGATTTTCTTTTATCTTCTCAATTGCATTTAAGACCGCCGCTATAATATCTTCATCGGCTATGTATCTTTTACATTTACAGTCCGAATGGCATATCCATTTCTCTCGCGTATCCCACATGGATCTTCTATGCAAAAGTTTTCCGCACTGTCCGCAATATACTATTTTTTTCAAATATTCGATCTCAGGAGCACAAGGTTTCTTTTTATATCCTTTTAATATTATCAGTTGATTGACTTTTTGAAAAATATCGCTTGAAATTATCGCCGGATGGTTATCCGCTCCGATATATTTTTCATTTTGCAATATCCTTGAAATTCTTCTCTTGTTCCATTCACATTTTCCTTCGGAATATTCTACCTTATCTTCATTCAACTTTTCCACAAGGGTGCGCAGCGAGATACCGTCCGCGTATTGATTAAAAATATATCTTACCACTTTTGCCTCGTTGTCAGAAACAATCAGCTGTCCCTTATCAAGGCAGTATCCATACGTTATAAACCTATTCGCCATTGTTTTCCTCCGCTATATTTACCCTGAACTCAATATCGCCTTTCAGTATAAAACTCAACGATCCATCTTCTTCCGCATAAATCAATTTTACAGTTTTCGAGAAAAGATCTTTGTCCATTTCTGTAAGGTAATCGGGGCTTTCATCAATAATTCTTCTTAACTCACGGAGTTCTTCAAGACAAGATTCATCATCGTCACCCTTTATTATTAATTGCCGGCGACTACGTAAATCAGTTATCCTTCCCTTGATCATTCCTGACTTTTCATAGTATGTCACCTCATCAAGTACCCCGTTAGCAAACATCTGTCCATACAGATTGTTCTGTTTTCCGAGAGTAGCAATCTCTTCATCTATTTCTAAAATAGCGTTGTTACCACTGTTTACCTTTGTTTTTAATGCCTGTAACTGCGATATTGTTTCGTCAAGCAACTCTTTCTTGTGATGCTTTAAGATATTATACAATTTCATAAAAGCATTATTCAGTACATTATCCGTATACGATCTTGACGGACATTTTTCAAAGGAAATCCCTTTTTTTGCGCAAGACCAGACATATCCGTTTTGAATTTCCCTCGTTCGGTAAAACCAATTACAGCATCTGCATTTTATTTTCTTGTTATAGAACTTTTTTTCTCGCTTATTCGTACTATAAAATCTTTCTTTTCTTTCTTGCATCAGCCTTTTTACAGCATAAAAGTCCTCTTTGGAAATAATCGCTTCATGTGTGTCCTCGCAATAGTATTTAGGTAACTGTCCATAATTCGATTTCTGACGTAAAGGCAGAATATTAGGAGTATAACTTTTTTGCCATAAAGTATCACCGATATATCTCTCGTTTGTAAGAATATATTTTATTGCGTTATGACTCCAAATTTTATCCGGAGTATCTTCCGATTTCAGTTTCTTGATAATCGAATTTATACTTGCTCCCTGCAAATACAACGAATATATTTTCCTGACTATTTCAGCTTCTTTCGGAACAATAACCAAATCAAACTCTTTCCATTCATATCCGAACGGATGAGCTATATTGTAATAAGTTCCATCCTCCATTTTCATTCTCACAGAGGTACACATCCTTCGGGAAGCTGACGTTGCTTCGCTCTGTGCAAATGCACTCTTGATATATAGCATCAACTCGGAATTCATCTTCTCCGTATCAATGCGGTCATTCTCAAAAAGAACTGATACACCGCAAGATTTCATAAGACGAATCGTTTCGATACATTCAAGCGAATTTCGCGCAAATCTCGTTACGCTTTTTACAAGTACACGATCTATCTTCTTGTGCTTGCAGTCACGTATCAAGCGTTTCATTTCATCACGCTTTTCAAGCTCCGTTCCTGTGATTCCCTCGTCCGCATAAATGTCCACAAGAACCATTTTGTCGTTACTGCGAACAAAGTCCGTGTAATATCTCATTTGAGCAAAAAATGAGTTGAGTTGATCATCTTTGTCGGTACTGACTCTGCAATACGCCGCCACTCTGATTTTTTCCGCTTTTTCGCCCGTCTTTGTCGCTTTGATTACCTGTACTTCCTTGGCGACAGTACTCATAGCCATACCTCCTAATGATAGTGTATAAAATCCACAGGGATACACCCCATCGTTTCCGCGTTTTTCTTGTTCAGTCGTTTCAGTATTTCCACATCGACTACCTTGTTCAGATACAATCGACGAATTACAGCGACCGATGCAAGATATATCATTTCGTTTTTTTGTCTTTCTTCCACGCTTACCATAAAGTCCTCCTTCCGATGAAGCGCAGAGAAAGTTATTTAGTTGTCAGAAGGCATAGTCACTTACGCTTCATCAATTAAAATTGATTCTTTGTTCGTGTCTATGCCTTCCGCATACACAATTATGTTGTAGTTTCCGTTTCCTTTCTAATCTGTTCTTTCAGGGCTTCGTATCCTGCGAAAATCAACTGCACTTTCGTAATATGGTTTTTCGCCAAAAACTCGTTGATTTCCTCAAACAGATCTCTCGGTATCATCGTACCGAAGTTTCCGCTCGCCTGCTTGCGTTTTTCTTTGTTGCGTTCTTCGTAGTTTCTGCGCGCCGTTCTTCTCGGCGTTGTTTCTTTTTTATCCATACTTGACTCCTTAACCCTGCGATGTAATGGCGCAAATCAACACGCCGATTATGTTCATCACAAAATGTCCGACGATAAGAACGCCTGCAAGCGTATATCTTCCGACCGTACCTACAACCTTTCCCGCAACTCTTAATGCTTTCATAGTTATCCTCCGTTATTTGACGTACACGATTTCGCTTAAAATTTCTTCTTCGATCAATTGCTGCCTTTCAGTTTCCCGTTTCAGGTTCTCCATAAAATCGCCCGTCTTTCTGAAACGCTCCTGTTTCGAGAGTTTTTCGTACATCGTGTCATAAAGTTCGTCCGCTTGTCTGTCAACACCGTGCAGATATTCGGGAAGATTGGCAATCGTCCAGTCGATTCCTTTATCTTGCAGGTACTGTTTCGCCAAGTTACCGTACTTTCCGTAAACGTGCTTTTCAGGTTTTACGGTTTTCTGATAAATCTTGATTTCTTTCACCGTCAAGCCCTCGTTTGCTTCCGCTTTTCGCAGTATTTCTGCCCTGTTCATAAGTTCACCTCCGTTTTTTGCTTCGTCGTATCAATACGATAGCACGCGATTCCGCATTTGTCAAGCTGTTTTTCCAAAATTTTTTCGTTTTTTCGGTGAAAATTTCAGCTATGATGCGGAATATTACCGTTTTACCCCGCGATTAATGCCGCGATACCTTTTACAAGGTACGGACAAGCAACGAGAATTGCAAAGATGACGACAAGTCCGATGACGTAATTTTTAATCATTTTTCTCGCCTTTTCTTTATCTTCGTTCTTCTGCGCAATCGCAAAGAATACGCCCATCACGATACTCCATACTCCCGCGGTCGCTAATAGCACCCACCACATATAAGGCTGATATTGACCGAACAAATATCCGATATACGAAGATACCTGCTCGTACTGTTCGCCCATATTCTGCGTGGTAATCGCTCCGCAGTTCGTGCAAACGTAAGTACGAATATTTTCGCCGTTTACTTCCTCCGTTCCCGTGAGTTCGTAGTTATGCCCAGTTGCGGGAATATCCGAATAATACTCTTTCTCGCACTTCGTGCAATGGAATTTTCTCTCGCCCTCAATTTCGCAATGCGGTTCGCGCACGACTTCCGTTTCATAATCGTGTCCGGTTGCCGGAACGATGCTGTCTTTATATTCGTTTCCGCAAGACAGGCAGGTATGAAGCGTATAACCTTCGTCCTCGCAAGTTGCGATGAAATACGAATCGGTGAATTTATGTCCCACCGCTTTCAGAATTTCCGTTTTTACGCAATCTTCGCAGCGGCGGCATTTCTTACCTCTGTAGCCTTCTTCCGTGCAGGTCGGCGCAACTTCGATTTCTTCATAGTCGTGTCCGAGCGGCGGCACGAACGTATCGTTATATCCCGTCCCGCAACGTGAACAAATATGTGTTGTGTAGCCCTGTTCCAAACAAGTCGGTTCTACAATCTCCGCCTTATAATTATGACCGAGCGGGCTTACGATTTTTGTTTCGGTCTGCGGACAACTCGTGCATTTCCTTTGTTCTACGCCGCTTGCCGTACAAGTCGGCTTCGTCAGACTTGTCCATTCTCCGAAATCGTGTCCCGTTGCGTCTGTGTAAGAGTCCGTATAGGTATGACCGCACCTTTCGCACTCGTGGATAGTATTTCCTCTATCAGTACAGGACGGATCTACAACGATGTCTTTATAACTATGCCCGAGCGCGTCCGTATCCCGTTCGTCAACGTAAGAACATACCGAACACGTTCTCTCGTCTTTTCCCAAGTCTACGCAAGTAGGCTCTTTTACGGTTGTCCACTCGCCGTATTTATGTCCTTCGGCTTCGATAAAGTTGTCCGTATAGGTGTTTCCGCAGGTTTTACAAGTATATCTCGTATAGCCCTGCGCAGTACAAGTCGGTTTTACGATTTTGCTCTCGTAGTCGTGTCCTTTGGCTTCGATAAAATCTCCGTCGTAACTATCGCCGCAACCTGTACATTTATATATTGTATAGCCTTTTTGAGTACAGGTCGGCGCAACCATAGAATACCTTGCGAAGTAGTGATCTACCGTGAATTTATACGTTGTCGAACGGTTGGCGTCGTTGGTGATTATAAAAGTATATTCGCCCTCTTGCTCAATCCATGTTCCGCTTGTATAACTTTTCCCGTTCAGCGTTGCATAGCATTACTATCGTTGCTTCGGGCGCGTCGATACTCATATACATATAACAAGTATCGCTCCTGTTGCCGAAACCGTCCACCGCATAAAAAACATACGTGCCGTTTACCGCTGTTTTGGAAAAGACGACACTTGAAGTTGTGCTTGCCACAAACGAAGTGCTGTTCGGCGTTTTGTAATACAGCGTTACGCCGCTGTAATTATCCGAAGCAGTAACGGTAAACCCGTCTTTCAACGTTTTCCCGAACCCGCCGACCGAACTCGTAATCGTAGGTCCTGTGTGATCCATCGAAATCGTGTAGGTCTGTGAAGCGTTCCCCGCGTTATCCACGCAATAGAACGAATACGCGCCGTCTGCCGTCAGTTGCGTTCCGCTTGCGTATTCGGTATAACTCGACGCGCCGGGCTTCTTAACGTAGATTGTTTTTACACCGCTTCCGCTGTCC
>CASELQ010000010.1 GCA_949288785.1 uncultured Eubacteriales bacterium | reverse complement strand
TTTTTCCGCAAGCGGGCAAATTTTGCGGCGGAAAAACTCCTTTAACTTTATTTATGCGGCGGGCGTATAATGGCATAAAAGATAAAGGAGAGAGGAATGAGTAAGATAATTGCGCTCGATCTGCCGTACCCCACCGCAAGCGACCTTGAAAAAGATTTGGATTCCGCCCGCATAATAGCGCCCGCCTATGCCGGCGCAAGGGGAGAACTCAATGCCGTTTTGCAATACATCTATCATTTTTACCAATTCAACGCCCTTTCGGACGATACGGCAAACGCGCTGATAGGAATTTCTCTTGCGGAGATGCGGCACCTGCGCATTCTCGGCGAAGTAATGGAAAAACTCGGGGCGGACCCCGTGTATACGGCAATGCCGCCGTATATGCAGAATTTTTATTCCGCGGCGTTCGTGTCCTACTCCAAGACTCCCAAAAAAATGCTGCTCGACGATATTGCGGGCGAACTTGTGGCTATAAACGATTACGAAAAGATGCTTGCGCGCTTAAAAAACGAAAAGGTGGCGGCAATAATTTCGCGTATCGTGCTGGATGAGGAACTGCACGTCAAAGTGCTCAAAGAAAAACTTGCGCCACTGTGCAGAGATTAACGGGCGGCGCCTCCTCTTTGGGCGGCAGACGAATGAAAAAAAGTTTTGCGGCGCCGGCCGGGCACAAAAAATTTCAAGCTGCCGAAAAACGGTTGATTTTATTTTTGCTATAATGTATAATTGAACCGTACCGCAGCGGCGTAAAGCGTGCTGTGGCGGGAGAGCGATGTTTTTTAAAAAGAAAAGCAAGAACCTCACCGGCAGGATAGTGGTCGGCGAAGGGGCTCAAGCAGGCAGATACGGTTATGACAGGCTGAGAGACAATGTTCTCTTTATGAATGCGGACGGGAACACCAAAGTTTTGCAGATAGAATCGGCCGTGAGCGGAGAGGGAAAGACCACCACGGTCTGCAACCTTGCGGTATGTCTCGGAAAAGCGGGAAAAAAGGCGGCGGTTTTGGAGCTGGATTTTTATCATCCGCGCGTACACAGGGTGTTTAAGCTCCCGGGGGCAACCGGCATAGCGGAATATATGCTGGGTTCTGCCGGCATGGATGAGGTTATAAAAAAGACGGGATACGAAAACGTGGATATTATAACGCGCGGCGGCGCGATAGACAATCCTCCGCTCGTATATATGTCCGAAAAGTTCAAGGGGTTTATGGCGGCGCTGCGCGAAAAGTATGACTTTTTGCTGCTTGACTGCGCGCCCGTTTTGCAGTCTTCGGACTTTATGCACATTTCCGAAGTGTCTGACGGGGTGCTTTTTTTGGCGGCGCACGCCCGTACCACGCGCTCCCAGGCGGAGGACGCGGTGCGTGAACTCAAAAAGAACGGCATACCCGTTTTAGGCGCCGTGTTCACCATGTACAAGCCTAAAAAGAGCCTTGATTATATGCCGTATAAATATTACAGTACAGACGGGGAGCCCCCCGAAAGTTTCGCGAAAGGCTCCGGGAAAGGTTGATATTTTCGTTTTTCCGTATTTGCGGGAGTACGGCGGCTTAAAGAGTTTTTCGGTTTTTCTGCCGCGGCTGCGGTGCCGAACGGGGCGGCTCGTCTGAAGGAGGATTATGGTAGATATTCACTCGCATTATCTGCCGTGCATAGACGACGGGAGCCCTTCCGCCGAGATGTCGCTTGAAATGCTTAGGATTGCGGCGCAAGCGGGCGTTACCGACGTTATCTGTACGCCGCATTACAGGGGAGATTATAAGCTGCCTAAAAACGAGACCTTGGAAAAGTTCCGCGAGTTTGAAGAGTATGCAAAAAATGCGGGGCTGCCGGTAAAACTATGGCCAGGGCAGGAAGTGTTTATGGGCAAAGAGGGTCCCGGCAATATTGCGGAGGCGCCCTATCTTACCCTTGCCGGCGGGAAATACCTGCTTGCTGAGTTTGACCCTTATTCGGAAACCGGCGTTTACGACGCGGCGATAAACATCATTTCCCAGGGGTATACGCCCGTCATAGCGCATGCCGAGCGGCTGATGCGCCTGTCCTACGATTATATTGCGGACGTGCACGCGCTTGGCGCCATGATTCAGGTAAACGCGGAATCTTTTGCGGGCAGGCATAAAAAGTTCTTTAAGGATCGTGTGGCGGCATTCTTTAAGGGCGGGCTTGTGGATCTTGTGGCGAGCGACTTTCACGTTTCACGCGAGTATTGCATGGGAAAGGCGTATAAACTTGTGGAGAAAAAATGCGGGAAGGACGTCGCCGAAAGGGTGTTCGTGCTGAACGGAAAAAAGATACTCGAAGGGCGGTAACGCCCTTTTTGATTTGCGTTTTGGCAGCAATTATTTTGCCCGGCGCATATGATTTACAGAGGTTTGAGTTTTAATAGGCGCGGCTTGCCACGCTTTGATTTAACGCGAAAAAGGAAACGGTGCGGATAAACGATATTATGGATAAATATATAATAGCCGCGGGCGGCGGCGAGATAAAAAACAAGACTACTTTGGAGATAGACCGCGTTGTTTCGGGGCTTGCCAAGGCGCACGCGGGGGAAAAACGCGCAAACGCCCTGTTTCTCGGCACCGCCTCGCATGACAGCATGCCCTATTTTAACAGTTTCCGCAAAACTTATACTTCCGTGTTCGATATAAAGGCGGACGTGGCGCTTATAGTATACGGCGAAATGAACGCGGAGCATATACGGGAAAAATTTGAACGCGCCGACTGCATTTACATAGGCGGGGGCGACACCCTCTTTATGCTGGAAAAGTGGAAAGAGACAGGAATAACCGAGATGGTGCTTTCCGCTTACGAGAGCGGAAAGATAATCTTCGGGCTTTCGGCGGGGGCTATATGCTGGTTTAAAAAAATGTACACCGATTACGAGATAATGCGCGGCACGGGCGGAGAATACGTTATAAGGGAGGGGCTGGGCGTGCTCCCCGGCGCCATGTGCCCGCACTATGACGAGAGGAGGGAAGATTTTCTGCCAAAGATGATAAGCGAAAATATTCCCGAGGCTTATTGCGCGGAAAACAACGCCGCGATAGTATTTAAAAACGGCAGACTTTTCGGCTCGCTTACTTCGGGCGGAAAGGCGTACGTAGTAAAGAATTTCGGCGGGAAAATCGAAGAAACGCCCATTCCGCCGGCGGAGTTATGAGCATGAAAGAACGTGCTTTTCTGTCCGATATCCCCCGCGCCGTTAAGGAACGCGTAAATTACGACCTTCTCATGGAAGAGATAATAAAAAAAGAGCGGCAGAGCGGAAAAAAGACCCTGCTTATGCACGCATGCTGCGCGCCCTGCGCTACGGAATGTATAAACCGCGTGCGCGAAGCGTTTGACGTTACCCTGCTCTTTTATAACCCCAATATAGACGGCAAAGAGGAATATGATAAACGAGCGAACGAGGTGGTAAAACTGTGTTCCGCTTACGGCGTGCCGTACGTCATCGAAGACTACCGCCCGAACGAATTTTATTCTGCCGCAGAGGGGTTAGAGAGCGAGCCCGAGGGCGGGGCAAGGTGCTTAAAGTGCTTTGCGCTGAGGTTAAATCATACCGCCGCGCTTGCCGCAGAACGGGGGTTCGATTATTTCGGCACAACGCTCACCGTAAGCCCGCATAAAAGCGCCGCCGCTGTGAACGGCGCGGGCTTTGAGGCGGAAAAACTTACCGGCGCGCGCTTTCTGCCGGCGGACTTTAAAAAGAAGGGCGGGTATTTATCTTCGTGCAATCTTTCGCGCGAGCTGGGGCTTTACCGCCAGAATTACTGCGGCTGCCGCTTTTCTTTAAGATAAGGTATATATGTGCGCATATATCGCGTTTTCAGGTAAAAATATGCGGTGCGGCGCCGCGCTAAAAGGAGAATTATGAGGAAGAGCGAAAGAGAGGTAACCGAGCCGCGCGAAAAATTTGCCGCGCTCTTAAAATGCGGATACATAACCATAGCGGTAAACGGCGAAAGCGGCGCCCCGTATGCGCTGCCTTTGAATTTCGGGGCTGAACTTAAAGGGGACAGGCTGTTTATATATTTTCACTGCGCGTTGGAGGGGAAGAAGTTAGAACTTATGCGCAAAGACCCGCATATAGGGTTTTCGGCGGCGAACATGATAAGGGTCTTTAACAAAAGGGTTGCCCCCTGCGGCTACACCGCCGATTACGAGAGCGTGTGCGGCACGGGCAGGGTGAGGTTTCTTACCGATAACGCAGAGCGCATACACGCCCTGCAAAAACTTACCGAACACTATGCGGGAAAAGAGTTTCCGCCGGAGTCGTTCGAGGAAAGGGCGCTTTCCCTTACCTGCGTGGGTGAGATAGAGGCGGAGGAATGGCGCTTAAAGCGGCTTATCCGTCCGGCAACATAAGCAACATAATAAATTATCGTAATATATTATAAATAAATTAAAAATTTGAGGAAAAAAAAGACCCGTGCCGCCGGCAATAAAACAAAAATCCGGCGCTATTAAAAACATGAATAAATCCCCGCGCCTGCCGCCGGAAATAAACCGGCGGCAGGCGCGGGGATAATTATAAAGGACCCGCTTATATTAACCGTTCGGGATAGGCCGCGCGCTTTTCAATCACACCAATATCATTTTTCCTTCTTTAACGCCGGTTGCCAGGCTGTAAAGCTCGGAGGCAAGTTCGTCCTTTTCCACGCTCTTTAAGGCGGCGCGTTTTAAGTCCGCCCCGTCGCTTTTTCTGGTTATCACGGGTATAGAACTCCCTGCGCTTATGGCGGAAAGTATCTCCTTATCAGCGGAGTTTACCGCCAGCACGCGCGCATACATGGGGGAAGCAAGGCAGTCTTCCGTAAGGGTTCTCGTAATGCCTAAAAGATTTGCGCAAAGTATCCGCCTAATGCGCGTTGCGGGGTAGCGCTTTGTGGATACTTTTTCCACCAGGCTTTCAACCGTTTTATTGTCCTTGGAAAGCGCCTTTATTCTGTTTTCCAGCCCCTCCGTGCAGTCGCACACTTCGGCAAGTTTTTCCTTGCTTGAAGTGAGCGCCGCCGCCATTATTATTTTATCGAATGCGAAGGGATACTCCTTTAAGTCGGCATACACGAACGGCGGCAGGCTTTTTTTGAGCTTTTTTTTGAGCCCCGCTTTTAATGCCTCCCTTATGCTGGTTGCGCTGGTTACGCCTTTTTTTAATACAGTGTCGTTATGGTCGCCCTCCCGCGGCATGGGATAAATATTTATTGCGGAGCCGTTTTTCAAAACCGCTTTGGTGTATTCGAGCGCGAGAATGTTGTTGGGCGAGGAGATGAGGTTTTCGTTGAAATTGCCGTAGTTTACCGCTTTTACCGCTTCGAACTTGGCTTTGGCGAGCGAAACGCCCTTTTCAAGATTGTCTTTTAATGCGCGTTTAAAGTCCTTGCTTTCGTCGTTCATGGCTTTGGCAAGGGCGATATATTCCGCCTCCACTCCGCTTTCAACGCCGAAACACAGCCCGTCTATCCCGCCGAGGGAAGAAAGAATATTTATCGCACCGCGCGCGAATATCTCCGCGTTGGCGGCGGAAAACACCGCGGGGAGTTCTATAACTATATCCGCTCCCGCAAGGACGGCGTGCCTTGCGCGCGTGTATTTATCCAGCACGGCAGGCTCCCCGCGCTGGGTAAAATTGCCGCTCATTATAACGACAATGTGCTTTGCGCCCAGCGTGTTTTTCATATAGTCTATATGTTTTAGGTGCCCGAGGTGCAGGGGGTTGTATTCCGCAACGCACGCGCAGATGTTCATGAAACCGCCTCCCGAAAAAATTCTCCGTAAAATTTTTGTTACCCGCCGAAAAATGCGCGGTATCGTTTTACTTTTGGCCGCAAATGTAGTAAAATATGCAGTGGAAAAAGTTCATAATCAATTTTACAACATTTTTTCCGAAAAACAAAACAAAAAACCCAAAAAATCAAAGGAGCGCAAAATATTATGCCCAAAGTGCTGGAAAAAATAATGGAACAGGCAAAACTTTTAAATAAGACCATAGTTTTGCCGGAAGGGGAAGATAAGCGCGTGGTATCCGCCGCCGCCAAAGCGGGTGAAAGCGGGATAGCGCGCATTATTCTTTTGGGGAACGAGCAGGAAATAAAGGCCGCAAACCCCTCCGTAACTTTTAAAAACGTTACCTTTACCGACCCGAAAACGGACGCCCGCACCGATAAATACGCGGAGCTGCTGTTTGAAATAAGAAAGGGCAAGATAAATAAAAAGACGGGGCAGCCCGAATATGCGGACGCGCAGTCGGCAAAAGCTTCCATACTTAAAGATTACACCATGTACGCCGCGCTCATGTTAAAATCGGGCGATGCGGACGGGCTCGTTTCGGGCGCCTGCCACTCCACCGCCAACACCTTGCGCCCCGGTTTGCAGGTCATAAAGACGGCGCCCGGGATAAACACCGTATCGAGCAGTTTCGTACTCGTCGCGCCGGACGTGGAGAATAAGTACGTTCCGGACGGGGTAGTGGTATTCGGAGACTGCGCCATAAACATAGAGCCGGACGCGCAGCAGATAGCGGACATAGCCATTTCCACCGCGGAGACGGCAAAGAACATCGCGGGGATAGAGCCGCGCGTTGCAATGCTCTCTTTCTCCACCAAGGGTTCCGGTAACGACGACAAGTATTTCAAGTCTGTACCCAAGATGCAGGAGGCTACCGCCCTTGCCAAAAAGGCGGCGCCCGACCTTGCGCTGGACGGGGAGTTCCAGTTTGACGCGGCGATCGCCCCCGAAGTAGGGGAACTTAAAGCCCCCGGTTCAAAGGTGGCGGGGCACGCCAACGTATTTATATTCCCCAACATAAACGCGGGCAACATCGGCTATAAGATCGCCCAGCGCCTGGGCGGATATATGGCGCTCGGCCCCATATGCCAAGGCTTTGCAAAACCCATAAACGACCTTTCGCGCGGGTGCACCGCGGAGGACGTGGTGGCGGTCATAGCCATTACCGCTTTGCAGGCAAAATAAGGGCGTAAGGTTTTAGGATAATATTTAATAACGGTTCAGGAGTTAAAAATGAAAATTCTGGTAATAAACGCAGGCAGCTCTTCTCTCAAATATCAGCTTATAGATATGAAAGACGAGAGCGTGATATTAAAGGGACTGTGCGAGCGCATCACCGCAAAGGGCGGCAAACTCACGCAAAAGACCTTTGACGGGCGGGAAACCGAAATATCCAAGGAGATGCCCACCCATAAGGAGGCTATGCAGCTGGTGCTTACCGCCATGCTGGATAAGGAAAAGGGCGCCCTGTCAAGCATAAGCGAAATAGGCGCGGTGGGGCACAGGGTGCTCCATTCGGGAGAGGACTTTAAACACTCGGTTGTGATTGACGACGAGGTCATAAAGATCTGCGAAAAGAACGCGGAGTTAGGGCCCCTTCACATGCCGGGGAATATCGCCTGCATAAAGAGCTGCAGGGAAGTTATGCCGGGCATACCCATGGTGGCGGTGTTCGATACCACTTTCCACTCCACAATGCCCCGAAAGGCGTATATGTACGGCATTCCGTATGAGGTATACGAAAAGTATAAAGTGAGAAAATACGGGTTCCACGGCACCTCCCATAAGTACGTTTCGGAGGAGGCGGGAAAACTGCTCGGCAACAAAAACGCCAAAATGATAATCTGCCACCTCGGCAACGGTTCTTCCATTTCCGCGGTGAAGGACGGGAAGTGCGTGGATACCTCCATGGGCTTTACCCCGCTCGAAGGGCTTATCATGGGCACGCGCAGCGGAGATATAGACCCCGCCGCCGTAGATTATATCCGAGTTAAGCTGGGCTTAAAGCCCGAAGAGGTGGTAGACTATCTCAACAAGAAGTGCGGCGTTTACGGCATAAGCGGGCTTTCCAGCGATTTAAGGGACCTTACCGCCGCCATGAACGATGGTAACGAGCGTGCGGGGCTTGCCCTTGAAATGCTTGCATACCGTGTTAAGAAATACGTGGGAAGTTATCTTGCGGTTTTAAACGGGGCGGACGCGATAGTGTTTACCGGCGGAATAGGCGAAAACGCACCTCTTATCCGCGGGCTGGTAATGAAAGATATGTCCTATTGCGGCGCCGTGCTGGACGAAAAGAAGAATCTCACCCGCGGGGAGACCTTTATAAACACCGAAGATTCCAAGGTGAAAATAGTAGTCTGCCCCACCAATGAAGAGCTCTCCATTGCGAGGGAAACCAAGGAGCTTGTTACCGCAAAATAAGTGCTTGAAGGGCACTATACGGCGCAAATTGATAAAAAATGCGCAAAATCGTTGACAAGGCGCGATAAATATTATATACTTGATAAGCTTGAACGGCATACGCTATGATTTTCGATTTACGGGAACTCAAAAGGAGCGGAAAAACGTCGCAGACGTTTTATGCGGAAATAGAACCCGAGCCGCAGTTATGCGATATACCCGGGGTGGAAGTGGCGGGTAACGTGCGCGTTACCGGCAAAGTAACGCTTACGGGCGAACACTCCGCCGCGGTGGAAGGGGAAGCGGCATATGTGCTTTCGGGCAGCTGCACAAGGTGCCTTGAACAGACCGAAAAGGTATGCACCGCGGAGTTTTTCGAGGAATGCGGCGGGGCGGACAGCGTTTATCCCGCGGTTAACGATAAAATTGATATAACAAAAATCGTCCTTGACGTGGTTATGACCAATATGCCCGTGAACTTTTTGTGCGGGGAAGACTGCAAGGGGCTGTGCCCCGTGTGCGGCGGAAATCTCAACAAGGGCGAGTGTAAATGCAAATAAAGGGAAGGTAGATAAAGATGGCAGTACAGAAAAGCAAAACTTCTAAACAGAGGACAAACACGAGATACGCGCAGTGGAAGCTGGAAGCTCCCAATCTTACGGAGTGCCCCCAGTGCCATGAATTAAAGGCTTCTCACAGGGTATGCCCCAAATGCGGGTATTACGACGGGAAGCAGATAGTGGACGTTTCCGCAAAAGAGAAAAAGAACTGAGTTTTTGCGTTTTATCGGCGCGAATTTTCGGCGCGGCAAGTTTGCCGCGCCCTTTGACTTTAAGACAAAGGTGATAAAATGGATAAAAACAAATCGAGCGCAACGACCGTACCCGTGAAAAAGAAAAAGCATAAAAGACTTGCGGTAAAGACGGTGTTTCTGCTGGTCGCGCTGGCGGTAACCGCGCTGGCATTTGTATTTTCGAGCGAAATTTTCGGTGAAAATTCGGTGTTCAATAAAGAAATAACCGGCAATCATTTTATAAATTCCGTTTACCGGCTGCTGCCCGAAGTTATCCGCACGGTGCAGATAATCACCGTGGGCGCGATAATAAGTATGGTCATCCGCTCGGTAACCCGGCTCAGTTTCGGCAGATCCAGCCGAAGCATTACGGTGATAAAACTTGTAAACAACCTCATCCGCTGGGTAATAATAATAGTTATGGCGCTCGTTATTTTGGGCACATGGGGAGTGGACGTAACCACCCTTATCGCAAGCGCGGGCGTACTCACCCTTATCATCGGTCTTGGCGCGCAGAGCCTTGTGGCGGATATAGTTGCCGGCGTGTTCATAGTGTGTGAAGGCGAGTTTCTGGTAGGAGATATAGTCGTGATAGACGGTTGCCGCGGCACCGTTCAGGAGATAGGCATAAGGACTACAAAGATTGTAGACGCCGGCGGAAACATAATGATTATAAATAACAGCGAAATAAAATCGGTTATTAACCAGACGCAGGAATTATCTTTGGCGCAGTGCACCGTGGGAATAGAATATTCGGAATCTTTGGAGCGCGTGGAAAAAATCATAAGGGAGGAACTTCCCGCCATGGCGGCTCGTATAGAGGGCATAGAGGAAGGTCCCGAATATAAGGGCGTTTCCGAACTGGCAGATTCCAGCGTAAACCTTCTGTTTACGGCGAAATGTAAGGAAGGGAGCCTTTTTCAGGTGCAGAGAGATCTGAACAGAGAGATAAAACTTTTGTTTGACAGGAATAATATAAACATACCTTTCCCGCAGCTCGTTGTTTCCGCTCCGCAGCCGGCAGGCAGGTCTTCGGCGCGTAAGGGAGCCGCAGGGAAAACCGCCTCGGCAAAGAAAGCGGGGACCCGCGCGGCAGGTGCGGAGTCGAAAAAGACGAAACGGGCGTAAAGCATGATGCGTGCGGTATTGTAATTCGGATATTAAAAAGCCTTAGGCGCGCCGCGGAATTTTCCGCGGCGCGCCTACCGTTTGTAAAAACCGTTGCATACGGAATCATTACAAACTTAAACCGCTGTAAATGACTTCATCGCAAATTTTTTAAAATAATTATCCGAATCGGATAATACGGTTTACAGAATGTTTTCCCAGCGAACGAGAAAGGTCTTGGGAATTTGTTCGGCAAGTTCTTTAAGCACCTCTATTTTGGATATGGCGTCGTTCCACTCCTCGTCCCGCACCAGGGTGGAAGATTCCGAAAGCCATAAATCTATTTCCTTTATTTCGTTGTGCGGTATGAATATGTGCAGATACTTCTTTTTTTCCAGCCAGTTTTTCTGCACCGCGTAAACGTCGTCCTGCGTGGCGGTCTGCTCGTCCACCTTTTCGTAAAGCACTTCGAGCACCTGTCCGAGCTCTGTGAACTGCCGGTCTATAAAATTGCGCTCGTATACCGAGCCTATGATAAGAAGTATGCTTACCACCGCCATGGATATTATCGATTTTACCATTTTACCCCCTCCGGCAGCCGGTATTGCACTATTTTGAATTTGCTCCGCCGTTCTTTAATATATGTCCTGCCGTTTCCGTCTACGGTCATGACTTCGGTATTTTTGACCGAGCCGCCCGTCTGTTTTATAAATTCCTCCACGCCGCGCTTGTCCGTCTTTATTATGGCAAGATTGCGGAAAACGGTCTTTCCGCAGTTTACTATGAGCAGCGGGAGAGAGCAGCCCCTTTCGGTCTTTTGCTTGCTTTCCAGCGCGGAGAGCTGACCGTTTGATTCGAATACGGCGTAATCCACGTCGTCCAAAGAAAAGTATCCGCAGTTACGCATGGATTCTATAAGGTCGTCCAGCCCCATGTTGTTTTTTCTCAGTTCCCTTATATCCACTCCGTCCTTATTTATAACGAGGCTGGGTTTGCCGGATATTATGCGCTTGCAAAGCGAGCCGGACTGTTCGAGCACCGAAAGAAGCTGGTGCAGCAAAAACAGCGCGAAAATACCCACTATGCCGTATGTCAGAGGTATGGATACGTCTGCCATGGGCACGCAGGCAAGGTCGGCTATTATGAGCGTTACTATAAACTCGAAGGGCTGCATTTCGCCTATCTGGCGTTTGCCCATCAGCCGCATGACTATTATAAGAGTTATAAAGATTATAAGCGTTCTTATAAAGGTAACAAGCATATTTTAAGTATGGGCGGGGCAAGGGTTTTTATACGCCCCGGGTATAATTGCTTGACTTAGCGGGCGTACTGTGTTATTATATAAAAAAATAGAGTAGCAAAGGCGCGTAAAGTGTTGCAGAATGGGATGTCGTTTGCAAACGAAAGGTTTTTGCCTGCGGTGCCTTTGCGCGTCCGCTATTATATGTGCATATAAAGCGCTTTAAGGGTTTTCCGGGCGCGGGTATGCCGTGTTATCGGTCTCTCTATTCTTATATTTTCTGTAAGGAGAGATTTTTTTATGTTCAGATGCGATGTCAAAAGGATGTTTTTTTCCGACCTTATTTTAAGGGCGCGCCCTACCGGGAAAATTGCGTATATCGGCGTGATGACGGCTTTTACCGTGGTTGCCAATATGTTTTTTGAGTTCAGATTTTTCGACGTGCAGTATTCGCTCACCATCGCCGTGGCGTTTGCCATGGGCATACTTCTCGGGGCGGTGCCCGGGTTTGCCGCCTGCGTAATAGGCGATTTTATAGGCTACGTCTTTAATTCCTGGGGGCAGCTGTATATGCCCTGGGTGGGGCTTTCCACGGGCGCCATGGCGCTTATCGCGGGGATGATAGTCAACGGCGTTCAGATAAAGTGCCGCGGGCAGCTGTTTATTAAGCTTGCCTTTGCCTGCGTTATAACCCTTCTGGTTTGCACGGTGGGCATCAACAGCACCGGGTTTTACTTTTATAATAAGGGCATGGGGTTCTCTTCCGCCGTGGTAGATTACGTCTCTTCCCGTTTCGGCGGGGGTGTGAGTTATCTTTCATACCTTGCTTACCGCCTGTTTTTCAAGGGGCAGATATTTAACAATATAGCCAATTATGCGGTCATATTCGCGCTCTCTCCGCTGCTATTAAAGAGTAAGTATTTCGGCGGCAAAAAGGAGGAGAGCGGGCAGCAGGCGGTTAAAGAACAGACCACGGAGAGTGAGGAGCAGAGCGAAAAAGAGTAAAAATTTTAACGATTTAATTTTTTACGGCGGTTTTATTCCCCGCGCCCGATCCGGGCGCGGGGCGCTTTTTATTCCGCTTGAAACGCGCGGCTATATTTACGTCGAACAGCCCCGCGCCCATATACAGCAGGCACAAAAACCCCGCCGTAAGAACGGATACCGTCAAAAAAGTGAGAAGCGTTCCCATGACGGGCAGAAGCATACGTTCCAGCATAAGCCCGAACGCCGCCGCGGGTATAATTAAGAGAACCGTCTTTAATGCGTATTTTATATATACAGGTTTAACGGGGCAGGTCTTATGCAGTAAAATAAGGTTTAGCGCGGTAGTAACGCAGTATACCGCGGAGTACCCCGCAAGCAGCGCGTAAACGCCCATGACTGAGGGTAAAAACCAAATTGCCGCCAGCATGAATATGCCGCTTATCGCGCAGTACATGAGAACTTTCTTTTCCTTGCCCATGGAGTTTAATATGCTGGTGGTAACTCCGTCCAGCCCCATAAAGAGCATGAGGAAGGAGGCGGCGGTAAGATAGTTGCCGCATTCCGGGCTGCCGAATACCAGTATGCCTATCTCTTCTCCGCACACGAAAAATACGGGAACGAATATCGCCGAAAGGAGCAGCGTGAACTTTATCGCCTTTTCTACGTTGTTTTTTAAGCTTAGGTTGCGTTTGCCGTAAAAATCTTCGGAAATTTCCGGCACCAGCACCAGCGTGAAAGACCCTATAAGGGTGGTGGGGACAAAGAGGAGCGGTATCGCCTGCCCCACGGCGGCGCCGTAAAGACTCATTGCCTGTGAACGGCTGAACCCCGCCGCCACCAGCCTTAACGGGAATATGATGGAAACAAGGGAGCCGGCAAGCGAATTTATGGTGCGCATGGCGGTAACCGGCGCGGAAGACGCAAGCAGGGGGCGAAATTCGGTGCGCGGGTTTTGCAGTTTGTTTTTTCTGAGGAAAAATACCGCCGCGGCAAGCGAAAAGGAAAATATATAGGATATAAGCACCGCGATTCCGGCGCGGAACGCCCCCTGATATGCCGAGGCCGCGCCGGTTACAAGTATCACGCCCGCTATTATCATGCAAATCTCTTCCAGCAGTTCTATAACGCTGTACGGCAGAAAATCTTTATTGCCCCAAAAAACCCCGCGCAGCACCGAGTATACGGAGGTGAATGCAAGCCCCGGAAGCACCACGAGGAAGATGCTTACGCACCGCTCGTCCGCAAACAGGAACGAGAGTTTGCCGCGCGCAAAAAACAGCAACAGCAGCAGGGGCAGGGCAATGCCTAACGTAAGCGCAATGCCTGCCGTTATCACTTTATTTACTTTGTCTTTCCTGCCTTCGGAGCGATATTTTGTCATCAGGCGGGAAACGGTTATAGGCGTGCCCGAGCAGGTAACGGTAAGCAAAAACCCGAACACCGAAAGCGCCACCTGATACATGCCCACGCCTTCCGTGCCGATGGCGTGCGAGAGGTATATACGGTATAAAAACCCCAAAAATTTTTCGCAAACCGAAAAAACGGTAACTATTGCCACTGTCTTAAAAAAGTATCTCAAACCGCACTCCGCCTTAAACTTGCTTTTACTTTCATAAAAGTATTCTATTCGCCCCGCCGCGTAAATATAATAAGGGTATGGAAAAGATTTTTTACCGCGCGGAAGAAAACGAAAGCGTTATCTCGGTGGCGGAGCGGCTGAACGTGCCCGCCGTAAAGATAATAGGGGATAACAACCTTTCGCATGACATCGGCGCAGGGGATATGCTGTATATTGAAAAGGCAGAGGGAGAACTGTATAACGTAAAGCCGTGGGACACCTTTTTAACGGTGGCAAAATTTTTCGGGCGGGACGAGCGCGAACTCCGCGAAAAGAACGGCAACGTCCCGTATATTTTTTACGGCATGAAAATTCTCATATAAACTATTCGAAGAGAGATACGGAAAATCAGTAAAAAATATTTTAAAATAAGAAAATTGTTACGGTATAGATGCGGGTGCGACAGTGAAACAGTGTCTTTCTTAAACGTAAAAGCCACTAATTTAGGGTTTTTTAAACACAAACAAATACTCGTGCGCCAAAAGTAAAAAATTATATTTTATGCTGTTAGTTTTCCAATACCCTGTTGCTTTGCAATTGTGTTGTTCCTTTATTATTATCTCTTTTGTTTTGAAGCCGGAGAGTTCAAAGACACGCATTGTTTCAAAGGCAAGAGGTTGAACCATCCCTTTTTTACGCATGTCGCCCATAAGTATAGCGCAAAACTTATTTTTTTTCAATACGCGGTAAAATTCGTCAGCCACTTTACCCATTTCAAATAAGAAATCCTTTATGTGTAATAGGGAGAGGTCGCCTTCTATATTTTCGCTGTAATGAATAATATCTGCATATGGAGGATGTGCACAGATCAAATCTGCCGAATTATCATTTATCGGAAGTGCCCGCGCGTCGGCAACATCAATGCTGTAATGCATTGATGTGTCAAATTCAAATTCACATTTCTTACGGCTTAACTCTACTGCGGCGGGGTTAATGTCAAAACCAATAAAATTTCTGTGAGTAAGTTTTGCCTCAACGGCAGTTGTCCCGCCGCCGACAAACGGATCTAAAACGGTATCGCCTTCCTGTGAATAACGCAAGATAATGTTTCGAGGAATGTACGGAGACCAATTCCCACGATATTTTGCATCGTGTGTCGCCCATTTTCCGCGTTTCGGAAAAGCCCACACGGTATTGGTTTCCAATTCAAAATTCTCAGGTTGCAAAGATGTTTTTTTGGGCATTTTCACTCCTTAAAAAGTTTGTCTGCGATACCGTTTTCCATTTCGGCAATACAGTAAATATTATCCATTACGTCAAATGTTTCTTCCAAATTATGGCGTGCGGAAAACCACCCCTTTCCGTCCGTAAACCAAACAAAGGCAAAGCCGGGTATATCCTTTGCTTCCAATGCAATGGTTTTATAACTGCGTGCAGTCTCGTTTAATTTAGAACCCCCTCCTGAATAGAAATTAGTTTCAATACCGTAAATAGTTTTATCGGTTTTTACCACGAAATCAAATCGTTTTTCCGCTTTGCCCTGATTGGATATATTTGAAAGATCGATAGACCACTTTCGCTCTATATCCGATATGTACAGTTCTTTGTAATAATCGGTTCCGCGCCGAAGTCCGGCCTTTATAAGATAGCTTTCGACCAAGTTTTCCATCAGATGTCCGCCGCGGTTTTTCCTGCCGTTACTGTCTAACCCCACTTCAACGCCGGTAACATAATCAACAAGATTATTTATAATTCTTTCGGATATTAATTTAAATAGCCCGGTTTTACGCATAAACATTTGATATTCTTTTATGCCGTAATTCGGAGTGCGGAAATTAAATAAATATTCTCCGTCTCCGTCTATCGCGTATATTTCATGTCCGCGTATTGCAAGTAAAAGCGGAATACATTTCAAAGTCTGCGGATATTCGGATACCAGTCTTGAAAAGTCTGCTTCAATGTTGCGTGAACCGACCAGCGAATTTAATATATTTAATTCCACTTTTACGGAATCAATTTTCCCGTAAACTTTTTTAAAGTCCACATAATAGTCGTAATCGCATATACTTGCCTTAAATTGTTTTATCCACTCGTTAAAATCTCTTTTCATTTAACACCCCTTGATTAGTTGCTAATAAGCAGTTCGTTTATTTTGCCGCGCTTTTCCGCGTTGCTGTTGATCATGCGCGTTGCAGATACTCTGTGAATTTTATAGGACTTATATAGATCATCAAAGAAATTGTCTTTCGGGTTTATATTTTTCGGATCGGAGTTACTTAAAACTATTTTTGCTCCTGCGGCATTTATTTCGTCGATAAATTTTGCAAGCCTTATCTGTTCATTGTCGTCAAATACATCGCTGTTATACGATGTAAAACCCGAAGTATCCGAGATAGGGCGGTATGGCGGATCAATGTAGACGAATGTTTTGTTGTCTATAAACGATTTCGACAGCGTATAATCTCCGCAAACGATAGTAACATTTTGAAGAGCAGTATTAATATTGCGAAGATTTTCTTCATCACAAATTGTCGGATTCTTATAAGATCCCATAGGCACGTTGAACAAACCTTTCCGATTAACGCGATATAAACCGTTAAAACAGGTTTTGTTCAGGAAAATAAAGCATGCGGCTTTTTCTACAGAATTTTGCTCATTTAATACAATTGTATTAAATTTATCCCGTATGTTATAATAATAATATTTTCTCCCGTTATTATCGAGCGGCAGAAAATTCATTTGCATATCTTTAAGCCGTATAATCAGTTCTTTTACATTCTGTTTAATAGCGTTATAGGCATTTATTAACTCCGAATTGATATCGCTTATAAAAAATTCTTTAAAATTATATTTTGAAAGAACTTTAAAAAACAACGCACCGCCCCCGACCATCGGTTCGGCGTATTTAGTCAAAACTCTTTCGACGGAAGCCGGAATCATTTTTTCTATTTCGTCTGTGAGTTGTCCCTTTCCGCCAACCCATTTTACAAAAGGTTTCAGTTCTGTTTTGTGCGTTTTTTTATAGTGTTCGGTGCGTTTGTCCGCAGGTTTTTCGGCGTTTGCGGGAATAATCCACATATTGCCGACCATCATTGCGCCGTTTATGCGTTCTTCCGCACACAGTGTGGCCACACGCCTCTGTGAGATATTCCATTTTTCCGCGGCTTCTTTTGCCGATATGTAACTTAACATAAACTGCCTCTCGCTATTCTATGTCTAAATTATATTCTAAACCGCGAATAATAGCAAGTAAATTTTTGTTATTAACCGAAATACGGTTTTTAATTAAGTTTTAAAAAGAACAGTCCCCTGCGCGGGCAGTCCGCCCGCGCAGACACAGGTTTATTTAATAGGTTGCGGCGCATTTTTTTATACGCGCCCTTTTTATTGACTTTTTTAAATTATTAAAGTAAAATAATAGATATGATAATACTTGGCTTTGACCCCGGTCTGGCAACGCTTGGGTACGGGGTTATTCGCAAAGAACAGAGGCGGGGCGCGGAAGTGCTGGATTACGGCGTTATATGCACCCCCAAGGACGAAAACCTTGCCGTGCGGCTTTGTATGCTGGAGCAGGGCATAAAGCAGGTTATTGCAAAGTTCAGGCCTGATGAAATAGCCGTGGAAGAACTGTTTTTTGCCAAGAACGTAAAGACGGGCATAGCCGTGGCGCACGCGAGGGGGGTGCTTTTGCTCACCGCCAACAAGGAATGCGGCATGCTTTACGAATATACGCCGCTTCAAATAAAACAGGCGCTCACGGGTTACGGCAGGGCGGATAAAAATCAGATACAGCAGATGGTAAAGACCTTTCTCGGGCTGAAAGCGGTGCCAAAGCCGGACGATGCGGCGGATGCGCTTGCCGTTGCGCTCTGCCACGCGCAGACCAATAAATTGGGCGGGCTTTTCAGCCTTTAAATAAGCGGTGTTAAAGGAGTTTTGGTTATGATAGGTTACGTTAAGGGCAGGGTGCTTTCGTTTTCGGACGGGGCGGTGCTGCTCGAAAACAACGGCATAGGGTATGAAATAACCTGTTCGGCAAGCGTTTACGGGCGGCTTGTAAACGATATGGAAGGAGAGGTTTACACCTATATGGCTGTAAAAGAGGACGGCGTTTCCTTATACGGGTTCAGCGGGCAGGAAGAGAAGAATATGTTCCTGAGTCTCATATCGGTATCCGGCGTGGGTCCAAAGATGGGCATTGCGATTTTATCGGGCATGAACCTAAAAGACCTTATGGTAAAGATAGCCACGGGGGACGTAAAGGGGCTTTCCTCCGTAAAGGGGCTTGGGAAAAAGACGGCGGAGCGCATAATTTTGGAGTTGAAAGAGAAGATGGGCGCTTCCGGCGGGGAGCAGTTAAACGCTACCGCCGGGGCGGATACCTCTGCGGCGGTGAGTGAACTTGCCTCCGGGGATGAGGACGCCGCGGTTGCCCTTATGGGGCTGGGGTTCACGCGCGGGGAGTGCGTAAAGGCTTTAAAAGCGGCGCGCGCGGCAGGCGCGGAAACGGCGGAGCAGCTTATATCTTACGCGTTAAAGCACATTAAATAGAGGAAGCATGGAAGAGGAAAGACTGGTTACGAGCACGCTTGCGGAATCCGAAACGGAAACGGAAAACGTGCTCCGCCCCAAATCTATGGAAGGATACGTGGGGCAGGAAAAGGTAAAGGACAACGTGGCGCTTGCGATAGCCGCCGCCAAGATGCGGGGGGACGCGCTGGACCACGTATTGTTATACGGCCCCGCGGGGCTGGGCAAGACCACGCTTGCGCATATAATAGCGGCGGAACTGGGCACGCAGTTAAAAGTTACCAGCGGCCCCGCCATAGAGCGCGCGGGCGACCTTGCCGCCATACTTACTAACCTCAACGAGCGGGACGTGCTGTTTATTGACGAAATACACCGATTAAACCACAACGTGGAAGAGATTTTATATCCCGCAATGGAAGATTTTACGCTGGACTTTATAGTTGGCAAAGGCCCTTCCGCCAAGAACGTGCGTCTGCCGCTGCCGCGCTTTACGCTAATAGGTGCTACCACCCGCGCGGGGATGCTGTCATCTCCTTTAAGAGACAGGTTCGGGGTAATCTGCCGGCTGGAAACCTATTCGCCCGCCGAACTCACCGAGATTGTGGAGCGGGCGGCGGGAATGCTGGGCACCGAAATAGAGCATACGGCGGCGGAAGAGGTGGCGCGGCGCAGCCGCGGCACGCCGAGGATAGCAAACAGGCTGTTGCGCCGCGTGCGCGATTACGCGGTGGTAAAGGGGCACGGCACGGTGCAGTTATCGGACGCGAAGGGCGCGCTCAAAATGCTGGAAATAGACGAGCTGGGGCTGGACGCGATAGATATTAAGCTCCTTACCTCCATGGCGGAAAAGTTTGGGGGCGGGCCGTGCGGGCTGGAAACGGTTGCCGCCACGATAAACGAGGACCCTGGCACTATTGAAGACGTGTACGAGCCGTATTTACTGCAGCTCGGCTTTATAGCGCGTACTCCGCGTGGGAGAGTGCTTTTAAAAAAGGGTTACGAACACGTGGGCATACCCGTGCCGCGCGGGCGTGCCGAACAGATTTCCGTATTCGATTATAAGGACGAAGAACAATAAACATGAAGACCGGCGATTTCGATTATTTTCTTCCCAAAGAACTTATAGCCCAGCATCCGGCGGAGCCGCGGGATTCTTCCCGCCTGCTTGTGTACGACAGGGCGAAAGACCAAATATTTCACCGCCGTTTTTACGAGATAGGCGACTATCTGAAAGAGGGCGACCTGCTTGTAAGGAACAACACCAAAGTGCTGCCCGCAAGGATATATTCTCACACCGCGGGCGGGGCGGCGGTGGAAGTACTGCTTTTAAGGCGCATTACCTTAGACGAATGGGAAGTGCTTGTAAAGCCGGGCAAAAAGGCGCGGCCGGGCGCGGTGCTTACCGTAAGCCCGGAACTTTCGCTTAAAGTTCTGTCGGTAAACGAGGAGGGCGGAACGCGCAGGGTGCAATTTTATTATAACGGCGTGTTCGAAGATATTCTTACCCGCGTGGGGGAGATGCCCCTGCCGCCTTACATTACGGAAAAACTGAAAGACAATTCGCAGTATCAAACGGTTTATGCTTTAAAAGACGGGTCTGCCGCGGCGCCCACCGCGGGGCTGCATTTTACCCAAGAACTCTTAACTTCCCTGCAAAACAAGGGGGTGGAGATTGCGGACGTGCTGCTGCACGTGGGGTTGGGGACCTTTCGCCCCGTAAAGGCGGAGGATATTTCCGAGCACCATATGCACACCGAGTATTATGAGATAGACGAGCGCGCCGCCGAACAGATAAACCGCGCCAAAAAAGAAAAGCGCAGGGTGGTGGCGGTGGGCACCACGAGCGTGAGAACTTTGGAGAGCGCCGCCGACGAATGCGGTTTTGTAAAGCCCGTTAAGGCGGAGACGGGGATATTTATCTATCCGCCATATAAATTTAAGTGCGTGGATGCGCTCATAACCAATTTCCACCTGCCCAAGTCCACGCTGCTAATGCTTGTGTCGGCATTTTCTTCGCGCGAAAAGATGCTCAAAGTTTACGAAGAGGCAGTGAAAGAAAGGTATAGGTTTTTTTCTTTCGGCGACGCAATGATGATTGTATAAGCGGCGCATCTCTTTGTCGCGCTTACGGGTCTGCTCGGTCATTTACGGCTTAGTAAACTCCCTTGCAGTTTCCGCGCGCTCCGCGACCTGCTTGCTTCTCTAATCCTCATTCTGTTTCACGTAACCGTCGCAATACTTAAGCTGCGCTGCGGTAACATTCGGTTACGTACGCCGAAAGTACGCGCCCTCGGGTTTTCCTCGCGTGCCGCGTCTTGCTCGGTTCTAAAACGAGCATAGTCTGTGCGCCCTCGGGTTTTCCTCGCGTGCCGCGTCTTGCTCGGTTCTAAAACGAGCATAGTCTGTTCCGCTTTAACTGTCGGGAATGATGTGCTTTTAACCGTAGCAATACTTAAGCTGCGCTGCGGCAACCCTCGGTTACGTACGCTGAAAGTACGCGCCCTCGGGTTTTCCTCGCGTGTCTTATCCTTTCCACTATATCGGATAAAGCGCGGTTAAAAAGCGATATTACTGAATTAAAGCGCAAGACGTTTGCGCATACGTTATATTTTAAGGTTATTATGGAGAAATTTTATTACGAAGTTATCAAGCAGGACGAGCGTTCGGGCGCGCGAGCAGGAATTTTGCACACCCCTCACGGAGATATAGAGACGCCTACCTTTATGCCGGTGGGCACTCAGGCCACCGTAAAGGGGGTCATGCCGCGCGACTTAAAAGAGGCAAAGACCCAGATACTGCTTGCAAACACATATCATCTGCACGTCCGTCCCGGGGATGAAACGGTAAAAAAGGCGGGCGGCCTGCATAAGTTTATGGCGTGGGACAGGCCTATTTTAACCGACAGCGGCGGATTTCAGGTTTTTTCGCTTGCCAAGTTAAATAAAATACGGGACGAAGGGGTATACTTCAATTCCCACGTGGACGGCAGGCTGCATTTTTTCTCGCCCGAAAAGGCTATGGAGATAGAAAACAACCTGGGCGCGGATATAATCATGGCGTTTGACCAGTGCACGCCGTTCGGGGTGGACAAGCCCCGCGCGGAAGAGGCTATGGAGCGTACTTTAAGGTGGTTAGAGCGCTGTTACGACTGTCATAAAAACCCGGAGCAGGCGCTTTTTCCCATAGTGCAGGGCAACGTGTTTAAAGACCTGAGGATAAAGAGTCTTAAAGAGACGCTGCCGTTTGTAAAATACGGCTTTGGAATAGGCGGACTTTCGGTAGGGGAGCCCAAGAGCGTTATGTACGAGATATTGGACGCTATGTACCCCTATTATCCGCAGAACGTACCGCGGTACCTCATGGGTGTAGGCAGTGCGGACTGCCTGGTGGAAGGCGTGCGCCGCGGGGTGGATATGTTCGACTGCGTGCTTGCCACCAGGGTGGGCAGGAACGGTACGGCGTTCACCTCCTCCGGCAAAGTGGTGGTGCGAAACGGCGCCTATAAAGAGGACTTTTCTCCGCTTGACCCCGAGTGCGACTGTTATTGCTGTACCCATTACACGCGCGCGTATCTTCGCCACCTTATCAACGTGGGCGAAATGCTGGGCGGCATGATGCTAAGCCTCCACAACATAACTTATTTAAACAGACTTATGCGCGAAATGAGAAACGCCATATTGGAGGGCGGGTTTGCGGAATTTGCCGAAAAATTTTACGCGGACACGAAAGACACCTATCCGCGCGCAAATTAAACGCCCGGGGCAATTTTTCTTTGCCAAAACGCTTGCCTAATCGGAAAAAATAATTTACAATATATAAAAACAAAAAAATTCGTTTATAAAGGAGACGTAAATAATGTGGTTTTATAACTTATTGGCCGATGCTGCCGACAGCGGAAATACGGGCGGCGGCGGGAGCAACACGGGCACCATAATAATGCTCGTAGTGCTGGTTGTGGCTATCGTGGGGCTTTTTGTATGGCAGAGCATTTCCAACAAAAAGCGTCAGAAGGAAGCGCAGGCCAAGGTGGACGCACTTAAAATAGGGGACAGGGTAAAGACCATAGGCGGCATATGCGGCTTTGTGCACGAGATTAACAACGCCGAAAACACTTTCGTGCTCGAAACGGGCACGGGGGACAACAAGGCGTACGTAAAGTTCGATAAGGCGGCAATTTATCAGACCGCTCCGGCAGAAGGCTACGCGGCGCCGGCTCCCGCAGATAACGCGGCTGACCAGGCGCAGAACGCGGCGCCTGCCGAAAGCCCCGCCGAACCCTTCGACACGGCTGTCGGCGCGGCGGATAAGGCGGAAGATAAGCCCGAAACCGAACCCGCGGCAGAAGAAAGCGCCCCCGCAGAGGAAGAGGCGCAGCCCAAAAAGAAGAGCAAAAAGAAATAATTTGTTTAAGGCATTTGCCTTATTCGGGTGAGAAACGGCGCGAAATTAAAGTTTAATCTGCCCGAAAATATCCGGCAGGTCATAAACAGAGTAATCCCCCGCATATCCTTTATAAAAAGGTGTGCGGGGTTTTTTATGAACGTAAAGACAGGCGGAAGTTTTGTTTTGCAGATTATAAAGGGTGCGGCGGTGGCGCTCGTGTGCACCCTGGTAGGTATTCTGCTTTTTGCGCTGGTGCTTAAAATGGCGGCGCTTTCTACGACGGCGGTGAAAGCCGTAAATCAGTTCATAAAGGTTATATCCTTGTTTCTGGGCTGTTTTACTTCGGTCAGGGGAAAAGGCGGCTGGTTAAAAGGGCTGCTTACGGGTATATTATACATATCGCTTACTCACCTTGCGTTTTTAATAATGTGCGGGAGCGGCGCGGGCGGTTCTTTTTGGGCGGACCTTGTATTCGGCGCGGCGGCGGGCACGATATGCGGTATTCTTGCGGTGAACGCCAAAAGCGCGCGCACGGAGTAACGGTTTGCTTAAACAAAGTATATCGTAAACAATAAAAAGCACGGCGGGGCGCAGCGGAAAAGCGCCGGGCAAAGACGGAATAAAACGCGGGGGCGGCAAACAGCCGCCCCCGAAGTTTAAGCGTTACGTATAAAAACGGGAGAGAATCAGGGAGTAACCCTGTTTATGTCCCTCGGGAACATTGCGGCTTCCCTTACGTTCTTAAAGCCTAAAAGGTGCATGGTAAGCCGTTCCAGACCTATGCCCAGCCCGCCGTGCGGGGGCGCGCCGTATTTATGCAGCATAAGATAGGTGTCGAAAGCGGCGGGGTCTATGCCCAGTTTTTCCATCTTATTTACCTGCATGTTATAGTCGTGTATGCGCTGCCCGCCCGAAGTTATTTCCAGCCCGCGGAACAACAGGTCGAACGACAAGGTGTATTCGGGGTTTCCCGGGTCGTCCATGGTATAGAACGGGCGCTTTACGGAGGGGTAGTGGGTAACGAACAAAAAGTCGCTGCCCAGTTCTTTTTTTGCGTACTTGCCGAGAAGACTCTCCTCCTCCGGGTCAAAGTCCTTCATGTCGGTGGGCTTATATTTAAATTTGTCCATTAAAAGCGCCTTGGCGTCCGTAAACTTGATGGCGGGTATTTCGGTAATCTCAGGTATGTCGGCGCGGAGCAGTTCCGCCTCCTTCTTATACTCGGTTTTAAGCAGGTTCATAATGTATTTCAATACGCCCGTTTCCATGTTCATAACGTCCTCGAACCCGTCTATAAAGCCCATCTCGAAGTCCATGGAGATATACTCGTTTAAGTGGCGCGAAGTGTCGTGATGCTCGGCGCGGAACACGGGCGCTATTTCGAACACCCGCTCGTAAACGCCCACCAGCGCCTGTTTATACAGCTGCGGGCTCTGCGCCAGGTATACCTGTTTGCCGAAATAGTCGAGTTTAAATACGTTGGTGCCGCCTTCCGCCCCCGCATAGTTTATTTTTGGGGAGTGTATTTCGGTAAACCCGTTAAGAGAAAGAAATTCCCTGAATCCGCGGGCTATGCCTTCCTGCAATTTGAAAATTGCGCGCTCTCTCGGGTTACGGAGGGACACGGGGCGATAGTCGAGTATTGTATTTAAATGCACCCCGTCCAGCGTCTTTTTGTTAATGACTATTGGCAGGGGCTCGGCGGGAAGGGAGAGGATCTCTATTGCGTGTATCTGCAATTCGTAGCGCTTTTCGCCCTTGGCGTCCGTTCCCGAAACCACCTTGCCGGTAACTTTAACGGTTGCCTCCTCGGTTAGCCTCTCGTCCCACCGGTAATCGGAAAATTCCGGGGCGTAAACGCACTGCACCACGTCATCCCGCGTGCGGATAAGCACAAATGAAAACCCCGTCATTTCCCTTATGCGGTGTATATACCCGCTTATGGTAACGAGCTGCCCCTCGTGTTCGCCGAAACTGCCGTATACTACGGCGCTCTCTTTTACGTTTCCGTCTATAAGCCGCATAAAAACTCCTGAAAATGTTTTTTACACAATCATTTTACTACTCTGCCGCCGGTAAAGCAAGCGTTTCGTGGGAAAAAGGCTTGGTTTAGGAAAAAAGAAAGGGTAAAAAGCGGCGGAATTTACATAAAACGATTGTCAAAGGTTATTTTATGTGATAAAATATAATAAATTAAATTATTGTGCAGAGCGGGAGGACCTGATGAAAATAGCCGTTTCGGTGGAATCCACAAACGACCTCAGCAAAGAGTTACTTGAAAAATACGATATAAAAGTTATCGCCTACACCATTACCCTCGGTGATATGACGTTTAAGGACGGCGAACATACCACCAAGGAGATGTTCGAATACGTTGAAAAATATAACACCCTGCCCAAGACCACGGCGCTCAATCAGTTCGAGTACGAAGATTTTTTCCGTGAATTGAGAAAGGAGTATGACGCGGTAGTGCATATCTGCCTTTCGGGCGGGATAACCTCTTCGTGCGGGAATGCGTTTGAAGCCGCCAAAAACGTGCCGGGAGCCTACGTTGTGGACAGCATGAGTTTATCCACCGGGATAGGGCTGCTTGCCATGTATGCAAGGGAACTGGCGGAGCAGGGCGTGGCGCCCGCCGAGATAGCCGCAAAGGCGCAGGCGCGCGCAGAAAAACTGCAAGTCAGTTTTGTGGTGGAACGGCTTGATTATCTCTATAAGGGCGGCAGGTGCAACAGCCTGCAGCTGCTGGGCGCAAACGTTTTTAAAATCCGCCCGCGAATAGTGCTTAAAGGCGGCAAGATGCTTTCCGACAAAAAGTACCGCGGCAAGATGGATAAGGTGGTTGCCGACTATTGCAAGGGCGTGCTTGAAGAATTCAATACGCCCGACTTAAAGAGGGTGTTTATAACGTATACGTCCGCCACGCCGGAGATGGTAGCGGCGGCTCGCGCCGCCGTGGAGGACGCAGGGTTTAAAGAAATTCTGGAAACCCGGGCGGGCGGTACGATTGCCAGCCACTGCGGGGCAAACACCCTGGGTATACTGTATTTTAACGACGGAGCGGAAAAGCTCTGAGAAGGCTGCCGCCTTTCGGTTTAGCGGGCAAACGGTGTGAAATTTTCCGTGTGCGGTACCGCCGCGGTAAGATAAATCAATAATTTTGGGAGGAAAATATTATGGATTGGCTTCTCGATTTTTTAAGAAGCATCTGCCGGCCCATAGGGCAATGGCTGGGCATTTCCACCTTGGCGGTGGGAATAATAGGCCTGTGCGTTATTGTGATAATTATCGCAATAATCATATGGGCATGCGCGGCGCATTCCGCAAAGAAAAAGCGGGCTAAACAGGCGGCAGAAAACAAGGCGGACGAAAAGGCGGAAGTAACCGCCGCCGCTGAAACCGCCGTACAGCCCGCCGCCGAAAAGGCACCCGCCGAAGAAGTTCCCGAAGAGGAGCCTGCCGCACCCGTACGGGCGGAAGAGCCGGTAAGGGAGGAGCCCGCGGAGGAAGAAATTCCTCCACAAGGCGATGAAGCTGAAGAAACCGAGCCTGAAGAAAAAACGGAGTCCGCAGAGGAGCCCGCCCCCGAAAGGGAGGCCGAACCCGAAGAACCCGCCGAACAGAAAAAGACCGCGGCGCCCGTCAAAAAACCGGCGGCTAAAAAGTCCGGGACTTCAAAGTCAAAAAAGGCGAGCGGCAAATGGGTAATAGAGATAAGAAGAGAGGGCGAATATACCGCAAAACTGCTTGCTTCCAACGGAGAGGTGCTTTTAAACAGCGAAACGTATTCCTCGGTTGATGGTGTAAAGAGCGGCATAGAGACCATAGCCAAGGGCGCCCAGAACGGCAACTTTGTCATATACAACACCAAGGGCGGAGATTTTTACTTTAAGCTTAAGTCCGCGGGCAACAAACTTTTGTGCGTGGGCGAGATATACACCACGCGCGAAGGGTGTTACGCCGCAATGGAATCGGCGCGCCGGTTCATAAAGACCGCCGTAATATCCGAGAACATAGAGGAAGGCGAAAGATACGTTGACTATCAGCCCGTGCAGGCGGAGTACGAAATAAAGCGCGGCGCTCGCGGCAAATGGAAGATAGAACGCGGCGAGACGGGCGGATATTGCGCGCGGCTGTACGCAAATAACGGTCAGCTCATGCTCTCCACGGAAGAAGTAAAGGAGAGAAAGACGGCGTTAAGGGCCATAGAAAGCGTTAAGAAAAATTCAGCCGAGGGCAATTTCGTAATAGAAAAAGATAAGTTCGGCAGATTCTATTATAAACTCCGCAACGCAAACAAGTCCGTTATATGCGTGGGCGAGGGGTACGATACGGTTGAAAGCTGTATAAGCGCGCTGGAATCGGTAAGGCGGTTTGCCGCCATAGCCGTTACGCCGGGCGAAACGGCGGGAGCGGCCTCCTCCAACTGAAACCGTATTTAAGTTTTGCCGAAAAGAAATTGTTGGTTAAGGCACGAATGGGCGTTAGCCGAAAAACCGTTCGGGCGTAAAACCGTTTACGGTTGATTAAAACGATGAATTATTCGTTTAAGAGTCCGTGCCCTCCGCAATTATGCGGAGGGCACGTGAATTTACGAGAGGCTGCAATAATACGGGATATTGCGGCGCGTTATACGTTAGGCGCGTTATACGTTATATATTGCGTTATATTACGGAAGGTGCGTAAAACAATAAAAAATTCGGCGGACGTAAACAAAAACTTAAAAAACGGTTGACAGCCGCCTTAAAATTTAGTATTATATTAGGGTCAAGAAGAAGAGACCCTTCTCGCCGGGCGGAGATTTTGTTCGGCTCGATAGACTTACATGCGTGCGCAACTATGCCTTTTGGGGGCGTAATGCGCCTGCGGTACTGTTCGGGGTCGTCTTTTTCGGGCGGCTCTTCTTTTTGCCTTAGGAAAAAGAAAATTTATCAAAGGGGTATACGGTTATCAAAAGAGAACATCAGTTAAACGAAGAAATTCGGGACAGAGAGGTGCGCCTTATAGGCGAAACGGGCGAACAATTGGGCATAGTGTCTTCACGGGAGGCGCAAAGCATTGCCGAGGAAAAGGGGCTGGATCTCGTTAAGATATCGCCTTCGGCAAACCCGCCCGTCTGCAAATTGATGAATTACGGGAAATATCTTTTCGAGGCCGCGAAAAAAGCCAAAGAGGCGAAAAAGAACCAAAAGACGGTGGAGATAAAGGAAGTCTGGCTTTCCATGACGATAGATGTGGGCGACCTCAACGTAAAGGCTCGCCAGGCTCAGAAATTTCTTTCTGGCGGCAACAAGGTAAAAGTCTCCATAAGGATGCGCGGCAGGCAGATGGCGCATCAGGAACTGGGGATAGACGTGATGAAGCGGTTTTACGACATAGTAAAAGATTGCGGCACCATTGAAAAACAGCCTTTAACCGAAGGAAGGAATATCTGGATGATGCTGGCTCCGCTCAAAGCGTAACCTATAAACAATAAAACTAACGGAGGGTACTAAAATGCCGAAAATGAAGACAAAGAGCGCGGCGAAAAAGAGATTCAAAGTAACCGCAACGGGCAAGATAAAACGGGCTTGTTCCGGCAAGAATCACATTCTTACCAAGAAAGACAGAAAGAGAAAGAACAATCTGTGCGACGGCGCTTACGTAGACGCTACGCAGGCTAAGACCGTAAAGACGCTTATATACAATAAATAGGAGGGTTTGACATGCGTATCAAAAGAGCGGTAAACGCCGTTAAAAAACGTAGAAAAATACTTAAACTTGCCAAAGGCTATTTCGGCGGCAGGAGCAAGAGATACAGAGTGGCAAGAGAAGCCGTGATGAAGGCGCAGCTTTATTCTTATTACGGCAGGAAACAGAAAAAGCGCGATTTCAGATCGCTGTGGATAGCGAGGATCAACGCCGCGTGCAGGATAAACGGGCTTTCTTACAGCAAGTTCATGTACGGGCTTAAAAACGCGGGCATAGACCTCAACAGGAAGATGCTGGCGGAGATCGCCGTGTCCGACGCGCCCGCTTTTTCCTCGCTTTGCGAGAGCGCCAAAGCCAACTTAAAAAAGTAAGAGAATAAAGCCTACCGAAAGCGTAGGCTTTATTTCGGTCGTATGATTACTTCACGGCAAAACGAACAGGTAAAAGCGGCTCGCGCGCTTTTCGATAAAAAATCGCGGGACAGGGAAGGGCTTTTCCTTGCGGAAGGCGTCAAGACCGCGGCGGAAGCGCTTTCTTTCGGCGGCGTAAAATGCATTTTCGGCACCGAAAAAGGGCTTAACGCGCTGGAAAACGCGGCAGACCTCAAAGGAGAAACCGTGTACGCGGTAACCGAAAGCGTGTTTGAAAGTTTATCGGGCGAGGTGAGTCCGCAGGGGGTTGTCGCAGTGGTTAAAAAACCCGCGGAAAGTTTTACTCCGCCCCAAGGGAACTCGGTCTTTTTGGACGGAGTGGCAGACCCCGCCAACGTGGGCGCAGTAATAAGGACCGCCGCGGCAGCGGGGTATAACGACCTGTATCTTGCCGCCTGTGCGGACGCGTATTCCCCCAAGTCGGTGCGCGCCAGCATGGGCGGGATATTCAGGGTGCGCATACACACGGGGGAGAGGGAGGCGCTTGCTTCATTGGTGAATGTCCCCTTTTACGCGGCTGATATGCGCGGCGAAAACGTATTTACCTTTGTGCCGGCAAAAAAATTCTGTCTTGTAATAGGCAGCGAGGCGCACGGGGTGTCGGACCGTATGCGCGCGCTTTCGCAAAAGTGCGTATCGGTACCAATGGAGGGCGGTATGGAAAGCCTTAACGCGGCGGTTGCCGCCGGCATAATTATGTACGCCCTGAAACACGATTCACTATCATAAGGAGATATATATGTCAGGACACAGTCATGCGGCGAACATCGCCGTTAAAAAAGCCAAGCAGGACGCGGCGAGGGGCAAAATTTTCACCAAGGTGGGCAGGGAGATAGCGGTTGCCGCAAAAAATAACCCCGATCCCAACACCAACAGTAAGCTTGCGGACGCCATTGCCAAAGCCAAGGCCGCCAATATGCCCAACGACAACATAAAGCGCTGCATAGCCAAGGCGGCGGGCGAACTTTCGGGCGATAATTACGAAGAACTCACTTACGAGGGGTACGGCCCCGCTGGCAGCGCCATAATAATTAAGGCGCTTACGGACAACAAAAACCGCACGGTGGACTTTGTGCGCACCGCCATGAGAAAACACGGGGGTTCGCTCGGCAACGCGGGCTGCGTTTCCTTTACTTTTACCAATATGGGCATTATAATAGTGGAGAGAACGCCCGACTTAACGGAGGACGCCATGATGGAATATGCTTTAGAGGCCGGCGCGGACGACGTTATTTCGGAAGACGACGCGTTCGAGGTGCATACTTCCGTTGCCGGTTTTTCGTCCGTAAGAAAGTTTTTGGAGGACAAGGGGCTTAACTTTTTCGAGGCGCAGATTGAGATGGTGCCGCAGAACAAGATAACCTTAGAAGGCGACGACCTTGCCAAGTTCAAAAGGCTTATAGACGCTCTCGAAGATTTGGACGACGTGCAGAACGTCTACCACAACGTGGACCTTCCGGAAGAAGAGGAAGAGGAATAAATTTAATATTCGCCGCATAAAATTACCTTATTTGCCAATACTTATCCTGTCGGCGGTAAGGTGATTTTCATTTTAGTGATAGCCTGAAATTACCGGAAATTACTGCCGTTTAACATATTGCGTCTGTGTTTGCGGCAGTATTCCGCGGGCGCCGGCGTGGTAAAGGGCGCCGGCGCCCTTTATCTTTTTATACCGTTCGGCAGGCAACGTATGCGCATACGTCTGCCCGGCGGCGCGAAACAAAAAAAGCGGTTAAACATATATAATATTTTGCGGTAAGACAGAAATTTTAAATAGTAAGGCAATAATGAAATCAGGATAAGAAAATTTAAAATATTCTGCCGCAAAATATTTTAAAAATTTTCGGGTTTTAAAGTTTTTTTCAATACTGTTAAATTAAAATATGGGTGTAAAAAGGAGGGATAGTATGAAAAAATTCAGTAAAATATTATCCGTTTTACTTATATTTGCGATAGCGGTAACCGCCGCGGCGGGGTGTTCTTTCAGAAGCACGGGCTCGGGAGGAGGTAACGGTTCGGGCATGACCGCGGAGAGGCAGACCGTTGTGTTCAATACCGAGGAAGAGGGAGAGAGGACGCTCTATTCAAACTATGCGCAGGCGTATGAAGCGGTAAAGCGTACTTCCGTGGCAATAATCATGAGCACGGCAGAAGGCACCAGCGCGGGTTCCGGCGTTATAGTGGATGTGCAGTACGAGAGCGGCGCAAACAACAAAGACGTATATATAGTAACTTGCCATCACGTTGTAGAGTCCGGCGGGGACATAACGCTGTATCTTCCCGACGAGAACTGCCGTTACGACAACGAAGATTATATTTTTGAAGGATATATAGGCGGCGACATTACGGGTGAGAACGCGGTATCGCTTATCGGGGGCGACAAAACATCCGATATTGCTGTGATAAAACTCGATCTTTCAAAACCTGCGCTCTCGGGAACTCGGCTTTCGGCGGACAATATCGTAAAGGCGCAGGTCCCCACTGAAGAGGGTTATTCCCTTTCGGTGGCGGAAGAAGTGTTTGCCATAGGCAACCCCACGGGCGAACTTCCCGGTTCTTTTTCGGCGGGGTATATAAGTTATCTCGACCGTGTGGTCTCGGTGGCGGATATAGGCGATATGCACCTTGTGCAGATAGACGTAACTTCCAACCACGGCAATTCGGGCGGCGGGCTGTATAATCTTTACGGTGAACTCGTGGGTATAACCAACGCAGGGAACGACGATTATCAGCAGATAAATTTCGCCATACCGTTTGAAAGCGTTTCGGCGGAAGAGAATAACGGTTTCGTAAGAATTGCCGAGGAGCTGCTCTCCACCTACACCGGCGCCAATTACGGGTTTGTGGAAGGGCACAGGGAAAGTTTTGGCTTTACCGTGCTGGAAAGCAACGGTAGCGTGGGCGTTGCGGCGATAACCGCGGGCAGCCAGGCGGAAAGCGCGGGGCTTAAAGTGGGCGATATAATAACCGGAATAGCCCAAAACGGCGGTACGAAGATTTCGGTTTCTTCCGTTGCGGACGTAAGCGGTGTGATAGAAAGGCTTGTCTTCGGCGATACCGTTACCATATACGGCGAGCGGCAGAAATCTTCTTTCCCGTGGGGCGGCTCTTCTTACGAGGACTTTTCCGTAACGCTCACCGCGCGGCAGTACAGGTTCTGCGACACGGGCAAATAACGTATGCGCATATAAATGATTTTTTAGCGCAACAAATGCGCGTTTATGAATATAACCTCTGCGGACGGCCCAAATTAATTAAAACGGGATTTTCTATAAAAAACTTGGTGGGCCCCCCCAACCCGCGCCCCCCCACAAGGTTTAACGCTCTTATTTTGTTATATGCTTATTTGCATTCGTCCGCTTTGCCGGCGCAGCCCAGCACGTCTTTTAACTTGTGGCGAACGAGTTCCTTTATGTTTGCCCTTGCGGGTTTAAGATATTCTCTCGGATCGAACTTGTCGGGATGTTCGTTGAAGAACTTTCTTATGGTGCCCGTCATTGCAAGGCGCAGGTCGGAATCTATGTTTATTTTGCACACCGAAAGTTCGGCGGCTCTCCTTAACTGCTCCTCGGGAACGCCGATAGCGTCCGGCATTTTGCCGCCGTTTTCGTTTATCATCTTAACGTAATCTTGCGGAACGGAAGAAGACCCGTGCAGCACTATGGGGAAGTTAGGCAGGCGCTTGCTCACTTCTTCCAGAATATCGAACCTCAGTTCCGGGGGAACGAGGATGCCCTGTGCGTTTCTGGTGCACTGATCGGGTTTGAACTTATAAGCGCCGTGGCTGGTGCCTATCGCAATGGCGAGAGAATCCACGCCGGTCTTTAAAACAAACTCTTCCACTTCTTCGGGGCGGGTATAGGAACCTACCGCGTGGCTCACTTCGTCCTCAATGCCGGCAAGCGTGCCAAGTTCGCCTTCCACCACCACGCCGTGGTCGTGCGCGTATTCCACAACCTTTTTGGTAACGGCAATGTTGTCCGCAAAAGAATGGGCGGACCCGTCTATCATAACCGAAGTAAAGCCGCCGTCAATGCAAGCTTTGCAGGTCTCGAAATCGGGGCCGTGGTCAAGGTGCAGAACTATCGGAATGTCGGGGCACTCTATGACCGCCGCTTCCACGAGTTTTATGAGGTAAGTGTGGTTGGCGTAAGCCCTTGCGCCCTTGGAAACCTGAAGGATAACGGGCGCCTTTTCCTCTTTGCACGCCTCGGTGATACCCTGAACGATCTCCATGTTGTTAACGTTGAACGCGCCTATGGCGTAACCGTTTTTATAGGCTTGTTCGAACATTTTTTTGGAAGTTACCAATGCCATTTTATATTCCTCCCGGAAAAAATAATTTTTATCTGATTTTTACCCGCCGCCGCTTTTTACGGCAGAGTGCCGGTAAACGGAGCCGACAAAGGTTTTTAAGCCCTGCGCCGCTTATATACAAATATACCATTTTTTAAGAAAATACGCAAATAAATTTATCGGGTTGGCTTAAAATCCTTTATAAACGGAGTTAAAATGTAGTATAATAATTAAAACGAGAACAGGTAAGGAGCGATAATTATGCAAGATCCCAGAATAGAAAAACTTGCCGCAAATCTTGTGCGGTATTCGTGCAGCTTAAAAAAGGGCGAAAAGGTGCTTATAGAGGCAAAGGGCATAGACTATATGCTTGTAACCGCGCTCATAAAAGAGGCGTTCAAAGCGGGGGCGTATCCCTTCGTGGAAATTTCCGACAATCGCGTAACCCGCGCCCTTTTGATGGGAGAGACCGAGGAATACGCCAAACTCCGCGCTAAGTACGACGGTTTCCGCATGAAAGAGATGGCTGCTTACATCGGCGTGCGCGGGGGCGAGAACAGCCTTGAAAATTCAGACGTGCCCGAGCGTAATTTGCAGATAGAGAGCGAATTTTATTCCCACCCCGTACACCACGAACTGAGGGTGAAAAACACCAAGTGGGTGATACTCCGCTACCCCAATCAGGGTATGGCGCAGCAGGCGGGCATGAGCACGGAAGCCTTTGAGGACTTTTATTTTAACGTGTGCAATCTGGACTATTCCAAAATGGATAAAGCCATGGACGCGCTTAAAGTGCGGCTGGACGCGGCGGATAAGGTGCGCATAATCGCCAAGGATACCGATATATCTTTTTCCGTAAAGGGAATAGGCAGCAAAAAGTGCTCGGGCGAGCACAATATTCCGGACGGGGAGATTTATACCGCGCCCGTAAAGGACAGCGTGAACGGGGTAATAACCTACAACGCGCCTTCCGTGCAGAACGGTTTTAAATACGAAAACGTGCGCCTTACCTTTAAGGACGGAAAGATTATAGAAGCCACCGGCAACGCGCCCGAAAAGATAAACGCCGTGTTCGATACGGACGAGGGGGCAAGGTACGTGGGCGAGTTTTCCTTCGGCGTTAATCCCTATATAGTAAAGCCGATGGGGGATATTCTGTTCGATGAAAAGATATCCGGTTCCATACACTTTACGCCCGGCTGCTGTTACGACGATTGCTATAACGGCAACGTTTCCGCCGTGCATTGGGACCTGGTGCAGATACAGACGCCCGAATACGGCGGCGGGGAAATTTATTTAGACGGGGAACTCATAAGAAAGGACGGCAGGTTTTTGCCCAAAGACCTTTTGTGCCTTAACCCCGAAAATTTAAAATAAGCGGGCGCCGCAAAAAGTTTTAAACTACCGAAAGGCATAAAAATATCTGAAAAACCGCCGATAAAGCCCTTAAAACCCCTTTAAGTTTAAAATTCGGCGCGAAAATGTTTGACTAAAATTTCGATTGACTATATAATAGTTTAAGGAAATCAAAGAAATAAATTTGGAGGACATAAATAATGTCGAAAGTAACAAAGGTTGCAATTAACGGTTTCGGCCGCATCGGCCGTCTTGCGTTCCGCCAGATGTTCGGCGCACCGGGTTACGAAGTTGTTGCCATCAACGACCTTACCAGCCCCAAGATGCTTGCTCACCTGCTCAAATACGATACCATGCAGGGCAACTACGCGAGAGAGCACGAAGTAACTTTCGGAGAAGCCGTTCTCAATGAAGACGGGTCCGTAAAGGAAAACGGCTATATCGTTGTCGACGGAAAGAAAATCACCATTTACGCCATGGCAAAAGCCGCCGAACTTCCCTGGGGCGAACTGGGGATAGACGTCGTGCTGGAATGCACCGGTTTTTATACCAGCAAGGCAAAGGCTCAGGCGCATATCGACGCCGGCGCGAAGAACGTCGTTATATCCGCTCCCGCGGGCAACGACCTTCCCACCATCGTATATAACGTAAACCACAAGACTCTGACCAAGGACGACCATATTATATCCGCCGCTTCCTGCACGACCAACTGTCTTGCTCCCATGGCAAAGGCCCTTAACGACCTTGCTCCCATCGAAGCGGGTATCATGACCACCGTTCACGCTTACACCGGCGACCAGATGATTCTCGACGGGCCGCAGAGAAAGGGCGACCTCAGGCGTTCGAGAGCGGGTGCCATGAACATAGTTCCCAACAGCACCGGCGCTGCAAAGGCCATCGGTCTTGTTATCCCCGAACTCAACGGCAAACTTATCGGTTCCGCTCAGCGCGTTCCCACCGCTACCGGCTCCACCACCATCCTGGTTGCCGTTGTGAACAAAGCCGTTACCAAAGAGGAAATTAACGCCGCCATGAAGGCTGCCGCTAACGAATCTTTCGGTTACAACACCGATGAAATCGTTTCTTCCGACGTTATCGGCATGAAATACGGCTCCCTGTTCGACGCTACCCAGACCATGGTTATCCCCATGGAGGGCGGCAAGACTCAGGTTCAGGTTGTTGCCTGGTACGACAATGAAAACTCCTATACCAGCCAGATGGTTAGGACCATAAAGTATTTCTCCGAAATCAAATAATCGGCGATAATCAAAAGTAATTTGCCCGTCCTCCGCGAAAAAACGCGGAGGACGGGTTATTTATGCCCGCGGATCTGCTTAAAAAACTGCGGCGGTCTTGCTCGCAAAAAATTTACGAAAAAATTTCACGACCTGTATTGACAGGGGCGGCAAGGGTGTGTTAAAATCAATTCATAAACTTTCATAATTATGAAAGAGTAAGGAAAAAGGAGAGTGCTATGGTTTGCAAAAAATGCGGCGCAGAACTTGCGGATGACTCGATATATTGTATGCAATGCGGCGCGAGGGTGGACGGAAAGAAAAAGTGTTTGCATTGCGGGCGCGATATTCCCGAAGAGGCTGTTTTTTGCTCTTATTGCGGCGCACGGGCGGACGGGAAGACCGTTTGCAAAGGTTGCGGAACGGCGTTCGAAGGCTCTTTTTGCCCCCGGTGCGGCAAAAAAATTACCGCCGCGGCGGAAACTTACATGATGCCGCACGAAAAACTTAAAAAGGCGGAGCAGGAAAGGCAGGCGGCAAAAAGCAAGGCGTATAACGTGATGAGCGTGATAAAACAAAGCCTTTTGTTTGCGGCGCTCTGCATAATGTTCGTGTGCTCATTCTTTATAAGTTTTACCATGGTGTATTCCGAAAGGGGAGCGGAGCAGTTGACCTCGTCTTCCGGGGCAACTTCCTTTTATTTTCTCGTGGACAGTTTCAAAGATGTCAAAGAATTATTGGCGCAGACCGGTACATACTATCGTGAGTTCGAGATAGCAAACTATTTACTTGCCGGGTCTTTATGCGCCATAGTTGCATCAATAATAATAGTGTGCGCGGTGTACTTTGCAATCGGTACTGTGGCGTTCGTGCGCGGCATGCGCGGCAAAAAGGAATTTGCCATGAGCAAGTACGTTGTTACCCCCGCCGCGGCGTTTTTGGGGCTTTTGATTTTACTTAAAAGTTTTATGTCTGTGGAAGCGGGCTCGGGGAGCGCGGAAGTAAGTTTTAGGTTAGGTACCGTTTCCATATTGAACGTGGCGTTTGTATCCGTATTTTTGGCGGGCGCCGCCGTACTGCATATAATAACCCACCCCAAGGACGCCGGTAAAAATATTATGAATTACGTCATGAACGGCTTATGCGCGGCGCTTGTATTCATATCGTTTTTAACGCTTGCCGGAAACATGATAAAATCGGTTACTATCGGTTCTTCAGTAACCGAATCGGTCAATGCCGGTGTTTCCGCACCGTTACTTGCCATTGGTATTTTGGGCGCGATAGGGCTTACGGAAGCGCCGGAAGATATTATGTATACCATTATGAATAAGTCCATTGCGGCGTTTGCCGTTTATCTCATTATCTTTGTCCTGCTCATAATAATGATGGCGGTCTTTGCTCGCAGGATAACGGGGGCAAAGAAGGGCGGCATGCTTAATATGGTGTTTTCCTGCATAGCGGCGGCGCTTTCTTTGGCATATCTTATACTTACCCTTTCCGTGCTTGATGACGCGGCAGCGGGAAGTGTAGGCGGCTCGCCCATATGCGCGCTGGTATTTTCGCTGTTACTGCTGGGCACGGCAATCGCGGCTTGCATACTTACGCGGGATAAAAAGAGCGAAAATACCGCGGCAGAGTAAGTTCGGCGCAAGTTTTTCGGGCGGAGAATATACTTCATATTTTTTACGGGATAGGAAAATATCGTTCATAAAATATTTTTTATATTTAAAATACGTAAGCGCCCGCCGCAAGCTTTGCGGCGGGCGCTTACGTATTTTAATGCGTCGCCGGTTTCAAAAGTATTTTATGCTTTAAGTTTAAGGCAAATTTTATCGGAGGTGAATTGAATATTTTCTCTTTAATTTCCCGTCCCGGTGTTGCCGAAGAAACACCCGCAGCCGTTAGAAGATGAGGAAAGGAGCGCAAGCAACAGCAATAGTTGTGTGGTGGTGATGTTGTTGTTTCCCGTGAGAAGCAACAACAGAGCCGCCAGCGTAATAGTGGTAGAGTTCATATAAAACCTCCTTTATTTTTCGGAATACTCGCCAATAAAGTTGTTTTTGCGACCTAAATCGGTAAAAAGCGCGCTGTCTTTTTGTTACAATATATGTGCAATCATTAAAAATTGCCAAAAAACAGGCAAAGAGGTGTGTTTATGAATATGCTCATCGACAAGCGCTTGCAGGATATGGTAAAAGACTATGTGCCAAAAGGCGAGATTCTGGACGATTTGGTGTGCTTTTTTTCCATATTCTCGGACTATACCCGTTTAAAAATGATTTCCGCCCTCGCCATATCCGAGATGTGCGTGAGCGACCTTTCCGGGATACTCAACCTTAACCAGACCACGGTTTCCCACCAGCTAAGGCTCCTTAAAAACCTTAACGCCGTAAGAACCAAGCGGCAGGGCAAGGTGGTGTTTTATTCCCTTCGGAACGACACGCTTTCCGAAGTTCTTTTGAAAGGCGTGGAATTTTTAGGTTATTAAACTCTTGTTTTTGCGCGCAAAATAATATATAATATATATGTGAGCGTGATAGAAGAAAAGTTAAAACTTCTGCCCAAGGACCCCGGCGTATACGTTATGCTGGGGAAAGAAGGGCAGGTAATATATGTGGGTAAAGCCAAAAACCTGAAAAACCGGGTACGGCAGTATTTTCAGGGGGGCGCAAAACCCGATAAAGTTCTGGCGATGGTAAAGAACATCGCCGACTTTTACTATATTATCGTCCCCAGCGAGATAGACGCGCTTTCGCTTGAAAACAATCTCATAAAAAAGTACAAGCCCAGGTACAATATTCTGCTTAAAGACGATAAAACTTATCCTTACCTCAAAATAAATCTTAAAGAGGATTTTCCCACATTCCGCATAACCCGCCGCATAAAGAGGGACGGGGCGAAATATTTCGGGCCGTATATGGGCGGAATTTCCGTCAATTCCCTGCTCGATACCCTTAATCTTTTATATTCCGTGCGCCCGTGCGACAAGGCGCTTACGGAAGGCAAAGTTTTAAAACCCTGCCTCAATTACCATCTTAAAAAATGCCTTGCGCCCTGCGCCGGCGGCGTTACGCGCGAGGAATATTTGGAAAGAATAAAAGCGGGGGTAGAGTTTCTTTCGGGCGACATAGCTCCCGCGGAAAAAATTCTCAAAGAGCGCATGCTTGCCGCGGCGGAAAACCAGGACTTTGAGCTGGCGCTTAAATACAAGGAGAGCTTGGCGGGGCTGGATAAGTTAAAGTTAAAGCGGGTAACCGCCATCAACCGCCCGCTTGACGCGGATATTATAGCCTTTGCCGCAAACGGCATATATTCCGCCGCAAACCTGCTCATAGTGCGGGGCGGGAGAATGCTGGGCTCTAAAAACTTTTCGTTCGAGAGCGCAGCGCTCTCCGCCTCCGACGCCATAAGCGAATTTATATTGCGCTATTATAAGGAGGGGGCTGATATCCCCGCCGAGATAATTTCCGCCGCGCCGCTCACAGATGCGGAAGTTCTTGAAGAGTATTTTAAAACGGTGCTCGGCAGGAGCGTAGCCGTTCATACCGCAAAACAGGGGGTAAGGCGGCAGCTTGCCGATATGGCGGAAGTGAACGCAGGCGAGCACCTTTCGGTGGCGGTGGACAAAATAAAGCATAAAGACGACATGACGGTTGCCGCCTGCCGCTCTTTGCAGGAAAAACTGGGGCTTAAAAACTACCCGCACCGCATGGAGTGTTACGATATTTCCAACATCTCCGGCGTGGACAAGGTGGGCAGCATGGTGGTGTTTACGGAGGGCGAGGCGGACAGGGACGAATACCGCCGCTTTAAAATAAAGACCTTTGAGGGGGCGGACGATTTCAGGAGTTTGCAGGAGGTGCTGCGCCGGAGGTTTGCCCGCATGGCAACAGACCCCGATAAGTTCCCCAAGCCAGACCTCATGGTGATAGACGGGGGCAAGGGGCAGCTTTCCGCCGTGGGCGAAATTTTCCGCGAGGAAAATATAGAGGGCATAGACCTCATATCGCTTGCCAAGCGCGAGGAGGAGATATTTTTGCCCGGGAAAAGCGACCCGGTGGTGCTCTCTAAAAGCGATTACTGCCTTAAAATGCTGCAAAGGATAAGGGACGAGGCGCACCGCTTTGCAATAACCTATCACCGCACACTGCGGGGCAAGCGCTCGCTCGCCTCGGTTTTAGACGGGGTGAAGGGGCTGGGAAAACTTAAAAAACACGCGCTCATGGAGCGGTTCCGCGACCTGGGCGGCATTATAAACGCCACCAAAGAAGAGCTTATGCAGGTAGAGGGCATAGGCGAAGTACAGGCGGACAGAATTATGGAAAAACTTAACTCGGAAGGATTACGGCATCAATGAAATACAGACTTTTCGTAAGCGATTTTGACGGGACTTTGGGCAAAGCGCCGGACGTGATAGAGCCGGAAACGGTTGAAGCGGTAAAAGAATATCAGAAAAAGGGCGGCATATTTGCCATATGTACGGGCAGGATGTTCGCCTCCATACGCCCCATCTGCCTGCAATACGGCATAAAAGGGCTGGTGATATCCTATCAGGGCGCAATGATAAACGACATTGAAACGGGAAAAGCCGTGTTTTCCGGCGGTATAGATTACGAACTTGCCGCCGAGGCGGCGGAGTTTTTGGAAGGGCGGCAGAACGTTGCAGTGCTTGCCGATATAGACGACGTTATGCACATAGAAAAGCCCTCGCCCTACACCGATTATTATCAGCAGGCGTGCCGGGTGAAAGGGGTGTGCGTGGGCAAACTCTCGGAGTACATCCGGCGGAAAAAGAAAAAGGTGCTTAAAGTGGGCGGCATTTGCGAGCGCCCTCTTGCGGACAAGCTCACCGCGGAACTCAACGGCATTTATAAGGATAAACTTGCAATAAACAACGGCGCGCCCATGTTTGTGGAAATCGTTTCCCGCGAGTGCGACAAAAAGTTTTCGGTGGAGTTTCTGGCAAAGCATTACGGCGTGCCCTATGACAGCGTGATAGCGGTGGGAGATTCCACTAACGACATAGAATTGCTGAGCGGCCCCTGGCACGGCGTTGCCGTGGGGGACGCAAGGGAGGAGCTTAAAGCGGTTGCAAAGGAGATAACCGTGCCGTATAAAGACCGGCCGGTTGAGTACCTCTTAAAAAAATACTGCCTGTAAACCCCTTTATAAGGTGAAATTATGGAAGAGATGAGAAAAGAAAATACCGCCGAAGAAAATACCGGCGCGGCCGAACAAAACAGTAAAGCGGTTCCCGATGCGGCGCCGCCCGTGCCCGCCCCTGCGGAAGAAAAGGTGCTGCCCGTGCTGGCGCTCCGCGGGAAGGTGCTGTTCCCGGGCACAATACTCAATTTCGACGTGGCGCGCCCCGTTTCGGTAAACGCAATGAACGCCGCGCGCGGAGAACTGTTCATTGCGGCGCAAAAGAGCATGCTCACCGATACGCCCAAGAAAGGCGACATCTTAAAAACGGGCGTAATAGCGCGCGTAAAGCAGATAATGAAACTGCCCGCCGGCGGCATGAAAGTAACGGCGGAAGCGGTATCGCGCGCGAAAATCGTTTCGTTCGGCGCTTCGGAGGGGTATTTTTCCGCCACGGTGCGCCGCGCCCCTTATGCGGACGACCTTGAAGGCACCGAAAAGGAGGCGTATTTCCGCCTTGCCAAAAAGGCGTTTTACGAGTTTGCGCTGTTCGATAACCGCATAGGAAAAGAGATGCTGGAGACCATAGAGGGAGTTGCCGAACCGAACGCCTTTATGGATAACGCTATGTCGGTCATAAATTTAAGGGAAGACAAGGCGCAGAGCATGATTTCGGAGGACAAAACCTCGGCAAGACTTATCATGTTCACCGAACTTTTCCGCACCGAACTTGAAATTTTGAAGATAGAAAAAAAGATTGCGGGAAAGGTGCGCGGCAGTATTGACAAGAGCCAGAAGGAATTTTATTTAAGAGAGCAGTTAAAGGCGATACATTCGGAACTGGGAGACGACCCCGAAGAGGGGGACGGGCTGCGCCGCCGCATTATGGAAAAGGATATGCCGGAGTACGCGCGGGAAAAGGCGTTAAAAGAACTTGCCCGGCTGGACAGGATAAACCCTTCCTCGCCCGAATATTCGGTGATACTTAATTATATAGACTGGATACTTGACATGCCTTTCGGCGTATACACCAAGGACAGGGAGAACCTTTCGGAGGCCAAGGCGATACTGGACGCCGACCATTTCGGCTTAGAAAAGGTGAAAGAGCGGATAGTGGAATATCTTGCCGTACTGCAACTGACGGGCAGGATAAAAGGTCCCATACTGTGTTTCGTGGGGCCGCCCGGGGTGGGCAAGACTTCGGTAGCCACGTCCATTGCCCGCGCGCTCGGCAGAAAGTTCGTGCGGATGAGCCTTGGCGGGCTTAAGGACGAGGCGGAGATCCGCGGGCACAGAAAAACTTACGTGGGCGCAATGCCGGGCAGAATAATTTACGGGCTTAAATCGGCGGGCACGTGTAACCCCGTATTTTTGCTGGACGAGATAGACAAACTCTCCTCGGACATTCACGGAGACCCCGCCAGCGCGCTTTTAGAAGTTCTGGACCCCGAGCAGAACGGCACTTTCAGGGACAGGTACCTTGAAATCCCGTTCGACCTCTCCTCGGTGATGTTCATAACCACCGCAAACACGGTGGAAACCATACCGTATCCGCTGTTGGACCGCATGGAGATAATAGAGCTGAACGGGTATACGGACGAGGAAAAATTGCAGATAGCAAGGCAGTACCTTATCCCCAAACAGTTAAAAGAAAACGGCATATCCGAGAAAAAAGCCGAGATAACCGACGAGGCGATAACCGAGATAATAGAGGGTTACACCATGGAGGCGGGGGTGAGAAACTTAGAGCGGCAGCTTGGCGCCGTTATAAGAAAGATAGCGGTAAAAGTGGCGGAGCATCCGCGCATAAGAAAACAGAAAGTATGCAAAGAGGACGTGAGCACATATTTGGGAGTAAGGCGGCGGCTTTCGGACGAGGTGGCGGATGCCGACCAGGTGGGCGCCTGCACCGGGCTTGCCTGGACGAGCGTGGGCGGCACCACTCTCACCATAGAGGTGGGGCTCATGCGCGGCAAGGGCGAAATACTTCTTACCGGGAAACTTGGGGACGTGATGAAAGAATCCGCCCGCGCCGCAATAAGTTACATTCGTTCTCACTCCGAGAGTTACGGGATAGACGAGGCGCGGTTTGAAACTACCGATATACACATTCACGTTCCCGAGGGGGCAACCCCCAAGGACGGGCCTTCCGCGGGAATTACCATGGCGACTGCCATTCTTTCGGCGTTCACGGGGCTGCCCGTGCGCCGCGGCGTGGCAATGACGGGGGAAATAACTTTGCGCGGCAAGGTGCTTGCCATAGGCGGGCTTAAAGAAAAGGCGCTTGCCGCTTACAGGCGGGGAATAAATACCGTGATCATACCCAAAGCCAACGCAAAGGACCTTGCGGACATCCCCGCGGAAGTAAAGGAAAAAGTGCGCTTTATCACCGCGGGCGAAGTGGGCGAAGTTTTCAAGGCGGCTATGGAGGGACTATGAAAATAAAAAATCCTGTATTCATAAAGAGCGCGGCGGCAAAAGACGGGTTTTATATTACCCCCAAACCGCTTGTTGCGGTGGCGGGAAAATCCAACGTGGGCAAGTCATCCCTTATAAACATGCTTGCAAACAACCGTAAACTTGCCCGCACCTCGGTAACTCCCGGCCGCACGCGGCTTGTAAACTATTTCGATTTCGGGGATTTTGTGCTTGCAGACCTTCCGGGGTACGGCTTTGCGCGGGTAAGTAAAGATGAAAAACTTGCCTGGGCGCGGCTTACGGACAGTTTTTTTGCCGAGCATAAAATAACCCTTTTGCTGTCCCTCATAGACATACGCCACCCCCCTACGGAGGACGATAAAACGCTTGTAAATTATTTATATCATTACGCGGTGCCCTTTACTTTAATCGCCACCAAGGCGGATAAACTTCCCAAAACGCGGGTAAAGCCCGCAATTGCCGCGTTGGCGGCGGAACTTAAAGTGGGGGTCGGCAACGTGATGGCCGCCTCGGCGGTTACGGGCGCGGGCAGGGAAGAAATACTTGCCGAAATTGAGCGTATGATTGCTGCTGAATAAAAATTCGGCAAACTTTTTAAATAAATCATGCGTATGCGCATACGTTTTATGCGTATTTTTAATAAAACGGTTGACAAAATTACCGTATAATGGTAAATTTTACTTGGCGGGAATTCCGCAAAGGAGAAAAATCTTATGGCAAGAATGGTTTTGAACGAAACAAGTTATTTCGGAGCAGGCTGCAGAAAAGAAGTTGTGGCGGAACTGAATAAGCGCGATATGAAAAAGGCGTTCATAGTATCCGACGGGGACCTTGTAAAGTTCGGCGTGGTCAAGATGGTTACCGACGTTCTGGACGGCGCAGGGGTAACCTACACCATTTTTTCGGACGTAAAGGCAAACCCCACCATTGCAAACGTAAAGGCGGCTATGAAGGCGTTTAACGATTACGCGCCGGACGTTATTATAGCGATAGGCGGCGGCAGCTGCATAGATACCGCAAAGGCGGTGGGCGTTATAGCCACCAACCCCTCGTTTGCGGACGTTAAGAGTTTAGAGGGCACGGCAAACACCAAGAACAAGGCTTTCCCCACCATATGCTTTGCAACCACCAGCGGCACGGCGGCGGAGGTTACCATAAACTACGTTATTACCGATGAAGAGGCGGGCAGAAAGCTCGTGTGCGTGGACCCCAACGATATCCCCATGATAGCGTTTAACGACGCGGAGATGATGATGAGCATGCCCAAAGGGCTTACCGCATCCACGGGTATGGACGCGCTCACCCACGCGATAGAGGGATATATCACCCCGGGCGCAAACCCCATTTCCGACCTGTTGTGCTGGAACAGCATAAAGTTCATAGCCGAAAATTTAAGGGCTGCCGTGGCGGACGGAAACAACGCCGCCGCAAGGGAAGGCATGGCTTACGGCTCTTACGTGGCGGGCATGGCGTTCTCCAACGTGGGGCTTGGGATAGTGCACTCCATGGCGCACCCCCTCGGCGCGCGGTTCGACGTGCCTCACGGCGTGGCAAACGCACTGCTTTTGCCTTACGTTATGGAATACAATAAATGCGCGGCGCTCAAAAAATACGGCGACATAGCGCGCGCCATGGGCGTGGATATAAAGGGCATGAGCGAAGAGCAGGCGGCGGACGCGGCTATTGCGGCAGTCAAAAAACTCGCCGAGGACGTGAATATCCCCAAGACCATAAAGGAACTTAAAAACAGGGCGACGGGAGAAGTTCTCATAAAGGAAAGCGACCTTGTTCAGCTTTCTAAGGACGCGTTTATAGACCCCTGCACCGGCGGCAACCCCAGAAAGACCAGCGTTGAGGAGATACTTGAAATCTATAAGACCGCTTATTGATTAAAAGCCCGGTTTTAAATAAACTGATTTATTACAAGGCTTGTTTTTGGAACTATAAACAGTTTTAAATCAATTTCAGCCGCCCTGCCGGATACCGGCAGGGCGGGAACTTTTTAAATGTTACGGCGGCACAGTCCGCCAAGACGGGCAAGCATTACGGGGACGACGGGGTAAAGAAGGACAAGGCATGCCAAGGGCTGCGGCCGGGGCAATGCGCGGCAAGACAAATGAGCGCCCGTTGCGGCATGGCGGGAAGTGCAAAGAATGTCAGGAGTCCTGTATGCGCAGGTTTACTATTTTGCGGGAGGACAGGGTAAAGACGGCGTATTTTACTTCATACACGTTTTTGCCGCGCGGGTAAATAAGCCCCACTTCGTCCTCTTTTCGAAAGCGCGGCGGGGGCATAACGCCTATAAAGCCGCCGAGATACCCGCCGAGTTTATCGGCGTTTTTCAAAATATCTTCGCCGAGATAGCCCGAAATATCTCCGCCGCACAAAAACTCCTCGCAAAAGGCGTAAGGCAGCAGTTTTTCGGGCAGTTTTTCAGGTGAAAAGTCAGGGTTTGAAGTAACCGTTTTTTCTTTTTCGTAAAGTTTTGTCCCGTCAAAATCCCATACGGAAGTTACGGTATGCTTTGCCATATCCTTAATGTGCCGCACGGTGGTAAGCCCGTTTTCCGCGTTAAAACTCTGCACGCCAAGCGCCAGCAGCTTTTCGGTTTTCTGCCCCGTGCGGTAGATAAAAAGCAGTGTGCCTTCCTCTTCCGAGGCGGCTGCGTTTACCGCAAGAAATTCTTCCCCTTTTAAATTAAACCTTTCAAAAGCGGCGGATATTATCGGAAATTCCAGGCTTTCGGCATAAAAGTCCGCCCTTGTCTCAATGGAAAGTTTGGCGCCGTTCTCGTTGAATACCGTAACTAAAAGGTCGGGATATCTTTCCTGGGCGATAACCGAAAAACCCCCTGCGGTGCACCGCCTTTTAAGCCTGAAAAAATATCCCCCTTTAAGGTCTGTAACGCTCATATTATCAGGCGGTGAGTTTAAAAAATTATCGTCCGGCAAAAAGGCGAGCGGCGCCGCTCCGTCCGCTCCGAGTGGCAGTATTTCGGCAAGCGGCGGCGCGGCGGGGTCGGCTTTGCAGTATTTTACCGTGTCCGTTATAATGCCCATATATATGCCGTTAAGTTTAAGCGCGGCGGGGTAGTCGCATGAAAAATAATAATACATTATATAAAAAAAGTATGTATAATTTTACGTTATTATGTCAATAACCGTGTAAAAGCCAAAACAAGGAGGGGCTATGAAAGAGTTATACGGATTTAAATTATCTGACGCGGCGCTTTTATGCGAGATATTAAAGGATCGGAAAGGAGAGTCGCTTACCGCGGTTTTTACGCGTTTTTCGGAAAAGACGGGCAAGTCCGCCGGCACGGCGAGAAACCTGTATTACGCCGTCCAGAAACGCGCCAAATCCGACGAGGAGTTCCGCGCCCGCTTTTTCAGCGGCGGCGCGCCCGAGGTAATGAGGACGGAACCTTTTAAAAAGGAAGAGGAAGACATGCTCATCGAAAAGGTGGCGGAAGGCAAAAAGGCGGGAAAATCGGTACGCAGCGTTATAATGGAACTTGCGGGCGGCAACGGAAAGACGGCGTTAAGGTATCAGAACAAATTCCGCGGCATAATGAAAAAGGATCCCGAAAGGGTGCTCGCCGCATGCGAAAAGGCGGGCGTAAAGGATATAACGGCGCGCGGGCAGGACGTAAGCGGAATGGTATCGGAAGTACAGTTTGCCCGCGTAAAAAGGGAGATAAACGGGCTTATAAGCAGGATAGCCGCCAAAAAACAGCGGGAAAACAAATTTTTGAGGGCGCGGGTCGCCGCGCTGGAAGCGGAAGTTTCCGCCCTCCGCGCGGAGATGCTGTATAAAAGCCGCAATACCGCCGCGGGATATTTTCGCGTTCAACGAGCAAGGCGGGGCGGCTCGCAGGGGGAATGACCCCGTAAATCGTTTGCCTTTCTCCCGGAAAAATTATATAATATACTCATCTTTCAAGGGAGAGAGCAAATGGATCTATTTAAAAAGTGCGAACAGACCGAATGGATAGAACAGGTAAAGAGAGACGGGATATACCCCTATTTTCACCGCCTGGAAAGCCGCCAGGGCCCGGAAGTGGTGATGGAGGGCAAAAAGACAATAATGATAGGCTCCAACAACTATCTGGGGCTTACCACCCATCCGGAAGTTATAGAGGCGGGCGTGGCGGCAATAAAGGAATACGGTACGGGATGTTCGGGCAGCAGGTTTTTAAACGGCACGTTAAGAGAGCACGTTCTGCTCGAAGAAGAGCTTGCGGATTTTCTTGACAAGGAGGCGGCGGTAACCTTTTCCACGGGTTTTCAGAGTAATTTAGGTATAATCTCCGCCGTCGCGGGGAGGACGGACTATATAATGTGCGACAGGGAAAACCACGCCAGCATATACGACGCCGCCCGCCTTTCCTTTGCCAAGATGGTGCGGTATAATCATTCAGATATGGCGGATTTGGAGGAGAAACTCCGTTCGGTGCCCGAAAGCGCGGGCATACTCATAGTTACGGACGGGGTTTTTTCCATGGGCGGAGATATATGCAAGCTTCCCGAGATAGTGCGGCTTGCGCGGCAGTACGGCGCAAGGGTGATGGTAGACGATTCGCACGGACTCGGCGTGCTTGGCGCGCGCGGCAGGGGCACGGCGGAATATTTCGGGCTGGAAAAAGAGGTGGATATCTATATGGGCACCTTTTCCAAGTCGCTTGCGAGTTTAGGCGGATATATGGCGGCGGAAAGAAAAGTGTGCGAATACGTGCGCCACGTTTCCCGCCCCTTTATATTCAGCGCCAGTATGACGCCCGCCTCGGTAGCCTGCGCGCGGGCGGCGCTTAAAATTCTTAAAAGAGAGCCGGAGCGGGTGCAAAGGCTTACGGACCTCAGCGTGTTTATGCGTAAGGCGCTCATAAAAGAGGGCGTGCCCATAATGCACGAGGACGGGATAACCCCCATTATCCCCATATATACATATACCAACAGGCGCACGTTTACCGCCTGCAAAAAACTGTTCGAGCGCGGGGTTTACGTAAATTCCACCGTGTCGCCCGCCGTGCCGGAGGGGCAGAGCCTTTTGAGGACGAGTTATATGGCAACCCATAAAGAGGAACAGCTTTCCCGTGCGGCGCATATAATAAAAGAGGTGCTTGAAGAGGTTAAAGATATTGAAGATTGACGGCGCAACGTATCGGTTTAATAACTGAAAATCGGCGCGCCGCGCCTTAATTTCCCGCCGCCGTGCAACTTGCGCGGCGGCAGTTTATGTAAAAAAAGTGTAAAACAGGCTTAAAATACGCAAAAAATTTAAATTTTCGCTTGACGGCGTATTTTGTGCGCAGTATAATAAAATTAAATGAAGCAATGAGAGGGGCGCGCCCCTCTGCCCGCAAAACTTGCGGGCAGCAGTAATTATCGGAATTTTATTCGGGGAGGGTTTTTTATGAGAAAACGCGCATACGAAAAGGCGGATTTTTTTACCTTTTCGGCGGATGAGCCGTTGCTTTCTTCTGGCGCCGGCGGCACCGGAGACAGCGACAATCAGGGCGAGTGGGATGACGTTACGGGCGTAACGGGAGGCTGATCCGGGAAATTTTTATTCCTGGAAACAAAAAGGAGAAAGAAAATGAAAAGAGGGTTAAAGTTAGCGGCGGCAGCCGTATTGAGCGTTATGTGCGCGCTGTGTTTTGCGTTCGGCGTTTCTGCAATTGCGGCACAGCCGGAAGAAGGCGGGGCAAAGTCGCTCAACATACATTATGCCAACTTAAAGTTCGAGGACAACGTGTACATACTTTACGCGGCGGGCAGTGAAAATATAGAGGATACCTCTTCTATAAAACTGCTGGTATGGGATAGCGTACCCGCGGAATACACTGCGGAGAGCGCCCCCGATTATACGTTGAACGTATATAACCATCAGGAGATAAACGGGGTAACTTATCCTGTATTCTGCTTTACCGAACTTGCCGCAAAACAGATGACGGACGACGTTTACGTATGCGCATATTACGACGATAACGGCACGCCCGTTTACAGCGCGCCTTTTAAGTACAGTATTCTGCAATATGCCTATAATATGAGGAACGGCGGCACGGAAGATCATATGCTGCAAGACCTGCTTTATTCCATGCTTAATTACGGCAGCGCCGCTCAGCGTTATTATAACTATAATATCGAAAGGCCGGCGGACGGAGAATATGTTAACGTAAAGGTGAACGGCGGCACCCTTTCGGACGGGTTTACTTACGGGCTTTATAACGCTAACGAGGCGATTACCGTAACCGCCCCCGCAGAAAAAGACGGGCATCTTTTTAATTATTGGCTCGACCAGTACGGCAACAGTTACGGTTACGGCGAAAGCACGTTTACTTATACCGGCGGTATATACGAAGATATCAGCTTTACCGCCGCGTACGAGGGGCTTGCGGAAATAATTGATATAGAACTTCCTTCCGAAATATTGCTGAGCGACGTTGATAATACCAAAGTTATCGTTCGTTACAGCGACTGGAATTACGATTACATCAGCCCGCGCGACCTTAAGAATATAACGGCGGGCAGCGTGAATTGGGACGCGGCGGGTACTTATACCTTTACCGCCGAGTACGAAGGGTTTACAAAACAGTTTACGGTAACGATAGTAGACCCCGCGGACAGGGAGATAATTTCCATATACATTAAAGAAACCTACCTCGGCGAGGATCCCATAGTTTCAATCGAATATAACGTAGGCGGCTATGAGGACACCACCCTTTCCGCTATGATAGAGGCGGGGGCTACCGTAACCGATATGAATACTAACGAGCCCTTTGACATCTCTTCCGCCGCGGCGGGCGAATATAACCTGCATATAGAATACAAAGGTTCGGGCGCGGATGCGTATCTGCGGCTTATAGATCCTGACGATACCACGGTAAACGGTATAAGCTGCAATACTTTTATCGTAACCGTGGACGAAAACGACGAACTCACTATGCATATAGACGGGTTTATGCTGAACGTTTACCGTAACAACAATACAACCTCTTACGTTCCTCTTACGGAGGATATGATTTCTTATGACCAAGCGCAGATAAAAGAGATCGGAGCCGACGGACGTTGTTTTCACCATTACTTACGAAGGATATGAAACGGGAAGCAAAGCGGTGCTGATGCCCGAAACGACTTTTGCAAACGGAGATTTCGGCAGAAACAATTCTCAATTCGTATACTTCACGGAAGACGGGTACAACAGCGGCTATACGACGATATATTTTAACCGTTCGGAACAAAGCGGGTTGAGCGGGTGGTATATAAGGCATGACCTTGAAATATCCGGATATTACGTTGTTTATTACGAGAGCGTGAACGAGGTTTACGACGAGAGCGGGGAGAATATTTTCGACGTTTTTTCGTGCGATATAGGCGACTATAAGATCACCGTAAAGAGCACGTTCAACCAAGGTTGGCAGGAAAATATCAATGCGTGGATCTTCACAGACGAAAACGTGTCTTACAGGGGCAGCTTTTCGGGCGGTTCGCTCGTTCTGAACGCCGGCGTTACCGAGGAAGAGGCGAAAATTGCCGCAGCGGAAAAGCAGGCGACGCTCAGTAAAGTAATCGAGATAGAAAATATCAGCATGTGGGAAGACGAGGCGTCTTTGTATCTTACGGCGGAGATGATAGATTTTTCGGGCGTGAACTTCAATACGGTGGGCGACCAGACCTTTACCGTAACGTATAACGGCACGGTATATACCTTTACCGTAACTATACTTCCGGGCGGCGAAACCTGCCTGTTTACCAACGTCGTGATGGGGCTTACGCAGTCCGACGCCCTTATAGACGAAGTGGGGCACTATATAACGATTACCACGCCTTACGGCGAAAAACGCGTGTTTACCTATAAAACAACCGATAAAACCGATATAATATTGCTGAATATGGGAGACGGATATCCTCTCAACTACTATTGCATAGACAGGAGCGGGGAGACGCTTTCGCTTTACCCCTGGCAGCCCTCGGGCGAAACGCCCTCCGAGCCGAATGCGGAAAACAACGTGTTTTTGCTGAATTTGGGCGGCGGTTCGGACACTCTTATAAGGCTTGTGAACATAGGGGAAGACGGCATAGGCTATGCCGAAATGTATGAGTATGACGGTTCGGAATATGTCCTCGCCTACACGCTGGACGCAACCGTTACTTTTGACGGAGAGGGCAAGATAACGGGCGGCAGCGCTTTCGGAATGGAATTTATCGTGCGCGGCACGGCGCTTATTCCCGCCGCTCCGGATAACTTCGTTTTATGCACCGTTACGTATATACCGATAGGCGCGATAGATGCGGTGGGGTATCTGGATGAGGAAAACCGCATGCTCGTAGTGTATACCGACAGCGGAACGGCGGAGTATTCCTTTGAATATCTGAGCGGCTACAACAACAACGTGATAACTCTTTTTTCACCCGGAACGGATATTCCCGCGCTCTACGCCTATATTGACAGGACTTTCCCGAACGCGCTTCTTATAATGCCCTGGGTTTCTACTGCGGAGTGGAACGAAAGTATGGGCTTCCCGCAGGCGGCGGAAGCATCCAAACATATATATTCGGCGGACTTAAGCGGGGAGGCCGCGCTGGTTGCCTTTATTTATGACGATATAAACGGCGGATATTATGCGGTAATATACCGTAAAATGCCTGAACTCGGCGAGGAAGGCTATATTCCGTTTGCTACCGTTGCCGCGACCGTGGAGACGGGCGAGAACGGCGCCTTTGCGAGCGTGAACTTTATGGGTATGAACTTTACCGTGCAGGGTAACAGCATTGTTCTCGAACTGGAAAACGGGGGGGGGAGCGCTGCCTCTTTACCAGCCATGCCGAAACTTTTGTAGAGGTAAAAGCCATTTTAAACGAGACCGAACGCACCGTTACCGTTATAGAATGGTCGGAGCCGATTGTATACACCTATGAACTAACCGATAAAACCGATATAATATTGCTGCATATGGGCGGAGATTCTCCCGATAACTATTACTTTATAGACAGGTCGGACAAAGATATAACGCTCTGTTCGTGGCAGCCCTCGGGCGAAACGCCCTCCGAGCCGAATGCGGAAAACAACGTGTTTTTGCTGAATATGGACCTCGTTCTGCTTGTAAAGATAACCGAGCCGCAGGAGGACGGCAGGCGCTACGCCGAGATATACAGGGACGACTATATAAAACCGATAGAAGAAAACGTGTGGTTGCTTGGATACACGTTGGACGCGGAAGTAACCACGGACGATACCGGCGCGATAACCGAGGTTACGTTTTGGGGCACGACCTTTACCGTTCAGGGGAATGAACTTGTTGTCGCGTAAATCGGGAGCAGGCGAAAAGATATAACTGATTAAATCGGAAACAGGTTAAAAGACGAATTTAATGCGGGGCGGCGCAATTTGCGCCGCCCCGCAAGGGTTTAATATATTTTGCGTGTTTTTTAATTTTTTTTTGCCGTAAGCTTAGGGCAAAATAAGTAAAAAATTTTATATTACCTTTTAAATAACGGCTAAATTCTTAAAGTCTTGTTATTTTGCCCGGTGAATTACCGTGATTTAAGTTATTTTACGTTTATCGTAAAGTCTCCGCCGGCGGCGTCCACCTCTATAACGTTGCCGGGCAAAAGGTCCTTGGAAACAATTACCTTTGCAATCATGGTTTCCACCTTGCTTTGCAGATAGCGCTTTAAGGGGCGTGCGCCGTAAACGGGGTCGTAACCGTTTTCTATAATAAGGTCTTTCGCCGCGTCCGTTATGGAAAGTTTTAACTGCTTTTCGTTAAGCCTTTCGCTTAAATCGGCAATGAGCAGGTCTATTATCTTGGCTACGTTGTCCTTGGTGAGCGGTTTATAATACACTATCTCGTCCAGCCGGTTCAAAAACTCGGGGCGGAAACTCTGTTTAAGCAGTGCGGAAACCTGCGCCTTTGCCTCCTCGCTTATTTCGCCCTTTTCGTCTATCCCTTCGAGCAGGTAAGAGGAACCCAGGTTGGAGGTTAGTATTATTATGGTGTTTTTAAAGTCCACGGTGCGCCCCCGGCTGTCGGTTATCCTGCCGTCGTCCAGCACCTGCAAAAGGATATTGAACACGTCCGGGTGCGCCTTTTCTATCTCGTCGAACAGCACTACCGAATAGGGTTTTCTCCGCACGGCTTCGGTAAGTTGCCCGCCCTCGTCGTAACCCACGTATCCGGGAGGCGCGCCTATAAGGCGGGATACCGAGAACTTTTCCATATACTCGGTCATGTCTATGCGGATGAGATTGTGCTCGTCGTCAAACAGGCTTTCCGCAAGCGCCTTGGCAAGTTCGGTCTTGCCCACGCCCGTGGGACCTAAGAACATGAACGAACCTATCGGGCGGTTGGGGTCGGCTATCCCCGCGCGGGAGCGCAGTATTGCTTCGGATACTTTGGTTACCGCCTCGTCCTGCCCGATAACGCGTTTATGCAGTATTTCGTCTAAGTGCAGTATCTTTTCCCGCTCGCCTTCCATAAGTTTAGTAAGGGGGATACCCGTCCAGCGCGATACCACCCGCGCAATCTCCTCTTCGGTAACCGTGTCCCTTAAAAGGGTATGCTTTTCGCTGCCTTTTTTCTGCGCCTCTTCGAGTTTTTTCTGCAACTCCGGCAGGCGGCTGTATTTGAGTTTTGCCGCCTTTTCATAGTCGCCCTGCCGTTCCGCCGCTTCCATCTCGGCGTTGGCGCGCTCTATTTCCGCCTTGGTGTCCGATACGGCGGTTATACCCGCCTTTTCGTTTTCCCACTGCGCTTTCATGGCGCCGAACTTTTCGCGGAGTTCGGCAAGTTCTTTCTGTATGTTTTTAAGCCTTTCCATGGAGAGGGTATCGGTCTCCTTTTTGAGCGCCGTCTCTTCTATTTCGAGTTGCATTATCTTGCGGGAGGTGTCGTCCATTTCCTGGGGCATGGAGTCTATTTCCGTCCTTATGGTGGCGCACGCCTCGTCCACAAGGTCTATCGCCTTGTCGGGCAGAAACCTGTCCGTAATATAGCGGTTTGACAGGGTGGCGGCGGCAATCAGCGCCTGGTCGTGTATCTGCACGCCGTGGAACACTTCGTAACGTTCCTTTAAGCCGCGCAGTATGGATATCGTGTCTTCCACGGTGGGTTCGTCTACCATTACCGGCTGGAAACGCCGCTCCAACGCCGCGTCCTTTTCTATATACTTTCTGTACTCGTCCAGCGTGGTGGCGCCTATGCAGTGCAGTTCGCCGCGCGCCAGCATGGGCTTTAAGAGATTCCCGGCGTCCATCGCCCCGTCCGATTTGCCCGCGCCCACTATGGTGTGCAGTTCGTCTATGAACAGTATTATTTTGCCTTCGCTCTTTTTTATCTCGTTCAGTACGGCTTTAAGCCGCTCTTCGAACTCCCCGCGGAATTTGGCGCCCGCTATTAGCGAACCCATATCCAGCGCGAAAACCGTCTTGTTTTTAAGCCCTTCCGGCACGTCCCCGCGCACGATCCGCTGGGCAAGCCCTTCGGCAATGGCGGTTTTGCCCACGCCCGGCTCGCCGATGAGCACGGGGTTGTTTTTGGACTTTCTCGAAAGTATGCGGATAACGTTCCTTATCTCGTTATCTCTGCCTATCACGGGGTCGAGTTTTTGTTCCCGCGCCCGCTGCACCAGGTCAAACCCGTATTTATTGAGAGAATCGTAGGTGTTTTCCGGCTCGTCGCTGGTAACTCTGTCCGTCTTTACTTTTTTAAGCTGCTCGGTAAAGCCTTGCTTTGTTATCCCCAGCGAACGGAAGATATTTCTTATCCCGTCCGAAGGGTTGTCGAATATCGAGAGCATTATGTGCTCTACCGAAACGTATTCGTCTTTAAGAGAGTCCGCAAGCCGCTCCGCACCGCTTAATATTTTATCCGTAAGAGGGGAGATGTATATTTTATCCGGCTCTCTGCCGCTGCCGGAAACGGCGGGAATCTTGCTTATCTCCCCGTCTAAAAGTGCCAGAAGATTATCGGTATTCACGCCCGCGCGTTTAAGCAGCTGGGGGATAAGCCCGCCTTCCTGGTCGACAAGGGCATATAAAAGATGCTCCGGCATTATTTGCATATTCTGATTTTCAAGCGCTATGTTCTGCGCCGAATTAAGCGCTTCCAGCGCCTTTTTTGTCAATTTTTGCGCGTTCATTTTGGTTTCCTCCTTTTTTCCTTTTTTACTCTGTTATTCTATCTTTATATTTTTACCTTTTTCGGTTATGATAATTTTTTTACGCTAAATTATAAGCGCGCCGCCGTTCAGATATTGCAGGTACCTGTTTTCTATATCGCGGGTGCCGCTGAACCCGCCCGCAAGATAGGTTTTAAGCATATCGTCAAACGCGGATATATAGTTGCTTATGGCGGCGCCCGTCTGCTCTTCGGTGTAGGCGGCGTCCCTCGGGATGGCAAAGGAGCGGGTAAACCTGCCGTTTTCCATTCCGTACTCTATATCCCCAGCGGGGAAGAAGTGCTTTATATATATGTTTTCCAGCTGCATCCATATCTTGAAAAACCGCGTAAGTTCCATGAGCAGTTCTCCGGACGTGGTGCGGAAGTTAATTTTTAACTGCCCTATGGTTTCGCCCGGGGTTCTGTACATTTCCACTTCGTACCTTATGGTGGGGCGGTAGTGGTATTTTAAAGAACTCTTTATGGACATAGTCATGTCGTTCGGCTGAAAATACAGCATATATTCGTTGCTGTTTCCTATAAGGCGGTCTATTTCCTCGAAAATATTCTGCACGTGTTTTTCCGGCGTGATGAGGGACAGGTGTTCCGCCAATATCTGGTTTATGGTGTTGGAGCGGTTTGTGTTGTTCTTTGCCGCAAGCTTATCAATTTCCCTTATAATATCTTCGTTAAGCATAAGGCTGTACATACTTTTTTTCATATAACGCCTCCTTTCGGATTTATTTACTATATTATACCACGTTTATAAAATTTGTCAATCGATTTATATAAAAATCTTTGCAAAATTTTCGTGTATTTTGGTTGATTGCCGCCCGGCGGGGTGATATAATAAAAGAGAGGTTTATATATGAAAGATATAAATAATACGAGCAATAAAGAATATATTGAACTTAAAGATATTTTCCCGCAGGCGGAAAGCATTGAAGTTTTAAGCGAAGGCAACTCCGAAATATGCGCAAAGAGGGAAAGCGCGGAGTTCGGCGGTATTATGAAAGCGTGGCTTTCGCTCATGGAAACGGCGCGGCAGATGCCGGCTCTCGGCGTGAGCATTGATAAACTTACGCAGGAAGAGAAAAAAAGCGGGCTGTGGGTGGAGTTCGGTTTCGGAAAAGAAGTTTGGGTGTGGAATATGAATTTCACCGCGCTTTTAGTTAAGATATGCCCCGGGTACCGCGGCTTTAACGTAATGAGGAAAATCGACGGAAAGTATACCGGCAGGTGTTATTATCTGGATCTGGGCGAAGGCAGCATGAGCGAATTTTACAATTTTCTTACGGGGTTTTTGGCGGAAAAGAATAAGCGGGACTGAAAGTTTGCCGAATAAGTTACGCTTTGTTGCGGGATAAACGGAAAAAGCAAAACGTAAAAGAATAATTATAAAAGCGAAAATAAAGCGCAATAAATTAAATTACGAACGAAATAAATTAAATTTTAGAACCGAAATCAAGCCCCGCCTCCCCGTTTTTACGGGGAGGCGGGGCTGACGTTTTTCTGTATTTTACGTTTTTCTGTATTTTTTTGTTTTAATATATTAAATGGTTTTTTTATCTGTTTTCAAGCGGTTATTTTTTACGGAATTCCTTTTTGCCGTTTATGCTGCCCCCGTCGCACAGTACGTCCACGCCGGCAAGGTAGCCGTTACGTTCGTCCGCAAGAAATGCGATTGCAAAACCGAGTTCTTCCGGGGTGCCCATGCGGCGCTCGGCGGAGAAATCTATCAGCATACCGCCGTCCTTCTTTTCAAGGTTGCCCATATCCGTGGAAATGAGCCCCGGGCTTAAAGATACCACCCTTATACCTTTTTCGCCGTATTCAAAGGCGCATTTTTTAGCGTACCATACGGCAAAGTTTTTAGAAAGCGCATAGGCAAAGCCCGACCGCTGATAATCGCCCTTTGCAAGCCTGCTCTTTTTAACGAGTTTTTGCACGAATTTTGCCTCATCCGTATCTGCAAGGCGGTATACCTTTTTGTTTATTAAAAAGGACGGCAAAATATACGCCGAGTTTGAGGCTATATCCACGATAACCCCGCCCTTTTCCATCACGGCGGAAAACTCTTTATTCACGTATACGGTGCCGAGCGCGTTTACCCGTACAATGGTTTCGGGGTCCGACATGGCGGGGGAAAGCCCCGCGCTGTTTATAACCGTTTGCACTTTGCCCGCCTTTGCCGCAAATTCCGCAAGTTCTTTAACGCTTTCTCTTAAAGACGTGTCGCACGTCTTATATTTTACCGTGTAGCCCAACTCTTCCAGTTCTTCCGCGGCTTTAATCAACTTTTTTTCGGTTCTGCCCGCAATGATTATAATGCGGTCTTTCGGCATAAATTTAGCCGCCGCAAGCCCCATTCCGCTGCCGCCGCCCGTTATTACGCATACTTTTTTCATATTTCACTCCCTTTGTTTATATTGATTATATTATATATTGTGCCCGTTTGTTTGTCAAATTAAAAGTGTATTTTAAAAATCCGCACTCAGAATATAACAGGTCGTTTTGCAGGTTTTAATAATTTCGGGGCAGGCGTTGTAATAATTGACTTTACAGCTGTTTTGCGTTATAATTAAAAAAACATATAAGAGGGCGTTTTTATGAAAATTACTTCCAAATTTACAATAGCCGTGCATACGTTGCTTGTGATTGATATGTTCGGTAAAGAGAATAAAGTTACTTCGGACTTTATAGCCGCCAGCGTAAGGGTAAACCCCGTTATAATACGCAGAACGCTTTTATCTTTAAAGGCCGCGGGAATGGTGGAGGTAAAGGCGGGCAGCGGCGGGGCAAGCCTTATAAAAGCGCCAAAAGACATTACGTTGCTTGACGTGTACAGGGCGGTTGACGCGGTGGAAAATACCGACGGGGGAATATTCCGCTTTCATGAAAACCCCAACCCCGCATGCCCGGTGGGGCGCAATATCCATACTGTGCTGGACGGGCACCTTTCATCCGCGCAGAGAGCCTTGGAAGACGAATTGCAAAAGGTAACCCTTGCCGACCTTATAAAAACACTTGACGATAACGTATGAGCATATATTAAATAAAATCAATAGTTAAAAACATTAAATAAACACAAATTAAAAATTTAAATAAACATATTCGGGAACCGCCTTTGAGGGCGGTTTTTTTATTGCTTAAAATTTTTTAAAAAAATCAAAAAAATTTGTTGTAATGGTTGACATTACAACAAGGCGATGCTATACTTTTGTTGTAATCAATGTGATTACAACAAATTAAAAATTTCAGGAGGTACACGTTATGAAAAAGGTAGCAGTTATCTGCGCGGCAGGAAAAGAGGGGAGATTGCTTACGGACGAGGCGGTTTCCCGCGGGTATGAGGTAACGGGGTTTGTCCGTAACGGCGATTCTTTTGTTAATCCCGCGGCAAAGAAGGTGGTAAAAGATTTATTTGACCTTACGCGGGAAGATTTGTCCGGGTTTGACGCTGTGATAGACGCGTTCGGCGCATGGACGCCCGAAACGCTCCCCCTGCACAGGACTTCTTTAAAACACCTGTGCGATATTTTAAGCGGAACCGACGTGCGCCTGCTCGTAGTGGGCGGGGCGGGAAGTTTATACGTAAACCCCGAACACACTATGCAGGTAAAAGATCTGGAGAGTTTCCCGGATATATTCAAACCATTGGCAACAAATATGGGGGAGGCGCTTAAAGAACTCCGTACCCGCAGCGACGTTAAATGGACCTATCTTTCCCCGGCGGGCGACTTTGTGGCGGACGGCGAGAGGACGGGCGAATATCTTACCGGCGGAGAGGAATATTTTGTGAACGACAAGGGCGAAAGCCGCATAAGTTATGCCGATTACGCCATCGCCATGATAGACGAAATCGAAAACGCTAAACATATAGGGGAGCGCTTTTCGGTTATAGGGAAGTAAAGAGCAGACCGAATAACTTTTATCGCTCCGTGCGGCGCACTGTTCGGTGCGCAGCACGGAGCGGAGCGTGTAAAACAGCAATGTTTACTTCCGGTTTTTTAATTTTAATTGACTGTAAGTCCATCATATGGCGTGTCAGTCAATCAGACCGGAAATCAACGTCAGCCTTAAAACCATACTTAAGATATGCGAGGTTTTGGAGATTGAGCCCGCGGAATTATTTAAGCCGCCGAACTGAAAACCGCGGAAAAATATATGTAAAATAAAAGCGCTGCCTGAAAGCGCGTCCCCATTAGGGATTTTTTAGTACATTGTAAAAGGGTAGCAAATTTTGCTACCCTTTGGCTTTTTTGCTTTGCAAAAACACACGACATTGCTTGCATAGTATAGTGTGCTATACTTCAATTTTTTATACAGCTAATTATATGGGCAAATTCTATTTCCTTTACCTCTATATTAGAAAACCCTATCTGTCTCAAAAGCCCACATATTGTATTCGGGGTATCTGGAAAAATCGTAATTCTGCTATAACCGGTATTTATATAAGTTTGCTGATTTTTATCTATCGATAATACCGCTTTGCCGTCTTGTTTTAGCAAACTGAAGATTTTCGTTAGAGCATATTCTTTATCTTGAATATGCATAAAAGTTAATGTGGAACAAATCACGTCATACATTTTAGTAAAATCATAATTGAGAAAATCACCGTCAATGAACGTTGCGTTTGTTTCCTTCTTAAAATGATTTCTTGCTACGTTTATCGTTTTTTGCGAAACGTCTATTCCAACGTATATTTTACATAAATCAACGATTTTTTTAGCAATTCTACCCGTACCGCAACCTATTTCGAGAACAGTTTTATTTTTATCCAAGTCAAGAAGATTGATAAATTCTTCTCCATCCCACTTGTTCATATATTCGGATAATAATTTCCCGTCTAAAACAGGATCGTTGCCGTTTTCTATAAGTAAATCGTAATGTTTTGAAACGCTAATCATTTTTTTGTTTTTTGCAAATTCTTTTGCTTTTTCTCTTATAATGCTTTCACTCGTGTAGTTATTATACCATAAATTGAGTTTTTAGTAAAGTGATATTGTTTGCTTTGCAAACAGTTATATTTTCAGAACAAGTCTAAAAGTTATATTTCGACTTTCAGCCGAAGTTATATTATATTTGCCTTAACTTCTCTCGAATAGACAAATAACACTTTGCTGAAAGCAAAATATAACTGCGTTAGCAATATAACTTGCCGTAGGGCAAATATAGTTGCGGCGTAGCGATAAATCCCTATCGCTACGCCGCTAAACCGACAGCGCTTTTGAAATTTCAACGGTCAAGAGTTTTTGTTGCTTCGGGCTTTATTCCCACTCCACCGTGGCGGGAGGTTTGCCCGTAATATCGTAACACACGCGGCTGATAAGCCGCACTTCGTTCACTATGCGCGAGGATACCCTTTCCAAAAGTTCATAGGGCAGACGGGCAAACTGCGCCGTCATAAAGTCCTCGGTTATAACCGCCCTTAAACACGCCACGTACCCGTAATTTCTGAAATCGCCTATAACTCCCACAGACCGGCTGTCCGTAAGCACGGCAAAATACTGGCTTGCGGCAACGTTTGCCGCCGCCATCTCCTCGCGGAAAATATAGTCCGCCTCTCTCAGCGCGTTCAGTTTTTCCTCGGTTACCTCGCCTATAACGCGGATGGCAAGCCCGGGCCCGGGGAAGGGCTGGCGGGAAACTATGTCTTCGGGGAGCCCTAATTTTTTGCCGAGTTTTCGCACTTCGTCCTTAAACAGCCCGCGCAAGGGCTCCACAAGCCCTATAAACGGCATGTCTTTCGGCAGGCCGCCCACGTTGTGGTGGCTTTTTATATTGGCGGAATTGTCCGCGCCCGACTCTATGACGTCCGGATAAATGGTGCCCTGCGCCAAAAAGGCGCCTTCGCCGTATTTTTTTGCTGCCTCGGCAAACGTTTTTACAAACTCTCCGCCTATAATCTTGCGCTTTTGCTCGGGGTCGGTTACTCCCTTTAACTTTTGCAGAAACTGCGCGCGCGCGTCTATTGCTTCAAGCTTTAACGGCAGGGAAGAAAAGGCGGTTTTTATCTGCTCGGTCTCGTTCTTGCGCATAAAGCCGTGGTCAACGTAAACGCATAAGAGCCTGCCGGGCAGCGCCTTTGCTATGAGTGCGGCGGCAACGGCGCTGTCCACCCCGCCCGAAAGCCCCAAAAGCACGTTTTTGTCCTTTACCTGTTCGCGTATCGAAGTTATCTGACTTTCTATGTATCCTTCGAGAGAATAGTTTTTGTGCGCCCCGCATATATCGAATATGAAATTGAAAAGCAGGGTTTTTCCGTGCGCGGAACGGTTTACTTCGGGATGAAACTGCACGCAGTAAATTTTCCTTTCGCGGTCTTCCATGGCGGCAACGGGGCAGTTTTCTGTGCTCGCGGTAACTGTAAAGCCCGCGGGCGGCTCCGAAACTATGTCCGTATGGCTCATGAGCATGGTTTCCCGTGAGGAGAGGCCTTTGAAAAGGGGAGAGGCGGATAATTCCACCTTGGTTTCGCCGTATTCGCTTACGGTACCGGGCTGCACCTTTCCGCCGAAGCGTTGCGCCGCATACTGCATACCGTAACATATGCCGAGTACGGGGACGTTTAAGGAGAACACGCCCGGGTCGCACGAGGGCGCGCCCTCTTTATATACGCTGTGCGGCCCGCCCGAAAATATTATGCCCGCAGGGTCATATTCTCTTAGTTTTTCCGCCGGCGTGCGGGAGGGAAGTATAAGGGAATATACCCCCATCTCGCGCACAACCCGCGCTATGAGTTCTTTATACTGGCCGCCGAAGTCCATTACTATAATACATTTCGAAGTATCCATAAATTCTCCTATTTGACCGAATACAAAAGATCGCCGTAAGAGGGGAAGGGCCAGTAATCTTTGGCAGTCTTTTCTTCCATGCGGTCGCACGAGGCGCGGAGATTTTCCATTTCGGGAAGTATCCTGTCTCTGTAAAACTGTGCCTGCGGGGTAATGCCCGCAACGTTTTCCGCATCCCGCACGAGGGATTTTAATCGCTGAACCGAATCAAGCGCCCTGCCGGTAAGCGCGGAGAGCTCCTTTAATACAAAAGTTTCGTAAGCGCAGTCCGCCGTTTTGTCCGCCGCCCGCTTGTTTATAACGGTTTCGGCAAGGTCCTTTTCAAACCTGCTCACGGCGGGCAGTATCTCTTTTTCCGTCATATTTATCATGGTGAGCGCCTCTATCTTTATGGTCTTGCAGTAGTGCTCCATACCTATTTCGAAGCGCGCGTGCATTTCCGATTCCGAAAGCACGCCGTGGCGGGCGAACAGTTTCTTGTTTTTTTCGTCCAGATAGTGGGGATATGCGTCCGGCATGGTTTTAAGGTTCAAAAGCCCCCGCCGTTCGGCTTCCTTTACCCATTCCTCGCCGTAGCCGTTGCCGTTGAAAATGATCCTGCCGTTCTTGTTTACTACGTCCTTTATAATGGCGTCCAACTCTTTTTTGAAGTCGGCGGCTTTTTCCAGCCTGTCCGCAAACACCCTTAAAGACTCCGCCACCGCGGTGTTTAGCATTATGTTCGTGCATGCCGCCGATTCCGAGGAGCCAAGCATCCTGAACTCGAACTTGTTGCCGGTAAAGGCAAAGGGGGAAGTGCGGTTGCGGTCGCTGGTGTCCCGTGGTATTTTAGGCAGCACGTGCACGCCCACTTTGAGCTGCTCCACCGCCTTTGTATCGAGCGCGGTACCGCTGGCTATTGCCTTTAAAATATCTTCCAGGTCTTCTCCTATGAACATGGAAACTATTGCGGGGGGCGCTTCGTTTGCACCCAGCCTCAAATCGTTGCCGGCGCTTGCCACCGATATTCTCAAAAGGTCCTGATACTCGTCCACCGCCTTTATTACCGCGCAGAAGAACAATAAAAACTGTGCGTTTTCCTTAGGCGTGTCTCCCGGTTCCAGGAGGTTTATCCCCGTATCCGTGCATACCGACCAGTTGTTGTGCTTGCCGCTGCCGTTCACGCCGTTGAAAGGCTTTTCGTGCAGAAGACATACCATGCCGTGTTTTCTTGCGATCTTTTGCAGAAGTTCCATGGTGAGCTGGTTGTGGTCGGTGGCTATATTTGCGGTGGCGAAAACCGGCGCCGTTTCGTGCTGGGCGGGCGCCGTCTCGTTATGCTCGGTCTTTGCGGGTACGCCCAGTTTCCACAGTTCTTCGTTCAGCTCTTTCATAAATGCCTGCACGCGCGGCTTTATTATGCCGAAATAGTGCCCTTCCATGTCCTGACCTTTGGGCGGCTGCGCGCCGAACAGGGTTCTGCCCGCGTAAATGAGGTCCTTTCTCTTGTCGAAAACGTCCTTATCAACTAAAAAATATTCCTGTTCCGGCCCCACGGTGGTCTTTACAGATTTAACGTCTTTGTGGCCGAACAGTTTCAGCACGCGCACCGCCTGCGCGCTTATCGCCTCCATGGAGCGCAGAAGCGGGGTCTTTTTGTCCAGCGCTTCGCCCCCGTAAGAGCAGAAAGCGGTGGGTATGCACAGGCACCCGTCCTTTATAAACGCGTAAGACGTGGGGTCCCACACCGTGTAGCCGCGCGCCTCACACGTGGCCCTTAAACCGCCGGAGGGGAAACTGGAAGCGTCCGATTCCCCGCGCACGAGTTCCTTGCCCGAAAATTCCATTATTACCGTTCCGTCTTTTTGCGGGGTGATGAGCGCGTCGTGCTTTTCGCTGGTGGCTCCCGTGAGCGGCTGGAACCAGTGGGTAAAATGGGTGGCGCCCTTTTCAAGCGCCCAGTCCTTCATGGCGCCAGCAATCACGTTTGCAAGCGAAATATCCAGTTCCTTGCCCTCTTCAAGGGTTTTTAAAAATTCCCTGTAAACGGCTTCGGGCAGCCTTTCTTTCATGACCGCCTCGTTAAACACCATAGAGCCGAACAGTTCCGGAACGTTTATCATGACACACTCCTTTAATTTAAACAACCGTGCAGTTGTTTTATAAATATATTAAAATATAACACGCGGGACGGGGGTTTTGTCAATTGTTTTTTATCAAAATAACCGACGGGCGGGCAAAACTTTTCCGCGGCGGGCGCAAAACGGGTAACGTACGGGCGAAATACTGCTTGTTCGGCGGTAAAACTTTATTTTATGCTTGCAAAATATATTGCGTTATGATAAAATATTTGTTAATTTATGTAAAAACGGGTATCGGGCGGTGTTCCGCCGCCCCGTGCGCCGGAACACCGCCGCATGTGTTCGGCGGCACATAAATAATATGCCGCCTGTTCCGCATAATATAATAGCGGCTTTACAGGTTTACACGGCGGCGCGGCAGTCTTTGCCGCAAATCAACCCGGAATAGAGAATAAAGGAAGGTATGATATGAAGATAGCCGATGAAATAAGGAAAAAACAGCAGGATCTTTACAGCCGCGGCCCCATAGCCATAGCGTTTTTGGGGGACAGCGTTACCCAGGGATGTTTCGAGTGTTACGAAAAAAGCCCCAACGTGGTGGAAACCAAGTTCTACCCCGAAAGGGCGTATTGCGAAAAGGTTAAGAGCATATTGGCAACGTTATATCCTTCCGTGCCCGTAACGGTGATAAACGCCGGCATATCGGGCGGCGGCACGGAATCTGCCCGCGCACGGCTGGAAAGGGACGTGCTTACATACCGCCCGGACTTGACTGTGGTATGTTTAGGGCTTAACGACGTTGGTCTTGGAGAAGGCGCAATAGACAGATATACCGAAGGACTTAAAGAAATATTCGGAAGAATCAAATCGGCGGGATCGGAAGTTATTTTCATGACGCCTAACCCCATGAATTATACCGTAAGTCCGCACCTTAAAGGGGACTTTTTCAGAAAAGATCTTGCAGAAGTCTTTGCCGGGCGCATGGAGAGCGGGCTTATGGACAAGTACATGGAAGCCGCCCGCACGTCCTGCCGTGAGAGCGGAGTGAAGATATGCGACTGTTATGCCCTTTGGCAGCTTTTGCGAAGCCGCGGGGTGGACACTACCGACCTTTTGGCAAACTACTTAAATCATCCCGTGGAAAAAATGCACTGGATGTTTGCCTATGAACTTGTAAAGACCATGCTTGCCGATTGACGTTCGGGCGGTTTTTCCGCCGCCCCCGGGCACAGCGAGAGGAATGAATGAAAAACAGAAGACTGAGAGCCATTTTTAACAAAAGAATACTCGTTATTCTGCTGATACTCCTGCAGCTTGCGGCGTTTATACTGGTCGTAAGCACGCAGGGGCTGGCTTCGCGTCTTTTTGTTTTTCTCATAAATATAGCGAGTTTTATAGTGGCGATAAGGTTAATAGTCCGCCGCGGAGAGAGCGCTTTCAAATTCACCTGGCTGTTCGTGCTTATTCTGTTCCCGGTGTTCGGTGTGCTGTTTTACCTGATATTCAATCATCAGGCGTCCAGCAAGCGTTTCTCGGTAAAGGAGCGCGCCACGGAAGACCGCATGAAACTGCACGGAGATCTGATAGAGGGCAGTCTTGAGGAGGCGGGGAACGCCGTTCCGAGGTATTTGCCGCTCATGAGGTATTTGGATAAGATGTCCTTCCCGGTATATTCGGAAACGGAGGGGGAATATCTGCCCATAGGCGAAGAGATGTTTTCTTCCATGAAAGAAGCGCTCGAAAAGGCTGAAAGATATATTTTTATGGAGTATTTCATCATTCGCGAAGGCAATATGTGGGAAGAGCTGCTGCAAATTCTCATAAAAAAAGCCGAAAACGGCGTGAAAGTAAAGATATTGTACGACGATATAGGCTGTCTTTTCGGTCTGCCCGACGAAATGAAAGGGCTGTATAAAAATTACGGGATAGAGTGCAAGGCTTTCAACCCTTTCGTCCCGTATCTTATTTCCATTCAGAACAACCGCGACCACAGAAAAATAACGTCGATAGACGGCAAAGTGGCGTTCACGGGCGGCATAAACATTGCAGACGAATATATCAACAAGATCCGCCGTTTCGGGCACTGGAAGGACGCAGGCATCAAACTTACCGGGAAGACGGCGTGGGAGCTTACCGCAATGTTCTTGCAGATGTGGGAGTTTGCTTCCGGTAAACAGGAAGAATATTCGTATTATTATCCTTACGCCGTGCAGCCGTGCAACATAAAGGGAGAGGGCTTTTATCAGCCATATATGGACAGCCCCACCGACGCGGAAAACGTGGGCGCGCACGTATATATGCACATAATAGGCGCCGCAAGGGACTATCTTTATATCACCACGCCCTATCTCATATTAGACGACAAAATGATAAATTCTCTTACCCTTGCCGCAAAGAGCGGGGTAGACGTTAAGATAGCAACGCCCCACATTGCGGATAAAAAGGTGGTGCACGCCACCACCCGGTCATATTATAAGGAACTTATAGACGCGGGGGTAGAGATTTACGAATATAGCGAAGGATTTATACACGCCAAGACCTTTGTGTCCGACGACAAGATTGCGGTGATAGGCACCACCAACCTCGATTTCAGGAGCCTGTATCTGCATTTCGAGTGCGGCGCCGTCGCCTATGACGAAAAGATAGCCGCCGCCGTAAAAGAAGACTTTGAAAACGTGCTCGCCGTGAGCCAGAAGATTTCCGCGGAAAGCTGCAAGGCGGGGCTTTTTAAGCGCATATGGCAGGCGCTTTTAAGGCTGTTTGCTCCGCTCATGTAAAAATTTCGGTAAACGTATAACTGTCAGCGCCGCGCTTATTTGAGCGCGGCGCTGACACATAAATTATTTAATATTCTTTAAACGGTCAGCTTTTAATAAACAAATTAAATTAAACGGTCAGCTTTTAATAAAAAATTAAAAACACCATTCTCCGTCGGTAAACACGGGGATCTCGCTCCCGTCGTTTTTAATGCCCGTTACCTTCAAGTCGGGCGTGCCTATCATGAAATCGACGTGCTCGGAAGAGTCGTTTGCGCCCAGCGCCTTTAACTGTTTCAAATTAAGCGCCCTGCCGTTTTTCACGGTAGTGGGGTAGGCCTTGCCGAGAGCCAGGTGGCAGCTTGCGTTTTCATCGAACAGCGTATTGAAAAACAGCGTTCCCGCCTGTGCCACGGGCGAATTTTTGCCTATGAGCGCCGCTTCTCCCAGCCTGCGGGTGCCCGCGTCCGTGCCGATTATGTTCTTTAAGGCATCGTTTCCCTTTTCGGCGTAAAAATCGCGCACTCTGCCGTTCTTGAACCTTATGTAAAAATCGTCTATGATCTGCCCGTTGTACGAAAGGGGCATGGAAGATTTTACCACACCTTCCGCAATACCCGCGTGCGGCGCGGTGAACACCTCTTCCGTGGGCATGTTGGCTATAAACTCCACGTCGTCCGCCGCCTTTTCGCGCGCCGAAAGCCACACGTGGTCGCGCGCAAGCCCTATCGTAAGGTCGGTGCCAAGCTTGTTTTCAAACCGCAGCAGCGCAAATTTATGTCCGTTAAGAATTTCCGCCCGCCTTTCAAGGTTTTGCACGTGTTTTTCCCAAGCCGCCTGCGGGTCGGGAAGGTCAAGCCGCATTGCCTTCTCTATGTCCGCCGTAAGTCTTTTAACGGAGTCTTCGCCGTCGCCGTATACCTGCTTTGCCCATGCCTTTGAAGGCGCCGGCGCAACGCACCAGCGTATGCCGTTTGCCATTACCGTTTCCGAAAACTTTTTAAGCGCGCGGCTCCTGGCAACGGCTGCCGCGGCGGTCTTTTCGGCGGGCACGTCCTTAAATGCGGCGGGATCCTCCGCGGATACCGCTATGTAACAAAAACCTTTTTCCGCAAGATAATTCTTGCTCGCAACAAACCACTTCGGCACTTCCGAAAGCGCCTTTTCGGAAGCGTTTATATAATTTATCTTATCAAGCAGTTCGTCTTCCCACCGCACGCGAACTATGCTTGCGCCGAGAGAATACGCCTTTTCGGCAACGGCGTGCGCCACATACGCTTCCGTGATGGGGCAGGCTATTTCCAGACCCTGACCGCTTTGAATGTTTACCCCTTTTTTGAGCACGAGTTCCGCATATTTGCCGAGAGTGTCTTTATCGAACATGTTTACCGCCTTTTCGCCCGCGGCGAAGTTTAGTATTCAGGCTTTGCCGCTGCCTTTTCGGGTTTTAATTGCCCTTGACCGCGCCGCCTGTAATTATTTTATTCTTCCGATTGCATAATGTCAAGCGCGAAAAATGGTAAATGGGCGGAGGAAAGCGCGTATTTTTGCGCCGCGCCCGTGCAGGGCGTGCCCGGCACGGGCGCGGAAGGCATTTCAAACCCTTTTTATCATAACAAATATTGACTTTCGTAAAATTATATAGTAAAATATTAAAAAGCCTTTCCCGCGCAGTGCGCGGGAAAGGCCCGGTGCTTGTTATGAGTTTGTTAAGCCAATTAAAAGATCCCTCGCAAATTAAAGCCCTTTCCGCAAGTCAGCTTAAAAGCCTGGCTGAGGAGATCCGTAAGGAAACGGTGGAAGTGGTCAGCCGCAACGGCGGGCATCTTTCTTCAAATCTCGGCATAGTGGAGACCACGCTGGCGCTCTATCATACCTTTGATTTCCCCAAGGATAAGTTAATCTTCGACGTGGGGCACCAGTGCTATGCGCACAAGATGCTTTCCGGCAGGTATGAGGCGTTCGGGGGGCTGAGAACGGAGGGGGGCATATCCGGGTTTCCGGACGCGAACGAGAGCCCGTTCGACGTGTTTACCACCGGGCATGCGGGTACTTCGGTATCCATGGGGCTGGGGCTTTGCGCCGCGCGGGACAGGGCGGGCGAGGACTATTGCGTTATAAACGTGGTGGGGGACGGGTCGCTTGTAAACGGGCTTAATCTGGAAGCCATAATGTCAAAGGATACCAAACCCAAAAACTATATCGTCATATTGAACGATAACGGCATGTCCATCTCAAAAAACCGCAACGGGTTTTACGGTTTTATCTCAAAGAGCACCACGAAAAAGGGTTACGTAAAGAGCAAAAGGCTCTTCAAAAAGGTATTCGGCAATTCTTTTATCACAAGATTTCTGCGTAAAATACGCGGGCTCATCAAGCGCATTTTCAACAGCGAGAACTATTTCGAAAAATTCGGCTTCAAATACGTGGGGCTGTGCGACGGGAACGATATAAAAGAACTTTCCGCCATACTTTCCCGCGTGAAAGAGGCGTGCAGGGAAAAGGCTGTTTTTCTGCACATAAAGACCACGAAAGGCAAGGGGCTTAAAAAGGCGGAGGAGAGTTCGGACTACTATCACGGCGTGGGCAAGAACATGCAGTGCGGGGCGGGCGAATTTTCCGAGGCGCTTGGCGCCGCCGTTAATGCGCTCATAGAAAAGGACGGCAGGGTGGTGGCGGTTACCGCCGCCATGAAGGACGGGACGGGGCTTTCCGCCGTGGAGAAAAAACACCCCTCCAACTTTTTCGACGTGGGCATTGCCGAAGAATTTGCCGTAACCTTTGCGGCGGGCATGGCAAAGGGCGGGCTTAAACCGATAGTGGCGGTGTATTCCACCTTTTTGCAGCGCGCGTATGACGAGATTTTGCACGACGTGTGCCTGCAAAATCTGCCCGTGGTGTTCTGTATAGACCGGGCGGGCCTTGTGGGGGAGGACGGAAAGACCCATCAGGGGGTGTTCGACCTGTCGTATTTAAGGCACATTCCCGGCATTACGCTGCTTGCCCCCGTGTGCGCGGCGGAGATGGCGGAAATGCTTGATTACGCGCTCTCTCTTAACACGCCCGTTGCCATAAGATATCCTAAGAGCGACGCGCACGCCGAGTGCCGCCCCATACCGCTGTCAAAAGGGCTGTGGGCGGAAGTGCGCCCGGGCAAGGGAGCGGTGCTGCTTGCCGTGGGGCCGCGCATGCTCAACTCCGCGCTTGCCGCCGCAGAGGCATGCCCCGAAGCGGACGCCGCTGTTATTGCCGTGCGCTGCATAAAGCCGCTTTGCGGGCAGTATCTTGACGAGGTGAGCGGCAGGGAGATAATTACGCTTGAAGAAAACGCAACGGCGGGCGGATTCGGCGCGGCGGTAGCTGAATATTACGCGGAAAAACCGGGTTCGCGCCTGCACGTAATGGGCGTGAAAGATGAGTTCATAGCGCACGGGAGCGTAAGTTTTCAGCTGGGCGAATGCGGGCTTACCGCCGCCGCCGCGGAGGAAGAACTGCAAAAAATCCTCGGCGGCAAATAAGCCGCAAATGTCCGTTTTTTGCGCGGGTTATTTATAACGCTTTACTTACGGATATAATTGTGATAAAATGTTAAACATGAAAAAGGGTGCGAAAGAAAAAAACGGCAGGGCGCTGCTCTGGCTTTATCGCATGACAAAAGGTCAGCGCGGCAAGATGGTGTGCCTTATTTTTTCAAACGCCTTTTTTTCGGTGCTTTCGGTGGCGTTTGCGTTTGCCGTAAGGGCCATTATAAACGGAGCGGTGGAGGGCGACCGGGATAAACTTGTCGCGGGCATAATCTTCATAATATCGCTTGTAGTGCTGCAATTTGCTTTCAGGATAATAAACAACGCCCTTTCGGAACACATACGCGGCAGGCTGGAAATAGCCTTCCGTTCCCGCATATTTTCCGTGATTTTGGACAAAAAATACAGTGAAATAAAGGGTTATCACAGCGGCGAACTGATAAACAGGCTCACCAGCGACGTAACCGTGGTGTCGGACGGGGTTACCACGATAATACCTTCCGTGGTGTCCTCCGGCGTGCGGCTGCTTTGCGCGGTAGCGGCGCTTATCGTGCTTGACTGGATATTTGCTCTGGCGTTCGTGGCGGCGGGGCTTGCGGTTTTTTTAACCATAGCTCTCCTTCGCGGCAAACTAAAAAGCCTGCATAAAAAATCTCTGGAAACGGAGGGCAGTGTGCGCGCTTTTATGCAGGAGAGCCTTGAAAATCTGCTCGCCTTAAAAGTTTTTTCGGTGAACGACAGGATAGAGGCGGAGGCGGACAGTTTGCAGGCGGAAAACTTCCGCGTTAAGATGAAACGGAAAAATTACGCCGTGCTCGGTTCCGCAACGTATAACTTTATTTTCAGCGCGGGGTACCTGTTCGCGCTTATTTACGGCGGCCTGTCCATTTTCAACGGGTGGGGGCTTACGTACGGGGATCTTTCCGCAATATTGCAGCTTGTAAACAACGTGCAGGTGCCGTTTGCATCGCTGTCTTCCGTGTTCCCGCGGTATTATGCGATGACGGCTTCCGCCGAGCGGCTTATGGAGCTTGAGGAACTTACCGACGAACCTGCCGAAAAACGTGCGGAACCCGTTTCGTTTTACCGTTCGTTAAGACGTATATGCGTTAACGGGATAAGTTTTTCTTACGGGCGGGAATCGGTTTTTTCCGGGGCTTCCGCAAGCATAAAAAAGGGAGAGTGCGTGGCGGTAACAGGGCAGTCCGGCATAGGCAAAAGCACGCTATTTAAACTGCTTTTGGGCGTTTACGAGCCGGACGGCGGGTCAATATGTTTCGAGTGCGAAGAGGAAAAAGTGCCGGCGGGAGTCGGCACCCGTTCGGTCTTTTCGTACGTGCCGCAGGGCAATATGCTGTTTTCCGGCACTTTGCGTAAAAACGTTACCTTTATAAACGAACGCGCGGGAGAAGAGGAAATACGGCGGGCGCTGGAAGTCAGCTGCGTGGCGGATTTTTTAAGCGAACTGCCCGAAGGCCTGGAAACCCGCGTGGGTGAAAACGGCGCCGGGCTTTCGGAAGGGCAGGTGCAGCGAGTGGCTATTGCCCGTGCAGTCTTGTGCGACGCGCCCGTAATGCTTTTGGACGAGGCTACCAGCGCGCTGGACGCGGTTACCGAAACGAAAGTGCTTAATAACCTGAAAGAACTTAAAGATAAGACCATTATAATCATCTCGCACAGGCGGGCGGCGCTCGACATATGCGACAGGGAACTTAAAATAAAAGGCGGCAGAATAGCCGAATATACGCTTTGACAAGGATGTGGCCATGAAAAAAGTTTTGCTACTTATGAAGAAGAACATTGTGCTTATACTTGCGGTGCTGTGCGCGGCGCTTGCGGTGGGCGGAGCGGTGGCAGTGATACGGGATCCGTATTATACCGCCGCCGAACCGGTAGATTACAGCGCTACGATAGGTACTACGATAACTGCCGATCAGAGCGTTATGACCGCTTATATGGGTACCGTTGCGGATCTTTGCGATTCGGGTAAATCGGTGGACAGGGCAAACTATTATTACGGCCTGTTTTTGAAAGGAGACGAAACCGATCTGAATGCGTTTCTTGCCGCCGTGCGTGCGGCGGAACTGGAAGAGAACGGCGGAACGGAAACGGATATAATAAAGTACGAAACGGCGTCTGCCGCGGGAGATACCGAAAATATCCCCCGATATATATCGCCTTCCGCAATAGACACAAGCTATTCTTCAAGTTCGCAGACGTATACTTTTACTGTTTCATTAAAAGATAAAAGCCCCGTGGAGGCGCGCAGAAAATTACGGGTTCTCGTGCTGGCTTTCGGTTTGGAAGTGCGCAATTGTTTCCCGGGCGTAACTATCGAGATACGCGAACTTGTCGACAGTGAAGAGGATATACCGATAAAGGAAGATATGCCGGCATCCAGAATAATGATAATAGCCCTGCTTGCCGGGCTGCTGCTTGCGGCGGGGGCGGTATATATAGCGTATCTTGCCGACAACACGGTAAGCGACAGGGACACGCTGGAAAAGATAACCGGCGTAAAACTTTTGGCAAGGCTCGAAGATCAGGAGGCGATAGCATGACGGAAGAACGTAACGCATATACCGCAGTGCGGGAAGAAAACGGCGGGAACCTGCCCGCGGCGGATATCCGTGCGGCTGAAAAAGAGCGCGCGGGGAATAACCGTATGCTCAAAATGTTTGCAAGGAAATGGGGCTATATAGTATTGGGCGCCGTTATAATGGCTCTTGTGGCAGCGCTTTATGCGGCGTTCGTGCGGGATACAGTGTATACCGCCGAAACGGAAGTGCTGTTTGCGGTATTGGAATTGCGTGAAAACGACGGGGTTACCGAAACGTCTCCCACCACAAACAAAAGCCTTTCGGATAGATATATGCCCACGGTGGAAGACCACATCGTTTCGCCCAAGTATGTGAACGAGGCGGACAAGATATATAAGGACGGGGGCGGTACGGAAGGCAGCGTTTCCTCCCGCGCGATAGCGCTTAACTATGACGATGATACCCTTGTGTTTACCATAAGTTACTCCGACGTTTCGGCCTCCGCGGCGGAAGAAAAACTTGCCGCGGTGATAGAGAGCGCCAATCTTTTATTGCCGGATTATATCGATGCCACGGAGGTGGAACTGATATCGGTGCAGAACCGCGCGGACGTCAGTGAGGACAACGGACTTGTAAAGTTTACGGTAATAGGTTTTATAGGCGGCGCGGTGCTGGCGGCTATAATCTTGCTTGCCGTATATTTAACGGATAACAGCGTAAAGAGCAAAGATGAGTTAGAGGAAATAACGGGCGCGTATCTCGTGGCAAGACTTACGGATTACGACAACGCAAAAAACTCGGGTTCGGTAAAGGCCTGAACCCGCTCCCGCAAATGTTTTGCGAGAGGCGCTAAACAAGGAGCGGCGCATGAAAAAGTTGGAAAAGGGGTGGGTTTGCCCAGAGGGAACGGAGAAAAAGAACAATCTTCTTATTCAGTTCCGCCGCGAGTTCGAAAGCGTTGAAGGCGGCGCTCTGCACGTATGCATCCACGCGTGCAGAGAATACGCTTTGTACCTTAACGGCAGGTTTATAAAACGCGGTCCCGCTCCTTCCTGTTACCGGTTTCCGTATTATGACGAGATAACCGTAAGTACGGGCGAAGGGCGTTTTTGTATAGCGGCGGAAGTGTATTGCGAGGGTAAAAACATTCCCTGCGAACCGGGTAGAATATGGGACCCGCCGCGCTCAACATATGCGTGGAGGCGGGGGAAAAGAACTTTTGCGGAGAAGATTTCAGGTGCCGGCTTTCTCCGCACTTTATCCGCGGGGATACCGACGCGGACCCCATGGCAAGCCGCATAAGCGCATGGGGCGGCTTTAAAGAGATATACGATACGAGGTTATATGACGGCGGCTGGAAACTTCCCGGATATGACGACGGGAATTGGGAGCGTCCTCATATATGTGTGCTCGCAAACACGAAGTTCGGAGAGCCCGAGCGGTATTGTTTGCCCTCTCCCGAAACGATTGAGCGCGTGGTGCCGGAGGTGCTGGAAACCATAGGCAATCTCGGCAGGGCAGAGGTGTTTTCGGGCGGCGCCGCGGCGCTGCATACACAAACGCCGGGGTCGTTTCCCGCCGTGATATATGACTTTACAAGGGAGATAACGGGTTATCCCGAAGCGGTGGTAAAGGGTGAACGCGGGAGCAGTATTTCGTTTTGGTACGGAGAGAGCCTGGAACTGTTGCGGACGGATACCTTTATTTTAAACGGCGAAGAACAGACCCTTTCGCCCTTTTGCCGCCGGGCGTTTCGGTACCTTAAAATAAGCGCGAACGGCGGAGGGAGTGATTCTGCCGTTAGGTCCCATGCCGGCAGGCAGGGTGATGCCTGATTTTTGCACGCATTTCGTGATGATGGCGGAGGAGTATTTCAGATATTCCGGCAAGGTCTGCGACGGGGAGATAATGTCCGCCTTATCAAGGCTTTTTGCGTGGTTTGAAAAGAACGAGGCGGCGGACGGGCTCATTGATATTTCGGGCAAAGAAGAGGAGTGGTGGTGCTTTATAGACTGGGCGGATACCGACAGGCGGGGCAAGGTTACCGCGCTCAACTGCCTTTACTTTCAGGCGCTTTGCCGCTATGCCGATATATTGGAGCGCGCGGGAAAAGAGGGCGGCTTTTACCGCGCCAAGGCGGAAAGGTTAAAGGAAAATATAAACCGCATTATGTATGATTCTGCCAGCGGTCTGTATTGCGATTGCGTTGCGGACGGCATTCGCAGCCGAAGTTTTTCGCAGCAGGCAAGTATGTACGCCGTTATAACGGGCGTGGCGGAGGAGCCCGAAAAGGTTCTTTACAAGGTTACTTCCGAAGGGTTTTCGGGCGTTAAGGTGCGGGGCGCGTTCCTGATGTGTTTGTGCCTTGACTATATGCTTGAAAACGGGTATAAAGCCCTGGCGCGGGAGTGGACGGATAAGTTTTGGGGCGAGATGTTAAGGCGGGGCGCCACCACCTGGTGGGAGGTGTTCGAGCCCGATTCGCCGCCCGGCAAAAAGGCGGATCCGCTCGAAGGTTGTATTATGCGGTTTGTGGAGCACGAAACTGGCTCTTAATGGGACTATTGCGACTTTCCGTTGAAGGACGCAACCGACGAGATGTTTTATAATTTCCCCGTGCCGGACGCGGATGATTTCGACTATACTTCCGCAAGGGATTTAGCCGAAAGTTACGGCAAGGATATGGCGCTGTATATCGGCGGGCCGGGCACGCCGGACGTGATAAATTCCAACGGCAGAATTATGGGAACTGAGGATGTGCTTATCCACCTTGCCATGGAGGACGAGGCGGCTTTGGCGTTCATGCGCCGCCGCGCGGACTTTCAGTTAAAGCATATGGAGCGGCTGCTGGACGCTTGCGGAAAGTATCTGGACTTCGTGTGGCTGGGGGAGGATCTGGGAACGCAGATTGCCCCCATGATAAGCCTTGAAATGTACCGTAAGCACATAAAGCCCATACATAAACGGTTTGTAGATCTTGCGTCGGCTTACGGACTTCCCGCAATGATACATACCTGCGGGAGCAGCAGCTGGGCTTACGAAGATTTTATAGAGATGGGGATGCGCGGGGTGGATACTCTCCAACCCGAAGCAAAGAATATGAGCCCGGCATATCTTGCGGAAAAGTTCGGCGGAAGGCTGAATTTCAGGGGGTGCATATCCACGGCGGGCGCACTTGCTTACGGCAGCGCGGAGGAAACCGAAAAGGTGTGCAGGGATACGCTTGAAATAATGATGAAAGTAAGGGGCTATCATTTTGCGCCCACCCATCAGATACAGGACAACACGCCCGTAGTAAACGTTGTGGCAATGTATAACGCCGCGCATAAATACGGCAGATACTGATTTAAACAAATATCAGAATGATAATACGTCTGCGGTTAAAGGCATTATAGAGAATGAATTTAAAAGAAATACTCGATTACCGTGAAACCGAAAAACTGTTCAAAAGCCTTTCTGCAACGTGCGGGCTGGACGTTGCGCTGTTTGACACCGATGGGAAAGAGGTTTTTTCGGTGCGGTCGGAAAACTGCATATGTAACTTTATCCGCGCCGATGAGTGCGGGCGCAAGATAGCGTACAGCGGCGCAAAGGCGGCGGAGCTGAAGTCCGCGTACATTTACGAAACCCCGTGCGGGCTTATAATGTGCATATCTCCCGTTGCGCCGGAGGGCAAAACGCTTGCGTACATAGCCTGCGGTCCCGCGCGGCTGTGGGATAACGACGAGTATTTTCGGAACGAGTTTTATTCAAAATGCCGTGATATGGGGTTTAACGCGGAGCAGGCGGGTTTTGCGCCGGAGAACGTAAAACAGGTGTCCTGCAACTATCTTACGGGGCTTGCGGGCATGCTGGCGGTAACGGTGGAATACATGGCAAAGGAGACCGGCCGCTATTTAAAAAGGAAGGACGAACTCGGCAGAATGGCTACCGAGCAGTTAAAGATGCAGGCGGAACTCCGCTTAAAAGAGGCGCGCACGGGGTACAGAAAGTATCCTATAGAACTTGAAAAAGAACTCATAGCCTACGTGCAGTTGGGCGACAAAGTGCGCGCAAGGGCGATAATAAACAACTTTCTCGGCGAGATATTCGCCTATGCCTGCGGCGATCTGGATATAATAAAGGCAAAACTTTTTGAATTTACCGCCTTTTTGTCCCGCGCGGCGGTAGAGGCGGGCGCGCCGCTCAATACCTTGGCGGACACCATTAAAAAATCGGTTACCCTGCTTGCGGAAAACGTGGACTACGTATCCATATGTACCACTGCCGTGGAGATAATGAACGATTTTTTAGACACGGTGTATGAAAACAGAAAGCGTCGGGCGGCAAGCGAGCACCTTTCCAAGGCGGTAAAGATAATAAACGAGCGGTATTACGAGGAACTTACCCTGGAAAGCCTTGCTTCTAAGGTATTCGTGAGCGCCTATTACTTAAGTCACCTTTTCCGGGACGAGATGGACATAACTTTTACCGACTATCTCAATAAAGTGCGGGTGGACAGGGCAAAAGAGTTTTTGTCGGAGGGCTGCGGCGTGGCGGAGGCGGCGGAAAAAACCGGCTTTAACGACCCCGCGTATTTTATGAAGATATTCAAGCGGTATGTCGGCATTACGCCCGCGAAATATAAAAAGGCGGTAACGGGCTTTTCGGGCGGGTCTTTTTAAAAGGTCGCCAAACTGAGGCGAATTTTGATAACTTTTGTGCAAAAAGCGATATGTTTTTAATATGATTTTTGCGGTATTATATTAAGTGGCAACATCCGTGTTTAACCGTGCAAAGCGGTAAATTAAGAAAAAAGGAGCGAACGAACGAATATGAGAGCGGACGAAAGATTTGTTAAGACGCTTAAAGGCGAAGAAACGGACAGGATGCCCGTCATAGAAAATTCCATGTGGTGGTACAAGACTTTATACCGCTGGGAAGAAGAGGGGATGCCATTTAAAATAAAGGACTATCAGGGCACCATGCAGGAAGTTGCGGCAATACAGGAATATTTCGGGCTGGACGTGCTTGTGCACTGGTGGATACGCCCCTATACCGAAGCTTCGCCCCAGCCCAAAGGGTTCGGGTGCGACCGCGGCGTTCGGGACGAGGAGAGTTACGAAAAACTTCGCGCCACGCTTTTCCCCGAGCTTAAAATGGACAAAGAGTTTATAGACTGGGTGAAAAAGCGCAAGAGCAAGGGCGATATCGTGCTTGAATTTATTATGAACGGGCCTTTTTGGGAGCCGCGGGACTATATGGGCATAGAAGAACACCTTTATGCCTTTTACGACCAGCCGGACCTGTATAAGCGCATGGTGAGCGAGATGATGGAATGGCAGAAAAAGGTGGTGGAATACGCCATGAACACCCTTCCGTTCGATTACGTTACCGTGGCGGAGGACATGAGTTACAATAACGGCCCGCTGCTCAGCAAAGAACATTTCGATGAGTTTATGGCGCCGTATTATAAGGAGATGGTGCCGTTTATAAATTCTTTCGGGCTGCCCGTACTTGTGGACAGCGACGGGGATATAAAAGAGCCCATATCCTGGTTTAACAAAGTGGGGGTGGCGGGTTACCACCCGCTGGAAGCACAGGCGGGGTGCGACGTGAACGAGTTTGCAAAGCGCTATCCGGACACGGCTTTCATCGGCAATTTCGACAAGATGATAATGCACAAGGGCGAGGCGGCTTTGAGAAAGGAATTCGAGCGGCTTAAACCATGTATAAACAGGGGCAAATATATAGTTTCCGTAGACCATCAGACGCCGCCTTCCGTCTCGATAGAAGATTACAGGCTTTTCGTAAAACTCTTAAAAGAGTATGCAAAGCGCGGCAAATAAACTTTATTTTACGCGTTAAAAGGCGTTTGCGCGCCGCCGGTTTTGCGGGCTTTGTCAGCCCTTGCTTGCGGCAGGCATAAATCCGTTCGGGCAGTATATACGTTTCGGTTTATATTCGGTTTATATATTGATATATCAGTTCAGTACATATTAAAGCATAATTTTTTGCAGAGTTTTTATTATTTCGTTTGTAACAAGCAGAAAAGGCTGAAACCATATATTATTCAGCAGAGCAATATACAGTCAGCGATCAATTGCTACTATTAAATGGAACTGAGTCAACAAGAGATATAATAGACTTTGCAGCAGATGTTAAATTGGGGGATTATGGTCAAACATTCCCGGAACTGGCACAGGTGGTACCGCTGGAATACCTTGAAAGCACGGAAGAAAATGCCGAGTTTAGAGACTTTTGCAAATATTTGTATGGCATTAGACGTAAGCTCTGATGAAATATTGGGCGTTAAAAAGAATTAAACTATAATAAACCGTTAAAAATAACCTGAAAAAGTTATAAGCGCTTAAAGGTTGGAAAAGCTGCCGCCAAATTACTTTTTTTATAATCCTTTTCTGCTGTTATTTTACGGTAATATGGTTTTCCTCCGATTATTTTACTTTAACATTAAAAACAATATCTCTGTTGTTCCAGTGAGAATTACGCGTGGTATAGTTTATAATATATATCCCGCGTTCTTTTACGATCCTGGATGAATCGGTTTTTCCGTCTAAACCTTCATGCCAATAAGAACTGTAAAACCATTCTCCCGACATACCTGAATTATCGTGCCACCTGTCTCCGAAACGTGGTTCACCGTAAACGTAATACGATTCAACGTTGAAAGTCATATCCTCGCCCGTGTATTCGAACTCATAGTACAGTTCGTCTACCCCGGGTTCGAATATCCATTCCATGCCGTAATTATTTGCTATCTTTATAGCAACGTCATACGTCGGTTCTTCGTCCTGTGCGCAGCCCGCAAAGCCCGATAAAGCTGTTACCGTGAGCAGAAATGCGGTAATGATGACAGGAAAAAGTTTTTTTGCCTTCATTTTTTTTCTCCTTTATTTTTCTGAGTATCATTCTAACACACGGCACGTAAAATCATCTTCATACTAAGGTAATATTTATGTAAAAAATATAAATTTTACAAAATTTGCAAAAAAATAACATAACGCTGAATATTTTGCTCAGCGCCGTAAAATAAGTTTTTTGTAATTATCAAAGAAATTTAAGAAAAATATATAATTTAATAGCGGCAGATAAAAAATTTGATTGTATAGCGAAAAAGGCAATATATTGCATTATTTTATATATTCTTGCCGTTTTTGCCGCCATATTATAGGTTAAGGTATAGTTTTCTTGTTCGGCTTTTTGCGGGCGGCAAAGCCGCTTTTATTCTTATGCTTTTTTAATATAAAGTTTTGCATGGGTAAAACATTAAAAATATACCGGCACGCCCATGCTTTTGAGCGCATTAACCGTTTGTTCGGGCGCGCTGTCCGCTATTATGGCGGTAACGGCGGTTACGGGGGCGATAGAATAAAAAGCCACCGCGCCGAACTTGGTACTGTCGCACAGGGCGTAACATTTTTTTGAGTTGGTTAAAAGTATTTTTCTTATCTCCGCCTCCTCCGGGCTGGAATCGGTAAAGCCGTGCGTAACGTCTGTCCCGCGGCAGGAGAAAAAGGCGCTGTCAAAATGAAAGCGTTTAAGCCCCGCCTCCGCCGCGCTCCCCGCAAGCGAAAGGCTGTTTTCCCTTAATTTGCCGCCGGTGGAGAATACGTCAAAATCTCCGCGGGCGGCAAGCAAAGCGAGGATCTTAACGCCGTTCGTTACTATTTTAAGCCCCGTTTTCTCCGCAAGATACGGCACGATATGCGCCGCCGTGGAAGATGAATCCAAAAACACCGTGTCCCCGTTTCTTATGAATTCGGCTGCGGTTTTGCCTATCTGCCTTTTTTCCTCGGTGAAAGTGGTTGCCCTTACCGAAAAGGGGATCTCCCCGTCCGCCCCTTCGTTAAGCACTGCTCCGCCGTATGTCCTGGTTACGGCGCCGCTCTTTGCAAGCACGTTAAGGTCTCTCCTTATGGTGGCCTCGTTTATAAACAGCGCGGAAGAGAGTTCTTTTACGCTTACCGTTTTTTTCTTTTCTATTATTTCAAGTATCTGCTTTTGCCTGAGTGCGGGAATAAGCCCTTCTTGTTCAATATTGTTCATTTATGCCCCCAAATTGTGTTTATTGTTGTCAATTAAACCCTTTTATAAACACATATTGACAATTTTATGACATAATTATATAATAGTAATATAAAAAAAGCAACGGTTTTAAAACCTGAAAATGAAAAAGGGTTATATTTTCAACATTCAGAAATTCTGCCTGCACGACGGGGCGGGCATAAGAACGGACATATTTTTTTCGGGCTGTGATCTTAATTGCAAATGGTGCTGCAATCCGGAGTGCCGCCTGCCTTTTTCGGACGGGCGGAGCGGCGCAAAGTTATATGACGCAGAGGAACTTGCCGGAGAGGCATTAAAGGATAAACCTTATTACGATAAGAGCGGGGGAGGGGTTACCCTTACCGGCGGCGAAGTATTCATGCAGCGCGAGTTTGCGATAGAATTATGTAATATATTGCATAATTTTGGCGTAAACGTGGCGATAGAGACGGCGGGTAACGCGGAAAACGCGGATTTCCGCACGCTTGCCGGCATTGCGGACTATGTTTTCATAGACTTGAAACATTATTCCGAGGAGGCGCACGTAGCGGGCACGGGAGTAAAACTCGGCAATATATTGCATAATATTTCATGGCTTGCCGAGAGTAAACGGAAGTTCCGCGTGCGTATCCCGGTTATACCCGGATATAACGCCGGGGACAAGGATGCGGAAGGTTTTGCCCGCGTACTTAAACGCGCGGGCGTATTTGAGGCGCAGCTTATGCCGTTTCATCAGCTGGGCGAAGGAAAATACGAAAAATACGGGCTTAAATATTCATTTAATGGCGTAAAAGGGTTGCAAAAATCAGACCTTGAACAATTTGCAAATGTCTTGCGCGCGGCGGGGGTGCAGCCGATATTATGACACGGGCGGCAAATTTTCGGGTGTCGCAAGAGATACGGTACAGTAAACAGGCTGCGGAAATCATATGAATGCTTATTTGTTTTGAGCAAGATTATATTTTGGTAAGCAATATTGTATTTTGATAAAAGATTTTAATGTAAAAATTCAGGAGCTAACTATTGAAAAGTCAAGCGAAAAGTCAAAGAAATCATAAAAATTTTTGGAGAAAAAAAGTGCATGACAAAAAAGCGGAGTAACCCGCTTGC
>CASELQ010000009.1 GCA_949288785.1 uncultured Eubacteriales bacterium | reverse complement strand
TAATAATATTTCTGAAACCGCCTTATCTGGCGCCGGGCTGATACGGCAAGGTATTTGCGCACTGATTAACTATGCGGCGGCAAAACGGCGGAGTTTAACGGGTAAATACTAAGCAGCTTGCGGAAGTTATTTTATAACTGCCGCAAGCTGCTAGGGTAACACCGCACAAAAAACGCCTACACGCACAAAGCACGCTCCGCACAAAAAACTCGCCCCGCCCGAAAGATTAACTTTCGGGCGGGGCAGAACCTTTTTTCGCCTTTTATTTTTCATTTCTCCTTAACCGCCTTTACGGCAGCGAGTTTTTACCCTGCAGCCGTAAAAGCGGCAGGGTTACTTGACTGCCGAAAAGGCTTAAAGCGCCGCGCCTATATCCTTTATCACCTCTTTTGCATCCTCGGTAAAGAGCACGGTTCTTTCCGATATCTCGGGCGGCGTCTGCGGCTCCCCGGTGTTTATTCTTATAAGGCGAGCATTCGGGTTAAGGTAAGTAAACCGCTCGAACGGGTATTTTATAACGGACGGGGTGTTATACCCCACGCCCGCCTCTATAAACGCCGTCTTTTTATCCTGCGCATCGCTTATAAACCGTGAATAACGGTTATATGCGGCGTGCCAGGCATCGTCTTCTATAAAAAACTCGTCCTTTCTGATATGCACCTCCATATTGCCCCCGCAAACCGGGCACTTGGGCACCAGGCTTAAAGGAATTTTACAGTCGCGCTGAGTTTCCGCCATCAATTTAAATTGATCTTCCGCCTCGTACACCTTGTTATGGCAGGCGCGGGCGCACTGAATTTCGGCGTAATCGCCCCGAACGGCAAATATACGTTCTCTTTCAAACCCCGCCTTATAAAACTGCCCGTCCACGTTGGTGGTTATCACAAAATACTCCTTGCCGCGCACGAGCGAAAGCAGGTCCTTATACGGGGGCAGAGCGGGCGGGAGTATGCGGTTAATAAGCACGTGGCGGGAAAAATACGCCCATTTTTCTTCCTGCGCAGAATAGGGGTAAAAGGTGGCGGAATACATATCTTTAAGCCCGTATTTTTTAGTAAAGTCCGCAAAGTTTTCGGTAAACCGAACCCCGGAATAGTTAAGCCCCGCCGCGGCGGAAAGCCCCGCGCCGCCGCCTATCGCCACCCGCTCCGCGCGGGATATTATTTCCGCCGCCCTTTCAAGCCTTTTTGAATAACTCTCGTTCATAAAGCGCCTCATCCTCCTCCGTAAACACGTCGAAAATAACTTTAAGCCCGTCTTTTATGCCTGCAAGCCGGGTTTTGACGGTGCGCACGGCAAGCGCGCACGCCTCCTTTTGCGGGTAACCGTAAACGCCCGTGGATATGCAGCAGAAAGCTATGCTTTTAATTTTCATTTCACGCGCCTTTTCAAGGCAGGAAAGATAGCATTTTTCAAGGTCTTTTTTATTTTCTTCGGTAACTTTTCCCGTAACCTGCGGGCCTACGGTGTGGAAAATAAATTTGCTTGGCAGATTATAAGCTTTTGTAACCCTTACCCTGCCGTTCGGTTCGCTTCCGCCGCGCATGATTTCGTTACAGTCAAGCCGCACCTGCACGCCCGCCGCCGAATGTATCACGTTATCTATACAGTTATGCAAGGGCGCAAAGCAGCCGAGAAGAGCGGGGTTGCAGGCGTTTACCACCGCGTCCGCATTCAGCCGCGTTATGTCGCCCCGCCACAGCGCAACGCCGCCCGTATAATCAAATTTGTTCACGTCCGCCACCCCCTTTTCACGGGTACGCTCCGAAAGATACTTGTCCTGCAACCGTAAAAACTCCTCCGAAACGGGCATGGGCGGGCGCACGTTTGTAAGCGCGCGGAAGTAGTCCGCCTTTTTATCTTCTTTAAGTGCGGGCACGCTCTCTCCCCGCTCGGCGCAAAGTATCTCTATAAGCCTGTCAAGTTCTTTCATATATTCCTCCCTTGCCCGTTCCCCTCCCCGCCGCTTGACGGGCGGCGGGGAGGGGAATAGGTGTAACCATTCCGTTTACAATAAAATTATATCACCCTTATTGTTGTAATGTCAAGCATTACAACAAGCAGGTAGATTTTTTTCTGCGCCCGGCAGCAAATTATATGAACGCGCGGAAAAAATTTCCGGCAGCGGGCACGCGCTCGCCCCGCTAAAATATAATTCCCAATAGTTTTCCGCCCCGCGCTAGTGCGGCGCGGGGCGGAAAACAGCTTAAAACAATGAAAGTTGCCTATACAATCTATGTGCCGAAAAAAAACACAAACAGTTTAATTATTGTATTCCAGTTCTCCATTAATATCAATTCAAATCAGCAAAAATACAACTTCATTTAATTGATATTGTGGTGCGTGAACTTGTCTCAATTAATATATTTTACAAATTTCTTTTCCAAGCTGGCTCGATCAAGTTCATACCATGCACCGCGAGGCACTTCCTCTGACAACGAAAAATCACAGCGTTTTATTAAATTTAAACATATGGCATTATTGGAATTAACTTTTACTCGTATTGTCTTTATGTTTTTATATTCGTTATCCCTAAAAAATTCCCGTATCAATAATAGAATTGTGCGTCCATCTCCACGATAAGATTTATCTATTTGCAATTCATCCCAACTACATATCTCGCTATCCACAAAAGCATATTGAAAAAAACCACACAAAACTCCCTTATCAATCACTACAACAGTTTTACGTTTACATTTCTCAATTGCTACTTTATTATAATATACCCACAAATCATACCCTTTTACCCCAAACTCTATCTGTTCTTTCAAAACCATTTGCATATTTTCATGTAATAATCGATACATCTGCTTAACGATATTGCTTTGCTCAAATAGATTCATTTCGAATAATTGCACTTCCCGCATAGTTCCTCCTAACTCAATTTATTCACCAAATCGATATTAAAGTATTTCTTTAACGCTGGGTCATTAAAATATTTTTACCCGTTGAAAACGTAATTAAAGTATATTTCAATACCGTTGAAAACGATATTAACCACACTATTTGTTTTCGGGCAGCGTATTTTATTTATCTTTATTTTCAAGCGCGGCGGCAATGACCTTGGCAGTGCCTGCGGGAAGGTATCCCGAATAATTCCCGCCCTCTCTTATCAGCCGCCTGACTTCGGTTGAACTTATATTACAGCCCCGTTCCGCACTTATATATACGGTTACAACGCCGGGATATTTATCCCTGTTGATTATTTCCGCTCTTTGCTCGTAGGCAAAGTCCTTTTCGTCCCTTATTCCGCGGACGTAAGCGCAAACTTCGTTTTTTTTCAAAAACTCCGCGTAATTTTCGGTATCGCGGTAGGCGATAACTTTTACCCTTTCGTTATCTTCAAATTCCGCGAGGATGGCGCTTAATCGGGTTTTAAGCGAAAAAAGCGGGGTCTTTTCGGGGTTTTCCCCCACCACTAAAAACAGGCGGTCAAAAAGTTTAAGGCATTTTTCCGCAATCGCCTTATGCCCGCATGTAAACGGATCGAAAGACCCGGCAAAAACGCAGTTTTTCATACTACTGCTCCTCCGCCCGCTTAAAAAAGGTAAGATGCGCCCTGCCGTATCTGCGCCGGTCGGTTACTTTAAGCCCCGCAAGTTCCCCCGAAAAGGGCTTTTCGCTTTCATACACGGCTATGCCTCCCTCGTTAAGCGCATTATAAAGCCCCTCCGGCAGCATGTTCTCCCCGCAATCATAGGGCGGGTCCATAAATATTATATCGAATTTCCGGGCGCAACCCTCTATAAACGCACGCGCGTCCGTATTTTTTACCTGCACCCTGTCCGCAATACCGAGGCGTTCGAGATTTTTCCTCAGCACGGAAAGACTTTCTTTCGACACGTCGTTAAAAACGACCGTTTCCGCCCCGCGGGAATACGCCTCTATCCCCACGGCGCCCGTACCGCAATAAAGGTCTAAAAAACTTGAACCTTCCGTGCGGTCTCTCAATATATTGAAAAGGCTTTCCCGCGCGCTGTCCGAAGTGGGGCGGATGAAATCGCCCTTAAACTCGCACAGCCTGCGGCTTTTTAAACTGCCGCCTACTATTCTCACCGTTAATCTCCGTATATCCTGCGCTGATTTTCTTCGATCTTTTTATATTGCAGTTCCACCTTTCTGCCGCCCAGCATATACGCTATGCCCGTGGAAAGCACTATAACGGGTATGGCGGCAAGCGCGGTGAAAACGATATACTCCGTAGCGGCGGTCGTTACCCCCAAGCGGAAAAAGATATACACGACAAGGTACAGCAAGGACCCCGCCACCCCGAAGCCGATACCGCCCCCGCACAAAATAACCACGGTGTGGATGAGCATAAGTATAATGAGGGGAGCGCACACCGTAAGCCCGATAAGAAAGCCCTTATACGGCTTGTACTCTTCGGAAAGTTTAAGGGGCCTGTCCTCCCCCGTGAGCACTATCTGCCTTCTTTCCAGGTCGTTGGCGTTGCGCACCTTAACCGCGTCCTGCCCCTGCTTAAAGGAGAAGGCGCACACTATGACTTCATAGAGGGCAAGGTTTAGTATGGCGAGTATGATTTTAAGCCATAAAAGATGGTCGCCTATGGAAAGAATGCCCAGCGCGGTTATCGCCATAAAAAACAGATACACGAAAGGAATGAGTGCGTTTTTGATATAATACTTCATACGTTTTACCACTTTTTTGTTTTTGGGTATACACCCTTTAATGTATAATACCCTATATTTTAAAAGTTTTCAAGCTTTTAATACCTGTAAATTTTTTCGGCGCGCAATGCCGCTTTGGTCAAGATTTCGTAGCTTATGGTGCCGTAACTGCGCGCAAGGGCGGCGGCGTCCGTCAGAACGGGATAATATTTTCCGCCGTTTTTGCCCGATATAACGGCGGTAACGTCCATACAGCGGTTGTTAAACTGCCCCGCCGCACGCTTTCTCGGCAGCCCGTCCGCATAGCCGTATCTTATAATGCGGATATCCGTTTCCCGCAACGCGGGAAAGTTGCCGTACATTGCGCTCTCGCCCGCTTTAAGACGCCTTTCGGCTATCACGGGCGCGTAAATTTTCATTGCCGGGCGCACCTTTATTTTATCCGTTTCAAACGGCAAATACCCGTAAAGGAGTATCCCTATGCGCACCATATCGAAGTATTCGCCCGCAAGAAAACCTCCGCTTGCCGAAATGTGCACCGTTATATCTCCCGCCTCCGCCTGTGCCGCCTCCACCGCGCGGGAAAACCTTTCGGTCTGGGCGGCGCGCAGAGCGGGGTCCTCCGGCGCGGCGTAATGGGAATAAAGCCCCGTGATTTTAACGTGCCCGCTGCCTTTTGCCAGGCGGATCAAATTTAACAGTTCCGCCTGTGTATCCGCCCCCAGCCGGTTCATGCCCGTATTGTATTTTATATGCGCCCTTACCGCAGAATGCTGTTTTGCGCCTTCGCGCTCCGCGAGCAGAACGTCCTCCGCCCGCGCCGCTGTGAGCGTAAGTCCGTAATATACCGAACGGGCTATATCCTCTTTTTGCGGCCTTGCCAGCACCAAAATTTCCTTATCTATGCCGCCAAGGCGGAGTTCTATCCCCTCCTCCGGCAGCGCCACGGCAAACGAATCGCAGATACCGTAAAGCGCGTTCGCAATCTTTACGGCGCCGTGGCCGTACCCGTCCGCCTTTACCACCGCGCACAGTTTGGTGCGGGATGGCAGGAGTTCTTTTACGGCAAGCGCATTATCGGTTATCGCTTTCAAATCTATAACGGCTTTGTTCAGCATACTTTCATAGTATGCCGAAAGCCTGAAAGAGGTACTTGCCCGCCGCAAACCGCTGTTATTCGTCGAAAAGTTCGTTTTCCAGCGCAAGGCACAAAAGGTGGTATAAGGGAAGATGCATCTCCTGCACCTTAAAGGTGCGTGTTTCGGGCACGTTGAAGGTTATATCGGCTATTTCTTTGAGCCGCCCGCCGGCCTCCCCCGTAAAGCCAATTACTTTAAGCCCCAGCGCCTTTGCGGTCATTGCGGCGTATACTATGTTTTCGGAATTGCCGCTGGTGGAAAACGCCACAAGCACGTCCCCTTGGTCCCCCAAAGCGTTTACGAGCTGAGAGAACATAAGCCGCCCGTCGCAATCGTTTATAAAGGCGGTGCTTGCCGCCGTGAAGGACGCCAAGGGTATACACTTTATCCCGCGCTGCAAACCGCCCGCGATAAATTCACCCTCTTTTCCGAACATGGCGGAAAATTTTTCACTTAGTTCCTTTTTAAGCGGGCGCCTTTTTTCAAAGCCCTTTAACAGTTCGCCCGAAAAGTGCTCGCTGTCCGCCGCGCTTCCGCCGTTGCCGCACACCAGTATTTTTCCGCCGCGCCCGTAAGTTTCAAGCAGAGCGGCAAGGGCGGCGTAAAACCCGCCCTTTAAATATTCCTGCCCGCCGTGCTCCGAAAAATATTTTTCTATCTGCGCTCTCGTCTGTTCTTTCATAATATCCCCACGGCTTTTTTTGCCGCCTCCGTAAGGTTTTCCGCCGTGAACGAGGGGTGCTCCCCGCACTCCCGCCACAGCCCGCTCTTTACGAGTATCTGCGGTATCCCGGCGTTTTTACCCGTCTTTACGTCAAGTTCGGAATCGCCTATGATGCGGCACTCGGAAAGGTCTAAGTTAAAGTCCTTTGCGGCGCGCTCCAAAAGCCCCGTTTTGGGCTTGCGGCAGCCGCACTCCCTTTTAAGCCGCTTCACTTCGCCCTTAAACCCGCTGTGCGGGTGATGGGGGCAGTAATATATCCCGTCTATATAGGCGCCCTCCCTTCCTAGCAGCGTTTCTATTTTATCGAACTGGCGGTTTACCTCCGAAAAGGTGGCTTCGCCCCGCGCTATAACGGGCTGGTTTGATACTATTACGGCAAGATACCCGCTGTCGTTTATTATCTTTACCGCCTGCGCCGCGCCCGGCACGAGTTCTATGTCCTCCGCTTTGGATATAAAGCCTTTGTATACGTTGAGAGTGCCGTCCCTGTCCAGAAAAACCGCCTTCTGCCTGTTTTTTAAGTTGCGCGCGGAAACTATCCCCGCCGCTATATCCGCTTCCGCCTTGCTAAACCGCTCGGGCGTGCCCGCGTCCTTTATATATTCCGGGCTTTTATATGAATAAACCCTGTCCCCGCGGGCAACGAGCCCGGCTATAAAGTCGTGCTCCATATTGACTTTGGCGGGCGCGGTAAACCAGTCCAGCGCGGCGGGCGAAATTATAAAAAACCCCGCGTTCACGTTGTTTTTATAGTAATAGCCCCGCTCGCTGTTTTTAAGGTCTATGCCGGTAACCCTGTTAAATCTGTCGGTTATAATAAGGTCGCTGTCATACGGGTGGGAATTGGGGTGGGTAAAAAGAGTGGCTGCCGCCCGCTTTTTTTTGTGATAGGCAAGCATCCTCTTTACGTCTATATCAAAGACCGTATCCCCCGAACATACCGCGAAACCACCCTTAACCCTGCCTTTAAGGTAATACAGCGCGCCCCCGGAACCAAGCGGCTCGGTTTCGGTGATATATTCTATCTTAACTCCCCACTTTTCGCCCGTGCCGAGAAACTCCTTTATTTTGTCCGCAAGGTGCCCCACCGAAACGAAAATACGGTCCACCCCGTTTTCTTTAAGGGAGATCACCGCCCGCTCGATAATGGGCTTGCCGCAGATTTTTGCCATGGGCTTGGGAATAACGTCCCCGGTAACCGCGGCAAGCCGCGTGCCCCTGCCCCCCGCCGAAAGCAATGCGTCCATATTTTTACCTCACAATCCAGCTTTCGGCGCCGTGCTTTGTAAAACTCACGGGATAGGTCTTGCCGGGCAGGCGGGTCATCTCGTTTATGAGCCGCTGTCTGCTTTCCGGGCTGCAATATATGAGCAGAAAACCCCCGCCGCCCGCGCCCGAGACCTTTACCGCCTCTCCGCCGTTTTCAAGCACGAAACTTATGGTCTCTTCAAGCTCTTTGTTGGTTACTATATCCGAAGTGCGCTTTTTCTGCTCCCAGCCCTGCCGCATACTCTCGGCAAAAGCCGCCATATCCCCGGTAAGAACGTAATCTTTCATATCGTGGGCGGACTGTTTTAAGTCCAGCATGGCGGAAAGGGTCTTGCTCTCGCCGCTCTCCGTCTTTTCGATCTGGTTGGATATGATGTTTTTGGTAAGCTCTAACTGCATTTTGGCGGAACTCCTGCTGTGCCCGCCGTAATACAGGAGGAGGGATGATTCCAGCTCCGAAAGCCGCCCCCTGTCCAAACGCAGGGCGTTTACCACCACGCCCCCGTCTTTTTTAAACTCCATATAGTTAAACCCGCCGAATACCGCCGCGTATTGGTCCTGCTTGCCCCCGGCAAGAGAAAGGTCCTTTCTCTCTATGTCGTAGGCGAGCGCCGCCATGCGGTACGGGTCTAAATTCAGCCCCAAAAGGCGGTTAAAAGCTTCTAATATAGCCACCACCATGGTAGAGGAAGTGCCCAGCCCCGAACCTACCGGCGCGTCGTTACTGGTGCTCATTTCAAACGCTATGGGTCTGCCGCCGTTAAACTCTTTTACCACGCGGTTATATACCCCGCGGTGTAAAATCAGCTTGTCCCCGTCCAGCGCAAGGTGGGGCGCCGCGGCGGTTACGAGGTCGTTTTTATTGTCGTAGGAATTTATCTTTATTATGCCGTCGTTTCGCGGGGTAACGGTACAGTATGCGTACATACCTATGGTGGCGTTAAGAACCACGCCCCCGTGTTCTTTGCTGAACGTCTCTATGTCCGTGCCGCCGCCCGCAAGCCCTATCCTAAGCGGTGCCCTGCTTCTTATCTTCATTTTACCTTCTCCGCGCCTTTTTCTTTGCGTTCTTTCACTATCTCGGTAAGCCGCTCCAAAAGCCTGTCCGTACAGGTCTTCCAGCTGATATACTGGCTCTCTGCCGCGGCTTTGCCCGCAAGCCTTAACTTTTCCCCGTCCCTTGCGGCGGCGAGAATCTTTTCCGCAAAACTCTCCTCGTCGTTTTCGGATAAAAACCCGTCCACCCCGTCCGTAATGCCGTAGCCCGCACAGGTGCCCTTTATAAAAAGCCCCGGCGTTTGGTATGCCGCGCCCTCTACCTTCACAAGCCCGAAATTATCGTATACGGAAGGGAATAACAAAAGGTCCGCCCGGGAAAAAATAAGGGGAAAATCTTCCCGCGGCAAAAAGCCGGTGAATATGACTTCCCTTTCGGTAAAGCCCAGTTTTGCGGCGTATTTTTTAAGTTTATTAAGTTCCGCGCCCTTGCCTACAACGTAAAACCGGAAGGCAAACCCGCGCTCTTTTACCTTTTTTAAACTGCGCAGTATAAAGTCTATGCGCTTTAACTTCATCACCCTGCCCACGTATATAAACACCCGCTCTTCGGGCGATATGTTAAACTTTTTTTCGGCTAAGCTGCGGTATTCGTCCACACGGTCGCACCGCTTAAAATCGGTGCCGAACGGCAGATAGGTTACCTTTCCCTTATACCCCGTAAAGCGGAGCTGCTCTTCAACCGGCGGGGAGCACACGAACACCTCGTCAAACTTATTATATCTCCTGCCCAGATGGTGCGCAAGCATCTTGGCTATGAACGGGAGTTTCACCACGTCCTTAAAAATAAGGTACATATTGGAGTGAAAGGTGGTTACCGCGGGTATGTTTTTCTTTTTTGCCACTTTAAGGGCAAACTTTGCCATGTTGAAAGGGGAATGCACGTGGATAATGTCATAATCTTTGCTCATTATCTTTTTGCGGAAAGCCCCGTCTCTTACGGGCTGACCGTAATAGTCGTTTATAATCGGCACGAAAATACTCTTGCAGCGGGTAATTTCGTAGGGCTGCACGTCCTTATACCCTTTTTTGTTTTTGGGCACCATAACCGTGAGATCGGTGCGCTCATAAAGATTGAGGCAGTAATTGTGCATGCAGTTTATAACCCCGTCCACGTCGGGCAGATACACGTCCATCGCCTCTAATACTTTAAGTTTTTCAGACATATTTATTTCCTTCCGATAATGTTTTCCTCACCCTCACCCTGCCTGTGCTTTTACCGCCGGCGGCGGCTGCCGCTTTTCGGCGCTCTTTGCCTTAAATTTACCGCACCCGCCTTTCTCCCGTGCGCCGGACGTGCGGCGCCATGCGGCGGCTTGCAATTTCCCTGCCGCGGCTGTCTGCCGCCCGGGCTTTTTATTATTTTAGCACAAACCCGCGTAAAAAAAAAGTGATTTTATTTACTTTTAACTTTTTACCCCGCCATGGCCGCATATTTTATCTGCTCTGCCTGCCTTATTTTTTGCCGAAGCGGAAAATAATCCCCGGGAATTTCTTTCCGCCGGCGTTACCGTTGACTGCAACGAATCGCTTAATTTAAAGGTCGGCGACTATATTTATTCTAACCTGTATAACCCGCTGTTCAAAGTGATTTATGACGACGTTTGCCGGCACGACCTGCTGCACCCGTGTTGCCGGCCCGAAATGTACGACTTTTTTTACGGCAACGGCGCGGGGCACCCCAATTGTCTTGACAATATAAACGGCGCGCTCAAAGAAAACCGCACCTCCATAACCCCCGTCAATCTGTTCATGAATACCCAAATCAACCCGGACGGCAGCATATCGGTAAAAAAGCCCCTTTCAAAAGCCGGCGATAAAATAGTTTTGCGGGCGGAAAAAACATAACCCTGGGCGTTGCCGCATGCAGCGTTTCCGAGAGCGCCTGCAACGGCGGAAAAGTCGCCGTAATTTCACCCGAGTCGCTTAAACTGGCGGTAGTAAACAAGGCGAAAGAGATTTTGGAATTATACGATCGGTCGATGTAAGTCTGCGCAACGTAAAATGCGGCTTTATTGTAAATTTAAGAAAGTTTAACCGCAAAACCCGCCGTAAAGTATTAAGTGTAAAATAATTTTACAAACACGTATCAGAAGAAATAACCGGTTTAATCCTTCGTCTTCGTATGCCAGGCAAGGTTCGTGTTATTCTTGCCTGGCATAAACGCATTAATATATTTTTGTCTGTCGCAAACCGCTCTTAATACAAAAAAGGGGGCGGTTGCTCCCTTTTTTATAAACTTAACGCAGAAAAACTTATAATATTATTTTCCGTCCCATTCCGCTCGTATAAACGTTCATAACTCCTTTTTCGCGCATAAGATCGCGGGTATGCAACGAATCGAGATTCGCGGTGTTGAAACCCGAACCGTTATCGTTGTTATATACCCAGTCTACGGCAGGATAAAGGCATACTTTAATATCTTTTATCGCGTTATAAAAAGCGTCGCTCGTTCCGTTTTGCCCGTGATGAGCCATTTGAATGAGAGTGCAACTTTCGATTTCCTTTTTAGTCCATTCGTCGTTCAGATATACGTCGCCGCGATCGCCCATATCGCCCGTAAACAACACGGATTCGCCGGGCGTTTCCATCTTATACATTATACCCGAATTGTTGCCGTAGTTGCCGTTCTTTTCGGTGTACCAGGCGTTGTTAAGGACTTTCATTGTAACGTATTCGCCCAACTTATATTCGTCCTTATAGTGCGGCGTTACTACGTTTTTAACTTTTTGAGGATTGTTTTTGACTAAACTTTCAAACTTATCGCAAAACGGATAATCGCTGTCGCCGCTCAGGTCTTTTACCATCTGAGACGTCGGAAAATCGTAATACAAATTCTCCACCGCAATATCTTCATACTCGAGTAACCGAGCAAGAACGGTGGTATGGTCGGTATGAAAATGCGTTAAGAACCAGTAATCGACTTTATGGGTAAACGTTCTGAGCAGTTTAAGCGTAGCGGTTGCATCTCCGTCAACGTATCCGCCGTCTATTACGATAACTTTATCGTCGGGCGTAATCACGACGTATCCCATGGCGAGAGTAACGCTTTCGAGCGAAATGAGCTTAACGCCGCCGAGAAGCGGCTTACTCTCTTCGCTTGCAGTTACTTTAAGGTCTGATATATACGCCGTTTCGCTTGCGGCAAAATCCAACCGTATATTAACGAAATTTTCGCCGTTTTCGGTGTAAACCATCGTTTTGAACCGAACTCTGTTCCAAACGTTTGCCGGATACCCGTAATCCACGAGATCGCCCTCGGACTTATATACCCTTAAAGTGTCGTTATACCCTACGCCGTCGTACTTCAGACGGAATTCGACCGTAACCGTATCGAACGTTTTCAAAGCGTTTATTTCGTCGTTTTTCACACGTAAAACCGAGGTTTTACCGTTAAAAGTTAACTTTATCGCTTCCGTACCGTTGTAACCATTATCGGATTCAATCAACGTTCCGCCGCTTACGGTTAAATTATTTTTTATACTTTCCGCAGCCGAAACTTTTGCCGTTCCGCCCGTATAAACCACGCCCATAGACAAGCAGACTCCCAGCACGAATACTAAAATTTTATTTAAGATTCTCATTTACGACGTTCCCTCCATATTACCGCCACCGCGGCAGCGAGTGCCGCAACCGATAAAAACGAAGCCGATACGATGCTGCCGCCGCAACCTTTCCCTTTGCCTTTTTCGGGTTCGCCCGGCTTATCGGGCAATTCCGGGACATCCGGACTATCGGTACCCGACGAATTTTTTATTTCATAAATCGGATAAAACACGCTGTCCGTAATTATCCCGGTCAGACTTTTATTCCAGCCCTTAAAAGTATACCCTTCTTTTGCAGGAGCTGCGGGCGCACTAGCCGTTCCGTATCCCGCAACTTTCCGACTGCTTAAAATTTCGCCGTTTTCCGCGACGAAACGCACGCTGCACGTCCATTCTTTTTGTATATAAACGAACTCATCCGATTTTTTTTCGCCCGTTGCCGCATTTGTAACGAGCGTTTTCATTCTGCCGTCTTTAATGGTGTTAAACTCCGAAAACGCGTTCCTGACGTATTCGTATTTCCCGCTGTTGCTGGTTATAACGAAATTGTCTATCACGGCCGTCGCGGACTTCTCGTCTTTCGTATAGCACGCAAGCCCGACGGTGTTCGACGACGTAAAAGAGTTTGTTACCGTTAAAACGTTCAGAAAAGAGTTTTCACTTTCGCAAATACCCTTTTTATCGACCGACCACGCTTCGTTTTTAGCGTCGAACTTAATTCGGTAAGTATATCCGGCATCGAAAACGTCGGTTTCGACGTCCAAGGTTTTGCTTGAAACGACTCCGTCTCCGAAAAGCATATAATCGGTCATTTCGGAAAGTTTGCCGAGTTTTTTCGAATCACCCGCCACTACTCCGAAATATCCGCCCGCGCTTCTCCACTGTAAATCGAACGTAACAGTCGCGTTTCCGTCGCCGACCTGAGTGTAATATTCGGTAAGACATTCTTCGCCCGTAGCGACGATATAAGCGTTAAAATCGTCCTCTTCCGCGCTTGCCGCGCTTGCCGTCTTTCCGCCGAACGCGGAAACAATCAACGCAGACGCAAACGCCGCCAAAATAAGTATCTTTTTCATATCGTTTCCTTAAAATGCTTTTGTCGATAAACAGGCTTATCGCAAAAATAAGCCTGTTTATTTCTATTCGGATTATCTCGAGAACACTATATCCGCGATATAACCGCAAGTAACTTTTTTACCCTCTGCATCCTGATTGTAGCAAATAATATAGGCAACCTGCGCAAAATCAACGGTTGTATCCGTCAGATCGATACGGTGTTCGTAATACTTCACCCCGTCTTTTTCTACTTCTGTACAATACTGATTGATGTTTCCGTTTACATATTCGAGAGTATAACTGCCGCCTTTAAGCGTAGGAGCAATCTTTGCACCGCTGTTTATAAAATTGCCTTCATTCGGGTTATCGACACCGTCGAGACTGTTCGCGTAAACGATAGTCATCTTCGTGTAGCCTTCGGATATTTTCTTTTGAATGACCTCCGTAGAAAGCGTGAGCCAGTACTCCCCCTGCGCGCCTCCGTTCGTAATGTCTCTCATTATCCAGCCTTTGCCTTTTATATACTCGACGGAACTCCAATATCCTGCCGCCGCATTACCGATTATCCAGCCCGACTTATCCTCTTGCACCTCGGGTTCGCATTTTTCGAATACTATGTCGGCAATGTAACCGCAAGTAACTTTTTTGCCGTCTGCATCTTTATTGAAACATAAAACGTCTATATCTTTCGTGAAGTCGTAGTTTGCGTCGGTGAGATTTACGTAATGTTCATAATATTTCACGCCGTCTTTTTCAACTTCGGTACAATATTCGGCGATAGTTCCGCTCACATAGTTGTAATCGCAACTTCCGGTTTCCTTCGATATGGGGCAGATCATCGATGCGGTATTCGTGAATTTACCGACGTTCGGGTTATCCACGCCGTCAAATCCATTCGCGTAGACGATAGTCATCTTCGTATAGCCTTCGGCAATTTTCTTCTGAATAATTTCGCTCGAAATTATGCTCCAGAACTGTTCCTGAGCCCCGCCGTCCGTAACGTCTTTCATTACCCAGCCTTTATCTTCGATATACTCGACGTCACCCCAGTAATTGCCGTTACCGACAACCCAGCCCGATCTGTCTTCATAGCCGAACTCGGTCACCATAATTTCCAAAGGATATTCGTTGGCGCGTTCGGTGTAAATATAAATATCTCTGCCCGCATATATATTCAAATCGAGCTTGAAATCGATTTTCTTGCCTGCATTGTAAAAATCAGCCCAATCGTAAAACGCTATCGCCGTATCCTTGCTCCAAAGGTTAGAAGTATCGTCCGCGGCAACTTTTATCGGTTTATTTTTGCTGTCCTGATCGGCAAGTCCGGGAGCAGGATTCTTTGCAATAACAGAAAGAGAACTATAACCCAACTTTTTCAATTCGGTAAGAATATATCCGGGGATTATCGCATAAACATTTCCGCTTTCGGTGGAAGATATAGTATATCTGCCGGTCTCCAATTTTGCGGCAACGGTAGCGGTAGCCGTTTGCGGCGTAATAAAACACTCTTTTACGTTCTTGTAGCAGTTCAGGCAAACTCCGTTGCCATCGAACGAATGTTTGGCAACGATTTTTTCGGTTTCCTTTTCGTTGCATTCGCCGCAAATTCTTTCTCTTAAACCCTCTTCGGCGCAGGTCGCCTTTTTGAGAATTTTCCATTCACCGAATTTATGCGCCGTAGTAGCAGTTTCTACGTGTTCGCAGTCGTCCGCTATACAATGTCTGTCGTGACAAGTAAATTCGTCGGCGTATCTATGCCCCGTTGCAGGAATATCGCTTTCGTCGGTTTCTCCGCAACCGCATTCGCGCGTTTTGACGCCTTTAAGTTCGCAGGCGGGTTCGCGAACGACCACCCATTCGCCGTATTGATGCTCGGTAGTCGCAATACTCTTGTCCCCGCAAACCGTACATACCCTGTCATGGCAGGTAAATTCATCCGCGTAAACGTGTTCCGTCGTCGCTTTTTTCACGTAATTACACCCTTCCACGATGCAATGTCTGTCGTGACAGGTAAACTCGTCGGCGAATTTATGCGTGTGCCCGGCATCGGAAGCGTTACACCCCGAAATAATGCTCGCCGCGCATAAAACGATGATAGCCGTCAACAATACAAAAATTTTTTTCATTTTCCCCTCCTAAAGTCCTATTGTTAACAATACGACTTTTTGCTGTTCTTTTTTTTCATTTTAGCATTTACTTTTTCCGGTGTCAATATATAATTTTTGTAAAAAAGTGTTCTCTGTTTGTTTTTCATTGACTTTTTCACGAATACAATATATACTGATAAAAAGGAGTTAAAATGGAAATTTTAGATATTTACGACTTGCCGTTTAGTACAAAGTTGACTTCGTCAGACGATCAGCACGTTCATTCGCATAAGTTTTACGAATGTTTTTACGTTAACGAAGGTAATATTTATCACGAAGCCGAAGGGAAATCGATTTTGTTGAAAACCGGAGACGCCGTTATTATTGCGCCGTATCACGCTCATAATTTCAAAAGAATCCCGGGGCAAAGTTGTATTCACAGGGACAATATGATCTCTGCCGATATTTTCGAAAAGTGCTGTAACTTAATCGATCCGGGAATAATAGATAAATTAAATCGGGAGCATTTTATTAAATACGAGTTTACGCAAAGCGATATGGAAAATTTCGAAAAAAGCGTTTCTTCGTATATATTGTCGCAAAATACCGAACAAATGAAAAAATATAATTATTGTTTGGTAATTTCGTTATTGAGCCGTCTGATTATTTCCAACAAGGATACCGATTATACCGGTAACGAATTCGCGTCGAAGTGCAACATAATTCTTACGGCGTGTTTTGCGCATCCGAACGCCGTAAACAGATTTTACGAGCAACTCGGATATAATAAATCTTACGCCAGTAAAAAATTCAAAGAAAATTTCGGTATTACCATTACCGAAAAAATCAACGAACTAAAAATCAATTATTCCGCATACCTTCTTTGGGCTACCGATTACACCATTCCGGAAATATGCGAAAAAATCGGGATTGAAAGCGTGTCTTATTTTCATAAATTATTCAAAAAGTATTACGGAACGACACCGCATAAAAAGAATATAAAGCAAAATATCGACTCATAAAATTTTTGCGAACCTCCCGTCGCTTTTACAGTTTTCGTTTTATAAAACGTCAAACGCAGACGAAAGGCGAAAAATTTCGTCGATCGACGAAGAATGCGGACGGCAAAACGACATAGAAAAACCGAGCGTTTAGAACACTCGGTTAAAGGTTGTAATGTTTTTATAGTTTGATTTTTAATCCGAAATAATCTCTTGTAAAAAATAATACGAACCTCGACTTGCTGTCTTGGTTCGTATTATTCTTGTTTGATGCCGCCGGTCGGGGCTTGCCCTTCGGGCAAAGTTCTGCGCTTCGCTTGAACCGAACCCGCCCGATTTTGCTCCCCTTTTTTCTCCCGCTTTATCTCTCGGGCGCGGGCGAGCCTTGAAACAGCACCAACACAAAGAGCCCCCTTAAATCGGGGGCAACAAATCTTCTATTTAACGTCTTGGCATCTATGTTTCGGTAAATGCCGCCGGTCGGGGCTTGCCCTTCGGGCAAAGTTCTGCGCTTCGCTTGAACCGAACCCGCCCGATTTTGCTCCCTTTTTCTCCATCTTTCCATATCGGGCGCGGTTGAGCCTTAAAACAGCACCAACACAAAGAGCCCCCTTAAATCGGGGGCTCTTTGTGTTGGTGCCGCTGGTCGGACTCGAACCGACACGGTATCGCTACCATCGGATTTTGAGTCCGACGCGTCTGCCAGTTTCACCACAGCGGCTTTTTTTATTAAAGTTTTGTTGCATATTGCGCCGTTTTTTGTTAAAATTATACCGATACGGAAATAATTTATGCGCAACGTTGCTCTACGGTATTAAATAATACCATATTTTAATTTACTTTGCAAGCGCTTTGAGGTTTTTATGGAAAAATTGGTGCTTATAGACGGAAACAGTCTTATAAACCGCGCGTTCTACGCTATGCCCGTGCTCACCACCAAACGGGGGGAATTCACCAACGCGGTATACGGGTTTATGAATATGTTTTTTAAAATCCTTGCGGAGGAGTCTCCGCAATACGCGGCGGTGGCGTTCGACTTAAAAGCCCCCACTTTCCGCCATAAAATTTATGCCGACTACAAGGGCACGAGAAAGCCCATGCCCGAAGAACTCCGCCCCCAGATACCCCTTTTGAAAGAACTGCTTTCCCTTATGGGCGTGTGCTGTGTGGAAAAAGAGGGTTCCGAGGCGGACGACATAATAGGCACTCTTGCCAAGCACTCCCCCTGCCTTAACCTCATATACACGGGCGACAGGGACGCGTTTCAGCTTGTGGACGAACACACCGAAGTGCGCTTTACCCGCCGCGGAATAACCGAAACCGAGAGTTTCACGGCGCAGAACTTCACCGAAAAGACGGGCATTTCCCCCGCACAGATCATAGACTTAAAGGCGCTTATGGGCGACGCATCGGACAATATCCCGGGGATCCCCGGCGTGGGAGAAAAGACAGCCGTTTCGCTCATACAGGCTTACGGCGGGCTGGACAGTATTTACGGGCACGCCGGAGAACTTAAAGGCAAACTCAAAGAGCGGGTGGAAGAAAACAAGGATTCCGCCTATCTTTCTCGCACGCTCGCCACGATAGACACCGACTGCGGGGTAACTTTCGACCCCGATAAGATGCGCTTTTCCATGCCCCTGCCCGCCGCCGTGCGCGTGCGCTTTTTACAGCTGGAATTTAAAACCCTTTACTCCCGCACGGATCTGTTCGCCCCCGAAACGGAAGGCGAAACCGACCCGGAAAGCGGTTTTAACAACGCCGCGGCATCCTCCGCCGAACAGCCCGCCACGGTGCGCGTGGAAAACCTTGCAGACTTTACTTTTACCGCGGGGCAGGAAGCGACGTTTTTGCCGCTCGAAGAAGAAATCCATATATACACGCAGGGCACGGAATACGTGTTCCCCGTGCGAAACGGACTTTTGAGCGACGGATTTATGCTTTCGGACGTTTTGAAAGCGCTCTCCCCCGTGTTTACGGAAAGCATCGCCCTTACCGTGTTCAGCAAAAAGGAAGCGCGGCACCTGTTACAGGAGGCGGGCACGGACATTGCCTGCCCGTGCGAGGACATATCCATATTAAAATATCTTGCCGACTATTCGGGAAAAGAAGAAAAGGCCGCCGACGTAATTGAAGAATACGGCAAAAACCCCGCTTACCCCGCGTTCGCGCTCACGAAAATACGGGACCGGCTGAAAGTACGGCTTAAAGAAGAAAATATGGAAAAACTTTATTCCGACCTCGAACTCCCGCTTGCGGACGTGCTGTTCGACATGGAAAACGCGGGGTTCAAGGTGGATTACGAAGCGCTTTCCGCCGCGGGGCAGAAACTGAAAGAGCAGATGCGGGCGCTGGAAGCCTCTATAAAAGAATACGCGGGCGAACCCAACCTCAACATAAACTCCCCCTTCCAGTTAGGGGACGTGCTGTTCGACAAACTGAAACTCGGCAAGGCGAAAAAGACCCGCCGCGGCTACTCCACCGCCGCCGAGGTGCTTGAAGAGATAGAGGACGCGCACCCCATAGTGCCGCTGATACTTTCCTACCGCAGAATATCCAAACTGTATTCGACCTATATCGAGGGGTTCAAGCCGCTTATAGACAAGCGGACGGGGCTTATACACACCTCTTTCAACCAGACAGTTACTTCTACGGGCAGGCTGTCCTCAAAGGAGCCCAACCTGCAAAACATACCCGTGCGGGAAGAAGAAGGCAAGGAACTTCGTAAATTCTTTGTCCCGCGGGACGGCGAACACATTCTTGTGGGTGCCGACTATTCTCAGATAGAATTAAGGCTCCTTGCGGCGTTCTCGGGCTGCCCCGGGCTGATAAGCGCCTTCGAGCACGAAAAGGACGTGCACTCCGAGACGGCGGCAAAGGTATTCGGCGTGGACATAAAGAGCGTTACACCCGAAATGCGGCGCGCCGCAAAGGCGGTGAACTTCGGGATAATTTACGGCATATCGGAATACGGGCTGGCAAAGAACCTTAAAATTCCCGCCGCCCGCGCGAGGGAATACATTGCCAACTACTTTGCCCAGTACCCGGAAGTAAAAAAATACATGGATGAGAACGTGGCGTTCGCCCGCAAGAACGGCTACGCCGAAACCATGCTGGGGCGGCGCAGATATATACGGGAAATAAACTCCGGCAACTATAAACTCCGCACGTTCGGAGAGCGCGCGGCAATGAATATGCCCTTGCAGGGCAGCAGCGCGGACATTATAAAACTTGCAATGCTGGGCGTGCACGAAAGGCTACGGCGCGAGGGGCTTGAATCCCGCCTTATATTACAGATACACGACGAACTTATTATAGACGCTCTTAAATCCGAGCAGCAACAAGTGGAAAAACTGCTTAAAGAAGAGATGGAAGGGGCGGTAAAACTGAAAGTGCCGCTCACCGTGGAACTCGGTTCCGGAGAAACGTGGTATGATACTAAATAAAGAACACCCCGCGCTGATTGCGGTTACGGGCGGCATAGGCAGCGGCAAAAGCGAAGTGCTTTCCGCCCTGAAAGAAAACGGATATTCGGTGGTTTCCTGCGATAAGGTAGCGGCGGCGCTGTATAAAAACGCGGCATTCAAAAGGGCGCTTAAAAAGGCGTTTCCCTCCGCGGTGAAGGGGTTCATATTCTTAAAAGTGAACAAGGCGGAGATAGCCGAAAACGCATTTTTCGACGACGAGGGCTACCAAAAACTTTTAGAAACCGTTACCCTGCCCGTCTACGCGCGCGCGTTAAAAGAGGCTAAAAAATTAAAGGGCCCCGTGTTCGTGGAAGTTCCCCTTTTGTTCGAATGCGAAAAACAGGGCGATTTCGACAGGGTTATAGTGGTCATGCGCGAAAAGGAAGCGCGCGCCGAGAGCGTGGAAAAGCGCTCGGGCTTAAAAAAGAGCGAGATAGCCGCGCGTATGGCGCGCCAGGCCGATTACGACAGTATGGACCTTTCCATGCTGCGCGTTATATATAACGACGGGGACATAAGCGAACTGAAAGATTCCGCCGTAAAACTTGCCGCCGTCCTTTCAAAGGAACTGGAAGCGCAACGCCGCGGCAGCGAATAACCGACGGCTTAAAGGGACATTAAACGGTTCCGGCATAATTTATTCGGGGGGAAGTTTTATGAAAGACGGCGAAAAGATTATAATAGCCCGGCGGGAAAAACGGTTTTTGCCCTTATTCCTGATATTTTTTGCCATACTCACCGCCCTTTCCGTATACCTTTTGGTATCGGACGGGTCAAGCGGGCTGGCGATTACGGGAATTATCATAGGCGGAGCGGGAACGCTGATTTTTGCTTACTTCGTCTTATCTCCCAAAAACGCCGTGGCGATATGCGGGGATAACATTACTGTGCGCTATCTGTTCAAAAAAAAGACTTTTCCCCTGTCCGACCTTAAATATGCCGCCGCAAAGGAAAAAGGAGAATGGTACCATAGGACGGACAGCGCTTACGGTTTTTACAGGTTTTTAAAAGACATCCGCCCCGTAACCCTTACCTTTGAAACGGACGGAGAACTGAAACATTATACCGTGTGGGTAAAGGACGGAAAGTCCGCCGAAGTGGCGTTAAACGCCGTGGCGGAAAAAGGACACGATAACAAATAAAGGCGTAAAAAAGCAAGCAAATATCTGCCTTGCGGCGGGGATGAAGTCATCCCCGCCGCAAGGCTATTACGCAATTTAATTTTTTGTCGGCTTATCTTTTTGTTTTCAACACTTTCCCGAAAACCCGCAATTACATCAGGAGCTCGCCTTCCGTGGACTTAATCACCTTGAACATCTCAACCTGTCTGCCGGTCGCGGCGTCTATATACACATAGTAGGTAGAGCCGTCATAGGTGCCGGAAAACTCGTAACACAGCTTTTCCGAATTTTCGCCCACGGGTATGACCGCAAGGCGGGAAGTGATTACGTCTATCCCGGAAAACACCTTGGCTTTTGCCTGCTTTACTGTAAGCGCGGGCTTTGCTATCACCCTTTCGGTGTGGTTGGTAAAATACCCCGCCGCCTCCACGCCTATAACGCCAGCGGTCCGGGCGCATACGCGCACCTTTATGAGGTCGGAATAAATTATAACGCCGTCCTGCTCGGCCGCTATGTTTATGGTGTAAACGTTGTTGGCAAGGTTTATCCATACCGGCTTCATGCCCTCGATACCCATGGCGGAAAGGAAAGAGAGCGCCTTTTCCGCGGCGGTATCCCCGTCATATTCCACCGATTCACATCTGCCGGCGTAAGAGAACATTATGAGTTTGCCGCCCGTTTCGGAAAACTGCGCAAGCATCTGCTCGCCATCCGTTTCGCCGTATACGTTTATGCAGCGTATAACGCCCTCGGTATATCCCTCCGCCCTTACGTTCGCGGGGGAATAATCGGCAAAGAGTTTTATAAACATCTCTTCCGCCTGCCGCTCGGTTATGGTGCCGGTGCCCAGCCCCTTTGCTTCAATACGGTCCTGCCCGTCCGAGAAAGGCCCGTCGTATATTAGTTCGGGATATTCCACCGAAAGATTTTCCAGGTCGCTGAAGTTGGATATCACTATATCGCCGGCGTTGCCGTCCGAAAGGGCGGAAAAACTGTAATCGGGGCCCATGCCCTCGGTCATCCTGTCAAGCGCCGCCTTTATCTCGGCGTTGGCTTTATAAAGCATGGTGAGGTTCTGCCTGTCTTCGTCCGACAACTCCTGCCCTTCCGCCAGCTTTTTCCCGAGATATTTGGCGTAATCGCCTATCTGGTTTATGGTCTTGGTGGTATAATACTTGCTCTCGTCCTTTAAGGGGAGCTGCTGAATGTCGTTTTCCGCAAGTTCGCTGTTTACGGCAAGGTCAACGAGATAGGTCTGCTGCGCCACCCCGTCTTTACTTGCAAGCACCTTGGAAAGGTTTAAGTCCATATTGTTCACCTGCTCAACGGTGTCGTAAAAAGACCGCCTGTAACTTGTTTCCAGCATGTTTTCCGATTCCGTGGGCATAAGGAAGGTGAAAGTAAGCACCGACGCCAGCACCAGCGAGCACACCCCCAGCGATATGACTGCCGCCAGCCAGCCGCCCGTGCCGCGGTTTCTTTCCTTTCTTTTCTGCCTGTTCTTGTCCCTGCGTTCGGCCTTTGCCGCCTTTAACTGCATTTTTCTGCGGCGTTCCTTTTCGCGGTTTTCCGCCTTCTGTTCTCTGTAGCGCGCCTTTGCCGCCTTTTCTTCCGTTATTCGTGCCTCGCGCTGCTTTTCGGTCTCGTTTTTAAGCATGTCCCTGCGGCGTTCTTTTTCCGCCTTTACGGCTGCCTTTCTCTGCTTTAATTCGGCTTTGCGCCTGTTCTTTTCGCGTATGGCGGCAGCCTTTGCTTTCTGCTTTTCGGCAAGCCTATGCGCCTTTTTGCGCGCCGCCGCAAGCCGCTTTTTTTCCCTCTCCTTTGCGCGGGAACTCTTTTTCGGGGCGGTTTTAGCGCGCTCCGCTCTTTCGGGATTTTCGCCCTCTTTACCGCTTAATATCCTTTCCGCCTTTTCCACCGCGTTGTTCTTTTTCTCTTCCATATTTCCTCCTTAACTATTTAGCGAACACATGGTTGCCTATCGTAACCGTTGTCGTCCTGGAAAAAATCCAGCTGCTGGTAGCCGTGGCGGGGTTATAATAGTATATCGCGCCGTAAGTCGGATCCCAGCCGTTCATGGCGTCCTGTGCGGCCTTTTTGGCGGTAGCGTCCGGCGTGAGATTTATCTGCCCGTCGTCCACCGCGGTAAAAGCGTATCTCTGATATATTACGCCCGACATTGTGTTGGGGAAAGACGGACTTTTGATCCTGTTCATTACCACCGCCCCCACGGCTACCTGCCCCACGTAACTTTCGCCGCGCGCCTCGCCGTAAATAAGCCGGGCAAGAAGCGCCACGTCCGAACTGCTGTAAGAACCCGTTACGCCGCTGTCGCCGCTCCCTGAACTCATGCCCAGCGCCGCAAGCGTCTTTACGCCCACTATTCCGTCTACGGAAAGCCCGTTTTTACGCTGGAAGTATTTTACCGCTTCCAAGGTCTGCGAACCGAAAATACCGTCCACAGAGCCTTTATAATACCCCCAGTTTTTGAGTTTTTGCTGCATGGTCCGCACGGCGCTGCCCGTACTGCCCTTTCGGAGCGTGGCGGCGCTTACCTGCGTGCCGCTTTGCGGCAGATAGGCGCCCGCGGCGCATATCCCCACAAGCAACGTCATCATAACGAGCGCCGCCGCCTTTACTGTTTTCTTCATTATTCCTCCTTGATTCTATCCGTGAAATTGCGGATAATCTCATATATCTTGCTTTTATACACATATCCCGCGCCCGTATCCCCCGTAAAACACAGCGGCGGATATACCACGCACCACCAGTTGTCGCCCTCGCCGCTGCCCAGTTCTATTATGAGCGCGTCGTAATAGCCGCTTTCCAGCGTAAAACTCCCGTAAGAGCGCGTGGGAAACTTTTCGTTCCTTACGGCCGCTCGGCTCTTATATGAAAAGCCGTTTTCTTTAAGCGTGCCGTCCGCAACGCGTTCTATCTCGTCAAGCCTTTTTGAGAGCAGCGTTTCGGCTTTTTTCTTGGTGTCGCACTCCGCTATGAACGGGGTGAGATATTCCACCACCGCGTCCTTTACCAGATATTTCACCGCCTGTGCGGCGGGGTCGTTGGAATCTGCGCGGATATGTATCCTTAAATATCGGGTCTCGGGCTCCCCGCCGCCGAGGCAGAGACCTACTCCCGTCAGAATTATTATGGCTAACGCCAAAAAACTTATGCACAATTTTTTCATTTTGAAATACTTCCCTTTTTTTCGGTACACAGGTTATTGACGTGTTTTGTAATTTTTATACTTTAATTTTTTTACGGCGACGGTTTTTATAAAATCGCGGCGCCGCCTGCCCCGGCAGTGAATAAGGCCGCGGCAGCCGCCCCTCATTTATCCCTCCGCTTACATTCCGCGGCGAGGCGATACGCCCTTTTAATGCCGTTTGCGGAATGCCCTTCCCGGAATTTAAAAATTAAAAACGGGGGCTGAACCGTGATTTGCGGTTCAGCCCCCGTTTAATTCTTTAATTTTATACAGTTACCGCTATGCGGGTGCCTTTCAGGGATATTATAATATATTATTTTAATTCAAGTATATAGGTACTTAAATTTACCCTTACACCGTTTTTGCCCGGATGAGAGAGGCGCCGAACCGCGGCAGCAGCGCCTTATACGCCGCGTCCCTTTCCCGGGCGGCGGTATAAATCCCGAACACGGCGGAGCCGCTCCCCGTCATGGAGGCGGCTCCGTAATTTCGGAGTGCCGCAAGATTATCGGCTATTTCGGGCAATAACTTTGCCGCGCTATCAAAAAGGTCGTTTTTAAGGGTATCGAAAAAGTTCTTTTCGTCCCACTCATAAAGCAGGCGCGCCGCCACCTCCGTGTGCGGGCGGCAGATATTCCCGGACTTATCGAACTCAGTGTAACACTCGCCGGTGCTCACTCCGCGGCTGCCCGTTATTATTAGCAGATAAAATTTGCGCTTTATGCCTTTAAGAGGCGTTACCTTATCCCCTCTGCCCGAAAGCACGGCGTACCCTCCGCCAAGCATATAGGCGGTGTCGCTGCCCAGGCTGTTTGCAAGGGCGGTCATGTCCCGCGTTACGCCGTAAAGTTTTTTCATGCCCAAAAGCACGCCGGCAACGTCTGCGGAACTTCCACCCAGGCCGCCGCCTGCCGGTATGTTTCTTTTTATTTCTATGTCCGCGCCGGCGGTGGAAAACTCGCTCATGAAAAGCCGCGCCGCGCGGTGGGCAAGGCTGCTCTGCCCGTCTACCCCCGCGGGCTTACCCGTAAAATTAAGGGTAACGGCGTCGTCCTCTCTCTTATGCAAAATGACCTCGTCGAAAATATCCGCCGAGGTTACAAGCGAACTTAACGTATGATACCCGTCCTTCACGCCCGTTATATCGAGCGTGAGGTTTATTTTTGCGGGGATCTTTACTTTTACTTTCATGCGGCGGGCTCCCCCTGTATTCCTGTATATATCGTTCCGCACTGCCGGCGGGTTTTATCCTGCGGTTATGCTTTTTATGCCCTGCCGCCTTTGCTTCCTGACGGCAAAGGCGGCGGACTTATTTTCAGTTGGTCTTTGCCTTCTCTCTGTAAACCACTATCCTCTCTTCGCCCGAGAGCGGAAAGATAAGGTCTCTGTTGGTTTCCGCCAGTTTTTCGGGCGCAACGTTCAGCCTTTTTGCCGTATCCCACAGTTCTTCGCCCTTAACGGGGATATACACGCTTATGGCGTAATCGGAAACGGGCTTTTCTCCTTCCGAGCTTATCTCCTTTATTACCGTTATTTCACGCGACACCCGCGGGAATACGGTGAACACCAGGTCAAATTCGGCTTCCGCCTCCGTAAGAGACAGCAGTTTTGCCCTGCCCCTTTCCGCCGTTACGCACACTTCGTATTCCGCGCCGTCCGGCAGGTTTTGCGAAAACTCCGTTTCAAAGGGAATCTCCGCCTTTTTGGAAAACACGCCCCCTTCCGCGTCCGTAAATATCATAGCGAAAGTTATTGCGCCCGACGCGCGGAACGTCCCGTCCCTATAAGTAACTTCCGCAAGTTCCGCGTTTTCGCGGCACACCGCCCCGAGACTCGCGCCCACGGGAATTTCTTCTATCTCCGCCCTGCCCGACACTCTGACCTCGGAAGAGAGCGGCGGCAGTTCCTTTACGCACACGGCGCTCTCCCGCAACAGGTTAAGGTTTTCGGCGGTGCTGAACGCGTCCGCCGCGACAGCCGCGCTTTCCTCCGAAAAGGCTTCTCCCAAGAGCACGAGCGCCGCCTGTGCGGTTACTTCGCTTATGCCCTTCTCCTCGTCCACGCGAATGTCTGTTTTAAGAGATTTTACGGATACCCTTGCCTGCGCCGTAAAGACGGGCATAGCCGCCTCGCACTCTATTTCCGCGCGGAAGGGAATTGTTCTGTTTTCTCTTATTATATCCTTTTTATCGCCCGATTGCAAGAGTATTGCCGAAAAATATACCTCGCCTTCGGCAATTATTACGCCCACTCCGCACTGAACCGAAGTAACCGCGGCATGCGCGCGCTGCGCCAGCACTTCTTCTACCCGGATTTCCGCGGTGAAACGCTCTTCCACTATGTATCCGCCCTCTTTCAGCCCCGAGCCGCGCTCGTAAGCAAGGTCTTCGGTCTTTAATATAAGTTCCTCTCCGCCCGTAAGCGCGGGGAGTTTAACGCACTCGTAAAGTTCCAGCGTAACCTCCGCCGCGGCGGATACTGTCAGTTTCACCCCCGAAAGATCCGCCTCTTCCCTCTCGGTTTTAACGCTTGCGAAAGAAAAGCAACCGGGCGTTATCGCCTCGCTTGCGGCAGCCCCCGTAAATTCCGCGCCACATTCGCACTTTTTTATCTGCCCGCCGGCGGCCTCGTAGGAGATAAAAAAGGCTATCCTGCCGCCGTATTCTATCTTGCCTTCCGCCGCCTCCGTGTGCAGTATCGCCGCAAAGGACGATATATTTATAATACGCTTTATCCCGTCTGCGGGAATATCGGTCCGGCACTCCGCCTTTATCCTGTCGGTTACCTTTCCCCTCCTCACGTTTATGCCGAGCGAATCAAATACCGGTTCAAATGCCATGATTTCCTTTTACCTCCGTAACACTGTCATTATATTATATATCGCTCCCGCCGCCGTTATGACTGTCCGCCTCGTTTTATAAAATTTTTTCGGGCAACCCTTTTTATTATATTGCCGAAAGTACGGGCAAGTAAATATGCCGAAAAAACAAAACGCCCCGCGGAAAGCTTTCTGCTTTCCGCGGGGCAGCGCGCAGCTTTTTTATTCCTGCGTTTGCTCCTGATACGAATATTACCGCATAATTTATGCGGCAAGGGTTTACCGCCGCGCCGGTTTCAAATTTTAACCGTATGATTTATATTGCTTTACCCGTATGCCCTTGCCTGCCAAGCTGCAAACGGCCGGCAAAAGCCGCTTTATCCGCTCTCTTTTGTAACCTTTACCTTCACTTTGCCGCACATATACTCGGAATAAGAATAAGACGTCTTCCCGCGAAAGTCCTTATCGAAAGGCGTAACGGTAAACAGCGCGGGGTATACCCCCATAAGCCTGCCCGCATACACCAAAAACTTGTTGCGCCCTAAATTTACCGTTACTTCCACGGGCTTTTCTCTCATGTCGGATATGTGCCGCTTTACCTGCCCCAGGGTTTCTCCGCTCTTTATCATGCTACGATTATTCCCCGGTGAGCGAAAAATTATACGTTCCGCTTATTTTTTGGATTTTTTTGCGGGCTTATCGTCCTCGTCCTCAAAATCCTCGTCGTCCTCATCTTCTTCGGAGTCCTCCTCTTCGTCATACTCCTCGAAATCTGCCTCGTCTATATCGGGGATCTCAAAGTCATCCGGCTCGGCGGACTCGCCTTCCATATAATCTTCTTCCTCGTCGTCGAAAAGTTCGTCGCCCTCTTCCTCGGCAAGTTTGTCAAGCGACCTCAATTCCTCGTCGTCCTCTTCCTCCATGTCGGTATCGTCGTCCAGATACTCTTTCCAGGAATCGTCGTCCTCGGGGTCTATCTCCGCCTCTTCACGCTCCATCTCTTTAAGACAGCTTTCGCAATACTGCGCGCCCGGCTTTACATAGTTCTGGTGGCAGCGGGGGCAGATATCGGTATCCTCCATATCGTCGTCTTCGTCAAAATTATCCACAAACAGCAGTTTGGAGCCTTTGTTCAGCTCCGCCTTGCATACGTCGCAATATTCTTCGCCCTTTTTAATATAGTTCAGTTCGCATCTGGGGCACTTGATATAATCTCCGGGCATTTGTCCTTCTCCATATTATATAATATACAGCCGCCGGCGGAATGTTACTCTTTTACGGCACAAGTTTTTGTGCGCCGGCGGACTTCTCCCCCTGCCTTAAAAGTTTACGGCAGGCAGATTTCCCTTTTCGCCTTCCTTTCGGACTGGTGTATATTATATCCGCATAACGGAGATTTGTAAACTGTTTTTTTATATTTTTTTATAACTTTTTATCCGCCGCGCCTTTTCTTGCCGAATTTCGGCAATTTTAACGGGTGCGGGGCGGAAACGCCCCGCACCCGTTAAGTTAAAAAATCGTTTAATATTTATCATGCCGGGACTGCCTTTTTTGCCCCGCTCCGTAAAAAAAGGGCTTGACGCAACCGCTTTTTACGCCCGCCGGGCAGGCAAGGACCCTTACGTTACGCCTTTTCCAACAGCATTTTATCCGCCACAAGCGCTATAAACTCGCCGTTGGTCGGTTTTTCGGCGCCCACGTAAGCCCTTACGCCCAAAAGATTGTTTATGTTTTCTATCCTGCCGCGGTTCCACGCCACTTCTATGGCGTGCCGTATCGCCCTTTCCACCTTGCTGGCGCTGGTGGAAAACTTTTCGCCTATCATGGGATAAAGTTTTTTGGTAATGTTGTTTATTATCTCGGGATCCTGTACCGCCATCATCACGCCCTCCCTTAAAAACACGTAACCCTTGATGTGCGGAGGTATGCCCACGTTAATAAATATCTTGCTTATCTTTTCTTCCAGCGAAACGCTGTGCAGCGGCGCCGCCGAAACAAACGGCTTTATAAGGTCCTTCCCCTCGCGGAACAGTTCTTTCACCCTGCTCATGAGCGCCTTTTCGCTGAACGGCTTGGCTATAAAGTAGTCCGCGCCCGCGGAAATAGCTTTCATAACCGCCTCTTCCCGGCAGAGCGCGCTTAAAACAATTATCTTAACGTTTGCTTTAAGTTCCTTTATCCGCTCGATAACGCTCAGTCCGTCATAACCGGAAAGAACAAGTTCGGTTATCAGAATATCCGGCTTTTTGTCCGCGATAAGCGATACCCCGTTTATACCGTCCGTGGCGGTTCCGGTTACTTCGTAATCTTCGGAATCCGCAAAACATTTGCTGACTTTATCTACGCTTTCCTTTGTATCCTGTAAAATGAAAACAGTCTTTTTCCGCATGGGCAGCTCCTTGAAATAGATGATGCTTTTATTTTACAACGTTTTCCGAATTTTACCAAATGATTTTGTATAAATTTATAATATTTTTGCACTGAATTAAAATTTTTGCAATATTTTGCACTGTTTTTCGACATAATTCGCATTGTTCGGGCTTTATACTGCAATTTTTTAGTTCTGAATTAAGAACGAGGGACTAAAAACGACGGCTTACGATTTTAATATCCATGAATTTTTCGGCGCCGGAACGGACTGTTTGAGTTGTTTTACCCGCAAAGTAAAAACCTGCCCCGGAAAGCCGGGGCTTTCCGGGGCAGAACGTTTACTTAAAAAATCACTCCTCTTCGGCTTCGAAAATCTCGTAAGCGGAAGAATAGTAAGATTTTATTTGCGTGTCCAACATATTCCTCACGGTAACGTACCCGTCTTCCCCAATCTCGTCTATAAGCGCCTGGCGGTACGCCTTTGCCTCATCGTAAGCGGTGCGATACGCCTGCTGCTCCTCTTCGGAGAGCTTTTCGTAATTCGCCACGCCTTTGAGTTTATAATACTTGTCGCCCAATTCTATCGCCCTGTTGCAGTTTTCAAGTTTTTCGGTGTAAGTATCGCCCACCAGATCCTTTATCTCCTGCGGAAGAGCGTTATAAATCTCGTTGGCTTTTTCCACCGAAGCCACCGTGAACTTGCCGTCCGTCATCTCCCACTCCAGCTCGCCCTCTATATCGTTGATGGCGGCAACGGCGACGTTTGCCCTGTCCTCATCGAGCATCACCGCCGCGGGCTGCTGCCCTTCCATGTAGAAAAGGTCGTCCTCGTCATCGTCGTCGGTGTCCTCTCCTATGACTTCGGAAGAGAGATCGGTATACCACACGTAAGAACTGCCCGCCGTGGAAGTATCGAGATAGAACACGTAATCCTTATCGCCTACGGTAATGAGCTGCGGCAGATACCAGGAAGTTGCCGTGCCCACCGTGTCCTGAGATATACGCTGTTCTTTTGCGTCCTCATCGCTCAGCAATGCGCGCGCAAGCTGGCTGCTTGAATTGAGATAGTAAATATACCCGTCGTTCACGAAAAGCAAAGTGGATACGGATTCCGACATAAGGACGGTTTCCTTCACTTCCGCCTCGCTGCCCGTAAAGGTGGACTTTATTACCTTCTGCGCCTCGGAATCCCAGTAGTAAACCTCTTTCAGCCCGTTCACTATCACGCCGGAAGTAACGTAATCGGTATTTTTGACCTCCGTGGCGGCCGCCTGGGCGTTCAGCATATCCGCCACGCTCTTTACATACGTCTTTGCGGTGCCGGATACGGGCGTTGCGGTATAAAATACGTAACCGCCCTCTATAAGCGTTATGGCGTAAGTCTCGGAATTCGCCTCCCCGTCCAGCACCTTATCCGCCTGCCCCGCCGCGTTCACGGCGTACACCATGTTATAGGAGGCGGTGCTGCGGGTATACCCGTCCTGCGAGGCCTTGTCCTCGTAATACTTTTCGTTATATACGGTTACCGTGTAAAAGAGCGCGGCGCTGCCCGTATCCCCGCTGTCCGCAAAGGACACGGTCCCCAAAGAGCCGTAAAGCTCTTTTCCCTCTTCCAAGGGAGTATTGTTCTGGGCATCGGTTTTGGCGACCTCGGTTTCGGTACGCGTGGAAGTGTTGTATACCTTGACCGACGTGTTCGCGGAATCGTAATATATTATATATACCGTTCCGCCGCTCTCGGTTATCCTGTACTGAGTGGAGAGTGCGCCCGCCGTAAAGTAAATTTCGGGGCTGTCCTGCGACCCGTCTAACTTCGTGCGCATGAACGCAAGCTCGTCGTTGGCGATCCCGCCTTCGGAATTCCTGTCGGTAGAAGGCGAGCCGTAATAAACGTACCCGTCGTGAATAAACACTCCGGCGCCGTAATCGGAGGCGACAAACAGTTTGGGCACCACCACCTGCGCGTTGAGGTTATCCGTGCCGATGGTGGACTTTTCCACCGCTATAAGGCTGCCCTTTACCGGTGCGCCGAAAGTGTTGTCCGCCGTGGAGGTGCCCGCCCCGTTTATGAGATAGAGATAATTTTCCGTTTCCGCAACAAAGCCCTGCGCGCTTATGAGCTGCCCGGGATCGGTAAGGGTGGGTTTGGTCCAGTTTGCGGACCCGCCGCAACCCCCCAGCGCCACAGCCGCCGCAAGTATCAAAGTTATGAATAATGCCGATATTTTTTTCATACACGCTCCGTATACCCGCGTAAACTTTTTTTACGCACGCGAATATAATTATATGTATAGCAGTATATCTTATTATAAACCATATCGCTTGCTTTTGCAATGATTTTTAACTTTTTTTACGGGTTTTTTTGCCGAAAAGGAGAAATATAAATGGATAAATTCGGTATATTCAATCTTTTGAACTCTTTTTTAGGGCTTGACAAGGGCGCTGACAACTCTTCCCCTCCGGCGGGCGACCCGGACCTTTCCGATACCGAAAAAAAGAACGGTTTTTCCCCCGCAAACAATCCCTCGGGCGCAGCCCCTTCCGGCGGGGATAAAACAAAGCAGAAAAATTCCTCTCCCGCCGCGCCGCCTTTAAGAGGAGCGCTTTTATCTGCCATGCGCTCTCACGACGAATTTATAAAAAGGGTGCAAAAAAACAACTCTCCCCCGCAAAAATAACTCCGCCCCGCAAAGGGCTGCAACGCTCTTATGCCCCGTTTTGCCGAATTATGCGGCGTAAAAAAACAAAAAAGCCCGCAAAGGAGCTTTTTTGTAAATTTCGTATTATTTCCCGAAAAGACATGCGTGCGCAAATTATCTCTTTGAAAACTGCGGTGCGCGGCGCGCCTTTTTGAGACCGTATTTCTTTCTTTCCTTCATTCTGGAATCCCTGGTCAGAAAGCCCGCTTTTTTGAGCGCGGCGCGGGATTCGGGTTCCGCCGACAAAAGCGCGCGCGCAATGCCGTGGCGGATAGCGCCCGCCTGACCGGTAAAGCCGCCGCCCGTTACGTTCACGACCACGTCGTACTTGGCGGATATATCCAGAAGTTCCAGCGGCTGGCGCACTATGAATTTAAGCGTGTCCAACCCGAAATATTCATCCAGACTCTTTTTGTTTATGATAATGGCGCCCTCGCCTGCGGGAAGCAGACGCACGCGGGCAATGGCCTTTTTACGCCTGCCCGTACCCCAATACTGAACTTTCTTTTTTGCGGTAGTCTTAGCCATGTTACACCTCTTTAATTAAGTTTAAGCACTTCGGGCTGTTGCGCCTGATGATTGTGCTCCGGGCCCTTGAACACTTTAAGTTTAGTAAGCATCTTTCTGCCCAGGCTGTTCTTGGGGAGCATGCCCTTGACCGCTTCGTACACGGCAAGGTCCGAACGGGTTGCCATAAGCGTTTTATACTGTATTTCTTTAAGCCCGCCGATGTGCCCGGTGTGATACCTGTAATATTTCTTTTCGAGTTTTTTGCCGGTGAGCGCCACTTTGTCGCAATTCACCACTATAACGAAATCCCCGGTGTCAACGTTGGGGGTGAAGGTGGGTTTATGTTTGCCGCGGAGCACTGCCGCCACGCGGGAAGCCAAGCGCCCGAGCGGAACGCCTTCGGCATCTACCACATACCACTTTCTGACCACGTCCTCTCCGTGGGCCATATAAGTTTTCATTGCCTGTTCTCCTTGATCTTTGTGATTATATAAAGAACGCTTTGCGGCGCTTTCACGACGAGCGCCCGAGGGAGGGCTAATCCCAGAAAACGAACTTCTCCTTATAAACGCTTAAATATATTAAATTATTTTGAAGGCAAAAGTCAAGCGTTTTTTGCAAATTTTCGGGTTTTTTGCGGCTTTTTCCGCCAAAAAAACGTCGCGCGCCCGCCGCGGCACAATATATTGTGCCGTTTTAAGTTTTTGCACCCAACTTGCCCGACGGAATAAATGCGGCTTTATCCCCTGTCTGATTTATAACGCCTTATAAATCTTGCCGCAACAATTCAATAAAATTTTCCCTGCGCCCGAAAGGACGAAAGAGGTGCGCGTTTTTATTGTATACGGCTTTATTTGATTTTGATTACCGAACCGCAGTAAGGGCAGCGCGGATCCGCGCGGCTGACCATGGCGGTTGCCCCGCAGGAAGCGCACTTTACGGGGATAAGTTCTTCCGCCGCCCTTTCCTTTGAAATAATCTCCTCTATCGCCGTACCGGCCTCCGAAAACTTGAACCCCTCTATATACCTGTTTGCAAACGATTTTTCTATCAGTTCTTTGGCGCGCGCCTCGTTCACGCCGAGCTGGGCGGCTATCTCGGATATCTTGCGCAGCCCGTCTCTTTTTATCGCATAATTAAGGGAAAGATATATGCGCGTTTCGCCGTACTGCACCCACAGCATGGGCATAACGTAAAACCCCGCCACGGTGAGAATTATTCCCGCCACGAGCAAGACCGTAATCCCCTCTACGGCGCCGAATATTATGCCAAGTATCCCGCAGGGAAAACCTATTGATAATAATAGCGCCGCCGTAAACAACCTTTTTCTCTTTTTTTCGATGTCAGTCATTTTCCTGTTCTCCGATATGTTTTGATATATTTTATAAATTTTTTAAAACTCTATTTTTTTACCGCCGAAAGTTTCCGCCCGCGGGCAGACTTTACGTCAGTTCAAAAATATTCCGCCGACATAAGGCACAGCCCGCATGCGGGCATGGTTTTAATCTCCTTGGGGCGCGCGCCGTTTTCAAGCGCCGCCCTTATATCCTCTGCGGAAAGCCTGCCCTGCCCCGCGCCGATTATCGCGCCCGCCATTATCCTTACCATATTATATAAAAACCCGCTCCCGCACACCGTTAAAAAGGTAACGCCGCAACTCTTTGTTATCTCCGCCCCGTATACGGTGCGCACCGTGGTCTTTGCCGAACTCCCGCTTGCGCGGAAGGCGGCAAAATCGTGCTCGCCGATAAACTCGGCGCACGCCGCTTTCATCAGCGCCTCGTCCGGCGCGGGATATACCCTTGCGGCGTAGCGCATATAAAGCGGGTTTTCGGTTTCCGTTACGTAGAACGAATACCGATAGGTCTTTTTCTTTGCCGAAGCGCAGGCGTTAAAACCCGCGGGCGCCTCCTCGGAAGAGAGCGCCTTCACGTCCCCGGGCAAAAGGGGATTTAAGGCTTTATAAAACTTTTGCGCGGGACAGGGAAAATCCGTGTCCAAATGGGCTACCTGCCCGACGGCGTGCACGCCCGCATCCGTCCTGCCGCTGCCCGTTACCTTAGCCCTTTTTCCCGTAAGCTTAAAAACCGCTTCTTCCACTTCCTGCTGAACCGATCTGCCGTTCTTCTGGCTCTGCCAGCCGCAGAAATCGGTCCCGTCATACGCAAGAGTCAACTTTATTCTCATATCTCCCCTTAAACGGTAAGGTATATGTTTATAAACACTATTCCCGTTATGAGCGCAGCAATGAATAGCGTGCCTATAAGGTCCCGCCAGGTAAGCCGCATCTTTTTATACTTGGTGCGGTTCTTGCTGCCCGCATAGCAGCGTGCGTCCATGGCGTCGGCAAGTTCGTCCGCCCGGCGGAAAGAACTTATCAATAGCGGAATGAGCACGGGCACCAAAGCCTTTGCCCTTTTAAACACGTTGCCGCTCTCAAAGTCCGCCCCCCGGGCTTTCTGCGCCTTTACTATCCTGTCCGTTTCGTCAAGCAAGGTGGGAATAAAGCGCAGGGCTATGCTCATTATGAGCGCGAATTCGTGCACGGGAAACTTTATTACTTTGAGCGGCTTTAAAAGGCTCTCTATCCCGTCCGCCAGTTCCACGGGGGAAGTGGTGAGCGTAAGCAGCGACGCCCCTATCACCACGAGCAGTATCCTTGCCACGATAAAACCCGCGGAAAGCAGCCCTTCGTCCGTGATAAACCCGCCCTCCCACAGGGGCGTGCCGCTCCTGTTGAAGAGAATTTGAAGTATTGCCGAAATTATCACGAAAATTATTATCGCCTTTATACTGGAAAGCACGCGGGTAAACGGCACTTTTGCCGCCGCCGTGGCGATAAGCACGAACAAAAGGCAGGCGGCAAAGCCCGTGAAACGGTAGGATTTAACTAAAAACACCGCCACTATAAAGGCTATGGAAAGAAGTATTTTTATGCGCGCGTCCATTCTGTGAACGAAGGAGTCGGCGGGGTAATACTGCCCGAAAGTTACGTCTTTCATTCTTCCTCCCCCGTCCCGCCGCGGGCGCGCCCCGCCGCGGTCCCCTCTCGTTTTTCCGCACTCTTTGCCGCCGCATTTTCCGCCGCCGCGATAAAACCCTTTACCGTAAGGTCGGAAGAAAGGGTTATGCCCGCCCTTTTAAGCGCGCGGGTAACGTATTCCGTTACGGGCAGGTCCAGCCCCTCTCTCACCCCGTCGTACTCTTCCGAAAAGATTTCCGCGGGGGTGCCGACGGCAACTATCTTTCCGCCCGAAAAAACCGCCGCTCTCCCGCAGTTTTCGGAGATGAGGTTCATATCGTGCGAAACTATTATTATCGTCTTTACAAAGCCCTGATGGAGTTTGTGAAGAAGTTCTATAAACTCCCTCCGCCCCTGCGGGTCCAGCCCTGCGGCGGGCTCGTCCAACACCAGAATTTCCGGGCGGGTAACTATTACCCCCGCTATCGCAACGCGGCGCTTTTGCCCGCCCGAAAGTTCGAACGGCGATTTTTCTTTTATCTTTTCATAGTCAAGCCCCACGAGCTCTACGGCGGTCTTTATGCGCTCTTCCCGCTCTTTTTCCGAAAGTTCGGGCATAAAGTTTTTAAGGCCGAAGCCCACGTCATCACTTACCGTCTCGGCAAAGAGCTGATACTCCGGGTACTGGAAAACCATACCCACCTTTGCGCGCAGCGCCATATAGTCGCACTTTTTGTCGGTAAGGTCGAACTCGCCCACTTTAAGGCTGCCTTTATCCTTCCCCACGCGGATAAGCCCGTTTAAGTGCTGCACGAAAGTGGACTTGCCGCTGCCCGTCTTTCCCACTATCCCGAAAAACTCGCCGCTCTCCACCGTGAGCGACACGCCCTTTAAAGCCTGCACGGCAAGCGTTTTGGATTTTTCGCTGTAAACGTAACTTAAATTTTCCGCAACGATTCGCATAACGCCTCCGCCAACTCTTCTTCGGTCATCACCGAAGCGGGTATGTCAAAACCCTTTTCGCGCAGTTTTTCGGCGATATACGCCGCAAGGGGGAGTTCCAGCCCCATCGCCTTTATCTCCTTTATGCGCGAAAATATTTCGGCGGGGGTACCTTGCATGGCTATCTCCCCGTCGTTTATGACCGCCACCCTGTCCGCCGCAAGCACCTCTTCCATGTAGTGGGTTATGGCTATCACCGCCACATTGTCTTCGCGGTTGAGTTTTTTTACTACCGAAAGTATCTCTTTTCTGCCCTGCGGGTCCAGCATGGCGGTAGACTCGTCCAGCACCAGTATTCGCGGCTTTAACGCCAGCACGCCCGCTATGGCAATTCTTTGCTTCTGCCCGCCCGAAAGCCGCGTGGGGGAAGATTTTCTGAACCCTTCCATGCCCACGGCTTTGAGCGCGTAATCTATCCTTTCGTCTATCTCTTCGCGCTTTATGCCTATATTTTCGGGGCCGAAAGCCACGTCGTCTTCTACGATGGAAGCCACCAGCTGATTGTCGGGGTTCTGAAAGACCACGCCCACCCGCTTTCTTATCTCGAAAAGGGCGGTTTTATCCTTGTCCGCCGTGGAATACCCGTCCACCGTTATGCTGCCCGCCGTGGGCGTGAGAAGCGCGTTGAAAAGCCGCGCCAGCGTAGATTTTCCGCTGCCGTTGTGCCCTATCACGGCAAGATATTCGCCCTCGTTTACCGAAAGCGACACGTTTTTTACCGCGTAATTTTTTTGGTCGTATGAAAAACTTACGTTTTCCGCCTTTAAAATTTCCATCTTACTCCGATTATTGCAGCATAATGCCGTCCTGAAAATTTATTTTATCATATTTGAAAATTTTTTACAAGGGTTTATGCGCCCTTGCCCGCGCCCGCGCCGCTTTTTTCGGCGTTTTAAATAACTTTAAATACTTTTAACCGATATTTATAAAAAAATTTTCCGTTTTGCATTGACTATTTAGGGCGCAAAAGGTATAATATTCGGTGGATATTCCATTTTAAGATTTTCGGAGGTTTTTCCATAATGAAAAAATTGACAATAGACGGCAACACCGCCGCCAGCCACGTTGCTTATGCGTTCAGCGAGGTTGCGGCAATCTACCCCATAACCCCCTCTTCGCCCATGGCGGAGGTGGCGGACGAATGGTCCGCCGCGGGCAGGGTGAACATGTTCGGCGAAAAGTTAAGGCTTGCGGAGATGCAGTCGGAGGCGGGCGCCGCCGGCGCAGTGCACGGCTCTCTTGCGGCGGGCGCGCTTACCACCACTTACACGGCAAGCCAAGGGCTTTTGCTCATGATCCCCAATATGTATAAGATAGCGGGCGAACTGCTGCCCACCGTCTTTCACGTTTCCGCCCGCGCGCTTGCGGCGCACGCCTTGAACATTTTCGGCGACCATTCGGACGTTATGGCATGCCGCCAGACGGGGTTTGCCCTGCTTGCAAGCAACTCCGTGCAGGAAGTCATGGACCTTGCGCTGGTGGCGCACCTTTCCACCCTCAAAGCCAAAGTGCCTTTCCTGCACTTCTTTGACGGGTTCAGGACCAGCCACGAAGTGAGCAAGATCGACGTTATAGATTACGACGAGATGCGCGCCCTTGTGGACATGAAGGACATAGAGGACTTCCGCTCTCGCGCGTTAAACCCCGAACATCCCGTTCAGAAGGGTACCGCACAGAATGCGGACATATACTTCCAGAACAGGGAGACCGCCAACAAATATTACAACGCCACCCCCGCCATCGTGCAGGAGATGATGGACAAGGTAAATAAGCTCACCGGCAGAAGTTACCACCTCTTTGACTACGTGGGCGCGCCGGACGCCGAGAACGTGCTTGTGCTCATGGGCAGCGGCGCGGACGCGGTGGAAGAGACCATAAACAAGATGAACAAAGAGGGGCACAAGGTAGGTTTATTAAAAGTCCGCCTTTACCGCCCCTTTGCGATAGACAAGTTCGTCGAAGCGCTGCCCGCTTCCGTGAAAAAGATAGCCGTGCTGGACAGGACGAAGGAACCCGGGTCTCTCGGCGAACCCTTATATCTGGACGTGTGCTCCGCCCTGCTTGAAAAGGGCATGACGGACATAAAGGTGGTGGGCGGCAGATACGGCCTCGGCTCCAAGGAGTTCAACCCCTCCATGATATACGCCGTTTACAAAAACCTCGAACAAAAGGAACCCAAAAACCACTTCACCGTGGGCATTACGGACGATATCACGGGCACCTCTCTCGACTATTCGTATAAATACTCCGCCGCGCCCGAGGGCACCGTTTCCTGCAAGTTCTGGGGTCTGGGGTCGGACGGCACCGTGGGCGCCAACAAGAACTCCATAAAGATCATAGGCGACCATACCGACATGTTCGTGCAGGGGTATTTCTTCTACGATTCCAAAAAATCGGGCGGCATAACCGTTTCGCACCTGCGCTTCGGCAAGACCCCCATACAGTCGGCGTACCTCATAGACGCGGCGGACTTCGTGCAGTGCTCCAACCCCTCCTATATCACCCGCTACAACATGACGGGGGACATAAAGGAGAACGGGACCTTCCTCTTTAACACTTCGGCAAAGAGCGCGGAAGAGTTAGAGCACGTGCTGCCCGCCTCGGTAAAGAGGGACATTGCAAACAAGAACATTAAGCTTTACGTTATAGACGCCATAAAGATAGCCGCGGAGTTAGGACTTCGCGGCAGGACCAACACCATTTTGCAGTCCGCCTTCTTTAAGGTGGCAAACATCATCCCCTACGACCAGGCGGTGGACTACATGAAGAAGATGGCTTACAAGTCCTTCTCCAAGAAAGGCGACGCCGTGGTAAAGATGAATTACGACGCGATAGATTCCGCCGCGGCAAACCTCATAGAGATAAAAGTGCCCGAGAGCTGGAAGACCACAACGTCGGGCGCGCCCATGGCGGAAGTTGCCGGCAACGACTACTTTAAGAAAGTCGTTCACCCCGTGCTGGTGTTAGAGGGCGACAAACTCCCCTCCTCCGCTTTCAATGCGGACGGGTCGGTACCCACCGGCACCACCAAGTACGAAAAGCGCGGCGTGGCGGTGAACGTTCCCAAATGGATACCCGAAAACTGCATACAGTGCAACCAGTGCGCGTTCGTGTGCCCGCACGCCTGCATCCGCCCCGCCGTTATAGACGCCGGCGCCTCCCGGCCCGACACCTTTGCGGTAAAGGACATGATAGGCAACAAGGGCGCTCAGTTCCGCATGCAGGTCTCCCCGCTCGACTGTATGGGCTGCGGCGTGTGCGCGGACATATGCCCCGCCAAGGAAAAGGCGCTTAAAATGGTGCCCTTCGAGAGCATTGTGGAAGAGGAGACCAAAAACTACGATTTCAGCGAAACGCTGCCCGAAAAGGACCTTTCGGCATGCCCCGGCTGCAAGCCCGGCACGGTAAAAGGCTCTCAGTTCAAAAAGCCGCTGTTCGAATTCTCGGGCGCGTGCGCGGGCTGCGGCGAAACGCCTTACGTTAAGCTCGTAACCCAGCTCTTCGGGGACAGAATGGTGGTGGCAAACGCCACGGGGTGCTCTTCCATATACGGCGGCTCGGCGCCCACCTGCCCCTACACCGTGAATAAGGAAGGGCGCGGTCCCGCATGGGCGAACAGCCTGTTCGAGGACAACGCGGAATTCGGCTACGGCATGAACCTTGCCTTCTCCGCCCGCCGCTCCCGCATAGAGAGCGTTATGAAAGACAGTATGGACAAGGTGTCCGATAAGACCAAAGCGGCGTTCGAGGCGTGGCTCAAAGATAAGGACGATGCGGAGGCCTCCAAGGCGGCAGAAAAACTCGTGAAGGACGCGTTAAAGACCGAAACGGCGGAAGGGCTTGAATACGTTAAGGACAATCTTGACTGTCTCGTAAAGCCTTCCGTGTGGATATTCGGCGGCGACGGCTGGGCTTACGACATAGGTTACGGCGGGCTGGATCACGTGCTCGCCATGGGCGAAAACGTGAACGTGCTGGTGCTGGATACCGAAGTTTATTCCAACACGGGCGGCCAGGCAAGCAAGGCCACTCCCACCGGGTCGGTGGCTAAATTTGCCGCGGCAGGAAAACGCGTAAAGAAAAAAGACCTCGGCATGATGGCAATGAGTTACGGCTACGTTTACGTGGCGCAATGCTCCATGGGCGCCAACAAACAGCAGCTCTTAAACGCCCTTACGGAAGCCGAAAAATACAACGGGCCTTCCCTCATCATCTGCTACGCGCCCTGCATAAACCACGGCATTAACATGACCAAGTCTCAGGAAGAAGAGAAAAAGGCGGTGGACTGCGGGTACTGGCAGTTATACAGGTTTAACCCCGCGCTTGCGGCGGAGGGCAAGAACCCCTTCACGCTGGACAGCAAGGAACCCACCGGCGATTACAAGGCATTCCTTTTGGGCGAAACGCGGTATTCTTCGCTCATGAAGACCCGCCCCGAAACGGCGGAGGCGCTGTTTGAAAAGACGCAGGAAGACAGCAAGGAAAGGCTGAATACCTATAAAAAACTTGCCGGCAAGGAATAAACTCCGAAAAGAGAGTTTCCCGCACGTAACTGTTTAATTTAATAATTAAATACTTTTGAAAAATAATAAACTAACCTTACGCGCCGCTGCCAAAAGGCAGCGGCGCGTAAGGTTTTACATTACCATACTCCGCAAGATTTGTTTGATCTGAATCTCTCCTGCTGTTGCACTTAACTTGACAATTCATCTGCGATCTTTATATATTGCGATATTTTATATTCTTTATATATTTTTTGTCAGTCGGGCTTATGTTTTTCCCTCATGCCTCGGGCGGACAAGCAGGGGTTTCCGTCTCTTCTTCCGTATTTTCCTCTTCTTCCGAAAGGTCTGCGTTTTCCGTTTTTTCCGAAAGGCTGGCGGCAGCCCTGTCTATCTCCTCCTCGAGCGGGCGCACGCGCTGCCTTAACCCTACCACCAGTTTATAGTTTATAAACAGCCCTATCACGAGAATTGCCGCACTGCTAAAAGATATCATACTGTGCGGAAAGAACGCCGCCAAGATAAACCCCGCCGCAAGCGAAAGGATATACGCTATGTATATTATCTTGCCGTTGAATTTAGAAAAGTCCCTGTATATCTTATAAATTTCGTAATTTTCGGCGTAATCGGGGTTGGTTTCCAGTTCTTTAACCTGTTCTCTTTCAACCGCCTTCGCTTTTTTAAGGACGGGTGCGGAACTGCCTAACGTAAACACTACGAGAATCGCCAGACAACCGGGATAAGCATATCCCTGCAAATTAAAGTCAAGGATATACGGCGTGCAGAAAACAAGGATGAATATAAACCCCAGCCCGAGCGATACCCATACCGATATGCTCGTGCGCCGGGCCTGCTTTTTTTGCAGGTTTTCCACTTGTACCCTCAATCGCTCGTCCGGGTACAGATAGCGGTAAGAGGCGGCGTTTGCGTCCCTTGTTATATCGTAACGGTACTCCCGACCCTGCGCCGCGTCTATCGCACGCGCCTCCTTTTCGGTCTGCATTTCCGCGGTTTCCCCGCGGGAGGTCTTTTTAACCTGCAAAAGATAAACCGAGATGAGATACACGCACAGGGTTACCGCAAACACGATGATGCCCGCGGCAACAAGCGGTCCGAACTCCTCGCTTTCGGGGTTTTTTACCGTTTCTATAATTATTGCGGCAACCAAAAACACCACGCCCGCCGCAAGCAAAAGTTTTGACCAAAGGGTAGATTTAGCGGTGCTTTTCCCGTCTTCTCTCACCTTTTGGCGGTATGCGGCAACTTCGGGCATCTCCTCCGCCCCTGCCGGGCGGGCAATTATCTTTTTATACGTTCTTTTAAAAATTATCAGGGAGGCAAGGGCGGCGATTACTGTTATCAGCCAAAGCGCCAACGCCCCGCCGAACAACGCCAAAAAGAGTTCGGGGTTGGCGTCTGTTGCCTCCTCGCTCCATACCAGCGCCATAACTATAACCGCAACGCACGTTACTAAAAACGCAACCGTCCAGCCCGCCATGCTGCAAAACAGACGGTAGACGGCGGCGCGCTCTCTTTCGTCGCTTATGGCGCGGGCGTACTTTGCAAACCATCTCTTAAACATACTTTTTCCTCCTTAAAATAATAAGGGCGGCTCCCAAAGGGAGCGCCCGCAAAGAGTATCCCTTTTTTGCGCTACAATTCCTTTTTACGGAAATAAGGATACACCGATGCCGATTGTATCCGTAAAAAGGCCTTTTAATTGTAGCGCATTTTTATTATATCAAGCACGAAAACAAAATGCAAGCTTAAATAAGCCAGGCACCCGCGGCAATCAGCCGCGGGTGCCGGGCTCTTTATCATAGAGCGTTTTATTTTTGATACTGTTTTATAATTTTTTTTTAGTAACGATTTTTTACTGTATTTTATCTTCCGAAAGAAAATTATTTCACTCTTTGCCGCCGGTTTTGGCACCGTTTAAGGGTTTAAGCATATTCTTATAGCCTTCCCCGTGCTTTACGCAGCGCGACACCTTGGAAAGGGTTGCGGAGGATATGTCCGTCTTTTCTATTATCTCCTCATAAGTTTCGCCGCTTAAAAGCATTTGCGCGGCGCAAAGCCTTTGCGCCATAGCGTCTATCTCCTTATAGGTGCAAAGGTCGGCAAAAAACTTTCGGCACTCCTCGCGCGTTTTAAGCCTTAATATTGTGTCAAACAAAAAATCCGTGTTCGCCTTCGCCGCCATATCATTCGCCCTCCTTGGAGGCTGCGCTTGATAAAAACGCCGCAAGTTTTTCCGACTTCGGACTGTCGAATATCTGCGCGGGGGGACCCTCTTCCTCTATCACCCCGCCCGACATAAACACCACTTTATCCGAAACGCCCCTCGCAAAACCCATCTCGTGCGTTACTATTATCATGGTGCGCTCGTCGTCTTTTAAAGCGCGGATGACTTTGAGCACTTCGCCCGTGAGTTCGGGATCCAGCGCGGAAGTGGGCTCGTCAAAGCACAGCACCTTGGGCTTTAACGCCAGGGCGCGCGCTATCGCCACGCGCTGCTGCTGCCCGCCCGAAAGTTCGCACGGGTAGGCGTTTGCCTTTTCGGTAAGCCCCGTCTTTTCAAGCAGTTCTTCCGCCTCCTTTACTATCTCCGCTTTGCGGGTATCTTTAAATTCCTTTACCTTGGCAGCCGCCTCTCTGCGGGAGACGCCCTGTTCTTTTAACTGTTTTTTAAGCCGCTTTGCCTCGGTATCAATAAGCAGGCCGGGCGCAAGCATTATGTTCCCCAGCACGTTGTACTGAGGAAAGAGATTGAACTGCTGAAAGACCAGCCCGAAATTAAGCCGTTTTTCCCGCAAAACCGCCTCTCTTTCTTCTTTTTTGTCGGCGGCGTCGAAAAGAGTTTCGCCGTTTAAGCGCATCACGCCCGAATCGGGCGTTTCCAGAAAATTTATGCACCTTAAAAGCGTGGTCTTTCCGGAGCCGGAAGAGCCTATAACCGAAACCACCTGCCCCTTTTCCACGGTAAGGTCAATGCCCTTTAATACTTCGGTCTGCCCGAA
>CASELQ010000008.1 GCA_949288785.1 uncultured Eubacteriales bacterium | reverse complement strand
CCTTTAACATAGTATTCTCGTAGACAACAGCGCTCTTCTATGGTAAAATGGTGGTAGTTCATACAGATCTCCTTTGTAGTAAATTTTGGTTTTGCAACTCTATTTTACCACAGATTTGTATGAACTCCTTTTTTTATTTACTCTGTTGCACTTAATAGTATAATTCACCTTAAATTAAAAAGTCGGATGTTCTTTTACGAATATCCGACTTTAAGCTATCATTTGAAGGCTGTTTTCTATGTTATTTGGTGTTTTTTGTTGTGTTTTTCGGAAATCCCTTTCACTATTGATTGCATAGTTACTAATACTAGTCACGCTGTCAGGGATTGTAATACCGGTTACGTTCATTGAAGATTTCAAAACCTTTTCTTTCCTTTTCCATTTTGTTCACCTCTTGAAGTTGTATTTGCCTTTTTCGGGCAACAGGCGGAGGTGCATAGGACGATGAAAGTTCGTGACAATGGAAATGAAGTCTGCGGAAGTCAACGGGACAAAGACATAATCGTTGCGTTACAGGCTCGTAAAACGGCTTGTAAACGAAAAAAGAGCCGAACAAGGAAACTTTCCTTACTCGACTCTTAAAGTCTTTCTATGGGTGTTTTAAGCGACGATTTTGCGACCGTTGGCTTTCGCGAAGTCCTATGCTACCATAGCCGACCGAAAAAGCGCAAATTCAAGAGGTGCAATGAACGGTGAAAACCAATGATAGAAAGCCATGCGCGGCGGAAAAAGCGGCAGCCGATCCCCAAAGCGGGTCAGCGGGGACGGCTCCGCGCCGCCGCGCTTTCGGTTTGATTTTCCGGTCATTTCTTTGTTTGCTTTTCTGTGGCGTGTGCTTGGCTGCGGAGGCGCGAAGCGCCGACGCACTTGTCTATGCCAAGCACACGCCATGGTGCCAAATTGTATGCAGGGTCCATTCCAATAAATGAAGATATTTGCAATGGAGCTAAATTATTCAGAAAAACATCCATGGACTGCCGTTTTACCGTTTTCAAAAAGCATAATCGTCGATTGATGATCAACAACATTATTGTCGCAATGAAAAACACATCTATCGTAAGGCAGATTTTTTATAAAAGGTGAACCGTTTACCAGCTGCGCGGGCATCGCCGGGATTATTTAGATCATTTTCTTTTGATAGCGGTATCCTGCCGTACTGTAAAAACACCCCTTACGGTTATACGGAAAACGTACACGAGCTCCAGATCCAAGTACATTCTCTGATCCGCGATGAGGCGCGCTTCCACGCGCGCAGATGACACGCTGTTTGCGGCAGATAGATATTTATTGTAATTATAAATCCTCGCCACAGTGCCAAATTGCACAAAATGTAGTGTTGATTTTTTATCTATCATCAACAAACGCACGCCTTTTCGGCATATTCAAAAAAACGATTACGAAAAATTAAGACGGTTGAGTTTCATAACTATAAATTCGGCGGCGACATTCAGCGTCACGCCGTCCGCATCGGCTTTCGGATATACGGTATTGGACATCGCCTTCCCTTCAGAAAAGATCTCCACCGAAAAACGGTCCACCGCTATGTGCATATCGGGATTTTCGGCATCGTTCAGCGGCATTTTGCGGATATGCGCCAAAGACAATTCGTCTTTTTCCGCGCCGTCGATCCTCTCGCCCGACTGCGAACGGTCGAACACGAGAAAACCTTCTTTTATCTCGATCTTCGTCGTTTCCGTATCGCTCTTTTTTACTTCCAGCACGAACTTTTTTACGCCCTTTCCTTCAATAATAAGTTCATAGATTTTCCCTTTTGTTTCGATCGTCCCCGCAAAATTCCTTTTTTCAAAGCGCTCGGAAGAATAGGCGTATTTTTCCAGTGAAACGGGCGTCTGATAAAATGCGCCGTTACGATTTTCAACGTATCTCGGCAAAGTGAGCATCCCCGCGAAACCTTCGTTTCTGCAGGGGATATTCCTGTCCCACATCTGCATCCACGCAATCATGACGGCTTTTTCCGTATTTGCAAAAAACTGCGCCGCATAAAAATCAAATCCGTAATCGACGATCCCCTCTTTTTCCGTACTGAACTTTGCGGCAGCGCAATCGAGCGTGCCCGCCCGATAGAAGTTGGAATGTATGTTCAAGTGCTCCGCCCCTTTCGGAAGGCTGAACTGGTCGCTGTACAGGAGCAGTTTTTCTTTCTCGCTCCAACAAGGGCATTCGATCATTTTTCCCGTGGAAGGATAATCCAAAACAGGTCCTTTACACTGCCAGTTTCTCAGATCGGGCGATCGGAAAAGCAGAATGTCGGAAGAATCCCCCTTTCGCGCCGCGACCAAGGCATAAAAAGCCCCATCCTTTTCAAAAACGCAGGGATCGCGGAAATCGCAGGGGCTGAACCCTTCGGGAAGAAGATCCCTGCCGATGACGATCTTCGGATATTTTTCAAAACGGACGCCGTCGTCGGAGAAGGCGATACACTGCGATTGAAAACATTTCCCGTCGCGGTTGACGACGCCGGTATACATCAGATACAGTCTTTCCCCGACAACCGCGGCGCTGCCGGAAAAACATCCGTCTTTATCTATCTCGTCACCGGGCGTAAGGGCGACGGGAAGATATTCCCATTTTACGAAATCTTTGCTCCGAACGTGCCCCCAGTGCATCGGCCCCCATTGCGTGGAATAAGGGTGGTATTGAAAAAATACATGATAATAGTCTTTGTAGAATACGGGACCGTTCGGGTCATTTATCCAACCTTTCTGCGCCGTAATATGAAATTTCTGTCTTTGCATAAAATAACCTTCCGTATTTTTTCCGCCCGCTTTCTGCGGGCGGACTATTTTTTATTAAGTCAATTCAAACGGCAACACATATGTCGCATAATAATTTTTGATATATTCGTTTGCCGCGTTCTGCGAGGCATTTTCCGTATCCGTCGGCAAACCGCTTGCCCAGGCTTTCGTTTCGTTTAAGAGCCGGGTTACTTCGTGCGAAGTGAGGCTCACACAGAAATCGTCCAGGTTTGCGAAACCGAAACCGCTTGCAGCATTATCTACAACCTCAATATAAACGGTCTTACCGACGTGTTTATGCAAATCGACAAACACCCTGTTCATATTGTTGGAGAAATTGGGATCGTTGAACGCATCGTTTGTCACTTTTGCTAAAACTTCCTCCGTTTCGGCATTCACGAACTGAACATAAACTTCTTTGTTGCCGTAACCGCCGAACAAGAAACTGATATATCCGTCGCCGCCGAGGACAAAGGAAGCAGATCTCATTTTGCCCGTAGCGATTTCATTTCTTTCACCGCGGAAAAATTTGCTTCCGATTGCATTAAATTCCCTTTGCACGTCCCAGAACGTTTCATCGCTGTTAGCAACATATTCCGTTTTGAACGCCTCGCCTTCGGTTGCCCTCCAACCGTTCAGATTGCCGTCTTCGAAGCCCGCATTGAGGATATAGCTGCCATGCTCGGCAATTTCCATAGCGTCCGCAGGGCATTCGGTCGCGTCGGTCACGATATCGGACACAACGATACCGCCGTAATTCGACGTGGAATTATCTTCAAATACGAGATATACCGTTTCTCCCGCCAAATTGAGTCCGCCGAGATCCACCGCTCTCTTCAGCGTTTTTGCCTTTAAAGAACTGACGTTGTTATAAATATTATCGTATGTTGCGACAATCGTACCGTCTTCCTTGCAAATTTTCAAAAGCACGTCGCCGTTGCCGCCGCCGCCCCAGCTGAAGGTCAGCCATGCGCCCTCTTTTACAACAAAGAGAGAGGAAGTGAGCGTCCCCGACACGCTTTCGTGGTTAATTTCCTTTTCCGCCTGCTTATCCCCTTCGTTTATGGTATCGGTATTGACAAAGCTGAAAACTTTTTCGCTTGCCGTACCGTAGTCATCGCACATATATCCGTATTCCGCCCCGGGATAATGATTTGCTTTATCGACGATGAATCCGAGTTCTCTGCCGTCCGAAGACGTTGCGGTCCAGCCGTTCATCCCGTAAAGGAAACTGCCGTTCTGCAGCTGGTATTTATTGGCGTAAGAGTGCACAATGGACTTCACCTCGTCGGAATTACTCTCAAAAGCGGGGTCAGTTAAAGCCGCTTTCGCCACAAACTCGGCGGAACGGTCGTTGCTGTTCCCCGAAACGGCGGCATAAAACGTTTCTCCGCCCTTTACATAGTAGGCAAGCCCGGTAAACACTCTGTCGTAATTGCCGATATAGATGTTGGAAAGGCTGCCGCCGAACACTTTGTAAGCCTCGCCTTCCGCACTCTGCGCGTCAAAAAGATAAGTTTTAGCCTCATTCGCCATGTAAGCGATATTCACGGCGTTACCCGCAGAAACGTCTTCCATATCAAGAGTTTCTTCCACGAGATTCTGCGGGCCTATAAGCATGCCGAAAGCCGTTACATCGGACATATCGAACCCTTCTTTAAATCCCGCAATGAACCTCAGCCCGTTTTTACCGTCCCCCACCACGCGCACCGAAGCGCCTTCCGCCATGGCGAACTCGCCTTCGGCAAATTGCAGAGCGCCGAGGTTAATTCCCGATTTTTCTTCCGCCGCGGCGGGTCTTATCAGACAGAATGCCGCCCCAACGCACAGAACAAACAGCAGAGAGAGCAATATCCTCGCTCTTTCAATAACGTATTTTTTCATCGCCGCGCCTCCTTACTGCAAAAACCCGTTGTTGTTCCAGCCGTCCGGCTGGTCTTGGGTCTTATCGATAAAACCGTTGCTGGACAGCACTGCGTCCGCCGTGTTTCCCGCCGCCGACAAGTCGGCTTCGGGCGTTTCATAGATTTTTTTCATGACAATTCTCCTTTTTTCTCCTTTATTTTTTATAAAAATTTTTCTTTGCCGCGCCGGAAGCCATCCTCTTCTTTCCCGTCTCCGGCGGACGGAAAATTCTTTTTTTCGGGGGCAATGTGCCGCCCCCGCCGCCAAGACTATCCGCCTATAAGGTTTGTAGCCGCCTTTCCGGGCAGAACCGAGCCCGCCGGATAATAAGTTATTACGGAATCTACTGTAATAAACCCGTAATCGCTTTCGCCGCGGTCCACTATCTCCACGTACATCTCGCATCCGAGATATTCCTCAGCGAACGTAAAATGATATTCGATGAGGTTTTGTATCTGCATTCCCTGCGAAAGCGACGGAAAACCGACGTCGTTGAAATTGTCGTTGGAAAACCGCCCTATCTCCTTGGGAACACCGCCTACCATCGCATAAAAACTGATATAGACGAGCTGCGGGTTCTTTGCCGCGCCGAGTTTGAAAGAAACGCTCCCGCCGCCGCCGAGCGTGAACGTCGAAGAACGCAGAACGCCCGTCTGCGCGTCGGTACTCGCAAAGAAATATACGCCGCTCTTGTTGTAAGGTATTTCTTCCGCCCAGAAAGTCTCGTCCGTAAGAAGGCTGCCCTCCCCGCCGAAGCCCTCGGTTCCGTCTATCACCTGCCAGCCGGTAAGGTCGCCCCGCTCGAAAGTGCCGTTTGGCAGCTGATACTTGCTTTGTTCCTCATATTCATAGTTTACCGCAAGCTCAAAAGCCTCTCTTTCGTACATGAACTGCGGGCGGGAGGGGTGATAGGTTATCACGCTGTCTAAAACCATGCATCCGAGGTCGTCCGACGAAGTATTCGTATCGACCGCCTCGATATACATCGTTTTGCCGAGGAACGCCGAAAAATCCGCATAGTACTGTACCATGTTGAGCAGTTTCATCCCGTTCGCAACGTAGGGAAACTGAAAATTCTTGTATTTTACGTTACTGAAACGCGCAACTTCCAGCGCGCCGTCTCCATCGACCAGCATAAAACGGAGATAGGTTTTCGACTGATCCATACAACCGCCGAGTTTGAAAGACACATAGCCGCTGCCCGCCACCTCGAACACGGCGGAACGCATTCTGCCCGTCGCCTGCGGATCAAACATTCCGTAATGATAGTCCCCGTCCCGATTATAGGTTATGTTCTCGTTCCACCACACGTCTGAAGCGTTCACCCCGGCGTTGGAAAAGGCAAGCCCTTCCGTTACCTGCCAGCCGGCAAGCGAACCCGTTTCAAACCCGCCGTTGGGTATCTGATATGCGGTGCCCTCCGCCTCGGTCTCATATACCTTTACCTTGTCTTTTCTCTCCCCTTCCGGCTGGGCGCCCTCCTCGCTGTAAGTCCTTATATCGTCCACCGAAATATAGCCGTAATAATAAGAGGGGTCGTTGTCCACTATCTTTATATACATGCGCTCCCCGAGGTATTCGTACAGGTCGAGATAATAGGTATAGTAGTTATCCGTATTGAACACGTTGGAGGCATACTGCCCGGGGTTTACGTATGCGGTGGTATGTTTGAGAAAATATTCGTTTTCCTGTTTGGCTACAAGCATATCGGTCTCCGCAAGATAAACCCCTACAAAACACCGCTGAGCCATCGGTTTTTCGGCGCCCTCCTCGCCGGGATAGCGCGTGGCGCCGCCCGCGATTTTCATGGATATCGTGCCCGTTCCTCCCAACGTGAATTCGGAGGAGCGGAGCGCCCCGGTGAAAGAATTGGGAATATCCTCATTATAGCCTTTGCCGTAAAGGTGCCAGTTGCCCGTCTGATTTACGGCTATTTTGTTGTGATTGGCGTCTTCGGGGAACATAAACTCGTCGTTGGTGGCAACGTTATCCTCACTGAAAGCCTTACCGCTTTCCACCGTCCAACCGGTGAGATCACCCGTTTCAAATCCGCCGTTCACTATGCTGTAACTCTGTTCGGAAACGGGCGCGGGTTCGGCATACGCCGCGCCGCCCGTAAACACCGCCGCAGCCAGCGCGGCGCAAAGCGTTAAACTTAAACTCTTTTTCATATCGCACCCCCTTTAAGCGTCTCTTATACTGCCCGTATTGCCGTAATACGCGGGCGTAACGGTATCCGAATAAGCGGAACCCATCCTGTAAATTTTAAGCCCGCTCACCGTAAGAGTGCAGCCGTTTGCAAAAAATTTCAGATAGTCCGAATCTTCGTACATGGGATACATCCTCGAAGTGAAACTCACCTTTCCGTCTATATACACTTCCAGCATAGACCTGTCCATAAACACCCGCACGGAAAACTGCTTGTCGGCGTTCTGCCATACGTGCGAGTTGGAAAGAGTGGTAACGTATCTCGAAGTCTGCGACCTGTCTATATATACCCCGCCGGAAGAGAAAATTATCCCCGTACGTTCGGTCTGGTTGAGCGAGTTATGATAGGGATTGTACCTCACGTACAGCCCCGCGTCGTAATCTGCCCCTGCGTTTTCAAGGCTTAAAGTCATCTCTATTTCAAGCAGGTCTCCTCTTATCTCCGATATGGCGGCATTTGCCTGTTCCATGCTCATACTGCCCGCAGGCTGCTCGTATAACGTCTCTTCCCTTAAACTGTTCAGTTCGGGAATCGGTTCGATTTCGAGCGAATGTCCGTCCGCCGAAAGATACAGGTCGAGCGGCAGCGCGGCGTTATGCGCCCAGCCCGAATAAAAGTCGTGCATGGTGCCGGGCTCTTTGCCCTGCGCTATGGCGAACAGCACCGTTCTGCCCTGTTCATAGGTCTTGCCTGCGGCAACATCCTCTTCGGTAAGGTAAGTAAAGCCCGTCTGCCCCGTGTAAATGCCGTAACCGTAATCCATAAGCCGCGGCTCGGAAAACCCTTCGTCCGGCACGAACTTCTTGCTCACCTTGTCGAACGAGCCTATCCAGTAATAGCACTCCACCGTTCTGTCCGCCGCGGCGTACTGCGGGGTAAGGAAGAACACATATTTCTGCATGCTGCCGTCCCTTGTGCTGACGGGCAGAAGCTGAATGCATTCCCAATGTATGCCCGCCTCCTCCGCCTCGGACTCGAACACATAGTTATGGAATTCCCAATCCCGCATGTCCTCGGAAGTAAAGAAAAGCGCGCCGCCGTGGTTCTGCCCGTCCACGCCGGACCCAACCATCATGTAATATATTCCGTCATCTTTCCATACAAAGGGGTCGCGGAACTGATTCTGTTTGCCTATCCCCGGCTCCTGAACGATGGCAACGGTATCTTCCACCACCCAATCCTGCAAATACGGGTCCGAAGGATCGGCGCAGTGAGCAAACGCAATATTCTGTCCGCTGTAAGTAGTAGAGGTAGTGCCAGCCGTTATTATAAGCCAGGGCGTACCGTCCGGTCCTATGACCGAACCGCCCGTCCACACCCCGTCCGGACAGATATCCTTGGTGGGAAGCACCGCTTCCTTTACATATTCCCAATGCACCATATCCCTGCTCACCCAGTGCCCCCAGCGTATCTGCGCCCAATACGGACCGTTGGGATTGCTCTGATAAAACAAGTGGTAATAGCCGTTATAATACATTGCCGCGTGCGGTTCGTTCATCCACATTCCCGGCGGAATGGCGTGATACTGCGGGCGGTATCTGTCTCCCTCATATACGGTACTGTCCAGCATGACGTCTTTATACTCGCATACGGGATGACCCGCGCCGTCCTTGTCCTCGTAAAGCGCTTTTACCTCTGCATGAGTCAGCTGGCTGCCGTAAACGTACACCTCGTCCAAAAGTCCCGCCACAAGGTTGCAGTCCAGCCCGTATACGGTGGCGGGACTGATGTATTTCCCCACGCGCAACGGGTCGGACGCGGGCACCATCTTCAGCCCCGCATACTCTTCGTATATCTGTTCGTAAACCACTTCCCCGTTGAGATACAGACATATCCTGCCCATATCGGCGTCGTAAGAGGCGGCGACGTGGCTCCATTCGTACAACGGCAGGTAGTTTACGGGGTCATAGAATGCAGCCGTGAAATATTCGCCCGTTTCGGGGCTTGAAAGCGCCACCTTAAAACCCCATGTCCCGAGATACCCGTACCCCAAAAGCCAGCCCTCCGAAAGTTCAACGTCTCCTTTACCCACAATACAGGTAAGACCTTCCGGGCGGAAGTTGTTTTCAAACACGCGGGGCGCCACCCAGCCCGCCACGGTTATGGAATTGTCGGCGATGTTGGCAAAAGCGGTGTCCTCTATATAGTTGGAAGTGCCGTCCATATACAGGCAATTGCCCTTTACTCCCTTGCGCCACAGCGGCTCGGTGGCGGGTTTTAAGAGTATGGACTGATTGCCCTCCGAAAACACGTTGTTTATGACCAGACTGCGCCCGCTTACCTGCTCTTCGGTATTAGAGCCGCTCCCCTCGTCGAACCCGTAATGGGCAAGAAGAGAGCTTTCCTCCGTGCCGGAGGGGGGAGGCAGAACGCCTCCCTCGTTGGGATTCTTTTTCCCGCCGCACCCTGCCGCGGAAACCGCCAGCGCGAACGCCAGAAACAAAACCAGAATTTTCTTGAATATTTTCATATTATCTCCCCCTATATTTTAAGTCCGCCCGCGCCTATACCTTCCACGATATACTTCTGCGCAAACACATATATAAGGAAAATCGGTACACTCGTTATCACCAAAGACGCCATCACCTCGCCCGTGGTAACGTTCTCTATGCTCTGAATGGTGGTCAGCGCCGCCTGTATGGGATAAAGCGGCCATTCGCCCGGCTGAGGGCTGGGCAACACCATGGTGGGCCAGATATAGTCGTTCCACACGCCTATAAACGCGAACGTAGCCACCGTTGCCACAATGGGCATGGAGAGGGGTATCATTATAGAAAAGAATATCCTTAACTGAGAAGCCCCGTCCAGTTCCGCCGCCTCTATATACTCCCGCGAGATGTTATAGAAAAACTGCTGGAACAAAAAGATGTTGAACACGCTCACTATGGGCGGGAGTATCACCGCAAGCACCGTACCCGAAATACCTAAATTGTGCACTATGGAATATAGCGGTATTATGGTGGTCTCCACCGGCACTATGAGAAGGAACATGATAATGAAACTTATAAAGCTTTTCCCGGGGAAACGGAACTTTGCCATAACGTATCCCGCAAGCGCGTTCACCAGCACGTTGCCCGCTACCACGCATGCGGCGTAGGCTAAACTGTTCACCGCGTACTTCCATATATCGTATTGGGTAAGCACTCTGCCGTAATTATCGAAAAAGGTGCTGAGATCCGCAAGATACGGCAAAAACGTCCTAACGGAGCCCAGGTCGCTTGCGTACTGCACTTCGGTCTTGGTGCTGGTAACTATCATCCACACCAGCGGGAATATGAATAATACCGCAATCACCGTGCAGAAGAAATATGTGCAGCAGCGTCCCGCTGCTTTTGCCGCTTTGCGGGAGGAACATTTATTCATGTCAGTCCTCCTCCTTCAACAGGTATCTCTGCAAAAAGGTTATCGCGCCGATAACTATTGTCATGAGAAGGGCTATTGCAGAGGAATACCCCACCCAGCGATAGGTGTAACCTTCAATATACATAAGGTAGTTGAGCGTAATTGTAAAACTTTGGTTGCCCGTCATCAGCATGGGCTGCACCATTATTTTGCATGCGCCTATGAACACGGTTATTATAACGAAGGTAAGTACCGAGCGCAGACCCGGCATGGTTACCGCCGAAAACTTTAAGAACACGTTTGCGCCGTCAAGGTCGGCCGCTTCGTATAAAGTGGCGTCTATCCCTTTAAGCCCGGAAAGGAAAATGAGCATCTGATATCCGCACCCCTGCCATGCCGATATCAGCACTATCCAGTACATGGATTGCTGGGGCTCGAACAGAAAACTCACGGATTCGGCGCCGAGTTTTACAAGGAATGAATTAAGCAGCCCCGATTCTCCGCCGCCCAATATCCTGGACCATAAAAAGGAAGTTACCGTAAGGGAGATGACCACGGGCGCAAAGAACAGCACCTTGAACACCCCCATCCCGCGGAGTTTCTTGTTTACAAGGAGCGCCAGCCCCAAAGCCATGCCTATCTGCAGCGGTACCACGAACACCACGAACTTGGCGGTGTTTATTATGGCGTTATATACGTTTCCCCTTGCCGAAATGTTGGATATGATGTCCTTGAAGTTATCAAGGAATACAAAGTGCACGTCGTCCGGACGGAGCAGGTAATAGTCGGTGAAAGCGTACCCGAGAGAATAGATTATCGGGAGCAGTACGAATATACATATCAGGGCGACGGCGGGCAAAAGCATAAGGTAAGAGCATAAACTCTCCTTGAAAGAATATCTTTCAAGCTTACCTGCCGAACGCCTGACGACTATCACGTCTTTTACTATGAAACCCGCGAACACCAGCAAAAACACGCCGATTATCGCAACAGAGGTCAGTAACATAATTATACCCCTTTTTTATTGGCGCACGGAAAACATCACTTTCCGTACCTGTTGAGATTGTTCTGCAATTCGCTTGTGAAAGTTTGGACTACCTGAGAAGCGGAATTGCTGTTTCTCAGCGCGTTTATCACGCTTTGGAAAGTGGAAGTGAATTCCGGGTAAGCAATGGTGCCGGGGCGGGTCCTGCCCGTCTTTACCAACTGGTCGTAAAGTACGTATTCGGGCGACCCTGCCTCATAATTCTTGCGTTCTATGGCGCTGTACCGCGCGGGAATCATACCGGTGGCGTCGGTTATGGTAACCGAGCTGTCGGTGGAAACAAGCCACTTAAGCACTATAGCCGCCTTTTCGGGAGAAGAAGCCTGCGTGGTTATTCCGAAAGACCAGCTGCCCGTGGCGGAAGCCTTTGCCGTACCCTGCGGATAAGGCAGTATCCCCCAATCCTCGCCCAGTGTGGAAGCGTACTGATTTTCTATCTCGGGAATGGACCAGCCGCTGGAAAGATACATGGCGTATTTCCCTGTATAAAAACCCACGTCGCTCGCGTCGTAAGAAGTATAGCCCGCGTTCACCCAGTCCCTTATCTTCTGGAACGCGTTTACCGTTGCGGCGGAATTAAAATACCCCGTTGCGGTCATACCGTCTTCCGACAAAAAAGAGCCGCCCTGCGCTAATATGAACGGGTACAGCAGATAAGTGGCTGTTTCGTCGTTCGCCTTATACAGCTGCAGGTCCACGGGAAGGTCGCACTTACCCGAATTTTTTAGGGTAGCGCAAATGATTTCAAACATCTCAATATCCCACGGATCGTCGGCGGTCATGTTCTCTACGGGCGAAAGCACGCCCGCTTCCCTGAAAATGCGCTTATTGTAATATATACCCGCGCTGGATTCCTGTATGGGCAGCCCGTAAAGTCTGTCCTGATAGGTATTTTTGCTTATCTCGAAAAAGTCTTCCTGCGTTTCCGCCGAAATGAGGTCCGTTATATCGCTCAGTATCCCTGAGTTTGCGTAACTCCATGTGTTGGGCGCGTCAAAGGTAATGATGTCCGGAAGATTGCCCTGGCTGAGCATGCCGTTCAGTATGGTTTCATACCCCGTCGCGCTGGTGGAACGGGGCTGATAATTGACCCTGACCCTTATCTTGTTGTCGCGCGCTTCGCTGCTGGCGTTAAACCCGTCGGTAACGCGCTTATACGCCATGCCTTCGGCGGACTGTTCGGCAACGTGCACCATTATCTCTATTATGGTATTGCCGCCGGCGTCCGTTTCGGGCGTCTGGGTCTGTTCGTTGCCAGGCCCGTTTTCTCCGCTGTTGTTTTCTCCGTTCTCTCTGTTGCCGCACCCGAACGACGCAAGCCCCAGCACGAGCGCAAGTAACACCGTGAGCAGCATAACTGCGAATTTTTTCATTTTTTACCCTCCTTTTCAGACCGTTTTCAGTAATGTATGAACTTCGCCTTCAACTGAGTTTTTAACGGCGTGTTTTCCTTCCTTATTTTGGCGATGAGCGTTCTCACGCTTGCCCTTGCAATCTCTTCCACAGGCTGCTCCACGAACGCTATCTTGTGCCTCAGCTCCCCCGCGCGGATATCCACACCGTCGTAAGAAACGACTTTGAGTTCCGCGGGGATATCCTTTCCCGTTTCTTCGCAATGCCTTATTATGGCGTGCGTCATGGCGTCCCCGGAGGCGAATACCCCGTCCAGCCCCGGATTGTTTGCAAACAGTTCTTCTACAAGCGGACCTTCTTCTCCGTGTTTTATCACCTTGCTCTCCAAGATTACCGGCAGCCCGCGTTCTCTCATGACGTCTTCATACGCGCGCGCGCGCTCCATCACTTCGGACTCCACCAACGTTTTTCCGCCTATATACGCTATGTTCCTGCATCCCTGCGAAACCAACCACTCGCACGCAGTGCGCGAAGAATCGTAATTGTCGCTGGTTATAAAGGGTACGTTCTTAAAGTGGCGGTCTATGGACACCACGGGAAGGTCGGCAATCGCCTCGTCCTTATAATCGTAATGGGTAACGAAAATTATTCCGTCCACGTCCCGGCGTTTAAGCTTTTCTATCATGGCATATTCCTTGCTCTGGCGGCTCTGACTGCTGGAAACTATGAGGGAATAGCCGTTTTTATCAAGTTCGTCCTCTATATAATAGGCAAGCTTGGCAAAGAAAGGATGGTCCAGCACGGGAACGAGCAACGCCGCCACCCTGTTCTCGTTCTTGCGGAAACTTACCGCCAACGAATTACGGGTGTAGCGCAGTTTATCTATTGCGGCAAGCACCTTTCCGCGCGTATCTTCGCTCACGCCCTTTTCATTATTCAATACCCGCGAAACCGTGCCTATCCCCACGCCCGCGTATTTTGCAACGTCCTGTATCGTAGCCATATCAGCCTCTCTTTTCTTTATGCCTCTTTACTACCGTCATCACCACTACCGTTACTATCAGCACGACTTCTATACTGCCGACTATATAAAACAGTATGTCTCCCCAGCCGGGACCGCCCGGGTTCTGCGCGCCGGGGTCTACCGGCGGAGCGGACGTCTGCGGCGCCGTGATGGTGAAAAGAACCGTCTCGCCGCCCTCGAAAGTTACTATCACAAGGTTCATCCCGCCCTGAATGACTTCCGCGCTTATGGTGAGCTGACCGCTTTCAACCGTATACTGCCCCTCGGTAAGCGTTATACCGGTCAGGGAAACGCCTGAAACGCTGCCGGTTATCGGAACGGTTACGTCCTTTATCTCGTCGAGCACCACGTTCTGTATCCCGGACGCCGACGAAACGGTTACGGTAAAGGTTACGTTTTCCTCTTCTTCGAACGCTACCTCGACGGTATTTGCTCCTTCGGAAAACGCCACGGCGTAAACGGTGAGTTTGCCGTCCGATACGGAATACCCTTCCGCGGGCAATACAACGCCGCCTATACTCACAGAAACGACCGCCCTGTCTCCTATGTCAATCACCGCGTCCTCGCCTAATGATATGTTCATGTCGGGCACCGAAAACGGCTTGCCGTTTACCGTTACCGCAATGCTTTCGGTAATGCTCTCTCCCACTATCGTAAATACATATCTGCCTTCGCCAAGCGTGTTAAGATAGGCGGAAGACAGGGTGAGCACGTTGCCCGAAAGAGTATAAAACATATCGTTTACGGGCGAATTGGCAAGGGTAAAATTATACACCGCCGTAACGAAATTTTCCGTGCTCAGATATATGTCGAGATCCTCTCCCGAATATTGATATTCGCTGCCGTGCAGTTCGCTGTAAGTTACTTCCGAAAAGACCGCACTGCCGTTGAATGCATTCAGACCCAGCCTACCGGAAACAGGAGCCGCAGGGTCGGTAAAGCTGCCGATAAGCTCCCCGTTGAAATAAAATTCAAAAGCGTTGCCGTCGCTCCTTACGAGCAGGGTAACCTCGTCGAACGAGCCCTTCCGAACGTTTATGAATTCGGTCTTTTCCGACCAGAGCTTGCACACTCCGGCGGCGCGGTCGTAATTGGCTATATAATAAGAACTCATATCGTCCGCCGCGCGGAAAATCACCGCCGCCGCGCCCGCTTCGGCAACGTTCACGGTCGCGCCGAAAGCAAAGTTTTTGTAACTGCCTTCCGCAAGTATAAATCCGTCTCCGTTCATAGCGCCGGTTATCCCTTCCGCGCCCGAATGCCACTCTCCGGCAATAACTCCGTCGGAAGTAAAGTCCACGTCGCTTACGTCGGGAGCGCCCGCCTGTACGGTTACGCTTATGCTCTTAACGTCAAGCACGACGCCTTCGGCGTCTTTAAGAGTGGCGGTAACGGTGGCGGAACCCGCCGCAACCGCGCTTATCACCGCCCCGTTCTCGGTGGGCGCGACGCTGACCGTTCCTTCGGCGTCGCACGTCCATTCTATTCCGCCCGCACTGCCCGTGTAAAAGGCGAACACCTCAACGGAATCGGTTATATCGGTATCGAGAACGATTGCGTCCGCGGATAAGGTGAGCGCGCTCTCGCCGGAATTTTCCGAAAACACGCCCGATATACGCTCTATCTTTATATCCGCCTCCGCGGGGAGATTTCCATAGGTGTAAAACTCCAGTCCGTCCGAATAGTATCCGGCAAAGGTATTGGCGTAAAACGCCTGAGTATAGTCCTCGCAAAAGAGTTCCGCGCTACCGCGGTCAAGCAGAAGCACCATATCGTATTCGCCGTCCGCCGGGACAAACTCGCCCGCGCCGGTGGAGTAAAGTTCGTTGTAATCGGGAATGGATATACCGCCCGCGGAAGTGTGCGTCCTGTCAAGATAATATCCGCGCTCCGCGGAATACCCCGCTTCGGTATATTCGTTCCCGCCCTCGAAAAACCGAAGTCCGAACCCCTGAGCTTCAGTGCGAACGGTAAGGGTTATTTTAAGCGTGTTGCCGGAGACGGAGGAAAGCAGTTCGTTCAGCTCTTCCGAATCCAGGTTTTCGCGTTCGGACACCGTTTCCGAAATATCGTCAAGCGGAATGGGGGTCTGCCTTAAAACTATAGTATCCCCCGCGCGTTTCAGAGAATATTCCACGGGTATCGTGAATCCGCCGTTCCATATAGAACGGATATCGGCAAGCGAACCGGTATTGGGCCCTACGTCCTGCTCGCCGCAAAGCCATATGTGTTCGTCCATGGGCGACTGATACCCGGGCTGACCGGCAAACCAACTCAATCCCACTATTCTGCCGTTGAAATCGCTCCTATCGTCGTCTATATAAAAGGTTTGGGTGGCGTAACTGCCGTTTGCGTTATCGCAGTCAAGTACCCTGACCTGCGCCGCGGAAGTATCCGGGTCGGTAAGGTCCACGCCGAATTGGTCCACAAACCTTATCTTTCCGTCCGTAAACGTAAGATCTCCCACGGTATAAGCGATACCGCCTATGTTAATCACCCACTTGTACCCGCCCTCGAAAGGCAGTTTATATACATCCGGGCATTCGGCGAATATAGGAGTCTCGGAACTTAATTTCCAGTCGGTAAGATTGGTCGAATGGTAAAAGCGCAGTCTGCCTCCGCCCACTATTATGCCCCAATTACGGTCGTCTATCTCGAATATCTTGGGATCGCGGAAAGTCCTGCCGTCCTCCACGTCCGCCCCGTCTATTATCATCTTTTCTTTTTTGAAGGAAATGCCGCCGTCCAGGCTGTATCCCAACCACTGGGTCTGATTGGGCCCGCCGTCTACCGTGTAATATATAAGTATGTTCTTGGAGCCGTCGTAACCGGGCTCGTCTTCTATCGATGTGAAAAGCCCGCTCACGTTGTTTCTGTCTATTATGGCGGAGCCCGACCACATATAATTCCCGTCCGTCGGCAGCAATGCGATGGGAAGATTTTCCCAATGGAGGAGGTCTTCTGAACGGGCATGCCCCCAGTACATGTCTCCCCACTCTTTCTTAAACGGCTGATGCTGATAGTAAAGATGATAATATTCCCCGTCGAATACAAGCCCGTTGGGATCGTTGTTCCAACCGGAGAAAGGCGAATAGTGATATTGGTTTCTGTAAAGTTCGTTATAGCGCGTAAAATCGCTCTCCCCGAAATATATTTCGGAAAAATCGGCGCTTGCATTATATACGTTCACGCCCAACCCGCCGCCGTCATATAAATACCCGTCCCCGGAAAGGGGTATGGCGTTCTCATAATCGAAACGGAGAATGTCGTCTACATAACACTTTACATTCGGTTCGGCGCCGCCTGTTACCTTGACCTTGATAAAAAATTGCTCTTTGGCGGCAACGTGCCCGCCCACTCTCTCCAGCTCCTCGGGCGTACTCAGGGCGTTACCTATATAATAATCTTCTTTTATGACAAAGGCGCTCCACCCCGTCTGGGTGCGGGAAAAATACATAAGTTTAGTACGATTGGCGCCGCGGTCTATGTTGAGAACGAACGCGCCCTCATCGTCTATACCGAAAGCTATACCCGCCGCCTGTCCTTCGGCAAAAGTTACGCGTGCAGTATAGGTAAAACTTTCTTCGGCGGTAAAATCGTCGCCCGAAAGCCGGGAAATACTGTCTCCTTCGGAAGAAAGGGATACGGGCGAGCCGGACTGTGCTCCCGCATTTACCGCCGCAAGACACGCCATACACACGACAAATAACGCCGTCGCCAAAACTATGCAGATTTTTCTGATTTTAACAGTCATAATCCCCGCTCCCCTTTAAAACGCCGCCCGATATGCAGATAAAACATTTGCAGAAAACGAGTTTTCTGCAAAAAAGGGCATGCCCTTTTTTGGTCGACGTTATATTATTTTGTGAAAACTGTACGGATTATATTTATCCGTCTCAATGCGATTTTACTTTATTTTTATAATAAAATCGCGTTTTTTCGGCTTTGGAAACGTTTCCATTACACGTTTATATTATCATCCCGCAAACTTTTTGTCAAGGACTTTTTGAAAATTTATTTAAAAAAGTGCCCGAATAATCTCCGCCTCCCGGCTGTAAATAAGCCGGGCGGCGGAGACTTAAAATTATCGGAAACAATCTCATCGGTTTCGTCTTGCAGTCTCAGCGGCGAACTCGTCCCTCAAAAACAGTAGCGCATACGAAACACAGCACGCTGAAAGCAAATATAATCGCCGTTAAAACCGTAAATTTTATCTTGGACTTTGCCGTCATAAATCCATTCTCCCGTATAAACGTTGATTCCTGCTTTTTAAAAACCGTATTTTATAAGTATTTTTCCACCTCGCTCCCGAACGGCAAAGCCTCCGTCGCGCCGTGTTTCGCGGTAGCCAGCGCGCCGCAGATATTGGCATAACGCAAGATCTTGCCGCCGTCCTTCTCTCCGCCGTCGATTTGCCGCAAAGCGCCCGCATAAAACGCGTCGCCCGCGCCGTTGGTATCGATAACGCGCACATCGATGGTCCCGCACTCCCTCATTGTACCGTTTTCATAAAACGCAGCGCCGTTTTTGCCGAGCGTGACAAATATTTTTTTCCCGACGGAAAGTTCAGATAAAGCGCGTTCTCTGTTTTTTCCGAAAAACATCTCCGCCTCCTCTTCGCTAAACGGCTTTCGCCGCGTCTTTACTTTCAAAAATATCTTCGCGGAAATTCACGTCGAAACTCAAAAGTTTTCCCGCGCCTTTCACGAGCGCGGCGACTTCCTCCGCAAACATCCTGCCACGTTTTTCGCTCAGCATCAGCGAGCCGATATGGACGATATCCGCTTCCCGCACGGAAGTTTCCGCCATGGAAATATCGAACGCATAATCCGCCGTGTTTTTCCTGAAAAAAGAAAAACTGCGCTCCCCGCTTTCGCTTAAAGTTACAAACGCCAGCGTCGTATTGCGCTCGCTGTCCGTATATATCTCGCTGCCGAGCCCGTCAACGCCTGCGGCGTATTCTTTCAGAAAAACGCCGATCTCGTCGTTTCCCACGCAACCGACGAACTTAATGTTTCCGCCGAGTTTTGCCACCCCGCAGGCGACATTGAACGGCGCTCCGCCCGCAAAGCATTCGAAACGGACGCTCTTTTCCGCCTTTTTTCCGACCATGTCAGCCAAAATTTCGCCTATACTCACTATCATCTCGTATTTCCGCCGCCACCGTTTTTTTCATTCTGCTTATGGAAACGTTTCCATTTTTAAGTTGGAAACGTTTCCAAACAATCATTATATTAACACTTTCATTCTGCAATGTCAAGCCCTGTATTAAAAATTTTCAAAAAATGTTTAAAATACACAAACGCTTCCTCCCCAGAACGTTGACATGGTACTCTTTCCCTTTCTTCGTCGGTTCAATGATGAATTTTGTCTTTTCAGCGACACGTTGTCCATAAAAATATGTGACAGTCTTTGATACAAGTCGGCGGCGCTGGCGCGCCGCCGAGACAAGCACACGCCTCGCAACCGAAACCGACGGAAATACGGAAAAAGCGGAACAGTTCGGGCGCGGCATCGCCGCTGACCCGCTTGGCGATTGCCGCGCGCATTCCGAAACTGTTATTCCCGTTTTTATACCGTATTTGCACATTCGGATTTCAGTTGCTTTTCGGCATTTGCCTTATCACGTCTTTGCTTACCGTTCCCATATAACAGCCCTCATCCCAGCAACCGAAGTCATCGTAGAGCAATAGTTTTTTATCTTCCAGCCCGCAAGGACAAACAACATCCTCGTCCATAACGTCAGACAGAAAGAATTGCGGCAAGCCTTTGGAATACACCAGCTTTTCTCCGGATTTTTCAATATACTTAACGATATAAGCTACTGCGCTCCCGACATTATCCTTGTCCAGATCTTCAAAGTCCGAACGCCCGAACCGCTCGTTAAAGTATGTGTTCTGATGCGTTATCTGCCTTTTCCGCGTATTGAAGTTATAGTCCTCTACATCAAGCATTGTCCCCGGCATCGTACCTTCGGGGATATAGAATATTCCGTGAAAGTGCAGGCGCTTTTTCTTCGGCGACCGCTCCCATACCCCTATATACTTCCAGCCTCTCCGATTACAGAAATTCCGCAGACAGCTTTCCACACCGGCTTTGAAACTTTCCTCCGTATGCAGTTCATCAGAGTACGTTAACGTTACGAAAAAATTGAAGTCCTGTAAATTCACCTTTCGCGTCATTCTGAGCCGTCGGGCAATCAGATTGCGGAGCTTCCGCTCAAATTGCAGCGTAACATAGTTTTGCAGCGCTTCTTCAGATTTGAAATACGGCCGCATACCGTTAAGCACTGCCCTCCGCCTTTGCCTACGGGAAAGATTTATATTCTTTTCGTAAAGTTCTTCAAACAGCTCCTTTCGCGTCATCTGTCTTTCATTGCTCTGTTTTTTTACAGACGTATTCTCTTTTTCACAACCGCTGTCAACCTGCTCTACTCCTCTATCTTTATCATTATTTTCTTCAAGTGGAATAGGCGCGTCCCCAAGCAAGGGCGCGCTGTCTTCCGTTTGTTCCTGCAATTCCGTACTTTCCTCCGATACGGTAGCTTCCGTCATCACAGGATCGCCAACAGGATTAGAAAACACATTCATATATGTTACAAATCTTGCGTCTCCATGCCCGAAATCTTCCTTTGATTTCCCAGACAGTCCTCCATATGTCTTGCCGATATCTCCTAACTTACGCTGTTCCCAAGTTATAAAAAAAGAGAACCACAAAAATCTTGTGATTCTCCGTAAAAGCAAAACGGTGTATCTGATCGTTCTTAGCGTTGACCTGATACTCGGTGATATAGTCTTTAAGCGTCTTACCTTCTTCAACCTGAACCTCGCCGCTTTCAACATCGTGCAAAAACAAGCTCGCATATTTCTGCTCTTCCTGTGTCATCGAAGCAAAAGACTTATGCAACTCATTCAACGTTTGCTCTATTTCCTCCTTCGACGCGCCCTCCTGAAGCTGCTTTCTCCACTTCGTAAAGTTTACATTCATATAGTCGGTGTCAATCGCACCCGTATTGATTTCCGTTATGTAACCTTCGATATCGTATGGTACGTCATCATCTACAGGACCACCGGGAGGAGAAACAAGCTCTTTATATCTCTGTACCAGCGTAAGATAAGTTCTCTCGTCCAATGCGACCGTAACGGAAGTTTGCGCATCATCTTCACGCTTGAAGAAATATTCGGTCTTTTTCCAAGCGAAACCCTGAACTTTTGCCGCCTCTAAATACGCTTCAAAGACCTTGAAAAGCAATGCAAAGCGAGCCTTCGCCGCTTTTTCTTCGGGCAACTTTTCAAAATTCTTAACCCCAGAGGTTTCGTACAATTCAAAAATATCCTGATAGACTTCATTCATGGACTGAATGTTTTCTTCAAGTTTATCAACGAACAATCCCAAAGGCTTATCGCCAGAATACAACTTTACGGCACTTCTGATGTTCCGTTTCATCGTGTGCGGCTTGCGGTAATATCTGATCGTGCCAAACGGTTTATCCGGCCCGAACAGGCGATTCGTGCGCGAAAAAGCCTGTATGATAATCAAAGACCTGCACCACATGAGCGAGATAGACTATACCGTATCGGACGGCTATGACGTGGCACAGACCGCTATCTGCTTCTTATACCAATTCGTAGGTCACACCGTTCACGAAATTTACGGCAAAGACCGCAAAGGTAAAGAAATCACGATAAAACTTGCGTGCTACCGCGAGGTAGACAGTTTTATAAGCCTTCTACGTAACAGACCGGACAGGCGCGGGACAGTCGTCGAATCCATTGACTTTGCGGAATATAAGGCTCTGCCTATGGATCCCGTGAACTGCTTTGAACACGAACAGACGGATTACACAAAATACGACGAGCTTGTAGACGCGTTACAGCTTTCCGCATTAGAGCTTGCCATTTTGAACTGCTATATGAACGGCATAGTACAATCCGAAGTCTGCGCCGAGCTCGGCATCGACAGAGGCAGGATCAACAGCAGAAAAGCAAGCATCCGTCAGAGATATTATTCGCTTTACGGCGCGTACTGAGATATGTTCCAAAACTTCATACCCCCCCTTAAAGGCAGTTTGCTTTCTACGAAGCGGCTGCCTTTTTCTATGTGCAAAGTTTGGGTAAACTACACCTCATTTTGGATTTGCTACTTACAGACTATGGAAACGCTATGAGTTTGCTTACTAACATTCTGCCGATTGTTTTGTTATTCTGTCGCCTGAAAATACCTTTTACACCCAGAATATAACACTTTACTCTCCTAAGATGCCTGAAATCTGTCCAAAAACCGTACTCTTGGCTTCCTTCCATTCCGAAAATTTCCTTTTGGCACTGATTTTTTGTACGCTTGTGGAAAAAGTTTTTATAACACGACAAAAACTGTCGTATTTAGGTGCTAAAACTTTTTCAAACCGGAAAGAAACCTTCCGGTTTGGCTTGTAGAATTTTTCTCACAGAAAATTCTTGAAGTCGCAAGAACCTTGCGAGTTTAAGGTTAATGCTATGCAAAAAATCGAAAGAGGAACAAAAACAATGCCGTACAGAGCAGCAAAAATCTCGTTTGACGGGAGTCATTACATCGCTACCCCGAAGGAAAACTTCCCGCAGGGGCGCAAGCGACGACGGGCAGCCCGTCCGTTATCCGTAGAAGAGAGCGAGAAGAAAGAACAGTTTGAAGCCGCTTATAAGGAGAGCCAACAACTTCCGAAAAAAGAGCGCAAAGCCTATATGCGAAAGGCTATGGAAGAGACGATTCCGCGGAACAACGAACGGAAGAAAACAAACGCTATCCGCAGAAAAGTCCGACTTGCCAAGAAAGCGTATTTGCAGGAATGGAGTTTCTTTTGCACGTTTACTTTCTCTGACGCGTTGCATACCGAAGAGAGCTTCCGCAAGTCCTTGCGCAATACGTTCAAGCACCTTGTCGCTCGCAAAGGCTGGAAGCATATCGGCGTATGGGAACGCGGCGGAGAAACAGGCAGACTGCATTTTCACGGGATATTTTATATTCCGCCCGGCGGTATGGTCGGAGAGATTATCGAAACAAAAGATTACAGCACCAAAGACCACCGGATGCAGACGGCGCACCAGAATACCTACTTTCTCGAACGGTACGGCAGAAATGATTTTCAGGCGCTCGGCTCGCCGCAGGAGGTGCAGCATTCGCTGAAATATCTGACGAAGTACATAGAGAAGTCGGGCGAGCGGCTGGTCTACGGCGGCGACCTGCCTTCTTACTTCGTTTCCGACGTCATAGACGAAGACATTATCTGTCCGTTCGGGATAGACGACCGCAAAGCTATCCTTGTGGACGATTTCACTTGTATATCGGACGGTGAAGTTATAGGGACGGTAAGTCCGGAAGTTATAGCGAAAATGCCGAAGGCGAATTAAATCAATTTGTCTTTCGGCCGGAGAGTGTAAACGGAAACGCCCTTCCCGTCAAGGGTAAAGTGCATTGCCTTCGGCAACCCTTGACGGAAAGTAACGGACGGCACAGGCAATAGACAGCTTTTGCCTTTCCGTTTGTTTTTCCTCCGTCGAAAGACAGAACAAATCAAATCACATGGAGGTCAGAAAAATGAACGCAGTACAAAAAGCATTTTACAGCGGCGAGGATTACGAGAATTGCTATATCTTCGCTCCATCAATCAGCAGGCGGGAAACCGTGGGCAGGCAGACCTATTATGTCCGCAGATATTTCCGCGGAGGCAAAGACTTTGAAAAGACGATGAAGTCCATTGCCGTACAGCGCACTACTAAAAACGTGAGGTGAACATATGAAACAGAAACATTACATAGCGGGACTGTATTATAGGCTGTCCCAAGAGGATGAACGTCAGGGTGAATCGGTATCCATAGAGCATCAGAGAACGATACTCAGGAAATACGCCGAGGAACGCGGCTTCGAGATACACGACGAATACATAGACGACGGCGTGTCGGGTACGACGTTCGACAGACCGGACGTGCAACGGCTTTTGGACGACGCAAAACAGGAGTAATCAATACAATCATCGTCAAAGACCTGTCGAGGTTCGGCAGGAACTATATCGAGGTCGGGCAGTACGTGGATTACGTGTTTCCTGCTTTCGGTATTCGATTTATAGCCATACAGGACAACGTAGACACGGAAAACCGTGACAGTAATGCCATGGAGATGATGCCAATTATGAACGTTTTTAACGAGTGGCATGCCGCCAACACAAGCAAAAAGATACGCGCCGTGAAACGCTCCAATGCTCTCGCCGGTATATATAGCGCTGCAAAAGTCGTTTACGGTTATCTCAAAGGAACGGACAAAAAACATACGCCCGTCATCGACGAAGAAACCGCGCCGGTAGTCGTAAGAATATTTGAAATGTACGCGTCGGGATTGAGCGCGAAGAAAATTGCCGAAATATTAAATGAAGAAGGCATTATCTGTCCTCGTAGATACGCCTTTGAAAAGTTCGGGCATGAATTGAGATCCGGCGAACACCACATATGGTGCCTTTCGACGATAAACACCATGCTGCGAAACATAGTTTATCTCGGGCATATGCCGCAGCTGATGTCATCTTCCGTATCGTATAAAAACCATAAGCGGTATAAAAAAGATAAGAGCGAATGGGTGATCGTCTATAATACACACGAGCCCATCATCTCGCAGGAACTTTGGGACAAAGTAGAAGCGCGGCGCAACTCTTTGGCGCAAGGCAGAAAGACGTTAAAGACGGGATTTACTCTCCCCTGTCAGGCTTCCTTATTTGCGCCGACTGCGGCTGTAAAATGAAGCAGAATACCAGTGTACACGGCAATAAGCGTTTTTATTCGTTCAACTGCGGCGACCATATGCGTTTCGGAAAATCGGTATGTTTCTCGCATCATATCATGGCGAAAGATATAGAAGCCGTCATTTTGAGCGATATACGGGAGATGGCTCAACGCATCGTTCTTGACGAGGAGCAAATCAAAGAAGACTATTTGCGACATAACGCGGAGTTTGCAGACAAATCAATAAAATCCGTCAAAAAGACATTGCAGACAAAACAAAAGCGCACGGAAGAACTATCCCACTTGATACAGGTCGCCTATGAAGACAGAGTGAAAGGCAATATGCCCGAAGATATCTGTTTCGGGCTGATTGAAAAATATTCCAACGAACAGAAAACTCTGACTACGGAGATAGAAGAACTCGAAACGAAAATGAAGGATACGGAAAATAATATACAGAGCGCCGACGCTTTCATACGGAACATCAAGAAATATCTCGAAGCGCCCGAGCTTACCCGCGAAATGTGCTATGAACTGATAGATCGCGTAATCGTCGGCGGGCATCCAAAAATAACGGGCAAAGAACGTGAAATAGATATCGTCTATAAGGTCGATATTGCCTCCGTTCTGCGCCACAAACTCAATAATGCCGATAAGTAACAAAAAAGTGTATGAGCCCGCCGCCCATACACTTCTTTCTATACCATTTTATGCCCTAATTGCCCCTCTTTTTATTGTGTCCATAATGATTGTCTTAGAGCGAAGAATTATCGCAAAAGACAAAGCGCGGTATGCGAGAGACCAGACTTAAAGGCAACTTTATCGGCGGTAACATAAACTACGGGTATTCATTAAAAGAGCTTACCACGGAAGTAAACGGCAAACCTGTACGTACAGCGTTGAAAGTCATCATCAACGAACACGAAGCAGCAATTCTCTTACAGATGTTCACGGACTATGCCAACGGTAAAAGAATGCACGAAATCGTTAAAGAATTCCGTGATAAAAGTGTCCTCAACCGAGGGAAACCGTTTACCCCGGCAGCAATTTACTCAATGCTGCAACAAGAAAAGTACACTGGGATATACCGCATCCACGATGAGATCTACGACAAAATTTATCCATCTGTCATCCCAAAAGAACTTTTCCAAGTAGTGAAAGCCAGAATTGATGCCAACAAATACGGTAAACACGTTATCGGTGTAGATTATATTCTCAAAGGCAGAGCTTTCTGCGGTTATTGCGGCAAACCGCTCCGCTCGGCTACTGGCACTTCCAAAGATACAACGATATGGCGTTACTACAAATGCCCTTCCATTAAAAAGGCAACAGGATGTCAGAATAAAGCGATGAAGAAGGAAACGCTTGAACAATTCGTTGTTGACGCGCTTTTCAAAAAAATCTGCGAACCTGCGAATATGGAGCTTATCGTAAAAGGTATCCTCGAAAAGCATAAAAAGAAACTTACCGACGATACAGACCTGCGGTACTACGAACGGGAACTCGCAAATACGAACAAAGCGCTCTCCAATATCATCGGAGCAATCGAAGCCGGTATTTATACCGAAACGACCAAGCAACGTCTTGAGGAGCTTGAGGACAAACGGCGTCATCTCGAAGAAAACATTGCCATAGAAAAAGCACATGTGAAAGAATCTCTGTCCGAGAAGGAAATCGTTCAACGTGTTACGTCAGCTCTGAAACTTAAAACGAAACAAGCGGTCGAAATGCTCATAAAGCGCGTCGATGTATTCAAAGACCTTTTACGGATCTCACTAAAATATATGGACGGTAAGCCAACGGATTCGCCGCCTGACAAAACAACAGATAACCCCGACGGGAATGACTCCTGTCGGGGCTTTCTTATTTTTAGCTATAATGAGCAATACGAAGTCTACCATGCGAGAACTTACAAGTACAAAGGCTTTCGGGAATATCGCGACGTAAAGACTGTTCGAATAGAGATTTACATATAATCGCCCTAATTTCTTGCAAAATCACCTATTTTATGCTCTTTTTGGTGTTCTACTGGGGTTGGCTCCTCCCCCTGCTGTCAGATATTGCAGATAAATTCAATTACAGCATACCATATCTTTCTGCAAAATTCAAAACATGCGTAGGTAAAAGTTACAGAGAATATATAATAGAACAAAAAATGCAGGAAGCTTACCGTTTGCTTACCAACACAGATAAAAAAATATATGAAATAGTAAACAGTGTAGGTTATTCTGACGTAAACTTTTTTACGAAATATTCCATCAATATGCCGGAGTTTCTCCCAACGTTTACAGAAATCTCAATAAATTAAAGTTTATAAATTTTAATATATACCAGATAATGTTCAACTTTTTAAAAAATTTTTTCGGCGGGTTGTGCTGATTCTTTTTTTATGCCGGCGCGGTATTCTCTCGGGGATATGCCCGTGTGCTTTTTGAAAAATGCCGTAAAATAATGTATGGTATCGAATTTGAGCGCATCGGCTATGCGTGTTACGGTACAGCTGTCCTCCGCTAATTTACGCTTGGCAAACTCTATCTTTTTGTCCGCCATATAGCCGGCAACGGTCTTACCCGTCTTTTTCTTGAATTCGGCGCACAGCGTGGCGCGATTGGTACCGAATAAAAAAGCCAGCTCGTCTATAGTTATTTTATCGGTAAAATTATCGTCCACATACTTTATTATTTGATTCAGCGTCATATAAAAAGGCTGTCCTTCCCCGCCGTCGGAAGCCTCGCCCATACAATATTCCCTCACGAGCTGGATAAGCAGGTATTCCAGCAGATTTTTAAGGAGCTGTTCACTGCCGAAAGGCGCCCCCTCCTTTTTGTGCATATCGTAAGTAGGTTTATTGTAAGGCGGCGCAAAGACGTTTCGCCCCTCCTTTACTATTTCCGCAAGTTTTTTAACGTTTTCGTCCCCGAGTTTTACGGGGTTACGTGAAAAATAATCGAGTTTTTCGGAGCGGCATTCAAACCCGATGATAATTACCGTGGGCGCGCTGCTCGAAGGACAGGTAAGAAAATGCGAGGCGTTTGCGCGGTGAATGATCATCTCGTTTTTTTGCAGCAGACCGTTATAATCGTCCGAAAAAATTTCCAGCGTACCGCTCGAAACAAACACCAACTCGCAAAAGGGGTGCCTGTCGCTTTTGGTGAAAAAATTCTTTTCGAATTCGAAAAAATGCACGTTTGCAATCTTGTTTACCGCTATCTCCACCGAAAGCGGTTTCAATTTGAATTCCATACCGAAATTATATACCGGGTTGCCCCGAATGTCAATATAATAATGATAAAAAAATTTACGATTTTATAAAAAATATTGATGATTACGCAAAGACAAACAGGCATTATGATGATACAATATAATAAAAATAAAAAAGGGAGAATTTATATGACAAGAATTTGTATACCCGACAACGAGTATAAAGAAAGGATCAAAAAAGCCGCCGCCAAGATCGCCGCGCGCGGGATGGATGCAATGCTTGTTTGCTCCACCGAAAGCGATTACGCCAACGCCAGATATTTTTCCGGTTTCTGGCCGCTGTTCGAGCGGGCAGGCGTGGTCATTTCCGCCAAAGGCGACGCGGCGCTTTTAGTAGGGCCGGAATCCGAACTGTTCGGAAAGGACTTCGGCAAGATTGACAAGGTTTTCGTTTTGAAAGAATTCCGCGAATCGGCAGACCCCGCCTATCCCGAGATACAGGCAAGCACATTTAAAGACGTGTTTAACGCCCTCGGAATAAAGGGGGAAAACCTTAAAATAGGTCTCGGCTCCTACGTGGAATGCACTCTGCCCATTTACGAAGGGCTTAAAGATTCCTTCCCCAAAGCGGAAATAATAAAGTGCAACGACATTATGGTGGATCTGCGCAAGATAAAAAGCCCCGCCGAACTTGCCTGCATAAAGGAAGGGTTCAGGATAATAGAACTTGCCACGGACGAGGTTATAAAGAACTTAAAGCCCGGCGTAACGGAACTCGAAATGGTGGGCGTGGCTCAGCGCGTTATATATGAAAACGGCGCCGAATACGAAGGGCTTCCCATGTACGTTTTCAGCGAAAAATCCACACGCCACGCCATAAGTCGCTCAAGCTACCGCAAGATAGAAAAGGGCGACATAGTTCAGTTAAACCTTTCCGCCAAGATAGACGGGTACTCCCCCGCCATAGGTCTGCCCGTAATTATGGGTAAACTTACCGGCGAGAGAAGAGAGCTTGTGGAATTCTGCCGCAAGGCGCACGAATGGACGTGCGAAAGGATAAAGGCGGGCGTTATAGCAAGCGACGTGGCGAAAGAATTTTTACAGCTCTATAAAGACGCGGGTTACGGCAAAAATTACGTTTACGGGCCCTGCCACGGCACGGGCATGATAGAGGTGGAGGCGCCGTGGATGGAAACTTCGAGCGACTATCCGCTGGAAGAAAACATGACCTTCCAGGTAGATACATTTATCTCCGGCCCCACTTTCGGCTGCCGCTGGGAAAAGGGCATCGCCGTAAAAAAGAACGGATACGAATCTTATACCGATTATCTGAAAAAAGGCATTATAGAACTGGAGTTTTAACATGGCACTGGGAAAAAAGAACTGGATTATTCCGGACTGCGAACTGCCGGAAGAAGGCGAAGGCATTTTAAAAGGGCACGAATCGGTCATCGTGGTAAACGATGCGGATAAGGACGCGGAAATCGAAGTTACGCTTTACTTTACCGACAATCCGTGTTACAATAAAATAACCTGGAAGGTTGCCGCAAAGAGCGTGCGGTGTTTCAGGATGAACAACTTAAACGATATGTGCGGCTACAAAGTGCCTTTCGATACGCAATACGCCATGAAACTTATAAGCAGCCAAAATATCGTGGTGCAGTACGGCAGGCTGGATAACCGCCAGACAAATCTCGCCTATTACACCACTATGGGGTATTCGGAATAAATTTTCAGGTTGCCGTGGAGGTAAAAAATGTTTTTAGATAAAATTTTCCCGCGGGAAGTTGCGCGGGCGCAAAAAGAAAATATGCCTCTCGTTATAGCGGGCGGCACGGTGGAATATCACGGGCCGCAGTGCTCCTACGGGTGCGACACGCTGGTGGCGCAGGGGCTCATTGAAAAACTTGCCGAGAAAAAAGAGATGATTATTGCCCCGGCAATATCTTACAGCCCTTCAAGCTATGCCGTGGGGGACGATAAGAGCGGCACCGTGCACGTTGAGGAGCGCGCCTTTGAAAACTACGTCTATTACGTTTTCAAAAGCCTGCTTTCGGCAGGATTCAGAAACATTTACGTGGTAATACACCATCAGTTCGAGCAGGAGAGCGAAATGCCCATGACCCTTTGTTACCGTATGGCGGCAAAGCGCGCCACCATGGAATATCTCGAAAAAACGCTCGGTCAGGGTTGGTGGGGCAGCGAAAATTACGCAAATTATTACGAACAGCTCGAGGGCGCGAACAACCCCTTTAACTGGATAAAGGTAATACCCACCATGTCAAAGGAAGTGCAGAACGCCACCGGGTACGACCACGCGGGCGAATTCGAGTGTTCCATACTTATGTCCCTCTACCCCGAATGCGTGGATTTAACCCGCCTTAACGAGAAAAAGCACTGGTTTACCGCAAGTTCGGCAAAGGCAAACAAAGAACTGGGCGATAAGATGGTGGAACTTTCGTTAAAATATCTGGATAAAACCATAATTTAGCCGTATCTGCGGTTACTTACAGACTTTGTAATAAGGTTTTATAAACTTATTTTTCCCTCCGCCGCCTTAAAAGAGCGGCGGAGGGATTTTTTACAGAAAAACTTTGTTTTTCCGCCCTAAATTTTGTTACGCTTTGTTTCTTCCGCTCCATAGTTTTGTTTCGCGCCGCTTTCTCTGCCCTCCGCCCGAGCCGCCGCGAATTTGATTAAGCCGCTCGTTCCGCCGCCAAAACTTTGTTATGCCCTGCTCGTTTTCCGCCTCGTACAATTTTGAACCGCCACGGCTGCGCCTCTCTCCTTTTTCTTTTTAAAATTCGCTTATTCTCCCCCGCCGATATAAACCTGAAGTTGGTATTTCCAGCGCAATATGCCTATGATTTTCACCATGCCCACGGCGTACTCCGCTACGGTACCGTAACTTTTGGCACGGCTTAAAAACGCGCGGGCGGCGGGAATAAGCTCTTCCGCCCCGCACTCCGTGCAAAGATATTTTCCTCCGGGCAAGGTATATAAATTTTCGTCCGCCCCGTATTCGGTACATACGGCGAACATAAAGTTACCGGTATCGCCTATGAACACCCCCGCCGCATCTTCAAAAGAAAATTCTTCGCTGTGCTCCCCCAACTGCTCGTAAAAAGCACGGTGATAGTCGTTCAGATTGCCAAGAGTAGGCAGTTCGTTGTTGCGTGAGAGCAAAATCACACGCTCGGGTATGGTTTTAACGTACTCTTTTTCTTGATATACGGGCTCCGTTTCCATTTTACTTTGGTAAAACCGCTTTGCACGCTCTATGCGCTCCTTGGCATTTAACAATTCCTCTATCTTCTTATCCGCCTTTTTTAGCACCCCTTCAAACTCCGCTACGATTTTCCCTATATCCTCATATTCCAGAATCTCTTTTATTTCTTTAAGCGATATGTCCATCTTTTGCAATGCGGAAACGGTATTTAATATTATTATCTCGCTTTGGGTATAATACCTGTATCCCGTCCATTCGTCCGTTTTACCGGGTTTTACAAGCCCTATGCGGTCATAATGGCGCAGGGTCTCCGTTGTCAGCCCCGTTTTTAAAGCGGTTTCACCAATGGAAAAAAATTTTTTTATTTTCACCTTTTTACCTCTTGACTTTTGTGTTACACAAAGGTTTATAATTATGATAACATAAAAAAACAAACTTTGCAAGGAGGTTTTATAATATGAACAAAAAAATAATTGCAGCACTTTGTCTTTCGGTTGTAATGTGCGCCTTTTTATTTAACGGTTGCAGCAATGAGCAAAACTTTACGGCTAAAACCTACTCGTCCGGCGACACGGAGGTAACGAGTGTTAAACTTAACCTTTCCGACAGGGAAATAGAAGTAAAAAAATCGGATGACGACAGCGTGCATATTGAATATTACGAAAGCGAAAAAGAATTTTACCACATAGATTTAACTGACGGCACGCTAACCATGACCCTGGAATTTAACAAGGACTTTACCGATTATATAGGTGTGCAGCCCGATTTGAAGTACCGCAAAGTAACCCTGTTTGCTCCGGAGGGCATACTGAACGCGCTTGAATTAAAAACGTCTAACGAAAATATTTCCATGTCCCCCGTTTCGGTTCAAAACAGTATCTCCGTTTCAAACAACAACGGGAACATAAATTTCGATAAAATGTACGTGGGTAAAGAGATAAATCTCACCATAAAAGACGGGAATATTTCAGGCAAGGTTGACGGCACATGGGATGATTTTGCTATGTACTGCACGGTAAAAAAAGGCAACTGCAACCTGCCCGATAACAAGCCGCAGGGCGACAAGACCATTAAGGTAGACTGCAACAACGGGGACGTAAACATAGATATTTCCGAAAGTTAAATAATTTACGGAAAGAGTTATTGTATAAAGGCAGAACAAATTATCTGTGCATATATTTATTTTAAGATATATAAACAAATATGCGCATACGTAGTATTTTCCGATATATATACGCATATAAACACTTATAAACACTTGTTTTAAGCGGGCGGCTGATTTCAGCCGCCCGCTTAAACGTAAACTTTTTTATATCTATTCCGTAAATTTTTCTTATCGGCAAACTTTTTCAAAAAAATCGAGCACAGCGCCCCATTTTTCTTCGCGGTCCGATTTTTCGTTAAGAAATTCGTGGCGAGAATTTTCAAATAATTTTAAGGTAACGTTTTTCATACCCGCACGCACCGTATAAAACTCGTAAAGTTTTTTTACACCTTTTCCCATATCGCCTACAGGGTCCTGTGCGCCCGATACTATTAAGACGGGCAGATTTTTATCAAGTCCTTTTATATATTCTTTTGTATAAAGCCGCTTTAATCCGCGGAAAAAATCCGAATAAAAACGGTAAGAACAGGTAAATCCGCACAGCGGATCGGCGTGATAAGCGGCGTTATTCTCATCGTCCGCACTAAGCCATTCGCCGTCCTCAAACCGGGAAGAATACACTCCGAAAGTACGTTTTTCAATAAATTTGGCGGGTTTTTTATCTCCGTGAAAGACGCAGCCCAGCCGGGCGACCAAAGAGCCTAAATACACCTCCGCGTCCTTTTTATAATTACTGCCCGCAATTACCGCGCCCGCAATCTTATCAGAAAACCTGCCCAAATAACTTTGTACGATAAACGAACCGTAAGAAAAGCCCAATAATATTACGGGCACGCCGTATTGTTGTTTTAAGAAATCGGTTATTGCGCCTTCGTCCCTCACGGTATCCGAAAACATATCCCCCGCGCACCAGCCCAAAGTTTCCCCGTCGGTATGGCCGTGCCCGCGGTGATCGTCCGCCGCAACCGTAAAACCGTGCCCGTTTAAAAATCCGGCAAACTCCGCATAACGCTCGGCGTGCTCGGTCATACCGTGCACTATCTGCACCGCCGCGCGCGGATTTTCGGTTTCCCACAGGTTTAATGAAATCCGCTTCCCGTCAAAACTTTTAAAATCCGTCCTCATAAATTCCGTATTTTCTCCACGTTATAAATTGCCGCCAATATCGAAAAACGGGTTTAAGCCGTTTTACTTATCATTTTGTTCGGAAGATTTTTCCGCCTTTATCATATGTTTTAAGCCCACGTCTTTCAAAAACTCCGTCATATCCTCCGCACGGGCGGATACCGCGTTGTTCACTTTTAGTTCGTTTACAGAGCGCTTGAACGTATCGCGCTTTAAAAGCGAAAACCACCGTACCACTTCATAAAGCGGGGTCAGCCATTTATGTTTTACAAGCACCGGATAGCGCTCTTTCAGTTTGTCATACGGCATAAATATGCGCTGTTTAAGATTTTTACCCTTACCGCCGTGCTTTGCCTGCTCCATGGAAACACGGTTAGTGAGCGTGCCGTATACACCGCCGTCAATTACATATTTTTCCATCCGCCGCGTCAGGTCGGTATGCGGCTTACCGTAAAACCACACGTCTATAAGCGCAAGCACCTGCCCGTAAAAGTCTTTTATATGCCCCTCGCAGAGTAATGCGTTTAACTTTTCCTCGTCAAACGCAAGTTTTTCACGCAGTATAAAGATATCCGCAAAACTCCTCAGCCCGCAACCGCCGCTAACAAAGTGATAGGACATATGCGCCAAAAGATGGAACATTAAAAACTCATCGGTCTGCCTGTAACGGTACGTTCCTGCCGCATCATCCGCGCTTTCTTCTGCGGTATCGCTCTTTTCGGCGGTCCCCTCCTCTTCCGGATAAGGCTCAATATGCTCCCAAACGCGGTCAAGCACGGCGTCTATCTCTGGGATATGCTCTCTTAAATTAAAGTGCAGTTCCAAGTGCGTATTGGCGGGAGAAAATAAAGATATATCATGATAATTTATTTTGTCATCCTTGCGCCAGCCCTTGTTTTGCAACGCTTCCGCCGCCGCGGAAAGATGTTCTTCTTTCACAAGCACGTCTATATCACAGCTCGTTCGCATGAGCGGGTCGGGATAGTATTTTCGTATCACGGCGCCTTTTAAAGGAATGAAAGGAAGTTTTGCCCCGGAAAATGCCGCGGCAATTTCCTGCATATCATACTTCATGCGTTCATATCTGAAATACGCCGACATTTGCAGTTTTTTTATCTTTTCGTAAGTTTCGCTGCCCTTTTCACAAAGCCCCGACGCCGTTATCCCCGTGCCGACAATATAGCCGATATCGTGCCGTGCGGCAATTTTCATTACCTCGTTCAGCGCGTCTTCGGTAAAGTTTTCTTTTATCCCTTCACCTATCGGCTGTCCCGTAATGCCCGCCCGCATAAGTGAAATAAGTAAAGATATATTTTTATCGTCCATACACGTTCGCCCCCTTTCCCGCACGAGTAAAACTTAGGTCAGTCATTTTTTCTCCACACCGTTCTGTTGACGATGTTTACGTAAGACTGGATTATTTTTACTACTTTAACGGATACGTTTTCATCCGTATAATCGGGCACGGGTATGCCGTTTTCACCGTCTGCATTCAGCCGGACAGCCGTTTCCACTGCCTGCAAAAGCGAACGCCCGTCTATCCCCGCAATAATAAAACAACCTTTATCCAAAGCCTCCGGCCGTTCGGTAGACGTGCGTATACACACCGCCGGGAAAGGCTTTCCTATACTCGTATAAAAACTGCTCTCCTCGGGTAACGTACCGCTGTCGGAAATTACGGCAAAGGCGTTCATCTGCAGATTATTGTAATCATGGAACCCCAAAGGCTCATGGCGGATAACACGCCTGTCCAGCGCAAACCCGCTCTCTTCAAGCCGCTTTCTGCTCCTCGGATGGCAGGAATAAAGTATAGGCATATCGTATTTTGCAGCAAGTGCGTTTACGGCGTTAAAAAGGGATAAGAAATTTTTTTCGGTATCTATGTTCTCTTCCCTGTGCGCGGAAAGCAGCATATATTTTTTCGGTTGCAAGCCGAGTTTTTTAAGGATATCAGAACCCTCTATGGCGGCAAGATTTTCCTTTAACACTTCCGCCATAGGGCTGCCCGTAACGTAAGTGCGTTCTTTCGGAAGGCCGCACTCGGCAAGATATCTTCTCGCGTGTTCGGAATACGCCAGATTGACGTCCGAAATAATATCCACAATACGGCGGTTTGTCTCTTCCGGCAGGCACTCGTCCTTACAGCGGTTGCCAGCTTCCATATGAAATATGGGTATGTGCAGCCGCTTTGCGGGTATTGCGGCAAGGCAGCTGTTGGTATCGCCAAGCACAAGCAGTGCGTCCGGCTCAATCTCCTTCATAAGCGCATAAGAGCGGGATATAATGTTGCCTATGGTATCGCCGAGATTATCTCCCGCAGCGTCCATATAAATATCGGGCGCATCTATTCCAAGGTCCTTAAAAAATATACCGTTAAGATTATAATCGTAATTCTGCCCGGTATGCGCCAGAATACAATCGAAATACTTTCTGCACTTTTTTATCACCGAAGCAAGCCTTATAATTTCGGGCCGCGTTCCCACGATGATAAGCAGTTTTATTCTGCCGTCCCCTTTAAAAGCCTTTTTTTCCATTATTTTTCTCCCGCAATTTAATATCTGAATATATTATACTCTATTTATGCAAGTCTTGCAAGCCACTGAAAGTCAGGTTATTCTTTCACCATTTCTATACCTTTTCAAAAAAAGTATCCGGATGGCCCGGGTCAAACGGCTCGTTTGCCCACATAACGGTAACAAGGTCTTCCGTGTCCGAAAGATTTATTATTTCGTGCGTATATCCCGGCAGCATATGCACCGCCTCTATTTTTTCGCCGCTCACTTCAAATTCCATTATCTCCCTCCCGCCGATACTGCGTTCGCGAATTAGCCCTCTGCCGGAAACCACTATAAAAAATTCCCATTTGCTGTTATGCCAATGCTGGCCTTTGGTTATGCCGGGTTTACTGATGTTTACGGATATCTGCCCGCATTTTTCTGTTTTTAAAAGTTCCGTAAAACTCCCCCTTGCATCCGTATTCATTTTAAGCGGAAAAGCCGTTTTTTCCTTGGGAAGATATGATAAATAGGTACTGTAAAGCTTTTTTTCAAAACTTTCCGAAGGTATTTCGGGCATAAAAAGCGTTTCCGGCTGTACGGCAAAACTTTTCAGCAGGTCCGCTATTTCTCCGAGCGTCTTTTTATATGTGGGAAGAACGTAGCAATAACGCCCGTTTACTGTTTCCACGGGCGTAAGCCCTTCATACTCGCAACGCCGTTCTTTTCCGGCAAGAGCATTAAGCATCTCCTCTACAAGGTCGTCAATATACAACAATTCCAATTCGGTCGCCCTGTCGTTTACAGTTATCGGTAAACCGTTTGCCGTATTATAACAAAACGTTGCCACCGCGGAATTATAATTCGGGCGGCACCATTTACCGAAAAGATTGGGGAACCGATATACAAGCACCTTAGCTCCCGTTTCCTCTCCGTATGCGAAAAAAAGTTCTTCACCCGCCTTTTTGCTCTTGCCGTATTCCCCGCCCGCATATCTGCCCAAAAGGGTCGCCTGCACGGATGAAGAAAGCATTACCGGGCACTTATTGCCCGTGCTTTTAAGGGTATCAAGCAACAGAGAAGCAAAACCGAAGTTACCTTCCATAAATTCTTTTTCGGTTTTCGGGCGGTTTACGCCGGCAAGATTAAACACAAAATCCGCCGAAGAACACCATTTATTAAGATTTTCGACAGGCGTGGAAATATCGTATTCAAAAATCTCGTCTATTTTTAAATCGGGGTGAGTTCTGTCTTTACCGTCTCTTATATTTTTCAGCGCACAAACAAGGTTTTTACCCACAAAACCGGCCGCGCCCGTTACAAGTACGTTCATAATTTTATTTCCTATTTAAATTAATAAATAAAAGAATTCTTACCGCTCTAATTGATATTCCGGTTAACTTGCCTTTAAACTTATTATAAGTTTACCTCTCTGCAAGCTCACGGCGGATATATTCCAGCGAAGCTATTTTGGCTTTGGTTTCTTCTACGTTCAGAATGCGCGTGTTGTTGGAGTTGAACTCCGTAAGTTTAGTACGCTCCACATCTCCGTTTATAAAATAATTGTCGTAATTAAGTCCGCGGTTATCTGCGGGAACCCTGTAAAAATTTCCCATGTCCACGGCTTTGGCGCACTCTTCGTTTGTGAGCAGCGTTTCATACATCTTTTCGCCGTGTCTTATGCCTATAATACGTATGTCCTTTTTGTCAGCGCCGAACAACTCACAAACTGCCTCCGCCTGCGTCTTGATAGTGCACGCCGGAGCTTTCTGAATGAGTAAATCTCCGTTCTCACCGTGCTCAAAAGCAAATAACACTAAATCCACAGCCTCTTCCAAGGACATTATAAAGCGCGTCATATTGGGTTCGGTTACCGTAATGGGTTTGCCTTTTTTTATCTGGTCTATCCAGAGCGGAATAACGCTGCCGCGACTGCACATAACGTTACCGTAACGCGTGCAGCATATGCGGGTTTTGCCGCTGTTTCTGGATTTTGCTACAGCCACCTTCTCCTCTATGGCCTTGGTTATGCCCATTGCGTTTATGGGGTATGCCGCTTTGTCGGTTGAAAGACATATAACACACTCCACGCCCTCCTCTATGGCGGCAGTAAGCACGTTATCCGTACCTATCACATTGGTCTTTACCGCTTCCATGGGGAAAAACTCGCACGAGGGAACCTGTTTTAACGCTGCCGCGTGAAATATAAGGTCAACCCCGTGCATTGCCCCGCGTACGCTTGATAAATCTCTGACGTCGCCGATATAAAATTTTATTTTATCGGAAACTTCGGGCATTTTTACCTGAAACTCATGCCGCATATCGTCCTGTTTTTTTTCATCGCGCGAAAAGATGCGTATCTCTCCGATATCGGTATTTAAAAACCTGTTAAGTACGGCATTGCCGAAACTTCCCGTTCCGCCGGTAATCAAAAGGGTTTTGTTTAAAAATTCACTCATGGTCAGCCTCCTTTAAAAGCTTTTCATTTTTTTTAAATATTTTATTTAAAACAATCGTTTGAATAATGCAATATATCGCAACGCATATTACGTTTGCCAACACTACGCCACCCCAAGACTGTAAAACCTGAACAAGCCAGTACGCAAGCGGAATCTTCAGGCATGCACCTATACCAAAACAAATTGCTTGAGTATTTAATGCACCCAATCCATTAGCGACACTTGACATAACACTGTTTACAATCATAGAACAACCAAGTAATGCAAAAAGCACACCTGATAAAATACTGATATTACTTAATGCATTTTCTCCCAGCCAAATATTTATTATAGGCCGCATTAAGGGTATTATCAAAAACTCTCCGATGCAGAACAACAGTGCAATTAAAATAAAAAAATTATATTTTTTATTTATCCAACTATAATTATTTTCTACCTTTGCCTTTGTAATTATAGACCATAATGGAGTTAAAGCGAGGGCAAAAACCGTGCTTCCCAAGGAAAACAATTTATAATATGTCTGATATTCTACAACAAAAGAATTTCCAGATATTTTAGTAATTAAAAATTCATTTGTACTCATTATAATCATATATTCTATCTGAACAAGAAAAAACTTTCCGCCAAGCGAAAGTACTTGCTTTACGTTACTTAACACCACATATTTTAATCTTGGGAAAGCAAATCTTAATTTGCCGCAAAACACAAAAACAGTTGCCGTTAAAAGCGGCACAGCTACTGCTAATGCATGTACAATTGCCATTATTATAAAATTTTTATCATTGTTTCCGGAAGGATACAATAAAGTAAACAGTAAGATTATTACATTCGTGCACAAAACCAAAAAATTATTTATTGATGATTTTTGCATAGCGTATAAAATCGCATTTATCAGTTTCAAAAAAAACTGTAATAAAACCCCTACTAATACTATTACGAAAGCAACATATAAAGAATGGGCCGAAACAACGGTTTCTTTTATGTTAAATAAAGTATTCAAATCTAAAAATCTCACTATTATAGGCAGTATTATGATTCCAATCAAAACAATTGCGCCTATAGAAAAGTATGCAGAAGATACGAACCTTTTTGTTGCTTCTTTATCATCTGTAGATAAAGTTTCAGATAAATAGTTTCTTAATCCGTTTCCTATTCCCAAATCAAAATTCAAAATCCAGTTAAGCAAAGATAAAATTGTATACCATAATCCCAAAACCTCATCATTGTTGAAAAAAGCGATATAAGCCGGAAGAGTAAAAAAAGTAACAAAAAGCGCGCCGCCTTTTACTATAAAAGCACCGATGATATTTTTAAAAACAATTTTATCGTTTGCAGACAGATTCCTAATTCTTTTAAACAAATTTTTACTCATAATTAAGCACTTGTTTCAGATACTTTTGTGATTCTATAATATTTGGTTGATAGTCCTTTATAACAGAATAATCAATGGTTTCACATAATTTCTCTTCCAAACATACTTCCTCGGTTATAATTCTGTTATTAAGTCCCCTATCGTTTAAATAATCGACTATCCTCTCGTTTGTATGTTCGTTCGGCAAGATTGTAAAAAACTGTTTTTTAAACATAGTCGAAAAAGCAGTAGCGTGAAATGATGCCGACAAAACAATTTCAGCATTATAAATATAACTTAAAATCTCATCCGGACCTAAATCTTTATAAAACACATCACAATAGCATTTCTTTGAAAAACCGGAACACAAAACTATTTTCAAGTTAAACCTCTGTTTAAAAAATTTAATACATCTCTCAAGTAAAGGCGAAGGCGTAACAAGATACACCAGCAGATATTTATCCAATAATTTCGGCGGTTTAATAAATTGATTATATTCTGAAGGATTAAGCAAAAATACAGGGTCTACGCAATGTACGGCATGAATATTATGCATTTTAAGCAATTCAACAGAACTAGATTCTCGTACGGAAATAGCCGCAAAATCTCTGATTTTATTTGCCAAATCGCAAAGTTGACTTTCACTAAACCCTTTTTGCCCCATACTTGTAGCATATGAAATTTTCTTTTTATCAGTCCAGGTAAGCTTATAAGCGTCGTCATTCCCACAAGAATGATAGACGTTCCACAGTTGGTCGCCTCCCGCCATTATTACATCGGCATCAAAATTATAACACTTTAAATCTTCTAAACTCCAAAAAACTTTTTTTGTAAGCGGTATATTTTTTATCACAAATCTGCGAAACTTTTTTTTCCTTATTATATATTGTTTCAAATTCAACAGCATTCCTATTTTAGAACGCAATGTCTTTAATTTAAAATATGTCGGATTATAGTCTATAACCTCAACATCAAAATCCAGTTGCTTCAAATATTTACCTAAAGCAAAGCTTTGAAAAACGGAACCGAAATTAGGAATATTGTGTATCGTTATAATTTTTATTTTCATTATTTTTTACCTTTATGTAAAAGCTTTTTTAGTCCTTTCTTAATAAATTTAGGAGTTTTTTTAGATAAGAAATATAAGACTCGGCGTGGTTTGAAATCTCTTTTTTCTACAGCTCTCCATCCATCATTTTCTATATCCTTATATATTTTTGTTCTGTCTTCCGGCAGCTTTGTAGGTTCAAGTAAATTACCGTTAAAACGTGCTATATCTTCAAACTTTACATTATACAAATTAAGAGTTTTGTCAATTGATTTAAAAAATTCTTTTCCTTTTTCAGTGTTTATTAAACATGCGGAAACACCGTTTGTTGAATCTATTCCTTTAATTACATTTTCAACTCCCCAAAAATCACCAAGAGTAATATCTGAAACTCTTTTTTCAGATGAATACTTACATGAATAACAACAAATACGGTTTATGCTGTTTTTATAATATAAAAAATAATAAAAATTATTTAAGGCCGATATTGTTTTTACCTTGTTTCCACAGCAAATACTGCCCTGAAAAGCCCACCCGTTTCTTCTCTTGTCTCTAAAACGCAACCAACTTACCGACCATTTTTTATCTTTCTCCGATTCAATATATTTTGAAAGAAGCAATGGACTTGGTACTCCATGACATATCAAGTCAACCGTTATCAAGTTTTGATAATCCTTACGCAAAAATCTTTTCAATCCGTCAATTTGACAAGGTGTTCCGGTAAATAACACGTATTTACCCAAATCCAGACATTCTTTCACCTGAGAATAAATATTACTCGTATCACTTTGCACATACTTTGAACCCCTCATTTTTTCTATATCTGCCATGTTATTTGATAAAACGTGAATTACTTTAATATTTTCATCAAAAACACAGCCGGCCACGTAACCGCCTTTTGAAACTGTTTCTTCCGCTAAAGCCGAAAATATTCCGCCGCTTGAACTGTCTAAAAGAACGTTTATATTTTTATTTTGTGCAGCATATGTTGTAACAGGAACATTCATTTCAGAATGATTAAAAGCAGGACAAACTTTTAAACATTTCCCGCATTTTATACATCCATCATTATTTATAATCGGATATAAAAATCCCTCTTTATCAGGTTGCATTGATATAACTTTTTCATGGCATACCTGTTCGCACGCTCTGCAACCGTAACAATTGTTTATTTCGCTAACATTTATATATTCAGACATTTTTCACCCATAATATTTTTTATCGTATCCGTAAATGCTGCCGGCGTATTTTCATAAAATAAATCCTGACAAAAACCTGTCGGCACATTGATATTATCATTTTTTTCAATAAATTCAAGCACCTGAGCCGTAACCTCTTCTATATCTTTACTTTCATCTATAAAACATGCGTAACCATATTTTTTCAGATACGGTAAAGATGCCTCATCAGGTATCGAATATGTTGTTATAATCGGTTTGCCGAAACGCATATATTCAAAGATTTTACAAGGAATAATATATGGACTTTGATTACCTATATTAAGCAAAAAATCCGCTTCCGCCTCCAATTGCAGAATTTCTTCGTGGGACTTATGCCCCAAATAACAAATCTTTCCGCCGGTGGCTTCCGTATATGGCTGGAAAATCTTTGGATTGGTACAGTCTCCGGCAAATATAACTTTAAAATCAAGCTTATTGCATATTCTTAAAAATATTTCAAGCAGTGTTTTAGGATTCCTGCCAGAATATGATAGGCTCCCCGCATATAAAGCAATCTTTTCTCGTTTATTCCCGGAATAATTACAGCGCACATCAGATAATAGCATGGGAACATCTAAAAAATATCGATAATCACCTTTATCAAAGCTAATAGGATTATTTTTATGATATTCGTATGAAGATTTCATGGATATAACCGCATCGGCTTTCTCATTTATCTTTTTTTCCCACTTAATCAATCTTTTTTCTCTTTTTTCTTCAGACCAGATATCGGGGCCCCATCCTCCAGCCAAAGCATCAAGATAATACGGCACAAAAGTTATCTCAGGAAATTTAACCTTAAATTTATATGCCGCATACAGAGAATCTATCGGAGTATATACACCTATCACAACATCAAACCGTTCTTTCAGATAAAGGTTACAAGCTTTTTTATAAAAACGCCGTGTATATAAAGGAGCAATATAAGGCCATGACCATGAAAATAAAAACAGTTTTATTTTATTCATAGCCAAAGCGGTTTTTCGTATAATATTACTGCTGCGCTTACCAATACGCAGCTGACTTTTTTCTAACATCCTATAAGATAATCTCGGTTTAATCGGATAAATTTTTGCTCCGTCTAACTGATACATTTTTTTGTTGCCGTCGTATGCATTCACAATACACGATACTTCCCAACCTTTTGCAACGCATTCATCGATTACATTTTTACAACACAGACCGTTTGCCGAATATCTCGGATGATACATTCCCAATATAAATAAAACTTTCATGCGCACACCTTGTTATTATCTTTATAAAATATTATAAAGAACCAATATCTTCAAACGATACGTTTTGTGTACCGTAAAAAATAATTATATATATCAGCGATATTCTTAATAAGCTTTCAGTTGATACCAAAAATACGGCTATAAGCATCAACAAAATACATCCATACCAAGGTAATTTCAAAAACTGAGCATTTTTATAAATAAATTTCAGATAATAATAAGTACAAGGCCCCCCGAGCAACACACCCAGCACGGCAAACCAATTCATAATGGTATTCGTTGCAACTCCATCGCATAAAGTTACGTTTACTTCATAAAAATTATCATAACCTATTCCCCATAACGGCGATTTTAAAAATTCTATTAAAGGATATTTAATTGCATTAAGTCTGGCCTGCGTTGTATACGCTACATCTTCATCTGAAAATATTCCCGACAGCTTGGAAAAAACCATATCTTTTACAGATTTCGGTAAAAGTAAAAACAATACGATTAAACATATTATTATCGTGAGCGCCAGCCTTCTTATTTTAACGCTCTTTTGTTTTTGCAAAAAAGCTATAAACAATATTCCTACCAAAACTATATATCCCAAAGTAGAAAATGTGGTTAAAACAGCACAACAAAGTATAAGCGTTTTAACAACTTTATTATTTCGTTCAAAAAGAATCATATAATATACGGCAATAGACAATAACAAAGCAAATGCTCCCGGTTCCCATGCTATACCGTAATTTCTTACAAACTGTGCGTTAATTATACAAACGGAAAAAAAGGCATCGTGTATACTAGCAGAAGATTCATAAACATAACCTATAAACGGTAGCATTGCCATAAGCCCCGGGAATATTACCGTTAATAAATAGATAACTAAAGAATATCCTGCAAGAAAAACCATAATATTAGAAAAAATTCTTATTAAAGTTTTTAATCCTATAGTGTTTGTAACTATAAATCCTATATATATAGGAATCAAAAACATAATAGTATTATCTAATGTTGCATCTCTTACAGCACTTAAAACAATTATTAAAGTTAAATATAATAATAAACCTACCGACTGAACACAAATTTGTTTAACAAAAAAAAGTAGCGGAAATGATATAGCCAAAAGTAAACAAATTCTCATCACTCCCGACAAAGCCCCGGCAACTACCATTTTATATCCGAATTCTAAATAAATCAGCATAAATACAAAAAAATACAAATAAACTTTTTTACACTGATTTAAAAATACTGCCTGCTTATCCATAATTAAACTACTTTCCATACTTCTCACCGAACGAATGCCGCAATTTTTCTGCAACTACACACCCCGTTACTATCTTTACGCCCGTTTTATATTCATCCAATATTTTTTCAAGCGCTATATCACAATTTTCTCTGAACTTGTTTTTATCTATTCCTATAAAATAGTTATATATTTCGTCCGTAAAATTATCTTCATAAGGACTGCACGCCAATCCGATACCAAGGCGTTCAGCCGAATCCGCCATAAACGAACCCTCCATGCAAATTTGCGGAAGATAAAAAATCAAGCCGTCATAAAATTTATTCCCCATTGCCGACATTGTGTTCGTATCGAAATAAATATTATGAATAATATCAGTTTTTCTTATAAATTCATATCTGTCTTCAGGAACATATTCTCCATGAAAAAATACGTTATCCGCGCCCAATTCCTGCGCATATTTTTTTAAATCAACAACCGTTTGTTGTTCCCTGCCATAATAATGCAGCTCAAACCTTTTATCTTCAGATATTTTTTTAATTATTATTTTATTAAGTTCAAAATGCCTGATAAATCCCCAAAACGCAATTCTTATTTTATCGGAAGCCACACCATACGTCTCCCGCTCATCTCTATGATTTAACGAATCAAAAAGAATATTATGAGAGGTATAAATCTTATAAGAATATTCCTCAGGCAGAAATTTCCTATACGCATCGCTGCTTACAAAAGTAGCATAAGACCTTTTTGTTAATCCTGCCACAATTTTTTTGAACGGCGCAAAAGACTCATATGTATAGTCTCTGTAATCAAATATAAATCTGTTATTATATTTTTTCTTCAAAACACCATAGAGTAATACCGCCGGCAAAGAATGAAGAGCAATTATAAAATCAAATTTTTCTTTTTTAATTACGCGCCTGACAAATTTTCTGTACTTTAAAAAGGAACGTATCTTTTTGATTTTTGCTTCATCATCTTCCTGATAATATTTAAACTCGTGAAAAACGTTAACGGAATACGCGCTGAGGTCTTCGGCTTTCAAATCCCGATTCCAATAAAGAACGTGAACTTCCGCTCCGCTGTTTTTCAGAGCATCTAAATAAAAATTCATATACGGCATATACTTTACTTTAGTAAAACCCATAATAAGGATTTTCATAATATCACCTTTTCTCCGCAAGTTCGCAAAATAAATCTAAATATTCTTTCATATTTTTGTCACGGGAATATAAGTCATGCCCGTACTTATATCCGTTTTCTCCGTATTCTTTACAGAGTTCTCTGTCTTGATATAATTTTAATAAAGCTCCCGCTGCGTCCTCCGGTTTATCCGTGCCCACAGCATAACCGAACTTATTTTCGTTTATCATATTATAGTAATCCGAATACTCGTCCACACTGCTTACTATCGGTTTTTTACAGGCCATTAAAAGCCCTGCTTTACTCGGAACCGAATTGCCTATAACGCCTTTTTTAAGCGGGATAAAACAAACCGAACAAGCACTATAAACATCGGAAACCATTTCCTGCGGTTCTAACGGCAAAAATTTTATGTTATCGAGTTTTAACTCTTCCGCCCGGCTCATAAACTCTTGCTTTTGACTGCCCGCACCAATCATCTGAAACTCTATACCCGCATACTCCTGCAACAGTTTTGCAACGTTTAGCACCATTTCGTAATCGAACACATATCCCATAGTGCCCGCATACTGAACGTAGAATTTTTGCTTGTCCAATTCATATTTCTTAACAAACCTGTTTTCTTCCCATTCAATATATTGCACCGAAGTATTATCAAACCAATTAACTATAACTTTAATTTTGTCTGAAAGTACGCCTTGTTCCTCAACTTTACGTTTCATATCTTCGGATATTACCGTTATTACATCGGCCTTTTTATACGCACACTTTTGCAATGCAAAAAAGACCTTCTGCATCCATCTCCTTTTCATTACGCCGCTTGCTATGGAACTGCCGGGAAACATATCCTGAATATTATACAAAATCTTTGCCCTTCCAGCATACTTTCTTGCATTACGAATATTATACAAAACGGTTGGCGAAGACTGAACAAAAATTAAATCCGCTTTATTTTTCTGTTTTTTTATAAACTTACGTGTTTTAACGGCATACATTATTCCCGATAAATATCTGCTGACAAAGTGTGATTTTTTAACGGGTTTAACTTCCGCAAGCTCATAAGAAAACTGCGCATTTGCCGCTAAATTATCAGGAATATGCTTTTCAAGGCCTTTTTCTTTGCATCCCACTAAATGAACGCTATGCCCTGCTTTAAGAATATCTTCAAGCATTGTCGTCATTAAATGGTAAGAAGGATTAGGTTTACTATAAAAGTCTACTGAAGCGTAATACAATATAATCATTACTGTACACTCCAAATGTATTCATTCATTTTCCTGCCTTCATGCGTTACTATTTGACTTTTTAATACAAAGCCGTTTTTTAAATAAAACTGATTTACCGCTTCATTTTTTTCAGCATCTGTTTCAAGTAAAATATACTTATAATCTGCTGACCCGATTTTTGTCTTTATTGCTTCTATCAATTTACTTCCTATTCCTTTAGAGTTATGGTTAGGATTTACACATATAGAAGTAATTTTAACATACTTATCTTCACTCTTTGCTTCATTCGGTTTATTTAATGCCCTTATTAATCTCATAAAATATTTAGGTCTTCTTATACAAGCAAGCATACTATACCAAGCAAACCCTATAAAATGCCTCTTTAGCATATACTTATAAAGCCTGCTTAAATCTTCAGAATAAGCCAGAAATCCTACCGAATTCGATTCTTTGAAAGCGACCAGAATATTTGAAGATTCATGTTTACAATAACACTTATACATCAGTTTTAAAAAGCCTTTTCCCATAAAGGTAAGAAAAAACCCTTTAAATGCCGCCGTATGTATGTCTGCAATTTCAGACAGCATCTTTTTATCATTACCGTCAAGCTCACAAATTTTAACGTCCATAATTAACACCATTAAAAATTATTTTTATAAATACTTGGTCTTAACCGTTAACGGCATCGTCCGAAACATACTTTTTTCCAAGCACTGCAAAAACCGTCATGAACATTATCTTTATATCCCGCCAAAAACCGAATTGTTCAATGGCTTTTAAGTTATAATGCATTTTTGCCGGCAGTATTTTTTCGATATAAACGGCGTCTGCATCCTCTGCATTATCCAAAAGTTCCGCTTCATCCTTATAATAAATGCTGGCAAGGCTGGTAATTCCCGCAGGTAACAGAAGCGTTGCCTGCATTTGCGGAGTATACTCCTTTACGTATTTAGGCACCTCGGGGCGCGTGCCTACAAAGGTCATGGTCCCGCGGAACACGTCTATCAACTGGCATATTTCATCCAATCTGCATTTTCTTATGAACTTACCCACACGGGTAACTCTGCTGTCGTTATCCAAGGTTATTTGCGAACTCTTATCCGCATCCTTAACCATGGAGCGAAATTTGAAAATGCGGAAGGTTTTTCCGTACTGCGTTACCCTTTCCTGACGGTAAAAAACCGGACCCCTGCTGTCTATTTTTATGGCAACTGCCAGCACAATAAACGTCGGTGAAAAAATAATCAGCATAAGAGCAGAAAGCACTATGTCAAACAGGCGCTTAAAAAACAGCGCGCATCTCTTTTTTTTCAATATATCATAATAAGCCCTCACTTCCTCATTCTGCATTGATAAGGGCAGTTTTTCCCACTTTTTCAGCCGCATTACAAAACCCTTTTTACAATTTTTACATACTTTTCCGCAACGTAATCGACCATTTCGTCTGTAAGGCTTGTGTGAAGCGGCAACGTTATTTCATTTACGTATTGCCCGTAGGCATTAGGATAATCACTTATTGAAAACCCGAGATTTTTATACGCGGTAAACAAGGGCAAGGGCTTATAGTGAACGTTGCATGCAATATCCTCTTCCGCCATCTTTACTATTATTTCATTTCTTTCGGTTTCGGTTATCCCCGGTATTCTCGTAATGTATAAATGCCCCGAAGACTGCCTGTCCTCCGAATAGTGGTTTAAAACCTTTATTCCCAAAGGTCTGAAAGCGCAATCGTACTTTTCTATTATTTGTTTTCTTCTTTGGAGCATACCGTCGTAACGCTCCAATTGCTTTAAGCCTATTGCGGCGGCAACGTCGGTCATGTTACATTTATACCATGCGCCCAAAACGTCGTATTCCCATGCGCCGAGTTTAGTTTTGGAAAGCGCGTCCTTAGACTGGCCGTGGAGAGAATATAGCTGAAACATCCGATATATTTCCCTGTCCTCTGCCTCTCCGAGACTTTTCCACGTAACTGCGCCCCCTTCCGCCGTGGTTAAATTCTTTACGGCATGGAAACTGAAATTTGAAAAATCCGCCACGTTCCCCACGTTCTGCCCCTTATAAATCGCCCCCAGGGCGTGCGCGGTGTCAGCCATCACTATAATCCTGCCGAAAGCTTCCTGTATTTTGTTGGATGGTTTGAAAAGATTTCTTTTTCTTTCCACAATCGAAAATATTTTATCGTAATCACAGGGTACTCCGCCCAAATCTACGGGAATAATTACTTTGGTCTTTTCATTGACGGAAGCCTCTAATTTATCATAGTCCATCTCAAACCCGTCTTTTCGGGTATCTATGAGTCTGAGCGTGGCACCCACATGCAGCGCCACCGATGCGGTTGCGGTGTATGTGTAAGCGGAAGTGATTACTTCATCTCCGGGACCTACCCCAAAAATGCGTAACGCAAGCTCTGCACAGGCTGTCTGAGAATTAAGACATACGCACCCGGGCACTCCTATCCTTTCGGCAAGATTTTTCTCCAATTGCTTTGTTCTCGGTCCTGTGGTTATCCAGCCTGAACGAAGCGCCTCGGCTACTTCGTTTATCTCCTGCTCGGATATATCAGGCGGTGAAAAAGAAATATGCATTTTACTCCTTTCCGCATTGATTTATTTTGAATACCTTTTGCCGTCAGCCCACGGCAAAAAGGCTGCTACGTTGCGACCCGTGGCGGGCGCGGCGCAGGGCACAAGGCTTGGGTCAGTCCGTGGGCGGCGTGCGGGGGCAATGCCGCCAAACCGTTAAACCATGCTCCGTGCTCAGTTAGGCAGATGTCTCTTCCGCTATCTCTTTTTGGCTTTTAAGCCCGGAAACTATCTCTTTAACGCCGTCATTTGAAACGGCGGGTTCGTCCGGCTCGCCGCTGCTATAAACGTTTGCGTCGCCGTCCTTAAACCGATAAGTGGTAACCACTTCCGCCACAAGCTCCCTTATATCGGGGCGGTTGTCGTAAGCCGCCTGCATAAGCCGGCTTAACTGTTTCAAAAAAACGTCTTCCTCGAACGGGATGGGCATACCTATATGGATGAGTTCGTTGGAAGTACGTTTTAACCCCTCTTCCGCCATAAGTTTTTCTTCATACAGTTTTTCGCCCGGCCTTAACCCCGTGTACACTATTTTAATGTCCTCATCCGGCCGATAACCGGAAAGACTTATCAGATTACGCGCAAGCGCATCTATTTTTACGGGCTCGCCCATATCCAGCACGAAAATCTCCCCTCCGTGGGCAAACGCCGCCGCCTGCAAGACCAGGCTTACCGCCTCCGGTATGGTCATAAAATACCGCACGATGTCGGGGTGGGTTACGGTAACCGGGCCGCCCATTTCTATCTGTTTTTTGAAAAGGGGTATTACCGAACCGTTACTGCCGAGCACGTTGCCGAACCTCACCGCCACGAACTCCGTTACGGCGGTATCCGGTATAATTGCCTGTTCGGCGTCCTCCTCGTCAAAGGCGTGGGTGAACAGCGCCGGTATTTCCGCCGCCTTTTTCTCTTTTATCTTTTTATCGAAACTCTGAACGATCATTTCGCACAGCCGTTTGGACGCGCCCATTATGTTGGTGGGGTTTACCGCCTTATCCGTGCTTATGAGCACAAAACGCCTGCAGCCGTAAAGCGCGGCGGCGTAAGCTGTCTTATAGGTGCCGAGAGCGTTGTTTTTTATAGCCTCGCACGGGCTGTCCTCCATGAGCGGCACGTGCTTATGCGCGGCGGCGTGGAAAACCACTTCCGGGCGGTAGTGCGAAAACACCTCTTTTAACTTGCGGCTGTCCCTCACCGAACCTATTATGGAAACGAATTTCAGCCCGGGAAAACGGTTTTTGAGCGAAAACTGCACGTCGTAAAGATTATTTTCGTAACAATCGAACATGACGAGAAGTTTTACGTTATGCGCCGCTATCTGGTTGCAAAGTTCGCTGCCTATGCTGCCGCCCGCGCCCGTTACCAGCACCACCTTATCCGAAAGATATTCGAAAATCTGCTTTAAGTCCACGGTTACGGGCTTTCTGCCGAGGAGGTCTTCGACGGGCACGTCCTTCATTTTGGAAACGGTGATCTCGCCCGTGTAAAGTTTATAGATATTGGGGAGCTCCTTTATCTCGCAGCTGAGGGTCTTGCATATGTCTAAAATCTTCCTCTTTTCCTCGAAAGTAACCGAAGGAATAACGAGGAAGATCCGGTTTATGTGATACCTGCCCGCGGCGGATACTATCTTGTCCCGCCCGCCAATTACCGGCACGCCCTCTATTACTCTGCCCCACTTTTCCGGGTCATCGTCTATAATGCAGCGCACTTTGCCGTTTATTTCGCCGGACTTATTTATGTCGTGCAAAATAAGCTGCCCCGCGTCTCCCGCGCCGATAAGCATGATGTTGCTCGGATACACGCCGCTAAGGCGCCCCTTAACGCCCCGCCGCCTTAAATACCCGCGGCAGTATTCCAAAAGCCTGCGCGAAAAACGCGCGCTGCACACAAATATAAACTGAAAAAGTATTCCGCACACATAATACATTGCGGGCATCAGCCCGAAAGCGGCCGTTACCAGCAGAATGTTAAATACGAGATCCACCGCCGTGGCGCAAATTATGCGTATAAATTCCGGCATGCCGGCAAATTTCCATATACTGTTATACAGCCTGAAAAGCCAGTTCATTATAACGATAAACAGGACGTATATCCCTGCGGAGATATAATACGCCCTGAAAATATCATGCGGGATCGCCCGCGCGTTGCAGCCGTACCTCAGCCACAGCGCGAGAAAAAACGAGAGCGCCGCAAAAATAATATCATAAAAAACCAAAACGGCAGATTTTAACCGCCAAGCCTCAACTTTTTTCCTAACGGATGTTTCACCGATTTTTTTCACTTTTCAATACCCTTTGACTTTTACCCGCGCCGCACGCCCGCATTAAACGCACACCGAACCTTTCGACCCCGAAATTGCGCTGCCCGGCGCCAGCCGTATTTCACGCCGCTATCCGCCCGGCACCGACCTCCGGCGCCGCGCCATTATTACCTGCACGGAGTTTATATTCCTCGCATAAAACGCAGCGGCAACGTTTTTTATAAGTTATATGATATTATAATAACACTTTAAGGTGTTTTAGTCAATAGATATTGCTTTTTTTTGCATAATTTAAGAAAAAATTACGGTAAGCCGGCGCCCGTTTTTCGGGAGGGGGGGGTAACCTCAATAAAAAATTTTTATACTAAAAAACGCAAGTAAATTACTTGCGTTTATGGTTATTTACAGGCGCGCGTTTTTCGGTTTGAAACATTGCGCGGGATAAATTAAAGAAAGTTGCCGCCGCACTTAACAGGGAGGGATCTCTTTATTCGGCGCGGCTTAGCGGCTGTGCCTAAACCAAAAAAGGCTGTTTGTTCACGCGGTGCACCCCTATTTCGTCTATCACGGCGTTGCCGCGGCTTTTAAGCAAAAACAGCACTATATCCGCAATCTCTTCGGGCATAATCATCCCATCGGGCGGAAGGTCGGGGCGCGCCACCTTTACCATATCGGTATACACCCCGCCGGGGTTTACCGCCTGCACGCGTATCCCCTCTTTAAAAAGTTCCGCCGCCAAAGACTTTGTAAACCCCAAAAGCGCGTGCTTGCTTGCCGTGTACGCACTCTGATAGGGATAGCCTGCCTTGCTCACCACCGAGCATATGTTTATTATGCTTGCCCGCGCGGACTTTTTTAAGTAGGGAAGCGCCTTCTGCGTAAGCATAAACGGCACCTTTACGTTTATTTCCATAAGCGCGTCCAACACCTCTTCGGGCGTTTCCTCAAACGGCGCGTTAAACGCCTTGCCGGCGTTGTTTATAAGTATGTCTATCCCGCCGAACTCCTTTTCCGCCGCCTTTAAGCCGACATCCGCAACTTCCGCTTTGCCGAGGTTACCCGGGATAACCAACGCCCTGCCGCCCGCAGCACGCACTTCCCTTTCCGTTTCGGCAAGTCTTTCGGTATTGTTCCCGCCTAAAAGGGCAACGTTCACGCCCTCTTTTGCAAGCGAAACGCAAATCGCCCTGCCTATGCCGCCGCCCGCGCCGGTTACCGCCGCAGTCAATCCTTTAATTTCGTCCATTCAACTCTCCTGTGCGCCTGCCGGCGCCTTTATTTTCTGCTATAAAACCTGTTCTGTTCTCGCTATAATATCGTCCTGCGTTTTGCGGGAAAGCACGTTGAAAAACGCCGAGTATCCCGCCACACGCACTATTAAATCCCTATGCTTTTCGGGATGAATCTGCGCGTCCAAAAGCGTTTCCTTCGATACCACGTTATACTGCACGTGGAAGCCGTGCAAATCGTCAAAAAAGGTCCTTAAAAGCATGGAAAGTTTAGCGCAGTCCTCAGGCTCGGCAAGTATCTGCGGCGCGACTTTCTGGTTTAATAAGACCCCGCCCGCGATCTGCTCCGTCCTCAATTTGGTTACCGATTTAAAAACGCTTGTCGGCCCGTGAGTATCCATGGAATGAGAGGGCGAACAGCCCTCCGCAAGCGGCTCGCCCGCGTGCCTCCCGTCCGGCGTGGCGCACGTTCCCGCGCCCTGCGCCACGTTTGCCGCCACCGAAGAGGTGCCCGGGTAATAATGCCCGCCTATCGGCCCTCTCCCGTAACGGGTGTTTTTATATTTTTTTATCTCGTCTATATAGGTGTCGTAACCGCGCACGACAAGATTGTCAACGTAATCGTCGTCATTGCCGTATTTGGGCGCGGATAGCACCGTCTGCCTTATTCTCTCCCCCTCTTCGCCCGCATAGTCTGTGATAAGGGCGTTCCATAACTGTTCTTTTGTAAGCGTCTTGTCCTCGAACACGCACTTTTTTATCGCCGCAAGCGAATCTCCGAGGTTGGCTATCCCCACCTGAAGCTGGCTTATCATGTCGTATACCGCGCCGCCCTCTTTCAAGTGTTTGCCGCGGCCTATGCAGTCCTGCACCAGCGCCGAACACAACACGTCCGGCACCTCCTGCTCTACCGCCATATCCGCGCAGTTATCGAGTATCACGCCCTGATGAATGAGCATGCGCGCCGTTTTGTCCCACGCGGCGAAAACCTCTTCAAAATCGCGCATATCGGTAAATTTCCCCACGCCCGGGCACACCCTCTTGCCCGTGGTCAAATCCACCCCGTCGTTCAGCGCGATCATGAGCGTTTTGGGGAAATTGAGGTAACTCATGCCGGTGCAGCGATACCCCCACTTGCCGGGCACGCCCACCTCCACACAGCCTATGGCACTGTAATTATACGCGTCTTCTTTCAAAACTCCTTGCCGCATGAGCGCGGGAATTATTATTTCGTCGCTGTTGAACGCGGGCATCCCGAACCCCAGGCGTATGACCTTTATGCACTCCTGCATAAAATCCTCCTCCATACCGGCAAAATACCGCACCGTGAGATTGGGCTGAGTGAGTTTTGTGAGCGCCACCGATTTGAGCACCAGCCGCGTAAGCGGGTTTACGCCGCTCACCCCCTCTTTTAACTGCCCGCCTATCGTTACGTTCTGATACATGGGGCTGCCCGCCGCAAAGCGGCTGTGCCCCGCGCTCCTCACCTTGTTCACGGTAAGGGTTTTAAGCCACAGGTTTTCAAGCAATTCAACTATCCGCTCTTCGGAAACACCGTCCTTTATACTGCGCTCATAGTACGGCAAAAGATATTGGTCCAGCCGCCCGAACGAAAGGGAATGCCCGTTGGATTCTATCTGCAATATGAGATGAACAAACCACAGGCTTTGCACCGCCTCGTGAAAGGTTCTCGCCCCGCGCATGGGCACCCGTTCGCAGATTTGGGCAATCTCCCTTAACTCGGCGGCGCGCTCGGGCGGGGCGGAACGCGCCTGCTTTTTTGCAAGGCGGGCAAACCTCTCGGCAAATATGCGCACGCCGTCCGCCGCGACAAGTATTGCCTTGTAAAAATAACTTTTTTTCATCTGTTCGGGGTCGGCGTAATCCAGGTCTTTTAAAATGCCGTTCACCCGCTCCACCACGGCGTTAAGCCCGTTTTTCAGCACGTAGCCGTAATCTACCGCAAGGTGCGCGCGCCGGATGTTATGTTGCCCTCGTTGCGGATTATGCCTATATCGTAAATATTTCTGGCGCTTTCGGGGTATGCGGCAAGCGCCTTGTCCTGCAAGGTGCGCCCCTTCCAGTAAGGGTAAATCCTCTTTAATTCGGCTTTGGTCTTCTCGGATATGAGGAACATATCCCCGTCCCGCTTTTCAAAATCGTCAAGCTCTTTTATTATCCAGTCCATGGCGTATTCGGGGAATACGGGCGCCGCCCTGTTGCGGCTTGCCTGATTGCCGACTATCAGCGTATAAGGCTCTATGAATATGCTCATCTCCGAAAGCACGGCATTAAGCATATACGCCCGCTTTAAAACCGTTTGCTCCGATTCGTGCTTTTTATACGCGCGCGTGGCTATAACCGCCCTCTCCGCACACACCATGGGCACGGTATCCAATAATTCCTGCCTGAACTTTTTTATTCGCTCCGTCATCTCCCCGAACGGGTTTTGCATGGTAACGCTCATTTTTTCTCGTATAATAATGTTGTTTGGATTTGAACCGTTCTACGGGTCAGCAACATTACTTTGGTTATATTGTTTGGAAAGGGTGCGGGGAAAAC
>CASELQ010000007.1 GCA_949288785.1 uncultured Eubacteriales bacterium | reverse complement strand
GGGAGCCGTGGGAGCGGCGGGAGCCGTGGGAGCGGCGGGAGCCGTGGGAGCGGCGGGAGCCGTGGGAGCCGTGGGAGCGGCGGGTTCGACGGAAGCGGAAGGTACGGCTTGTGCGGCGGAGGGCGTTATTCCGGTTGCCGGCGGGGTTTCGGAGGGCGCCTCCTTATGGCGGCGCACGAACGAGATCACAAACGGGATATTTATTATTGCCGTAATAAAATCGGAGGCGGGCTGGGATACGAAGATACCGTTAAGCCCGAATATCGAAGAAAGTATTAGCGCCGTGGGGATGAGCACCGCGCCCGAGCGCAACAGCGATAAAAATGCGGCGGTCTTTGCCGAGCGTATGCTCTGATACAGCATATTCACGGGTATTATGAGCGGCATAAGCGGCAGCCCCGCGGAGGCGAACACCAGCGCGCGGGCGCCCGTTTTTACCACTTCGGGCGACTTCTGAAAGAGCGACACTATCTCTTTCGGGAATATGAGCCCGAATACGGATAAGAACAGAACGCAGCCGAAACCTATGCCCATGGTGGCGAGCAGCCCTTTTTTTACCCGGTCATATTTTTTGAGCTGGTAATTAAACGCCGCCACCGGCTGATAACCCTGACCTATACCCAGCCCCACGCAGGTTATTAAGGAGGTATATCTGTTGACAATGCTCATTGCGGCGATTGCGCCGTCCCCGAAGGGCTTGGTAAGGTTGTTCATCACCCCGCCCGAGACGGCGGTCAGCCCCTGCCTTACAAAAGACGGAAACCCCACTTTAAGCACCGTGAGATAGAGGGAAATCTTTTTTGCAACGTATCTAAAAGAGATATGACTTTGCGCCATTTTATTGTAGAGCACCAAAAGGAGCGCAAAACTTATGACCTGGGATACGGCGGTAGCCATGCCCGCGCCGAACACGCCGAGGCCGACGACCATTACGAAAACGTAGTCTAACGCGACGTTTATCACCGCGCCCGAAGTGAGCCCTATCATGGCGAAAAACGCCTTGCCCTCATAACGGAGGTTGTTATTTAAAATTATGGAACAGATAATAAACGGCGCCGAAAGCACCACCCACACGCCGTATTCCCTGGCGTAAGGGAGAATGGTTTCGGTACTGCCCAAAAGGCGCATGAACGGAGTTAAAAAAATTAGTCCGAAAACGGTTATCACGGCGCCCAAAATCAGCCCCGCGAAAAAGGCGGAAGATACGTATACGGATGCGCGCTTTTCGTTCTTTTCGGCAAGTTCCTTGGCGACAAAGGTGCCCGAGCCGTGCCCCAGCATATACGCGGAAGCCTGAATAAAGCCCTGCAAGGTAAAAAGTATGCCCACGGCGCCCTGCGCGCTTTCGCCCAGCGTACCCACAAAATACGTGTCCGCAAGGTTGTAAAGGCTTGTTATGAGCACCGAAACGGTGGTGGGAATGCCCAGCGTTATTATAAGTTTTGCCACCGGAGTTTCAGTCATTTTCCGGTAATATGTTTCTGATTTATTCACTTTGATTTACATAGTTTTGTTTTTTATTATATTCTGCGTTGTCCGTTCACTGCCGGAGCGACCCGTGAGAACGTCTTTTAAAATTTATAACATTATATTCTTATGCCCGCAATTTTGACTAACAGATCAACGCAAGACCCGAAAGAGCCGCCGCCAGCGCGGGCAAAGCCACAACCGTGCCGCATAACACGAACTTTCCGAAACCCAGTTTCACGCCCTGCCCCTTTAAGATGTTGCCGAACATAATGCCGGCAAGCGCACCAACGGGCGTAAAATACGCGCCTATGTTGGAACCTATTATGCACGCGTAAGCCGCCGAAGCGGGCACTTCCGCAAAAGAAAGCACCGACCCGAAAAGCACGCTCATGGGTATGTTATTTACAAGGTTACACGCAAGGGCGGAAAGCGCGCCGTATACCGGTACGGGGCTGCCGCCGCCCAGAATTTTTGCAAGCGCCGCGGTTACTCCGTTATATTCCAGCGCCGCAACTATTATGAACATGGATAATAAAAAGGGCACGAAACTCCACGGCGCCCGCTTTAAGGTAAGCGCCAGCTGCGTAAATCGTTCGCGCCGCACCGCCTTATATATTCCCACGGTCAAAAAGAGGCACGCGGCAAAGGCAAGCGCTATTATCCACATTTCCGCGCCTATTATGTCGGAAACGGCAAGCATTACCGTGCAGCCCGCAAGGTGTATGCCGCCAATAACGGCAAGGGGCTTATCGAGGCGGGCTATCTCCTCTCCGCCGCATTCTATTTTTACTTTGAGTTTTTTATAGAATATCGCAAACATCACAAAAAACGCCGCAACGCCCGCCAGCAGCGTGGCAAGCCACATGTTTTTAAGATATTCCCCGAAGGTTATCCCCTCCGACAGGGAAAGATATATATTTGTGGGGTTGCCGATTAAAAGCATCATGGAAAAGGTGTTTGCCGCCACGAACTCAGCCATTAAAAAGGGCAGCGGCTGAATTTTCGCCGCCCTGCAAAAATAACAGATAAAGGGCGTGAAGGTAAGAATTATTATGTCGTTTGAGGTGAACATGGTGAGCACGGACACCACGACGTACAGCACGACAAACAGTTTTATCTGGCTGTTGCCCGCTTTCTTCAATGCGACTGACGCCATATACTGAAAAAACCCCGTTTCGTCCAGAAACACCGAGAGCATTGTGATGCACAAAAAAAGCGCCAGTATTTTGAGCGGGTTTACCGCCGTATCCGCCGTAAACTGCCTTAACGCCTCGCCCGCGGGCAGAAACCCGAAAACAAGCATTGCGGCGGCGCCCGCAAGCGTTATCAATATATAAAGAGGTATATGCAATTTTTTTATCTCGGCGCCCGTAAGCACGCACGCAATCATCCCCGCGCACGTTACAGCCGCCACCGCCGTTACAGGCCACATAAAAACTTTTCCTTGCTCCGTTTTCTAAAATTATAGCACAACGCCCGACCTTTTTCAAGCGATTGCGGGGAGCGAAAACATCAACCTCAACACATTTTGACGGCAGCGAAAACCCTTGCGGAAAAACCTTTTAGTTAACCGCTCTGTTTTACCGTTCTGCCTTTGACACGGACGCGTTTTTCTGTTATAATATTGCGGCGGCTGAATATGCAAACCGCAGTTATACAGAGTTTTACACATGAATGCACCACGCCCTGCCGGCGCAAACAGGCCGGCAGGGCGCTTTGCGGGAGACAAAATGCAGAACGATCACGCCCGCGCCCTGGGCACAGAAAAAATAGGGCGGCTGATGTTGAAGTTTTCGCTGCCGTGCGTGTTTTCACTGCTGGTGGGCGCGCTTTACAATATCGTGGACCAAATTTTTATAGGCAACAGCCGCCTTTCCACGTTGGGAAACGCCGCCGCCGGAGTGGTATTCCCCATGTTCATAATCGCCCAGGCGTTTGCCTGGTGGTTCGGGGACGGGTGCGCCGCCTTTTTAAATATCTGCCAGGGCAAAAACGATATGGAAAACGCCCACCGCGCCATGGGTTCCGGCATCACCCTTACCCTCATCTCCTCGCTTGTGCTGATGGCGGTGTTTTATCCTTTGAAGCGCCCCGCCCTCACGCTGTTCGGCGCTTCCGAGAACACCATGGGTATGGCGGTGGAATATTTCGACATTATCCTTGCCTTTTTCCCCGCGTATATGCTCTCTAACATGTTGAACGGCGTCATCCGTGCGGACGGCAGCCCCGCATGGGCAATGAACTCCATGCTCGTGGGAGCAATAGTGAATATCGCGCTGGATCCGCTGTTTATTTTCACCTTCGATATGGGCATGACGGGCGCCGCCGCTGCCACCGTTATCGGGCAGACCCTCTCTTTTATTTTTTCCGCTGTTTACTTTTTTAAGAGCAAGACCTTCCGCCTTACGTTAAAGAGTTTTATCCCGGACCTCCGCGCCGCGGCGGGAGCAATCCGGCTGGGCGCCTCCTCTTTTATAACGCAGGCGACAATAGTGATAATATCCGTGCTCGGCAACGCCATGCTTGCAAAATACGGCGCGGCTTCGGAATACGGGGCGGATATCCCCATTGCCGTTATAGGCATTGAAAACAAGGTGTTTACCGTGGTTATAAACCTGGTGGTGGGAATAGTGCTGGGCTGCCAGCCCGTTATAGGTTACAACGTGGGCGCGGGAAACCGCAAACGGGTTAAGGCGCTTTACCGCAATATTCTTTTATGCACCGTTATTATAAGCGCCGCCGCCACACTGGTATTCGAACTTGCCCCGCGCGCGGTGGTAAGCCTGTTCGGCACGCCCGAAAATATTCCCAACCCGGAAGATTACTGGACCTTTGCCGAAAAGACCTTCCGCATATATCTTTCGCTGCTGGTGTTTACCTGTTTTATAAAGATGTCCTCGATATTCTTTCAGGCGGCGGGAATGCCCGTGCGCGCGGTGATAGCCTCCATGGTGCGGGATATAATCTGCTTTGTGCCGCTCACCGTTATTTTGCCCTTGTATATGGGGATAGACGGGATATTATGGGCGGCGCCCGCGTCGGACGCTGTGTCCGTTATAGTTGCGCTGGGGCTTACCGTATCTTTCTTTTCCTCTTTTTTGAAAAACACCTCCTCCGCGGAGCAGGCGGATTTGAAGACCGATACGGCTAATACCGATAATAAAAACGGTTGTTCGGATAACAACTGAAAATAATTCCACTATTAAAGCGGGTATGCGCCGATATGGGCGCATACCCGCTTTTGTCGTTCCGTAAGTATTACTTTATACAGAGAATTTCGCTTGCGTCAAGATCCAACACAACGCAAAGATTTGCAAATATATCAAGCGCAGGCATTCTGTCCCCTGTTAAATAGTGAGATATGGTTTGTTGTTTAATACCTAAAAGTTGTGCTATTTCCTGCTGTGTTTTTCCGCTTTCTTTAATGGCTTCCGATATCTTTTTTTTTATTTGTTCTATTGTAATCATTTTTATAACCTTTTTAATTTTTTATTATAATATATTACAACATTTTGTTGTTATTTGCTTGACTTACAACACTACGTTGTGATATTTTATATTTACAATAAATCGATGCTATATGAACGACACAATAAACAAGGAGTTAATATGAAAAAAACTTTTACCAAAAAAATACCTTTCCACTTTTATCATCTGTATCATCTTATTGACGATTTGTCCTGCTGGAATTTTGACGACGTTCCCCAAATTGCGGACACTCTGAAATCATTAAAATTACAACTGATAGATTACCTTGAAGGAGATATCGATTTTAAAAATTATCAATCTACCGATTTTTACGTTTGCGTGCAGTATGAATTAAAAGACCCCGAAACGGAATTTTAAAAGGTTTTAAATAAGGGCGCAAGCGTATCGCGGCGTGAGAACGTGGCAAGCGGCGGCTTTACGCCGCCGCTTGCCACGTTTAATTTATCTTTGATGCCGTTTCTTCCCCGTTCCCCCGTGATAATTACGGCGGTTTACCAGTCGTCTTTCGGGGTGGTCTTTATATCGTCGTAATACTCGAAATACTTTTCTTTATCGGTTTTTTCCCTCTCTTCCGCCCATTCTTCGGGGAAAGCGGCGTCCTCTTCCTTTGAATCCGCCTCTCTCATATAGTCGTACTGAGATTTCATTTTCTTCGGCATTTTTCCTCCCTTACGCAATGCGCGCACCTCCCGGGGCATGCTCTGCGTATTTTAATAAGCGCGGCAACCAATGCCGTGAATATTATTATACCAATTACCGCGGATAAAATCAAGCCCGAAAACCGGGTGGCTATAATTCCCGCAAAGTTTATTATCAAAGAAACGGTATAGGCGCAACCCGTCTGAAAAGCCATCATATAAAAGGTCTGCTTTGCGCTGCCAAGTTCCCGCCGCGCCGCGGCTATTGCCGAAACGCACGGCGGCGAGAGCAATACGAACGCCATAAAAGAATAGGCGGCGTAACCGTTACTAAACAGTTCCGCGGGGTTTTCGGCGCACACGGTAAGGGTTTCTATGACCGCCTCCTTGGCGAGCGAACCCGAAAGCACCGCCACCGCCGCCTGCCAGCTGCCAAAGCCCAACGGGCGGAAAAGGTATTTTAAAACGCTGCCTATATCGCATAAAAAACTTTCCGCGGCGTTCCCCGCCGTATATCCGCCCATGCCCGTATTCATGAGCAGCCACAGTATTACGGAAACGGCAAAAATTACCGTGCCCGCCCTTACGATAAAATCTTTGGTCTTGTTATAAAGCACCATGAACACGTCCTTAACGGACGGCATTCTTAAAGTGGGAATTTCCAACGCAAACACGCCTTCGCCCCCGCCGAAAGACTTAAAGAGCGAAAGTATTTTCCCGCCCGCCGCACATACGAAAATACTTAAAAAGTACATGGACGCCGCCGCCAGCGCGCTGCCGTTAAATACGTTATATGCAAACCAGCCGAATACCGCCGTCTTTGCCCCGCACGGCATAAACGGCGCGAGAAACACCGTCATGCGGCGCTCCTTTTCGCTCTCTATTATTCTTGCCGCCATTATCCCCGTTACCGCGCACCCGCACGAAAGTATCATGGGCAGCATAGATTTTCCGCCCAGCCCGAAAGAGCGGAACAACCTGTCCGTATTGAACGCCGCGCGCGCGGCATAGCCGCTCTCTTCCATAAGCGCAAGCAAGGTAAACAGCACCAGCATCTGCGGCAGAAAGGAAAGCACCGTGCCCACGCCCTTTATCACCGCGTTTGAAATAAGATCCGCCGCCCACTCCGCCGCGCCGACCTGAATAAGCCAATCAAAGGCAATTTCCGAGAGCGATGAAAACCACCCGCCTATTTTATCACCCGCGCCGCCGCCCAGGCGAAAGGACAGAAAATATATGCAGAGTATCACCGCGGCAAATATCGGTATGCCGAAAAAACGGTGCATGAGCGCCCCGTCTATACTGCGGGTGATTTTTTCCGCGCGGGTCTCGCCTTTTACAATCACCTTTTTTATGTCCTCCGCCGCCTTTTTATAAAAGTCTGCGGGGTCCGTGCTTGTAAATTTAGGAGAAGGCAGCGCGGCGCCCTTTATCGCCCGCTCCATGAGCGCCGATATGTGCCTCCTTTTTTTGGCTGATATTTTTACCGCCGGCACCCCCGTAAGCTCTGAAAGGCGGGCGGCTGAGAGATTTATGCCGTTTTTTTCAAGGTCGTCGCACATATTAACGGCAAGCACCATGGGGATATTAAGTGAGGCAAGTTCGCTTGTAAGATACAGGCTGCGCTCTAACCTGGTGCCGTCTATCACGTTTATTATTACGTCCGGCGGGGAGTTTTTAAGATAACCAAGCACAGCCTCCTCGTCCGGCGAGCCCGCCTTTAACGAATACAGCCCCGGAAGGTCGGTTATGATGACGTTTTTATCTTTTACGTACCGCCCTTCCTTGCTTTCCACCGTTACTCCCGCAAAGTTGCCCACCCTTTGGCGGCTGCCCGTGAGCGCGTTGAAAAGGGTGGTCTTGCCGCTGTTCGGGTTGCCTGCAAGGCATATTCTTAAACTCATTTATACTCCTTTAAGTCAAGTTGTATACGGGCGGCATCCGCAAGCCTTACGGCAAGAAAAGTGCCCCGCACTTCTATCTGCACGGGGCCGTGAAAGGGCGCAAACCTTATCACCTTTACCCGCGCGCCCGGCGTTATCCCCAGCCGCATGAGTTTTTGCGCCTTTTCGCTTTGCATATTCAGCCGGGCTATCACCCCGCTTTCACCTTTATTTAAGTCAGATAACCGCACGCTATATTTTATTTTTTTGCCGCGCGGTTTAGAACGGATGAGATAAACTGTTTTTCCCTTTCTAATCGTTATTTAATTTTGAGGTACTGTGAAAGGCGGAAAAAAACCTCCCACCCTTTCAGGCGGCGCCTGAAAGGGTGGGAGAAAACGATTGAATAACAATTGTAATGGGCAACGGGGCGGAATGATTGAACGGAACAATTGCAAGGGAGCGGGGCGGAATAAGTTGACGTGATAACGGCAAGAGTTGGAACGGGAAAAGATAGTTGGGCAGGACAATAAGGCGGGATAAAAAACTAAACCCTGTTATATCTTGCGGCAAGTTCTTTTAAAAACTTTGCGCTCTTCTCGGTAAAATCTTGCTTTTTAAAGCGCACCGCCCAGTTCTGCGGCTTTACGGTGCCCGGCTCGTTTATGCGGTAATCTCCGCCGTAAAAAAGCACGTCCTGCATGGGCGCGATAAAAAAGTTTGCCTTGCAGGCAAAGCCCAGTTCCAGCACAGAGCGGGCAAGCGCTTCGGGCGTAATTTCTTTTAAGCCGCCTGTCCCCATGATTTTTGCGCTGCTTACTACGCCGTTTATAAAATTAGTCCTGTCCCATTCCGAAAATCCTTTTATAAGCCCTATCAGCGTGTCGTTATCGTGCGTGCCGGTGTAGCACACCGAATTTTCTTCTATCCGCTCCGGGAGATAGGGGTTTTGGCTCTCTCCGTTAAAGGCAAAAGAAAGTATTTTCATTCCGGGCAGCCCGGTATATTTTAAAAGGCTGCGCACCCCTTCGTCTATTATCCCCAAATCTTCGGCAATGAGCGTCTCCTTTTTCACGGCGGAAAGTATGGCGGCAAAAAGCGGCTTTGAGGGCACTTTCGTCCACTCCCCGTGCATTGCGTTCGGGGCGGAAGGCTCTACCGAATAAAACCTGTCCAGCCCGCGGAAGTGATCTATGCGCACATAGTCATAAAGGGACAGCGCGCGCTTTAACCTTTCTTTCCACCAGTCAAAGCCGTTTTTCTGCTGATATGAAAAATCGTACACGGGGTTGCCCCAGAGCTGCCCCTCTTTCTGAAAATAATCGGGCGGAACGCCCGCAAGCCTTTCAGGATACAGCGCATCGTCAAGCAAAAAGTTTTGCGGCGATTTCCATACGTCGGCAGAGTCCGCCGCCATATAGAGGGGCATATCCCCTATGATTTCCACGCCCGCGGCGTTTGCGTACGCCTTTACGGCAAGCCATTCCCTTTCCGCCTCGAACGCGACGAATTGCCAGAACAGTATTTCCTCTTCGTAATCGGCGGAAAACTCTTTAAGCGCGGCAGGCTCCCTGTATTTAAGCCCCTTGTTCCACTCGCGGAAATCCCTTTGCCCGGACGCGTATTTTATTGACATATACAGGGCGTAATCGGCGTGCCGCCCCTCTTTTAAAAAGGCTTTGAACTCCTTATCGTTTCTGTCAAAGCGCGAAAATGCCTTGCGGAGCATGGGAAAGCGCACCGAGTATAAAAACCCGTAATCTATAAGCCCCGTTTCCCGCGCGGAAAACTCCGCTTCCTCCCGCGTTAAAAGCCCCTTTTCCTTTAAAATCTCCGGGCTGATATAATAGGGGCTTACAGAGTCCGAGGCGACCGAAGAATAGGGCGAATTGCCCCAGCCCGTTTGCGCCGGAGGCAGAACCTGCCACAGCCGCTGCCCCGCCGCGCAAAGATAATCTATGAACTCATAACATTCCCTGCCGAACCCGCCTATGCCGTATTTTCCCGGCAGCGAAAATATCGGCATTAAAATTCCGCTTGCTCTTTTCATTGCATTTTTATATTTTGCGCTTTTTAAGATTTTTACGCTGATACGCTTTATTCAGGTCAGTAACTTTAAATTAGTTTTTACTTTACCCGTTTTATACCCGTTGCGGGCGGCACCGCCGCCCGCAACGAAATAAATATATAACCTTAAAAGTTTTTACCCGTCCCGTTTAACCGTCTTAACGGTATTTCGTTCTTGTTTGCCCTGCCGTTTTCAATACATCACTATATATGCTTCTCTTTCCGCGCCCACCGAAACGTATTTTATCTTTGCGCCCACGGCGTTTTCCAAAAACTGTATATAGTCAAGCGCCTCTTTGGGGAGGTCCTCTTTTTTGCGGCACTTGCTTATGTCGCACTTCCAGCCCTTAAAGGTATTCATCACCGGTTTATAACTTTCCAGGTTCTGCGGGAAGGGAAACTCGGTAACCCGCTCCCCGTCCTTTTCGTAAGCCACGCATACCTCTATCTCGTCGGCGTAACTCAAAACGTCAAGCTTAGTCAGCGCTATTTCGTCCGCCCCCTGCATGCGGATACCGTATTTGCTTGCAACCACGTCGAACGGGCCGACACGCCTGGGCCTCCCTGTTGCGGCGCCGTATTCTCCGCCAGCCTTTCTTAAACTTTCCGCCTTATCGCCGAAATATTCCGCGGTAAAGGGCCCCTCTCCCACACAGGTGGAATAAGCTTTCATTATACCTATGGAAAGGTCGAGCTTGCGGTTCGGTATCCCCGCGCCTATGGGCGCGTAAGCCGCTATCGCGTTCGAAGAAGAAGTGTAGGGATAAATGCCGAAATCTATATCGCGCAAGGCGCCGAGCTGCGCCTCGAACATTATCTTTTCGCCTGCTTTGTCCGCCTCGTTTAAATATAGACCCGTATCGCATATGAAGGGAATGAGCGGTTCGCCGTAAACGCGGAGGTGTTCCATCATATCCTCCGTGCTGACAGGCTGCGCCCCGTATACGTTCACCAGCGTAAGGTTTTTCCACTCCACTATGCCTTTAAGCCGCTCTTTAAGCGCCGCCATGTCTTTAAGTTCGCCCATGCGTATTGCCTTTTTAAGGTATTTATCCCCGTACACGGGCGCAATGCCGCGGCGGGTGGAACCGAACTTTTTATCCGAAAGGCGGTTTTCTTCCAGACAGTCCTGCATGACGTGATAGGGCATGCAGATGACCGCCCTGTCGCTTATTTTGAGATTATCCGGGGTTATCTTTATGCCGGCGGCTTTGAGCCTTGCCATCTCCTCCGAAAGGTGTTTTATGTCCACCACCATGCCGTTGCCCATCACGTTCACCACGTTTTCGCGCAGTATGCCGGAGGGCAAAAGGTTAAGTATGAATTTGCCGCGTTCGTTTATGACCGTGTGCCCGGCGTTGTTGCCGCCCTGATAGCGCACCACCACGTTATAGTCCGCGGACAAAAGGTCCACCATTCTGCCCTTGCCTTCATCTCCCCAATTGATACCCGATATAGCTGTAAGCATGTTTTTCTCCTTGCGGGCGCCTCCGCCCCGTTTTTCGTTACAAGTATATTATACTACCGTGCTTTGATTTTTTCAAGCGGGCGGCAATCATTTTTATTTATACCTTAAATCCGTGCCTTCGCCATTTTGTTCGCCGCGCTGCACAGCGTTATCGCTTTCGGTTTTGCCCGGGTCCTCTCCCGGCTGAATATTTTCTCCGCCCTTATCATCCTTTTCAATTAAGCGCGGCAAAATGCCGAAAGTGCAGTAAACGCGCTCTTTTTTGGTTTTAAGGAGCAATATAAGCATATATACCGCCACTATTACCCCCAGCACCGCGGTGATAATTACGGTAACGGTATCCCACTGCAAGGCGGAGGCTACGCCGATCTCCCCGTCCAGCCACAGCCCGCCCACGTCATAAATAAAATGAAAGGCTATGGGCACGTATACGTTTTTTACCGTTATAAGGCTTATGGCGCACAGCGCGCCGATAAGGAAGGAATACCCCGTTTGCATTGCCACCGCGCCTATCGAAGAACCCGAAAAGACGTTCACGAGATGCGCCGCCGCAAACAGCGCCGAGGACGCCGCCACCGAATAAAACACCGGGCGGCGGGTGTTTTCAAGGCTCTTAAAAATAAGCGGAAAGGCTATTCCGCGAAAACAAATTTCCTCGAATGCCGCCACGGAAAAGCAATAGAAAACAAAAAGCGCTATCCCGGTTGCGTCCGCCGTAAACTCCGCCCCGCCGCCGAAAAAGCCGATGAACGGAAAGTTATTTACCATTGCCAAAAGCGCCGGAATGAGCAAAAGATACGCCGTTACCCCCGCGCTGCCCTTAAACTGTTTTCCGAACCCGTAACCGAAGGCGAGCACGATTCCCGCCGCCGCAATTATTAGCCGCAGAAGCCCGCCCCAAAACAGCAGCGAATTGCCCTCCCCGCCGAAAGTTCCGGGAAACAGCCGATATAACGGGAGAGAGGCAAACCCCACGCCGAGAAGAATAACTATAACGGCGTGAAAGACGGGTGATTTTTCGGCGTCTGCCCTGAGCCTGGTAAACAAAGCGCGGTTCAAAGTATAAACCCTCCGTCCGCAACTATCGACTGGCCGGTGATAAAGCCCGCCTTTTCGCTTGCGAGAAAATATATGAGTTCCGCCATTTCTGAGGGCGTGCCCAATCTGCCGAGCGGCGTCCTTTCAATAACGTCCGCCAGTTCTTCCGCCGAAAAACGGGCAAGCATTTTAGTATCGGTAGCGCCGGGGCACACGCAGTTTACCCGCACGCCCGAGGGCCCCGCCTCCTTGGCGAGCGATTTCGTAAGCCCGATGAGCGCCGCCTTAGACGCCGAATAGGCGCTTTCCATACTCGCGCCGCGGGCGCCCCATATCGACGATACGAACACTATGCTCCCCCGTTTTCTCTCCGTCATATCTTTAAGGCAGAGCGAAGAAAGCAGGTATGCGGAATTGAAATTCACGTTCATTATTCGTTCGAGTTCGCTCCCCGCGGTATCCTGTGCAAGTTTATAAAGTTCCGCGCCCGCGCAGTATACGAGCACGTCCGCATGCCCGAAATTGTTTTTAACGTAATCGTAAGCCGCCTGCGCGCCGCCGTAATCTGAAAGGTCCGCCTGCACGGGATAAAACAGTTCCCCGTTTTCTCCCATACGGCGCTTTAACTCAAAGGCTTTTTTTTCGCCCGTATTATACGTTCCTGCCGTAAAATATCCGTTTTTTACAAATATCTCGGCGCACGCGCTGCCAATGCTTCCGCTTGCGCCCGTAATAAGCGCGGTCTTCATGCCCTGTTCTCCATTGTTTTTCTGTATACCTTTATAAAACGGCGGTCAATACGGGTTAAAAATTTACACATAACCGCAATACCCGCGCAGTTATAAAAGCGCGGGTACCTGACTCAAACTGAAAGTTACCGAAAATAAGCCGCCGTAGCCGAAAAATTCTCAGCCCTTAACGCGCTCCATATATTCGCCGGTACGGGTATCTACCCTTATGAGTTCGCCCTCGTTCACGAACATGGGCACCTGAATTTTAGCGCCCGTTTCTAACACGGCTTCCTTGGTGGCGTTGGTGGCGGTGTTGCCCTTAACCGATGGGTCGGACTGCACTACCCGCAGCGTTACAAAGTTTTCGCACTCCACGGAAAAGGCGTTGCCTTTATAAAATTTGACTATGACGTTATCGTTTTCCTTTATATATTTGAGCGCGTCCTCCACCTGTTCGTAATTTAAGGGGGTAAGCTCGAAATCCTGGTCCATAAAGTAATAAAGTTCCCCGTCGTTATAAGAATAGGTCATGTTCTTGGTTTCGATATGCGCTTCCTGCACCTTTTCGGTGGGGTTCCAGGTCTTTTCCAGCACCGCGCCCGTAACCACGTTTTTCATCTTGGTCCTTACGAACGCCGCGCCCTTGCCCGGTTTGACGTGCTGAAAATCCACTATCGTGTAAATGGCACTTTCATACTCGAATGTTACGCCCTTCCTGAATTCGCCTGCTGATATCATAATTTATCTCCTTGAAAATTATTGCCTTTTTATTGTTTTTAACTCTTTGCCGTCCGTAAACAGCCGCTTTATTTTGCCGCCCGAAAGGGTTACGGTATCTTCTATCCTTATACCGAACTCCCCGTCTATATACACGCCCGGCTCCACGGTGAACACCTGCCCTTCTTTAAGTTCTTGCTCATTTTTGGGCGAAAGAGCAGGATATTCGTGTATTTCCAGCCCCACGCCGTGCCCCAGCGAATGGGTAAAATATTCGCCGTAACCCGCCGCGGCAAGCACGTCCCTTGCGATCTTATCCGCCTCTCTCCCCGTCATGCCCGCTCTTATGCTTTCTTCCGCGGTAAGGTTTGCGGCAAGCACCGCTTTATATGCCGATAAAAACTCCTCTCCCGGGGTGCCGAAAAACGCCGTCCTCGTAAGATCCGAACAGTAACCTTTGTATTTTGCGCCCATATCCACGAGCACCGCGCAGCCCTCTTTAAGCCGGGTATCGCCCGTTTCGTGGTGGGGCACCGCGGCGTTTTTGCCGAAGGCAACTATCGTTTCAAACGACGGCCCTTCCGCTCCGAGAGAAAGCATCTCTTTTTCTATTACGTCCGCAAGTTCCCTTTCGGTCATGCCCTCTTTTATCTTTTCCATACCCGCGTAATAGGCGTTCTGCGCTATTTCGCACGCGCGGGCGATGAGCTTTAATTCCTCTTCCGACTTAACGGCGCGCATTTCACTTAAAAGCCCCGAACAGTCCCTTAAATCTGCGCACCAGGTTTTATACTCCAGATAATCCGCGGCGGTTATCCTGGTAAAGTCCGCGTACAGCGCTGCCGCCCCGCTTTCCGAAAAGACTTTTTTAACGCTCTCTTCGCCCGTGTACAAGACCGGGATAAACCCCGCGTTTTCCGCCTTTATCTTTGCCGCGGAATAATAACGCGCGTCCGTAAAATAATACCCTGCGCCCGCCGCAAAGAGCATGCAGCCTTCCGCCACGTCCGCCCCCGAAAGATATGCCCGGGTAAGCCTGTCGGTTATAACACAAGCGGCGTTATTTTCCAAAGCGAGTTTTTTCATATTTTTATTTTACCATATAAGCATATAAAAGTCAACTTCTGCGCCCATAAAGGGCTTATTGCTTGCGCTGTATGTTTTTTACGCGTGGCGGCTTTTTACCCGCCAGCCGACAGCTTATTATCGATTAAAGGCGCTCGCCTGTCCTATGAAAGGGAAAAATAAATTTTTTTCATTTCGAGCGCGTCCTTATCCTGCGTGCCGGCGGATTCGCACACTATATACGGCTCCAAGTTAAGTTTTTTAAGCGCCTTTGCAAGGGGCAAAAATTCCGGCCCGTACTTTTCGTCCTCAAAGGTAAGGTGCCGCTTTTCGCCCTTTTCGGTATACTCTATCTTGGAAAAATGTATATGCAGCCGCGCCATCTTCTCTCTTCCCAGCCTCTCGGTCATGTAAGTTAAGCGGGATAAATAATCCTCTTCCGTTTTAAGGCTGCCCTGCTCCCGCGCGTTCACGTGCCCGAAGTCCACCGCCGGCACGAACACCCTGTCCGTTTCGCAAAAGCGGGTTATTTCCTCTATCGTACCTATCTGCCCCAGCTTTCCCATGGTTTCCGGGCAGAAGGCAATATCTTCAAGCCCCTGCTCGTATATGAGTTCTCTTAATCTTAAAAGCCGCTCCGCGGTAAGAGAAACCGCCTCCTCCCGCGCGGCTTTGCCCTGGCTTGCAGGGTGAAACACCACTCTTTTGGCGCCCATAAGCGCGCCCTTTTTTGCAGACGCAAGTATGTAGCCGAAAGATTTTTCCGCCGCCTCCTCATCGGGATTTGCAAGGTTTATGTAGTAGGGCGCGTGCACGCTTATCTCCACGCCCGCCCTTGCGAACGCCGCGCCTATACTTTCGGCGCGCCCGTCCGAAAGGTTCACGCCCCTGCCGAAAGAATATTCAAAACAGTCAAGCCCCATGTTTTTGACCCAATCCGCCGCCTGTTCGCCTGTGGAATACCCCGCTAAGGCGAACGCCTCCGAATTGCCGCTCGGTCCGAACTTAATCATACTTGCCCGAAAGTACCTCCGTTCTGTCAGATTCCAGCTGCCGCATTAACTCCTCCTCGCAGGCGAACTTCTTTATCCCGCGCATATACCCCGTAAAATAAATGCGGATATACTTGCCGTAAAGATCGCCTTCATAACCTATAAGGTGTGCCTCCGCCACTACGCCGGAAAGTCCGTAAGTGGGGCGCGCCCCGTAGTTTATTATGGCGGGCAGGCGTTTGCCGTCTATCACCGAAAACCCCGCGTACACACCTTCTTTAAGGGGCTGCTTGTCCTTTTCCGGCAAGATGTTTACCGTGGGAAAGCCGAGTTTTCTGCCCACTTTTCTTCCGGAAAGCACCTTGCCCCCGATAAAAAACGGGCTGCCAAGCCGCACGTTTGCCGCCCTCACGTCCCCCGCCGCAAGCAATGCCTTTATGCCCGTGGTGGAAACCTTTTCCCCGCCCAAAAGCACTGTATCCGCTATGACGGCGGCAAGCCCCCTTTGCGCCGCGTATTCTTTAAGGTACTCCGCGTTTCCCTCGCCGCCCTTGCCGAAGCGGTAATCTTTGCCGCACGCAAAGCCCGCGGCGTTATACTTTTCACAAAGCCCCGCCAAAAAATCGCGCTTGTCGGTATCAAGAAAAGTTCTGTCCGCGGGGGCGAATATCACCTCTTTTGCGCCGAGAGAACGCAAGATCTCCTCCCGCTCCGCCGCGTTATACACAAACTTTTCCTCTCCGCCGTTTATGGCGGCGCGCAGGTTCCCCGAGAACGTGAACACCGCAAGGTTTGCGGAAAGTTTTTCCGCAAGTTCTCCGGCGCGGTTTATGACCGCCCTGTGCCCTACGTGCACGCTGTCGAAATACCCCAGCGCTATTACCGCGGAATGTACCGTTTTTTCTGTTATTCTATCTGACATACGTTTTAATTTTAAGTATTCCGCCCGCGGCCTCTCCCACGCCCCAGAATTCCTCTTCGCAAAAGACTTTGAAAAGCCCGCCCTTTTCGGTGCGGTAGTCGAAAATCCCGTTAAGTATCCTCTCCGCCTGCGCTTTGGAGAGCACTACGCTTTCATAGGAAAGGGTGTTTTGCGGGGGGATGAGATATTTTTCGGGCGAAATTGACTGCACGAATTCCTCTAACTTCACCCCGCTCTCATAATCGAAAACCCCGGAGCGGGTGCGCGTGAGCGCGCTCATTACGGCAAGCGAGCCGCACGCCGCCGCAAGATCCCTTGCGAGCGAGCGGATATACACGCCGCCGCCGCATTCTATATTGAATTCGTATTCGTCCTCGCCCGTTTTTCCAATGCAGTAAAAGTCAAAAACTTCCACCCGGGCGGGCGCGGGCGTAAAATCTACGCCCTGCCTTGCAAGTTTATAGCCCCGCTTTCCGCCCACGCATTTGGCGGAATACCTTGGGGGGATCTGCTCTATGACCCCTTTAAAGGCGCCGAGCGCGCCCTCTATCTCCTCTTGCGAAGGAATGTGCGCACACGTGTTTTCGGTTACGCCCGTTGTGTCCAGCGTATCCGTAATAAGCCCGAACTTAAACCTTGCCTTATAGCTTTTGCGCTTTTCGGTAAGATACTGAAACAGGCGGGAAGCCCTGCCCACGCCCACGGGCAGCACGCCCTCCGCCATGGGATCCAGCGTGCCCATGTGCCCGCACGGCATATTGAATTTTTTCTTTACCGCGCCCACAGCGTAAGCCGAACTCATGCCGGCGGGTTTAAGTAGGTTTATAAATCCGTTCATAAGGATATTCCCGTAACGCCCATGCTTGCCCCGTATATAGAATGATATAATCCCGCCCCTCTCGCCGCGACACAACACGCTCCGCGGGACGCGGGAGTGCGCCTCGGTTTTTGCCGCTCGAAAAGTATGCCCGCCCCGGGCGGATACGCGCCGCCCTGCCCGGTGGCTGCGCCGGCATTATCTTGGCAGATCTTTTGCCGGGGCGCCGAAAGGATATGCCCGGCATAGACAACTTGCAGGCAAAGGCGCCCTGCCTTATTCCTCTAAAAATCTCTTTACGGCGCACACAATCCTGTCCACCGCCTCTTCATACTCTCCGCTTATCTGGCAGCCGCTCGCAAGCGTATGCCCGCCGCCGCCGAACACGCCCGCCACGGCGTTCACGTCCGTCTTTCTCGAACGGAAACTTACCTTGAACTTCCCGCCCGTTTCCATTATGCAAACGCCCACGTCTACGCCGCGTATGCTCATGGCAAAATCTGTAAAGCCCTCGGTCTCGTCCTGCCCGGCGCCCGTCTTTATAAAATCTTCTTTAAGCACCGAAAGCAGGGCTATTTTCCCGCCCGCAAAAAAACGGATGCCCCTTATGACCCTGCCGAAAAGTTCCGCCCGCTCCTTGGACTGCGCCGTGAATGCGTTATACGTTATGAGGTTGAGATCCGCCCCGCGCTCCATGAGATACGCCGCCGTGCGCATGGTTGCGGGAGTTACGTTTTTATGGCGGAAACTCCCCGTGTCCGTAACTATCCCCGTAAGCAAAAGCGCGGCAATTTCCGCATCCGGCGTTATGCCGAGCGATAAAATGACTTCCAGCGCGTTTTCGCAATTTGCCGCGCAGTCCCGCACAAAGTTTACTTTGGCAAACCGCGTGTTGGATATATGGTGATCTATCGAATAAGTGTTTTTATGCGCCGAAAACGCGCTGCCGAACCCGCCCAAACGGGTCATCTCGGCACAGTCCATGGCGATGAGTGCGGAATATTCGCCGGAAAGCTTATCTTTTACGTCTTTTAAAGCGGGCAGAAAGAAAAACTTTTCGGGCACTTTGTCCGAACAGTAAACTTCTGCCTGCACTCCGATTTTTTTAAGCGCTGCGCAAAGCGCCGCGGCGGAGCACAGGGTATCCCCGTCCGGCCGGATATGGCAGACGAGCGCCGCCCGCCTTTCTTTTTTCAGTTTTTCGGCAAGCGCGTTAGCCGTTATCGCCGCCGTTCCCATTTTCAATACCTTTCAAAAGTTTGTTTATCCTGTCGGAATATTCCATGGAATCGTCTTCAAAAAAATGCAGTTCGGGCACCGTCCTTATGCGCATGGCGGCGGAAAGTTCCTTTCTTATCCTGCCCGCCTCGCTCTTTACCGCGGCAAAGGTGGCCGCCTTTTTTTCGGGGTCTTTGGAAAACACGCTCACATACACCCGGGCGTGCGAAAGGTCGCCCGCCGTTTCCACCCGCATGACCGATACCATCTCGGTTATGGCGGGGTTTTTTAAGCGACGCGCTATTATCTCGGATATTTCCCTTTTAAATTCTTCGTTCAGCCTGTCCGTCCTGCTGACGGAACGATTGGTTCTTGCCATAAGCCGTTAAAGCCCTCTTTACGTTTTAAAAGCCCCGCATACGCGGGCGGGCGTTTTTCCGCACGCAGCAGCCGCGGGGCTGCCCCATTACGCTATCATTCGGCGGCGTTTTCTTCCACCTGGTAGCACTCTATAAAGTCGCCCACCTTTATGTCGTTGAACTTCTCTATGGATATGCCGCACTCGAACCCCTGCGACACCTCTTTCACGTCGTCCTTAAAGCGTTTTAACTGCAATACGTTGCCCTCGCAGATCATCACGTCGTCCCTGTAAATGCGCAGTTTTCCGCTCCTTACTATCTTGCCGTCCGTTACGTAGCAGCCGGCAACCTGCCCAACGCCCGAGATCTTGAACACCTCGCGCACTTCCGCCTTGCCGAGATATACCTCCGAAAAGCGGGGTCTGAGCATGCCTTTTATGGCGCGCTGCACGTCCTCTATCGCCTCGTATATCACGCGGTACAGACGTATGTCCACGCCGCTCTTTTCGGCAATTGCCTTGGCGTTGCTGTCCGGCCGCACGTTGAAGCCTATTATTATGGCGTGTGAAGATTCCGCCAGCATTATGTCCGATTCCTTTATCGCGCCCGCCGCGGCGTGTATGACGTTTACGCGCACCTCGTCGTTCGAGAGTTTTTCCATGGACTGCTTTACCGCCTCCACCGAGCCCTGCACGTCCGCCTTGACTATTATGTTAAGGCATTTCAGTTCGCCTTCCGCCATCTTGCTGAACACGTCGTCCAGCGTAACCTTGGAGGCGTTTTTAAGCATGCTCTCGCGCTCCTTGTTGCGGCGCTCTTCGGCAACCATCTTTATGAGTTTATCCTGCTCGTGCGCGGTGAGTATGTCCCCCGCGGAAGGCACGTCTTCAAGCCCCATGACCGATACGGGCGTGGAAGGCCCGGCGGAAGTTATCCGCCTGCCCTTATCGTCCGCCATGGCGCGGATCTTACCCGTTACCGTACCCACTATCACGTTGTCCGAAACGTGCAGCGTACCGTTCTGCACCAGCACGGTGGCTATGGGCCCGCGGTTCTGATCGAGTTTTGCCTCTATCACCACGCCCTTTGCCATCCTGTCCGGATTGGCTTTAAGGTCCTTTATGTCCGCAAGCAGGTTTATGCTGTCCAAAAGCCCTTCTATACCTTCGCCCGTCTTTGCCGATACCGGGCAGATGATCGCGTCCCCGCCCCACTCTTCGGGCAGCAGCCCGTTTTCGGTCAGCTGGGTCTTTACCCGCTCTATGTTGGCTTCAGGCTTGTCTATCTTGTTCACCGCGACTATTATGGGCACGTCCGCCGCCTTGGCGTGATTTATCGCCTCCACGGTCTGGGGCATTATCCCGTCGTCCGCGGCGACGACCAGCACCGCTATATCGGTTACCTGCGCGCCGCGCGCACGCATTGCCGTGAACGCCGCGTGCCCCGGAGTGTCGAGGAAGGTTATCAGCCTGCCGCCCGCGGTTACCTGATACGCGCCTATGTGCTGGGTTATTCCGCCCGCTTCTCCCGCCGTTACGTTGGTCTTTCTTATCCTGTCCAGAATTGAGGTCTTGCCGTGGTCTACGTGCCCCATTACGGTAACCACCGGCGGGCGGCGCACAAGCGCCCCTTCGTCTTCCGCGGCGGTATCGAACCCTTCGCTCAACACGTCCTCCGCCGTCTTCTCGGGGCGGTATTCGAGCTCTACGCCCACGTCGTCCGCTATAAATGCGGCCGTGTCGAAATCGACGGAATCGTTTATGGTCTTCATTATGCCCTCTCTAAAGAGCCGCTTTGTGATCTCCGCCGCCGTAATGCCTATCTTTTCGCTCAGAACTTTAAGCGGAATCACGTCGGTGTTTATCACCGCCTTTTCTATCTTTACCGTTGCGGTTTCGGTCTGCGTCTTTGCCTTCTTGGCGGGGCGGAGTTTCCTGTAACCGCTCTTGTTCTCGTCGAAATCTTCTATATTTACGTTGTTTTTTATGAGCGCGCGCTTGCTCGGCATGCGCTTTTCTTCATACGGCTTGTCCTGCCCCGCCGTCTTCTTCTTTGCAAACCGCTTGTCCGGCGCGGGAGCCACCACGGGCGGAGCAATATAGGTGCCGCGCGGCTTTTTGGGCGAAAGCCCTTCCTGACGGCGCGGAGCCCCGGTCTGCCCGCCGAACGAAGGTCTGCCGCCCTCTTTCGGTCTGTCCCCGCGCTTTTCGCCGCGGTAGGGGCGCTTTTCCGGCACGAATTCCTTTCTGGGCTGTTCGGGCTTTTTTTCTTCCCTTCTCACTATGAACGACGGCCGTTTTTTCTCCTCCGGCTTTGCGGGGGCGGGCTGATTTTCGGCGGCTTTTTCCTCCGCCGGCTTTTCCGCGGGTTTCGCGGGGGCGGGTTCCGCCGCCTTTTCTTCCTTTACGGGCGCGGCCGCCTTTACGGGCTGCGCCGCCTCCGGCTTTGCGGCTGCCTTTTCGTGCGCGGCAGAGGCGGGCGCGGTTTCCGCTTCTTTTACGGGAACTTTCGAGGGCGCCGCGGGTTTTTCTTCGGTTTTGCGCGGCTTTTCCTCCGCCGGCTTTTCCTCTTTTACGGGCGCGGGGATATCGGCGGGAGCTACCGCTTTTTCCTCTTTTTCCGTCGCCTTTTCATCGGCGTTTTTCCGCTCTTTTGCGGCGGGCGCTTTTGTTTCGTCTTCCGCCGGACGCAAAACCTTTTCTTCCGCCGGCGTGCCGCCTGCCGCGGGCCTCGTTTGGGGGGCGGGAGCGCTCTTTTCTTCCGCAGTCTTTACAGCCGCTTCGGTTTCGGCTGCCTTTTCCGCCGCCTTTTCCGCCTTGCGGAACTCCGCGAGTTTTGCGGAGATGGTATCTTTCAGGCCCTTGAACGAACCCGAACATCCGTTTACCGCCGCGGAGAGGGCTGCCATTTTGCCGCCCGATATTATCTCGTTAAGTTTTTTAATGTTTTCGGTGTGCATACCTTTATTCTCTGCCATACAACTCTCCTAATTTCCGACCGTAAATTCCTCTTCCGCATTATCGAGCACGGCGCGCGCAAGGCGCCTGTCCGTAATTGCCGCCGCTTTCACGTTTTCCCTGTGAACCATCTCGGAAAGCGGCGCATCCTTTGTTATGAGCAGCGGGCAGCCGAATTTTTTAGCCGCCGAAACCGCCTCTTTCGCGGTGTTTTCGGCCGCGCTTTTACAGCACAGTATCAGCGCCGCTCTTTTGAGCGAATTCACCGAATTCATGCCGAAACGCATGCGCCCCGCTTTTATAGCAAACCCTATGAACGTGCGGGCTTTACTCCTTGTTTCCAAAAATTTCCTCCGCAATGCTCTCGTAAACGCCTTCTTCCACCGGGCAGGAAAAAACCTTGTTTAACAGTCTGCGCTTTTTCAGTTTTTCAAAACATTCGGCGTTAGCGCATATATACGCGCCCCTGCCGTTTAACTTTCCCGTTCTGTCCGCGACGATCCCGTTTTCGGTGCGGACTATCCGCAAAAGTTCGCGCTTGGGTTTACATTCCCTGCACGCGATACACGTTCTCATGGGAACTTTCTTTTCCATACGCCGCCCCTGTGTATTTATTCCTCTTTTTCGCCGAGTGCGCCGGCATCTGCCGCGGGCTGCTCTTTTTTGCCTTCGGTTTCCGGGATTTCCGCCGTTTCGTCAGGCTCAGCCGCACTTTCCGTGGTGGGTTCGGAAACCGGAATTTCCGTATCTTCCGCGACGTCTGCCTGCTCCGCCTCTCCGAGTTCTCTCAAAGCGTCGCTCTCGCTCTTTACGTCTATCTTCCAGCCGGTAAGCCTCACCGCCAGCCGCGCGTTCTGCCCGCTCCTGCCGATGGCAAGGGACAGTTTATCGTCCGGCACGACTGCCATTGCGCTCTCCTCACCCGTCTGCACCACTTTTATCACGCGGGCGGGCGCAAGCGCCTTGCTTATATATTCAAGCGGATTTTCGCTCCACACTATTATGTCTATCTTTTCTCCGCCGAGTTCGGATACCACGGCGTTCACGCGGGAACCCTTGTTGCCCACGCACGCGCCCAGCGGGTCTACCGCCGGATCCTCGGAATATACGGCTATCTTGGTGCGCTGACCGGGTTCTCTTGCGATGCTCTTTATCTCAACCACGCCCTGCTTTATTTCGGGCACTTCGTTTTCAAACAGGCGCGCCACCAGCCCGGAAGCCGTCCTTGAAACCATTATCTGCGCGTTTCTCCCGGAATTTCTAACCTTTTTGACGTATACGTTTATTTTTTTGTTGATCTCGTACTTCTCGCCGGGCACCTGATCTCTGGGCATGAGCACCCCTTCTATCTGGTTACCGCCGATCTCAACGTATACGCTGCCGTTCTCTATGCGGCGCACCGTGCAGGACATTATCTCGCCCTCTTTGTCCTCGAACTCGCTCACCACGTTGGCGTGCTCTATCTCACGCAGCTTTTGGGTGAGCACCTGTTTTACGGTCTGCGCGGCTATCCTGCCGAAATCTTTGGACTTTATCTCCACGGTGAGCGTGTCGCCCGCCTTGGCGTTCTTTTTTATCTCCTGCGCCTCCGCTACGGTGATGTCCCGCTCTGGATCGGCAATCTCTTCCACCACGTTGCGCACGCTGTATATGTTTATGGTCTTTTTCTCGGGATTTAACTTTATCTTGATATCCCCCGAAACGCCTGCGCTTTTTTTGTACACGATCACCATGGCGTTTTCCAGCGCCGATATGAATTCTTCCTTGGATATGCCCTTTTCTCTTTCCAGATCCTCAAGCGCCAAAAAGAAGTCCTGATTTATCATTGTTTTCTCCTCTGATTTATCCTGTTTTTATATTATGGCGGCAAAGATTACGAAAAATCTATATATTCGTTCACTTTGACCACGTTTTTCATGTCGAATTCGAAACTTGCCCCGTCATCCGTCTTTATGCTTACTTTTTCGCCCGTATACCCCGTGAGCACTCCTTCGAAAAACTTTTTGCCCCGCACGGAAGCATAGAGTTTTACTTCCACTTTTTTGCCCATATGGCGCATAAAGTCTTCCTGCGTTTTAAACGGCCTGTCCGCCCCCGGGCTGGATACGTTTAAAGTATAAGGCTGCCCGAACGTGGGGTCCAGTTCGTCAAGCGGGTCGCTGATCGCGTTGTGAAACGCCTCGCAATCGTCAAGATCCACGCCCCCGTCCTTATCTATGAACACGGTAAGCGCGGGGTTTTTGCCGTTTTTAAACTCCACGTCCGCAATCCTTAACGAAAGGGGCGCGGCTATCCTCTCGCACAGGGCGCGTATTTCTTCGATATTTTTTACCTTCATGTCAGCCCTCACATAAAAATATGAGAACGGCGCCCCGTTCTCATAAGTCAAGCCCATAAACTACATATGTTATATTAACACATATATTAAAGTTTTGCAAGCGTTTTTTGAGGTTTTTTCAAATTTTTGAGGTTTACCGTTTCTCCTGCTCCTCTTTTGCCCTCAGTATCATGAGCTCTATGAATATCTCCGCCGTGGCGTATGCGTCCGCCAGCGCGCGGTGATGATGAAACACTATCCCGAAATGCTCCGCCAGGGTGTGCAGGTCGTTTCTTCTTAACTGCGGAAGATATTTTCTGGACATCTCCATAGTGTCCATGACCGGGTTGTTTATATCGTATTCCTCGGCGCCTGCAAACCGCTTTATAAAGCGCAGGTCGAAGTCCGCGTTCTGCGCCACCAGCACCGCGCCCTCCGTAAACTTCATAAAGTCCGGGATGACGGCGCCGATACGGGGCGCGTCCTGCACCATCTCGGGCGTTATGCCCGTGAGTTTTATTATGTTTTCGGGAATCGGATAGTCGGGCTTAACAAGCGTGGTGAACTGCTCGGCTATCTTGCCGCCCTTTATTTTTACCGCGCCTATCTCGGTTATCCCGTTGGTCATAACCTCTATGCCCGTGGTCTCCAGGTCGAATACGACGTACGTCTTTGAAGTGAGCTCTTCGGGCAGAGTGCGCTCCTCGTCGAACACGCTCTTTACTTTCACCGTGGTTGCCGGCTCCGGGAATATGAGCGAATACTCCGCCGGCGGGCGCTTTTTGAACTTATCCTTTTTAACAAAGTCCTCAGGAAAATCGCAGCGGTTTATCTTGTCGAACGTAAAGGAACGCCTGCCGTTGTATTCGCCTATCCTGCCGCGGGCGATTATCGCGTCCCCCTCCTTTATTTCCTTGATCTTACTCAACGTGTTCTTCTTGGAAAAATACACGCCGCTGGTTCTGCCCGTCCCGTCGTCTAAATGTATTATGAAAAAAGGCTTGTCGTTTCTGGTCATGCGCTCGGCTATCTCGGTAACCCTGCCGCAAACGGTTACGTCCCCCTTGTCCGCGTCCTCTATATAGAGCGCCGTGTCCCCTATGCTCTCGTCGTCTATCACCCTTACGTTCTTTACCTTTATGGTACGGTGCTCTATGCGTGAGAGCTGGCTTTCGAACACCTCGTCCGAAGAGAGGTCCACCGTCTCTTCCGGCTCCTTTTCCTCGGTGCCGCCCGCAAAGTCCGAACAGAAGTTCTTGCCGAGGTAATCGTTAAGCCGCTTTATCGCCCCGCCCTTTTTGAAATATTCGGCGCCGTCTTTGCTGAGCCTTACCGTGTACTTAAAAACGCCGCCCACTTCCGCGCACACTATGTCCGTGGGCTTTAAAAATATGCCCACGGAGGGATAGTTTTCCTTTATGTAATTAAAAGCCGCCCTCACGATTAGCTCGGTGTTGGAAACAATCTTGGTTACCTTTATCTCCACCACGCGGAATTCCTGAGGGGTATATTTTAACGCCTTGTCCGCAAGCGCGTTTTTTAAATTTTCGTCCACAGCCGAATCGCATATGAAGTCATACGTCAGTTTGCGGGCGTGCCGGTCCACTTCTATGGATCTAAGTCTCATGTTTTTTACCCGCTCGTCGGTAGCGCGCATCTCCTCCATGAATTCGCCGCCGCTCAATATCGAATGCATTTTTCTATCTCCCCGAAAAACTCCTTTTCGGCATTTTCTTTACTCACTTTTTTTACTATTTTGCCCTTAGCGAAAATCACGCACCCGTCTTTTCCGCCGGCAATGCCCACGTCCGCATCCTTTGCCTCGCCGGGGCCGTTCACCGCACAGCCCATCACCGCTATTTTCAAAGGCTTATTCAGTTTGCTTGCAAACTCCTCCGTGCGGGCGGCAAACTCCATGCAGTTCCACTCGCACCTGCCGCAGGTGGGGCAGGCGATGACCTCCGGCATGTCCCTGTTTAACCCCGCCGCCATGAGTATGGCGCGCGCCGCCTTTACCTCTCTTACCGGGTCCGCCGATAAACTTACCCTTATGGTGTCCCCTATCCCTTCAAGCAGCAGCGCCCCCGCCGCCACCGCGTTTTTTATTATGCCCGCGTATTCCGTGCCCGCCTCCGTTACGCCTATGTGCAGGGGATAGTCCGCCCGGGCGGCAACGTATTTATACGCCTCTGCCGTGAGCGGCGCAAAAGAGGCTTTTACCGATATTACTATGTTGCTTACGCCGTATTTTTCCAGCGCCGCCGCCCGCTTTAACGCGCTCTCCCCGAGCGCCGCCGCGCTGCGCCCGTACTTTTCCGAAAATTCCTTTTCTATGCTGCCCGTGTTAGACCCCACACGCACGGGTATGCCCGTATCTTTTAGGGCGGCGGCAATCTCCGCAAGCGCCTTTTCGCCGCCTATGTTGCCGGGGTTTATCCGTATCTTGTCCGCCCCGCCAGCAATTGCCGCAAGCGCAAGCCGATAATCGAAGTGAATGTCCGCCACCAACGGAAGCCCCGCCCGTTCCTTTATAAGGAAAAAGGCTTTCGCGTCCTTTTCGTCGTTTACCGAAAACCTTAAAATGTCGCACCCCGCCGCTTTGAGCGCCAGCGCCTCGGCCACCGCCCGCTCCAAATCCGAAGGGCGGTATACGGACATGGACTGAACGGCTATCTTTTCCCCGCCGCCTATTATCACGCCGCCGATATTTATCTTTCTGGTCATAGCGCCCTCCACGTTTTTACGATTCGATCCCGCAAATATTCGGGGACCTTAAAGCCGCGATAATTTTTTTAATTTATTTTAGCATATTTTTTATTTAAAGTAAAGCAAGGCGCGCCCTTCCGCAAAAAACCGCGGAAGAGCGCGCCCGCACGGGAAAAACGGGAAAGCCTGCCCGCGCCGTTTTTTCCGCGCGGCGCTTTTTCTCTTTAAGCGCAGGGGCATACCTTTGTTCACATTAAATATATAAGCGCGAAATATATAAGCGCGGCGATTACACCTCCGCGCGCATTCTGTACATATACAGTATAGATTCGTAATAATCGTCAAGATACATACACAGCTTGTTTTCGCTCTTCATGTCGCTGTAAGCGTTAAGCGCGGTGAGAGTATCGTAATAGGCGCACACGCAGTTGATAACGTCTTCGTAATAGCCCATCTCCACCAGCTGGTCCTTGGTGAGAAAACTGCTGTTCACCTCCTGATACTTCAATGCAAACGAGGCGTTTGCCTGTTTTATGGTGTTGGCGTATTTCTGTTCTTTTTCTTCTATACCGTTGTTGTATTTGAATATCTCCCTTACAAGCTCCTCGTCCTTCTCTTTGAGTTCAAGGCGTTTTGCCTCCGCCTCTGCGGAAAACACCGCCGAATAATAATCGTCCGCATCGGCAATAAGTGCGTTTACCGCCGTTATTTCGGAATTTATCTGCGCCGTTTTTTGAGCGGTATTTGCGGAAAGCTCAGTAATCGCCGCCTGTTTTGCCGCCTCCAGCTCCGCCGCGGCGGAAAGCGCTACGGAAGAACCCGCCATTCCCTTTTTGGCGGCCTCCGCCTCCGCTTTTAAAAGGCTTTCCTGAAAGCGCGATATTATCTCCTCTTCCTGTTCGTCCGCTTTCTCCTGCAACTTTATCAGTTCGCTTTGCAGGGCGGCTTTCTTTTCCGAAAGTTTGCTCTTATACTCTTCCACCCGCTTTTTGTGCTCCGGCATTATGAGAGCCTCCGCACGCTCCTCTATTTCGGCGTCCGTCAGCGGAGTGTACGTAAGCCTGTCCAGCGTAAGCGGCAGGAGCGTAATCTCCTCGAACGGCACCTTTTTTATCCTGTAATAGTAAAACAGTTCCTGCAAGACGTCGTACATCTCGGTCTTGGTAGTAGGCAAATCAAACTGCATATCATCCTCCCAGCACGGCGTATTCAAAAGCCGCTTCTTTCAGTTCGAACCCCGCCGAAAAATCGGTAATTCTAACGGTAAATTCCCGCGAGGTCATGTTTATGCGCAGCGCGTTACAGCCCTCTTTAAGAGCAAAAGTCTTATCCGCGCTTTCCCCCGAAACGGTGAGCACGGCGGCGCCCGTGCAGTGCACTTCCGCTTTATAAAGCCGCTTTTTATGGCAGCTCCCGAAATCGTAAACGGCGCCGCGCTCCGATACCGCCGCGATATTTGCGCCGGAGGTCTGCTCCCCGCTTTCGGCGTAAGAAAAAGAAAGACCGAGCACCTTTCCGCTTGCAAAGTCGTATACAAATCCGCCCGTCTCCGAATAAGCGGCATAGGCGGGCAGCAAATGTTCGCTGCCCGTAAGCGCGTCGTAACAATAAGTATACGCTTCATCCCCTACGGTTACGGGCAGAAGATACGCCTCCCCGAAAGAGCACGCCGCGGCAGTTACCTTATAGTCCTGAAAGGGCAGCGCCTTTACTGCACTAACGGAGGATTTATAAAATTCGCACAAAAACCCGCCGCTTATAAAAATTATCCTGTCCCCGACTGCCGCAGCCGTATTTTTTACGACGTTTATATCCGCCGGGGAAGCAAGCCTTTCCGCCCTGTAATCCGTTTGCGCGCCCGCAAAATCAAGCCTTATCGCCCGACTTTTACACAGCACCGCAAGGTACTCGCCCGCATCGGCAAGCGCCGTTATCTCCCCGTCTTCGGGCATGGAGGTAAACTGCCCGCCCCCGCCGGAGTTAACCGAAAAATTCTCCTGATCGAAGGGTGCGGAAAAATAAAGCGTTCTTCCCTCCGCCGAAAAAAACATACCGTTTATGGCGGCGTAACGCTCGCCCTTTACAATGTCGGCGGTCTGCCCGTCCGAAAAAACGGCGCCTTCCTCGGTTACAACGGCTATTTTGCTTTCCCCGTTTACCGTTATCGCCACAACGTCCGGCGGGGCGGCGTAAGAGGTGTCCGAGTATTTCGTAAACGCGCCGTTTTCTTCAATATACAGTTTGTTGTCCGAAAGATACGCCAGCAGCCTGCCGCCCGTATAATACAGCCGCTCGGGCGTGAGGCTAAACGGAAGGGCGGCGGCGTCCTTTACCGATATTTTCCTTATAAGCCCGCCGTTCGACCCGCTGCCCGAACCGCCGCTTGCAGTATAGTCCTCCTCGTATCTTTCCATCTTTACGTTCGGTTTATAAAACTCCTTGGGCACGCTCATATAAAACACCTGCTTTTTATTACTCCCCCGCGCGGCAGGGCAAAACTCATAACTCCCTCCGAGTAGCGCTTGCGCCACAGCACCGCCTCCTCAAAGCGACCTTCGGCAAGGCAGTATTCCGCCGCCAGCCCGTAAGACAGCACCCCGGCGGTAATATCCTTTTCGGTATACCCCGTTTCATCGGTAAGCCCCAGATTATCCGGCAGGTATTCGTATTCCGCCTGCGCCGCGCTGCCCCCGGGCTCTATATACTCCGGGTGCAGCGTGTAAAAAAGCGTCTTTCCGCTTGCGTCGTATACCGCGCGGATTTTAAGCGCCCGCATGGAAAGCGACGTAAAATATATCCTGCCGTTCACGGCTGTAACCCTTTCCGTGCGCACCATGGGGATATAGCTTCCCGCAAGCTCGCCTATGACTATATTGCAAAGCCTTACAAATTTATCGGCGGCGGCAAGCGTTTCCCCGTCCGCCTGCGCGCCTTCTCCGCCCTCTAAATAGGCTGTTACCTTTTCGCTGCCGGTAAGCGTTGCCGCCGCCAGCACTATTTCTTTTACTTTCATTTTTCCTCCCTTTGCGCCGCGGCACTGCCGCGGAGGCAGTGTGCGGGGGCGGAAAACCGCCCCCGCACACAAACTTCACCGCGTTAAAACGGTATTTGCATTAACTCGCGGCCTGCTGCCTTTAAGCGGTTTCGCCGCCGTCCGTCCCGTCCGCATCTTCCTGCCCGGTTATGCCGGAAAGCATACCCTGCCCGCACGGGCGGGCGCACATGAGATCGGCATATTTTACGAGCGTGGCGGTGTACACGGGTTTTCCCGCCACCTGTTTAAGCACTCTCCCGTCGTCCCCCGTGAGCCACTGCCAATCGCAGAGCTGGTGCAAAGTAAAGTCATCCGTATTTAAAAGATACATGGTGCCTTCCGGGCAGAACCTGTCCGCCACCACGGGTATGCCGTTATAGGTTATTGCCTTATAACCGCCCGCAAGTTCGGCAGTATCTGTAAACCGCTTGCCCGCGGATAAGAGTTTTTGCAAAATTCTTCTCACGTCCCTCGAACACAGGATAAAGTTCACGGTGCCGCCGCTCCTTTCCTCTATGTCGTCTATCGCCTCCTGAATGGCGTCCTCCGTGAGCGCGCCCACCGCCGAATTGATATAGGGATTAAGCCATTCGTTATCCGCGCGGGTAAGCCCGTAAAGGTCCTTAGTGGTGTCGAAAATGGCTTTAAGCCCGGTTATCTCGTTGTTATATGAGCCCTGCAAGGTGATTATCATGTTCTTGGATATACCCTGCGTTTCGGCGGTTATCCCCTCTATGGAGAGGGTCTTTGCCGACCTGTTTATGCCGAGCACGCGTTTTGCGGTGCCCGCGGCAACCGCCACGCCCACGGGCGTTCTTACGTCTATCACCATGCCCGTTTCGAGGTTCTTTACGCTGTCCACGGTGATGACGCCGGAAGTTACGTCGGTTATAGTTGCAAGCTTGCCGCTGCCGTCCCCGAACAGCATTCTGGAAAAGTTAAACGAGCCCGCTCGGATAAGCCCCTCCATTTCGGCGTTTAAAAGATTCACGAACGCCCCCGCGCTCACTGCGGATGCCCGCACCGCTTTGTCCGATATCTCAATGGTGCCGTAAAGATTTTTTAATACGGTTACCATCTCGGTGTAGTTGTTGCCTGCCGATGCGGGAAGAGCACCTTCCTCCGTGCCCGCGCCTATGCCGCCGTTCACGCCGTAAACGGCAAGTTTTTTTACTTCCTTGCCCCACACGTCGTCTGAACTTTGCTTTATCGCGGCAAGAAAGGGGTTGGAAATTTTTATTTGCTCGGCAACCGCGTCTATGTAATAAGTTTTAAGTGCGCTGTCCGCACTAGTCAATGTTACTGCCATGTTTTCTCCTTTTTATGTTTTTCAGTCGAGGATCCCGCGGAACAGCCTGCCCGCTTCCTCCACCGTTTTCGGGCGGGCGGCGGGCGTCTTTAACCCCACGCCGGCGCCGTCCATTATTATAGCGCCCGTCTTTTGCCCGAGTATGCCTTTAAGGTAGTCTTTGAGTATCTCGTTTTTTTCCTCTCCGGTTATACCTTTTTCGTTCGGTTCGGGCATTTCTTCGCGCGGAGCGGGGCAGGATAAATTCTCCCGCGTATCCGCCGCGCCGGCTGCCGCTTCGAGTTCCTTTAAGCGCTGACAGCGTTTGGTAAACTCAGCCTGTAAGGAATTGTATGCGGAAAGCAGCGCTTCCGCGCTTTTGAACTTTCCGTATGAGACCTGCCCGCCCTCTTCGCCGTTACCTTTTTCCGCCCCTGCGGTGTGCGCGGCGGTCGCGGTTTGTTCATTTTCAAGTTCCATTGTGCGTTATCTCCTTTTTATGTTTTTACTGAATATCGTATTTTGTTATAATTGTAAAGTCGTTTGCTCGGGCGCGGCGGAAAGCGCTTTCTGCCTTTCCCTGTGCGCCTTTATGTGCGCGTAAAACCTGGCGCGTGCGCTTTCGCCAAGCGTTTCATATTCGCTCAGAACGAATCTCGAATGCTCGTCTATGTGCACGGCGTCGTCATCCACCTCGTCCGGCAAGACCTCCGCTTTAAGCAGTTTTTCGTTTTCTCTGCCCGCCTTTTCCTCCTGCAGTTCGGAAAGTCCTTTTCTGTAATCCAAGTCCTTATACCCGAGGAGGGACAGCACCTTTTCCTTGGTGGACGGGCGGAGTTTCCCGCTGTCGTCCCCCAAAAGCCCGCTTTCATAGAGCTTAAATATCATATCTTTTTTGGCACTTTGGGAATAGAGCAGCTCGTTCTCGTTTTCGGCGTACACGTCGTCCGAGCATCTATCAAGTCCCTCGGCATAGGTTATGTGCGTTTTATTGTTTCCGTCCGTATATTTTATCTGCCTTATGCCTGCCGAAAACTGCGCATACAGCCTTATTACCTGCCGCGCTATCTCCACGTAACTCTTTCTTATCTCCTCCGCGGGCAGCAAAAGCCGCTCGTTATCCTGCTCCATGAGTATTTCCAGCGCGCTGCCCGACGCCAGCCGCGCGTTTGAGGAAGAGGACGACACGTCCGACACGCCGCTTATTATCACGAACTCGTTTATGAGCTTATCTTCCTCGTCGTTAAAGTCCGCGGGCATGGATAGGTCCCGCATCATCTCGGGCGCCGCCGCGCCCTGCCTGTATACGAGAATTTTCCCGGGAGGCAATCCCTCTTCCTGCAAATCATCCACGTCTACCGAGCCCTCTTCCACCGTCATTACGCCCATGGAAAGGCGGTTCAAAAATTCGTGCTTGCGGTTTTTTACCGCGTTATACGCGCGCTGTACGGGTATTAACCGCTCTATTATGCCCGCGCCGAAAAAGTTGCCCGCCACAGCCACGCTGTCCTGTTTTATAAAAGGAAAGGTGCGGGCGCCGTTTTCCCCGTTTTTATACGGCAGGGTCCCGTAATACAAGAGTTTCCCGCCGGCAACGGTTATCACCCTGCCGAGAGGAAAGGTTTCGGAGGGTTTTTCGTATTTTTCTATCACCACCGCCGCGTCTTTTAATACGCTCGCGCCCTCTCCGCTTGCGGGCGAAAGGCTGTACACGTCTACCTTTTCACCGGGGACGACCTGACCGTAAACGCGCTTTATTTCGCGCACGGGCATTGCCCGCGCCTGGATAATGCTGAAACAGTCCTCCACCTTCTCGGCAAACAGGTTATCCGGGAATATCTCGAAGGGCGATACCGCCGTTATGGAAACTTCTCCCTCGTACACGCTTTCCCCGTCCGCTTCCCCTACCTTTTCGCCGCCGTCCTCCCGCCAAAGCACCTTGTAAAAACCCGAACCGCACGTTTCGCTCCACACGGTGGCTTTGCGCACCACCTCGTTTATGTCCGCCCTTTCAAACGCCGATATAAGCGCCTTTTCGGCGGCTTTTGCGCCCGATATTTCCGCCTCGTCATCCGTGCGGGGGCGCACCGAAAGCACCGGCGATATGCGCGAAAACCGCGCCATGCGCGATTCCATGAGCGGGGCTATATGGTTGAATACCCCGCGCTGCTGCCAGTAATACCCTTCCGCCCCTTCGGTTATCTCCCCGCGGGCGCCTATGCCGCAATACTGATTGCCGCGCAGAAAATTCATGTTCAGTTCCCACTGCCGCTCGTAGGCAAGGCGCGCGTTTCGGCGCGCCTCAAAATCTTCCTGCGTTTCGGCGGCAAGCTCTTCCATGAACTTGTCGCGCTCCCTTTTTTCTTTATCCAATGGTCAATCTCCTTTTTTAGGTTTTTCTTTTTCCGCCCCCGTAAGCAGTTTTACGAGCCTTTCCTTTTCGGCATGCAGCTGCTCGTCCGTCATTTCGGAAAGAGGGGCGGAGTCTTCCCCTTCGATAAGATATTTTATTGCCGCCATATCGGGCGGAACGTTCTTAGTAACCACCCGCTTTTTGCTGAGCTTTATATCTCCGTCCTCCCCGCCCGTATATTCTTCCGTAACCTCTTTGAAGTTATATCCGAGCGCCTTTTTTAAAAGCGCGCTCCTTATCTTTTTTTCATCGGCTCCCGCCAATTCTCCCATGTCTTTCATTCATTATCTTTCTGAACTTTTTCTCCTTGTCTTTCTGAATTTCCGTTTTTACGGGCGGGGGCGGAATATTTTTCGGTTTTGTCATAAGGTAATAGCGCAGCTCGTCCAGGGCGTGATCGTCCGTTTTTTTGGGCAGATCCCCTTCGCCCCAGCGGTAGGTTTTAAGTTCACGTATCAGGTTTTCGCAGCAGGAAAATATATACATTTTCGGCTTGCCGTTATTGACTTTAAGGTAAGATTTTACCTGCTGGATACCCGAAAACAGGTCTTTATTTACCCGCGGGCTCACTGCTATCCCACGCTCGTAAAACAACTCGCTCACCGACTTTACGGAAGCGAGCGTGCGCTGGTTTGCCGCCGAATCTATAAGCGCCGCCACCCTGCCGCCCGAATCTCGGTGCCAACCCAGCCCGTCGCTTATGCTCGTTATCCTCTCCGCGTGATAGTCTATATCCCGCCCCGCCTCGAAATGTTCGGCAATTACGTATACCGTACCGTCGAAATCAACGGCGTACCAGTGGGCGGAGAGCGGGTTGTTAAGCCCCGGGTCTATGGATATTTTATCGAACCATTCCTTGGGCACGGGAAAGGGATCTATGACGTGAACTTCCTGCAAAAACTCGGGATACACCAGCCCCGCGCCGCTCGTAAACCGCCCGTAACGCCGGCTTTCAAGCTCACTTGAAGATAAGCTCTCGGTAAGGCTGTTCACCTCCTCCGGGTTTAAAAAAGGGTTATCCGCCCATTCCATAAACTCGCACCACACCTCGGGAGAACCTTTGGCATTGAGGTAAATTTCATCGTACACGAAAGTAAGCCCTTTTAACGGCGTCATGGTACCGAACATATCCCCGCCCCTGTCCAAAAGGCGCATGCGGCACTCCTCGTAAATGTCTTTCGGGGGTTCCTCGTCAAACCACACGAAATCCAAGGAACTCCCCTGAAATTTTTCTCTCCCCTGGTCGCAGGACTTAAAGCCTATGACCGATATGCCGCCGAACGCGTTTTTTACCCGTATCTGGTCTATCACGCCGTATTCGGGGCTGTCCTTTTTGCCGTCCGCCATGGTGATTCCCGCTATTTTACGGGGGTTAAGATAGTGCAGCACCTTTGCCTGCGCCACGTCCCTTTGCACCTGCCGGGAAAGCGAAACCACCCACCCGAACACGTTATCCCTGTTTTTGCGGTAGGGGTGCACTCCCAGCGCCATATAAACGGCTTCCACCGCGCCGCACTCGGTCTTGCCGCTGCGGTTGCCGCCGAATACCCAGCGGTTTTTCTTTAAACACTTGTGAAAAGCAAGTTGCTTTAAGTGCTTTTTCTCGCCCGCGTTATATGCGGCAAGATTATCGTTTTTACGTAACGTTATCTCATTTTCCACTGCTTTCAGCCTTAAAACAATCTGCTTTTCCGCGTAGTTGCCTTTTTTCGTGATATACCCCCTTATCGCTGAAATTTCAAAGCGGCGTTTGCGTTCCGTTCCGCCCCCTTGCGCCGCTATTTTAACACCGGTTTTTGCCGTAAAAAATACTTTATGACAGGGCGGTTGAAATTTTTTTGAACTTGAATTGTCAAACTAAATGCAACACTTTATTGTAAAAAACTTCAAAAGGAGTCTTCCAACCCAAACATTTACGAGGACGTTTGTTTAGTTTGTCAAA
>CASELQ010000006.1 GCA_949288785.1 uncultured Eubacteriales bacterium | reverse complement strand
CGGAACGCCGTTTTCCCATTCGAGTTCGCCAACCCACGAGTTGTCCGGGTTCATTTCGTTTGCGATAAGTTCTTTGAACTTTTCGTAAGCCTTGTCATATGTGCCGCAAACGAACAGTTCGATGTCGTTGCTGTCTTCGGTGGACCAATCAAGTTTTACAAGATATACTTTCATATTTCACCTCACGCGACTCTTTTGATGCCGCCGCCAAAGCTCTGCACGATTATGTCGCTGAACTCCGAACACCATTCGTCGTCTTTGTTCCAGACATAGGCGTAAGCGCAGTGCCTGTTGCCGTCATCGTTCATTAAGTCGTCCCATTCTTCGGGATAGTCCGATACGATGAGGAAGTCATAGCATTCGCCGAACGGAGTAAATTCGTGCGTTACGGCATAGACAAGGCATCCGTATTTTTTTCGATAGCTTTCATCTTGGCATAGACTTCGGGTTCTTGGTCTACGGTACGGTGTTCGTCGCAGATTTCACGCTTTGTCATGGTATCACCTCGTAATGCTTTCCGTGAATTTCTATAGCAGTTCCGTCTTTCTTCGGTTCGCCTTTTGCGCAAGCTCGCAGGATGAGGGAAGTATCTTCCTGCACTTTGGGAATATTGCCTTCATGGAATTTATCGTCCGAGCCGACTTCGACGATTTTGAAGCCTTTTTGGACGAGGAACGCCGAGAATTGCCAAAGCTTTTCAAAGCGCCCGTTGCTGTCGAAGACGGCGCAGACATTCTCTGCGGGGTGGTAAGCGGTGATACGAAAATAGTTTGCCATTGCGTATTCCTCCTATTACCGTGAATTTACTTTCGGCGTTGACGATGACGCGGGGGAGTGGAAAGATGTAGAACTTGGATCCGATGAAACGTTCGTATTTGATAAGACGGGCGAATATCGTTTTGATTTCAACGTTATATCGGGAGACAAGGAAACAGAAGATTATATTCTCGTCAACGTGATAGATAATCCTTCGCAGGGGACGGAAAACGGTGAAGGATTTTCAGTTATAGAGACGGGTAAAAACGTTGTGTACTCCGATGAGAATCCTTACGCTTTTAAATTGCTTGCGGCGCCTTCGAGCGATACTTACAGGGGACTTTCCTATGCGGTTATATCCGGCGAACATGCCGCTAACGAAAGCGTGAGTGTTTTATTCAGCGGTAAGAATATTCCGCAGATAGGACTTCACGTAAAGTCTGACGAAACTGCCGTAGACCCTTACGGAATATATTACGTATCTCAGGGAAACTGGCTGTCTTTCCGTTTCCGCGAAACTGAAGGATACGGTTGGGTTATGTACGGACCAACCATGATGAACGGCATTGTTACCGCCCGCGCAAATTCCAAACTTAACGACGACCTGAATTTCGGCAGGGAGAATCTGGAAGACGACAAAGATTATCTGCTTAAAACTTCATTTCATAAAGATGCCGGAACCAATTCGGAAAGTTTCAGAGTAGAAATTTACGAAGTGGAAAGCTATACGGATACAACCTGTAAGACCGGAGAGTGCGTTTACAGTTACGATTCGGAAACTTACCGAGGCGCGGCAATTCCCACAAACGGCAGCATGGTGATTTACGGCGACAGCCGGAATAACATAAACGTACAGTACGTTCCTGAGGATAATGTAGATTACGGTGATGGCCTTTCCGGATTTGAAAAAATAAACACGGATGCTTTCGGAGCAAGATATAACGAGGCTACCGGAGAATATAAACTGCTTGCGGGCAGTTTCCTCAATGACGTGAATAACGGTCATAAGACGTATTATTCGTATGTTGGCCTCGGGGAATATAAAACGGGTAACGCTTTGCAGTTTACTTTTACCGGCAAAAACATACCTAATCTCGCCCTGTTCACGGACACGAACAACGGTCAGGCCGCGGGCGGAGGCACGGGTTTATTCTTGCAGTCCAGTTACGTGAACGGCGGAGCTAATTCTCAAAGATTTTCTATACTGGGGCCGTATCGGCTGGACAGTGGAAATCCCGCCGATTACACTGGCGGATACAAGGCAATTTGCGAAAATAACAAAGCCTACATCGACGGGGTGGGCGTTTCAAACGGCGTACCGGGTGATTCGCCTGTAAATCAAAGTCCTTTCGGTTATCTTAACCTGGAAGACGGAGTGGAATACCGTTATACTGTAGGTACTCAGTATTCGCTTTCGGGAGCCTCTTCGGGTGAAATATCGTATAACGGCGATGCCATAGAGGGAAGATTCATCAAACTGTACTTTATGCTTGACAGAAAAACAGACGGAGGATATGAACGCGTAAAGTCAATAACTTTCAATTACGAACATCGCCTGCCTGACCTCGAAAATACTTTTGCCGTGGTATACGGAGCTTCCAACGAGGCCAACTGCGTTTTCAAAGTGGAAAAACTTGAAGCGTTGCCGGAATATCAGGTGGAGTATAACGAAGACGGAAGCGTTACGCTTGCCGCCACAAGCAAACACGTGGAAGTTGCAACTCCTTTCGTTTACTATCAGGACTCCGCGTTTTTAGGGCTTGGTGCCTATGAAATCGGGGACAGATTGAGGTTTAAGTTTACGGGTAAAAATATTCCCAACGTGGTTTTATTTGCGGACGTAAACGGCGGACAGCAGGTGCATTACGGAACCGGTATTGCAGTTACAACTTCAAGAGAATATCCCGGAAGTTCATATGCACAAACTAAATATTTTACCGTATCCGGCCCTCACAGGCTTAGTACCGGAACGGAAAGCAGCGGAACTTACCTTGGCAGGACGGACCTTTATTTTAGTGATGCAAGAAAGAGTGTTGCTGCTCAAAAAGCCGGGTCATTGCTTACTTTTGAAAACCTTAATGACGGTACGGAGTATATTTACGACATAATTACCGAAAAAGAGAGCGATACGAATATTAGAGTAACTGCTACACTTTATACGCCTGGAAGCGAAGGTAAGTTAGTATATTATGCATCGGAAAGTTTTTCGATTTTTGTGAATAATGAAATACCGCTTACAGGAAGGTATGCGGTAGCGTATGGAGCCGCGGGTGAGATAGGAGCGGAAATTACTTTTTCGTTTGAAAATACTCCCGCTGCCGATATACCTGACGAAGATGTGGTTCAGACAGTTTATTCAGGTACTGTTTCGGGCAATAAGGTAACGCTTGACCAAAAGGCCGACGGGTTTATTCTTGATTCGAATGGTAATTCCACTGATCTTGCATATGCAAGTCTTGGCGAATATAACGTGGGAGATACCCTCGTAATACGCGCCACCGGTCCGAGACTTCCCAATCTCGTATTATTTGCGGACGTGCCCGGCGGTCAGCTTATAGGCGGGGGTACCGGTTATGCCATGCTTATTGAACAAGCCGGTCAGTATCACGGAAGAACTTATTTTACCGGCCCGAATCGGCTGGAGACGGGAGACCCTTCCGATTACGATAACTACGATTACAGCGGTTTCGGTATAAACGAACAGATACAGATGAGGGGCGATAACAGTTTTTTCAAAGCGTTGGAAGACAGTTACGGGAGCGTTGCTTTTACTTATACCGTAAAAACGTCGTTGGATACGGATAAAAATCTTACGTTTTTGTTTTCGCTTGCATCTGACGACAACACCACTTATACGCCTGCGGATTTTACCGTTACCATTCCTTACGGCGAATACGATGAGAACTGGCTTTCGGGACGATATGCAATAGCGTATGGAAACGAAATGAGAGCGGCGGAATTTACTTTTGAGATTATACCGGCGGAATAACGGCGCGTACGAGAGGATTATATGGACAAAAAATTTATATTATACGGTTACAGTTCTCCTACTGACGGAACGTGGAGAATAGATGAAACATTATTTTCTACCGGAGTGGATTACAGGACAAAGAGCAGATATAAAGAGTATTTTGACTGCGGGCTCAATCTTTTGATGTTGCAGGGTAACGACCCGTATACCGGGGAGAAGTGGGAAAGTTCACAAACCAAAAAGAATATGGATAACGCCTATGCCGCCGGTATAAAGAAGATAATTATTTATGACAAAAGAATTTTTGATTTGTCTGAAAAGAGCGGCGGAATAATCGGAAAAGACAAAGATTTTGCGGACGAGGGACAGCTTGAGGAATTTATTGCTTTCTGCACACGCGATTATTCAAAGCATCCGGCTTTTTACGGTTTTATGCTTGTGGACGAACCCAGATGGTTCCAGATTGAGGCTTTGTCTCAGATAATGCGAGCGGCAAAAAAAGTAGCGCCGAACATATTCGTGCAGTGCAATTTGCTTCCGCTTTATTCGTGCAACAACGCTTTATATATGGAAAAAGGCGCCAATCAGGATTTGTGCGACGGTTTTGAAAATTATATTCGCACTTATCTTGAACGCTCCGGTTCGGATTATCTGCTTTATGATTCATATCCAATGAGACTGGAACCCGAAAAAGGTATGTTTATTTTGTGGCATCATCTCACCGGGCTGCAGATTGCCGCCGACGTATGCAGAGAAAAAGGGGTAAAATTTTACTTTGTCTGTCAGGCAACGGCATTATATATAGACGGAAAGATACGATTCCGGTCTTGTGGAGAAGATGATATGCGCTGGCAGCTGAACTGCGTTCTCGCATTCGGTGTCAAGAGTGTGGCTTATTATACGTATTGGCACAAGCAACAGAACGGCTTTGAATTCGGAATACATACAGACGGTACCGCATTCATAACGAGCGACGGGGTAAGAACGGCTCTTTACGCCGTAATGAAAAAATTACACGGAGAAATGCAGGTTTTGGCGCCGTATCTGCTGGAATGTGAGTATGAAGACAGCGGGTACAGGACGTCATTTTTTAAGACGCCCGAAGCCTTGTCCGGAATGGAACGGCGAAAGTTTGATGGTATTCGTTCCTTGGAGATGGAAGAAAATACCGCGGTGGTTATAACAAGGCTCAGGCACAAACCGGGTGGTGAAACGGTGTACTGTCTGTTCAATGCCAACGACCCTGAGGGAGAGTTCTCGGGAGAAAAGAAGATACGTGTGATTTTTGCGGGTAAACTTATAAAAACTTTTTCTCTTAAAAAGCCCGGCGGTATTGATATATCCGAGAGTGAATTTACCCTCAAAGCGGGGGACAGCGCATTTTTTGAGGTAAAAGAATAAGGAGGAATTATGAAAAAGAAATTTTTTTCCATTACAATTGCATTGATACTTTCTGTATGTACTTTTTCGGGTTGCGGAGGTACTGACCTTTCAGGCAATCCGTATTCGAAATATTATTCGGAAAGCAGCGGGAAATTTACAACTTACGGATACAGCTCTCCCACGGACGGGACCTGGGCAATTGATAACGAAGGCTTTTTTGCTCAGGATGAAAACGGTAACAGAATAGATTTCCGTACTAAAGAACGGTATAAAGAATACCTTGATTGCGGTCTGAACACTCTTATGTTACAGGGTAACGACCCGTATTCCGGGGAAGAATGGGAAAGTTCCCAGACGAAAAAGAATATGGATAATGCGCTGGCGGCGGGGTTGGAGAGCGTTATAGTATATGACAGCCGTATTCAGACTCTTTCCTGTGAATCTCAGCCGATATACGGAGAGGGTGCCGCTCTTTCGCAGACGGCGATGAATGCAACTGGCAGACAGCAGCCTTTTGCAAACGAGCAAGAACTCGTTGATTATCTTTCGGAATGTATCAAAGATTATAAAGAGCACGAAACGTTTATAGGCGTTATGCTGGTTGACGAACCGAGATGGTATCAGCTGCCGGCCGCGGGACAGGTTTACAGAGCGCTGAAAAAAGCAATGCCTGAAATATACATTCAGCTGAATCTGCTTCCGCTCGATACGGACCATAAAACGTTGTTTGTAGATATTACGGATGATAAATTTGCCGATATGTCTGTCGAAGATTCTTACGAGCATTACGTAAGGCAATACATTGAGTTGTGCGATGCGGACAGATTGTGCTGGGATTCATATCCATTTATGCAGACCGGTATAGACGATGACGCAAGTTATTCGATACTGCTTACCCATTTCAGAAATGCTCAGATTATATGTGATTTGGCGAAAGAATATAATTTGCCTGTGAGCACCGTGTGTCAAAGTACGGAACTTACCAGGGATAAAGCGGGGCTTAACTTTGTAATGAAAGCCCCCACCATGAGCGAAATGTATTATCAGGTTAATTCATATATGGGATTTGGCATCGATACGTTTGCATATTATACTTATTGGACCAAGCAGCAAAATCGTGAAGGAGCTTATCATACGGACGGAACGGCTTTTGTTGACAGAAGCGGAGAAAAAACGCCGCTTTATTACTGGATGCGCGATATTCATGCGGAAATGCAGCGCTTTGCTCCTGTTGCACTGAATTTTGATTATTTGGGAGTAAATTATTTTGCCGAGCGGCCGGTGAATTTTATGGCAAATAATTATCTGTCCAACGTAGAGCAAAACGAGTTTTCCGTGCTTAAAGGAGTAGCAGTGGAAGAATCTCAAATAGCGCTTTGTACTGAACTAAAAGACGAAAAGAACGGACAGTATATGTATATGTTATTCAATCCGCAGGCGCCTTCCAATAATAAAAAGGGTGATATTTCGCTTACTGCCACGTTGGATTTCGGGAAAGATTTTAAGGCGGCCGAAGTTTGGAGCAGAGGTGAAATGACTCTCAGACCTCTTGACGATGGCAAAATAATGTTTAATCTTTCCGCGGGGTTTGCCGTATTTGTTCTTCCATATTAAGTCAATTTTGTGTTTTAGATTGAAATTTATAAAATAACAGCAGCTTTAATTAAAGCGAACGGCGGTGTGCAATAAGCAGCTCACTGCCGTTCGCTTTATATTTCATATTTAAAAAGTTTAATAGAACCTACGTTTTTTAATTCGTCATATTAAGGCAAAATTCGACATAGAATGTAACAACGCGAAAAAGCGGGGGAACATTGTATGTGGGAGTATATGGAGCGGCGCGCGGTGAGGTGTGCCGAGTATATTTTGGAAACGGGGGCTACCGTAAGGGAATGCGCCGCGGCGTTTGCGGTGAGTAAATCCACCGTACATAAGGACGTTACCGAACGGCTGATGTTTATTGACAAAGATTTATATCTGAAAGTGCGCGGAGTGCTTGAAAAAAATCTTGCGGAGCGGCACCTGCGCGGGGGAGAAGCCACAAGGCTTAAATATCTTTCGGAAAGGGCGGAAGCGGAAAAATAACCGCCGTTTTGCCATATAATTTTTATATGATTTCCTCGCCTTGTTTTACCGGCGCCGGGGAAAGGCGTAACTTGGCGGACAAGCCGCAAATATACAAAAAAGCAGCAAAAAGAGGTCTTGGTCTTTTATAGTTGTTAATATATGCGTATATATAATAAAAACGGCGTTAAATTAAAAGGTATGCGCAAATAACATATATATTGTTTAAAAAGTGCTGGCTGAACAGGTCAGATTTTGGCGGAGCGAAAGAAAAACGGCTGTAAAGAGCTTGACTTTTTTTGCCGTACGGGGTAAAATAAATACGTAAATACCTAAACTAAAAGGTGCGCCTGAAAGCAAAGGGTTGAATAAGGTGATTTTCAAAGCCGTTCGGCTTTGGTTACACGAGTTCCTCCCTTTGCAGCGGCAGAGGGAGTTTATTTTTGCCGGTTTTTAAGGCGCAAAGGAGAGCGTATGAAAAAGTTTTACGGCATTATAATAACCGTTTTGTGCTGTGCGTTGCTGGCGTTTACCGCCTGCGGAAGAGACGGGGACGCAAACGGCGGGGGCGGAGGTAACGGCGGCACGGACGGGCAGGACGTTACCTTTACTTTTTACGTGCCGGACGGGGCGCCCGCCCTTGCCATAGCAAAGTTTATTAAGGAAGGGGACGACCTGGGACTGGGGCACAGCGTAGATTATAACGTGGTATCCTCAAACGATATATCCATGTATTTAAACGGAGCCAAAGGGTACGGCGACTTTGTGATACTGCCCGTGAACGCGGCTTCTAAACTCTATAAAGCCAACGCGGAAGATCCCTATAAAATGGCGGCGGTAATTACTCACGGCAATCTGTTTATAATGAGCGCGAGCGAAAATCTCACGGCGGAAGGACTTAAAGGTCAGGTGGTGGGCGTTATAGGCGAAGGGCTTGTGCCCGACCTAACCTTGCGCGCCGCCCTGAGTAAGGCGGGGCTTTCCGATTGCATAGAGACGGGGGACAGCGCCGCCGCTGATAAAATTACTTTGAATTATTTTCAGCAGGCCTCCGATATGATGCCGCTGTTACTGTCGGGCAAACTCTCTTACGGGCTGCTTCCCGAACCTGCCGCAACCACGCTGGAAACAAAAGCCGCCGCACAGGGCAAGACCTTTTACCGGCTTAGTTTACAGGATATGTACGACGCGGAAAGCAGAGAATATCCTCAGGCAGTGCTTATGGTAAAGAGCAGCGTTGCAAACGAATATCCCGAGGTTATGTCGGCACTCGGCGATAAGTTTACCGCCGCGGCGGAGTGGGCGGCGGCAAATCCCGCGGAAGCGGTGAACGCGGTGAATAAAAACATCACGGACAAGGAAGCGGGCTTTACGCCTTCTTTGCAGCCTTCCGCCGTTACCGCGGAAGTGATACGGGGCTGCAACATCCGCTGGCAGGGGGCGGCGGACGCGAAAGACGACGTTAAAGCCTATCTTGCGGACATAATAAACGTGGGCGTAGGGCTGGATATTCCGCCCGCAGTACAGGTTGTGGACGATTTCTTTTTGACGGTTTCCGCCGCATAAAGCAAAAAAGGGAAAAAAGTGGATAAAAACAAAGTACTCGGCATAGCGGCGCCGCTTATATCCGTGGCAGCCATATTCGGTATATGGGCGGCAGCAGCCGCCGCAACCGACAATCAGTATATATTGCCGACCATAGGTCAGACTTTCGGAGAATTTTTCGGGCTGTTCGGGCACGCGGAATTTTACGGGGCGGTATTAAACACCCTTCTTCGCAGCCTGATAGCCTTTGCCGTATCTTTTTTACTTGCTTTCATATTTGCGCTTGCCGCGGAAAAAAGCGATTTTGCGGCAAAGCTCATAGCCCCCGTTATAGCGATAATAAGGGCGCTGCCCACGGTGGCGGTGGTGCTTTTGCTGCTTGTGTGGACGAATTCGAGGGTAGCCCCCGTGCTGGTTACCATGCTGGTAGTGCTGCCCACTATTTTTACAAACATTAAAAACGCGCTGGGCGCAATAGACGGCGACCTTATTGAAATGTGCCGCGTGTATGCCGTGCCGAAAAGGGAAGTGTTTTTTAAGGTGAAGGTTCCCGCCGTGCTGCCGCAATTGCTCCGTTCGGCAGGGTCCGGGCTTTCTCTTAACGTAAAACTTATGGTGGCGGCGGAAGTGCTTGCGCAGACGGGGCGCTCTTTGGGGTATCTGTTAAATACCTCAAAGGTCTATCTTGAAACGGCTACCATGATAGCGCTTGTGCTTGTTTCGGTGGCTTTGGGGCTGATTGCGGAAGGGGTGTTCGGGCTGCTGGCGCGCTCTGCGGAAAGGCGCAGATAAAAAGCATAACGCTGTACACGGGCGAGGCATGCGCCGTTTTATAAAGTTTTAAAACATGATAGAACTTAAAAACATCACAAAAAAATACGGTGAAAAAACGGTATATTCGGGTTTTGACCTCTGCCTGGAAGAGGGAAAGGTTACCGCCGTGCTCGGGGAGAGCGGGTCGGGCAAGACCACTCTTTTAAATATACTTGCTTCGCTCACCGATTATTCGGGCACCGTAAGCGGACTTGAAAGGGGAGCACCCGTTTCCTACGTGTTTCAGAGCGACAGGCTGGTACCGAACCTCACCGTGCAACAAAATCTTATGCTTACCTGCGGCGGCAAAAACGCCGATACCGCTGAGATTTCCGCCGCCCTTGAAAAAGCGGGGCTCGGAGGCTATGAAAAGGCATATCCCTCTGCGCTTTCCGCCGGTATGAAGAGGCGGGTGGCACTTTTAAGGGCGTTTCTTTTCGATTCGCCCGTCATTCTGATGGACGAACCCTTTATAAACCTCGATCCCGCGCTCAAATATTCGCTTATGGATATGTTTAAAGAATTCCGCAAAGACGAGGGCAAGACTGCCGTATTCGTTACGCACGACGTGAAGGAGGCGTGCTATCTTGCGGACAGGATAATAATTATTTCGAACGGTAAAATTATTTACGACAAGCCGAACCGCGGGCAAGAAGGGGAAAAGGAACTGCTTGAAATCATGCTCAAAACGGGCAGAAAGATATAACGGCGCTCGTTAAAAAATACGGAAAATACAAATATGCGCATATGTTATTAAAACGTAAAAACACGCGCATACGATAAACTTTTGCCCTGCGCGGGGTATTTTATTCCCCGCGCAGGGCAGACTTTTACTGTTTTATAAAAATAAAAACGCCGTTTTACAATGCGTTTATATGCACAAAAGTGCGGGGCAAAACTAAATGTATACGGGGGTATAACTATCGTCCTCTAACGTAAAGCCGCCCGCCTGGGCGTTGGTTATTATCTGCTTGGCGTCCTCGCCGTCGTACACGGCGAAGATTACCGCGCCGGGATATGCCGCCGCAACCTTTTGCATAAGGCGTACCAGTTCGCTCGCCGCAGGGTCTGAGGGGCTTTCGGGCGAGTGCGCGCAAAGGCACAGCGCCGTGGTTATCGCGTCCGCCGCGGCTCCGTCTCCGCCGATGAGGGTTACGCTCGCCACGCCGGTTCCGGCTGTCATGCCGGTTTCGGGGTCTATGATATGGCAGTACGACCTGCCGTTATAGGTGTAAGTCCTTTCATAATCGCCGCTGGTGGATACTGCGGCGTTGTTTTTTCCTTTCATGTCCACGCATATTATGTTGCCATCCTTTCTCGGGTGGGTTATATAAAGCCTGTCCGAGCCCAAAATAAACAGGCTGCTGCCGCCCACATTCACATATCCTTCGGTAAAGCCGTTTTCAACCAGCAGTTCTCCCGCAAGTTGTGCCGCGTAACCTTTTAATATGCCGCCGAAATCTAATTCCGTGCCCGCATTGAGTTTGGTTACCTGCCCGCTTTCGGGGTCGTATCTTACGTTTTCAAGCCCTATCGCTCCGCTTGCAAGCAGCGCGGCTATATCTTCTTTGTCGGGCGGGGCAAAGTCCGCCGCGGGGAAATCCGGATAGAACTGCCACAGCCGCGTAAGCGGCATCACCGTGGGGTCAAACCTGCCTTCGGTCAGTTCGTAACACGAGTAAGCCGTGTCAAGCACCTTTTTAACGTGCCCTTCCGCGGCAATGCTTTCCCCCGCGGAAAGCGCGTTAAAGCGCGCGGCGAAAGTCCCGCCCGAAACCGAAAATTCCGCTTCGAGCGCGCTCATCAGGTCTTTAAGATCTGTTTTAATCTCATCCGAAAGGGTCCCCGAAACCTCTGCGTGCACGGGTGAGGAAAAGGCGTAAAAATCCGCGTAATCGGTTTTATTGCAGCCCGCCGTGAATATGCACGCGGCAATAACGAGGGCGGTAACAACTGCACAAATTTTTCTTGTCATAATAGTAATTATACACAAAAGAGGGCGGAAAAGCAAATTATGTATTGACAAAGCGCGCCGGCTTTGGTAAAATATTAAACAAGGTCAATAAAGGGAGAAAGTTTTATCGGACAATGCCCTTATATAAAATAGCGGATATAGTATTCAGCGCAAACCATATCTATAAATACACTCCCGAACTGTGTAAAAATTATCTTTACACCGGCAGTCTTGCTCCCGAGTTCAACGCGGTCATTACCAAGGAGGACATAGAGAGCGAGCGCGCCCGCGGCGGGGCGGAAGGCTTTTCGGACGCGTATCTTGAAAGCCTGGCGCTCTTCCGCAAGCTCTGCGTGTATTGCCTTAAAGAGCGGCAGGGCGTGATATTTCACAGCAGCGCCGTGGCGGTGGACGGAAAGGCGTATCTTTTCACGGCGCCTTCCGGCACGGGAAAGTCCACGCACGTAAGGCTGTGGCGGGAGATGCTGGGGGACAGGGCGGTCATGATAAACGACGATAAGCCCATAGTCCGTTATACAGACGGGGCGTTTTACGTTTACGGCACTCCGTGGAACGGCAAACACCGCCTGGACACCAATACGAGGGCAAAGATAGCCGCCATATGCGAACTCCGCCGCGGCGAGAGCAATTCCATAACGCGCATCCCGCCCAGGGAAATGCTTATGGTGATACTCAATCAGACGTTGAGGCCCGAGCAGGCGGAGGACGTGGATAAATATTTTGCGCTTGTGGACAAGATGCTCAAAGAAGTTAAATTATACAGGTTATACTGCAACGTATCGGCAGAGGCTGCCGCGCTGTCTTATAACGCGATGAGTAAAGGAGAAGGATATGAAAATTAAACAGGGTTTTATTCTGCGCGAAGTGGCGGACAGTTTTCTCGTGGTCGCGGTGGGGGATGCCGTAAAACAGTTCAACGGCGTGATAAACCTGAACGAAACGGGCGCTTTTTTATGGCGGCTGCTTGAAAAGGGCGCGACGGAGGAGGAGCTAAAGACCGCGCTTTTAAATGAGTACGACGTGGACGGGGAAACCGCCGCGCGCGACATAAAGGCTTTTCTTGAAAAACTCGAAAACGCCAATCTTGTAGACTGAACGGCGGCATACTTATGAAGAACAAAAAGGGATTTGACAACAGAAAGTATCTTGAAATGCAGTCGGCGAAAATTCTCGACCGCATAGCCATGTTCGGGGACAAGCTTTATCTGGAATTCGGCGGAAAACTGTTCGACGATTTTCACGCCTCCCGCGTGCTGCCGGGCTTTGAGCCGGACAGCAAGATAAAGATGCTCTCTCAATTAAAAGATCAGGCGGAAATACTCATCGTCATAAACGCCAACGACATAGAGAAGAATAAGACGAGGAGCGACCTCGGCATTACGTACGACCAGGACGCGCTGCGCCTTATAGGCGTATTCCGCAGAAAGGGTTTTTACGTGGGCAGCGTGGTTTTAACGCGCTACGCCTCTCAGCCTTCGGCTGATTCGTTTATGAAGCGCCTTGAACTGATGGGAATAAAGGTATACCGCCATTATCCCATAGACGGGTATCCTTCCGACCCGGAAAAGATAGTGAGCGATGAGGGATACGGTAAAAACGAATACGTGGTAACCACCCGCCCGCTGGTGGTGGTAACGGCGCCGGGTCCGGGCAGCGGCAAGATGGCTACCTGCCTTTCGCAGCTGTATCACGAACACAAGCGCGGGGTAAAGGCGGGCTATGCAAAGTACGAAACGTTTCCCGTATGGAATCTGCCGTTAAATCATCCCGTGAACGCCGCTTACGAGGCTGCCACCGCAGATTTGAACGATATGAACATGATAGACCCCTTCCACATGGAGGCATACGGGGTTATGGCGGTCAATTATAACAGAGACGTGGAGGTGTTTCCCGTGCTTTCCGCCGTAATGGAAAGGGTTATGGGCAAATGCCCGTACAAGTCCCCCACCGATATGGGCGTGAATATGGCGGGCTTTTGCATTATTGACGACGATGTGTGCAAAGAGGCGAGCAAGCAGGAGATCATAAGAAGGTATTACGCCGCCCAGCTCGATTTCATAAAGGGGCTTGTAAACAAGGAGACCGTTTCCAAAATAGAGATTTTAATGCGGCGAATGTCCGTTACCATAAACGACCGCGCGGTGGTTGCCGCGGCGCTTGAAAAGGAACTTATCACGGGCACTCCGTGCGCGGCGCTGCAACTCCCGGACGGGCGCATTGTAACCGGCAAAACGGGCGATCTTCTGGGTGCCTCCGCAGCGCTGCTGTTAAACGCGCTTAAAGTGCTCGGGGATATAGACGATTCCATTGATCTTATATCTTCGGCGGTGATAGAGCCCATTCAGAAACTCAAAATAAACCACATGGGCAGCGTAAACCCGCGGCTGCATACGGATGAGATACTCATATCGCTTGCGGTGAGCGCGGTAACAAACCCCACCGCAAAAAAGGCGTTAGAGCAGCTCCGTAAATTAAAAGGTTCGGAATTTCATTCTTCGGTCATACTCTCGCACGTGGACGAGGCAACGCTTCGAAACCTCGGCATAAACGTAACGTGCGAGCCCAAGCGCCAGCCGGAAAAGAACTACGCTTAAAGGCAACGAAAAGCGCTTTCCGCGCTGCGACAGAGCGGAGATAAAGCGGCTGGCTTATAAATAATATAATGTATTAAAGCGACGGATAAAGGCGGCGTGATATTTTAAAAGCCGTTCCGAGTGGCGCCGGCGGCGGCGGAAACTTTGTCGGGCGTTTTCAGAGAATAGTTTACAAAATTACGAGCAATATTCCCGATAAGGGTTTTTAGGAGGATGTATCATGAGTACGGAACTTATAGTTATTTTAGCCGTAACGGCAGCGCTTGCAGTTATACTCATAGCGTATCTTGCGGTAAAATTTTACAGGCACACTCGCACCGAACGGGCGGAAGAACCCGCTTTGCTGCCGGAGCCCGCGCTTAAAATAGCCGAGCCGGTTAAGGAACCCGAACTCGCAGATGAGCCGGAGGAAGAACAGCCCGTTCAGCCCGCTCCGGCAGAAGCGACAGAAGAAGTTGCCGCCGCTTTCGCCGCGGAGATAGGGGACGTGCTCGATGACGAGGAGGACGACAGGGAGATATTCGACCGCCGCACCACCTTTGCCGAGAAGATGCTTGCTCTCGACGTGAGGACGCAGGAATATTACGACGAGCTGAACAACGAGTTCATATCCTATCGGAAGCTGCACGAGCGCGTGTCCGGCAGGTTCGTTTCCTACCGTTTTGGCAGAAAGCTGGTAGCAAAGATAAGCGTGCGCGGCAGAACCATGAAATTGCATCTTGCGCTGGACTGCAAAGATTTTGAAGAAAAGATATATTTCCAGAAAGACCTTTCCGAAGTGAAGTCCTATGCCGAAACGCCCTTTACCGTAAAGGTAAAAAGCGACAGGGGGTTAAAGCGCGCAAAGGCGCTTATCGAGGCGCTTGCCCTTAAAGAGGGTATGGAGAAAAAGACCAGAACGGCATATAAGGACAGCATGGAAGAGATCCGCCATATGGTTATGGAAAAACAAAAAGAAGATGAGGCTGCGCAATAAGGTTACGGGCATAAATCAGGGGTTGTTATATTCGGTTAAATTTATTTGATTACATATGTTTTACCATAACATATGTATAAGTGTTAAAAACGTTAAGTACTTTATTTATCATACGTAAAGCAAATATTAAAAACGTTAAGTTTAATTACCCTGCATAGGGCGCCGCGGAGTTGCCGCGGCGCCCTATGCAGGGTAAAGCATTGCCGCCGTTTATTTTTTATACTTTTAATGTTTTGCCGTTTTTGTTGTTACTTAATGGTTTAGGGGTTAAAAGCGCGCGGATACTCATATACCTTTTTTCAGACAAGCCGATGTCGGTTTTTCAAAAAATGAAATTCCCGCTCGGCGGAGCGAACCCGTAAAAAATAAAAAATTAAAAAAATTTACAAAATCACGCCTTAAAATCATTGACAAAATATTTATGCCGTATATAATATAAGTTAGCACTGTAAGAGAAAGAGTGCTAAATTAAAGGAGGCAAAACACAATGAAGGTAAAACCTTTATTTGACAAGGTAGTTGTCAAGGCGCTCGAAACGGAAGAGAAGACGGGCAGCGGATTTATTCTCCCCGCGGCATCTCAGGAAAAACAGCAGATGGCCGAAATAGTGGCGGTAGGCCCGGGAGGAGTGATAGACGGCAAAGAAGTGGTTATGCAGGTAAAACCGGGGGACAAGATTCTGTACTCCAAGTATGCCGGCAGCGAATTCAAGGTAGACGGGCAGGAACTTACGATCATCCGTCAGAGCGATATACTCGCCATTGTGGAATAACGGGAGGTAATATAAATGGCTAAGCAGTTAAAGCACGGAGAGGAAGCGAGAAAGGCGCTTCAAAGGGGTGTAGATACCCTTGCGGATACGGTAAAGATCACGCTCGGGCCCAAGGGCAGGAACGTCGTTCTGGAAAAGAAGTTCGGCGCGCCGCTCATCACTAACGACGGGGTTACCATAGCGAAGGAGATAGAACTCGAAGATTCGTTTGAAAACATAGGCGCGGGGCTTGTAAAAGAAGTTTCCACCAAGACCAACGACGTGGCGGGCGACGGGACCACCACCGCGGTCATTCTGGCGCAGGCCATGATAGCCGAAGGGCTTAAAAACGTGGCGGCTGGCGCCAACCCCATAATACTTAAAAAGGGTATTGCGGGCGCGGTCGATACGGCGGTGGAAAGCCTTAAAAAGATAAGCAAGCCCGTAAAGGACAAAAACGCAATATGCCAGGTAGCCGCCATTTCCGCGGGCGATCCGGATGTGGGCGTGCTCATTTCGGACGCGATGGAAAAGGTAGGTAAAGACGGCGTTATAACCATAGAAGAGAGCAAGACCACCAAGACCGAACTCACCACCGTTGAGGGTATGCAGTTCGACAGGGGTTACGCTTCCGCTTACATGGTAACCAATACCGACAAGATGGAAGCCGTGCTCGATTCGCCCGTTATTTTAATAACCGATAAAAAGATATCTTCCATACAGGAGATTCTGCCCGTGATAGAGCCCATCGCTCAGCAGGGTATGCGCCTCCTCATAATTGCGGAAGAGGTAGAGGGAGACGCGCTTGCCGCACTGGTCGTCAACAAACTCAAAGGCGTGTTCAACTGCGTGGCGGTAAAGGCGCCCGGCTTCGGCGACAGGAGAAAGGCTATGCTCGAAGATATAGCGGTTTTAACGGGCGGCACCGTTATTTCTTCCGAACTGGGTTATGAATTTAAAGACGTTACCACGGATATGCTCGGAAGAGCCGCTACCGTAAAGGTGGATAAAGACAACACCACGATAGTAGGCGGCGCGGGCGACCCTGCGGCGATAGAGGCGAGAAAGCAGGCGATAAAGGCGCAGATAGCCGTTACCACTTCCGATTACGACAAGGAAAAATTGCAGGAAAGGCTTGCAAAACTTGCGGGCGGCGTTGCGGTAATAAACGTGGGCGCTGCCACCGAAGTGGAGATGAAGGAGAAAAAACTCCGCATAGAAGATGCGCTTAACGCCACCAAGGCTGCCGTTCAGGAAGGTATAGTTCCGGGCGGCGGAATAGCGCTCATATCCACCATAAAGAGCATCAAAAAGTATGCGGACAGCCTGGAAGGAGACGAAAAGACCGGCGCGCAGATAGTGCTTAAAGCGGTTGAAGCGCCCTTAAAGCAGATAGCCGTTAACGCCGGGCTGGACGGATCTGTCATCCTTAACGAAATATTAAAGGCGAATAAAGCGAATTACGGCTTTAACGCCCTTACCAACGAGTACACCGATATGGTGGAAAGCGGCATAATAGACCCGACCAAGGTTACCCGTTCGGCGCTGGAAAACGCGGCGTCCGTTGCGGGCGTGTTCCTCACCACCGAATCCGTGGTGGCGGACATAAAAGAACCCGAACCCCCGCAGCCCGCGGGCGGCATGGGCGGAATGTATTAAGCCGTACCGCAAAAGAAAAGCGCGTTTAACAAAAACGGCTTTGGAAAATAAAAATTCCGCTTCTTAAAATAAACGGTATTTTACGGGCGCTCCGATGTTCGGAGCGCCCGTAAATTTTTAGTTAAATTCTCTTATATTGCGGAACAAAGCGTAAACAAAACCCGGCTTATTAAAAGCCGGGCTTTTATAAATCGTTCAATAAGTATCCTTAAAAAATCCGAACGGACAGAGGAAAAGCTTTTTTCGCTTTTTTAATTATTTTTTCAGAACGCGATTCTTTGTTCTATATAATCTTTAAGTTCGGAAACGGGTATTCTTACCTGTTCCATGCTGTCCCTCTCGCGCACGGTAACGCAGCCGTCCGTCTCCGAATCGAAATCGTAAGTTATGCAGAAAGGCGTGCCTATCTCGTCCTCCCTCCTGTAACGCTTGCCTATGGAGCCCGTCTCGTCGTAATCCACGTTAAAGTGCTTGGAGAGTTCCGCAAAAATCTTTTCCGCACCCTCGCCCAGCTTTTTGGAGAGGGGGAGAACCGCCGCCTTAAAGGGCGCAAGCGCGGGGTGGAGCTTTAAAACGGTGCGCACGTCGTTTTTCTGCTCGTCCAAAACCTCTTCTTCGTAAGCGTTTGAAAGCACGGCAAGCACCGTCCTTTCCACGCCGAGGCTGGGTTCTATTACGTAAGGGATGTATCTCTCGCCCGTCTCCTGGTCGTAATACGAAAGGTCTTTCCCGGAAACGTTCTTGTGCTGTGTAAGGTCGTAATCGGTGCGGTCTGCCACGCCCCACAGTTCGCCCCAGCCGAATGGGAATAAAAACTCGAAGTCGGTGGTCGCCTTGGAATAAAAGCACAGTTCCTCGGGAGAGTGGTCCCTTAGCCTTATGTTTTCTTCTTTTAAGCCTATGGAAAGCAGCCACTCCTTACAGAAAGACCGCCAGTAATCGAACCATTCGAGGTCGGTGCCCGGCTTGCAGAAAAATTCCAGTTCCATCTGCTCGAATTCTCTTACGCGGAAGATAAAGTTGCCGGGCGTTATTTCGTTCCTGAAAGATTTGCCTATCTGACCTATGCCGAAAGGTATTTTCTTTCTCGTGGTGCGCTGCACGTTCACAAAGTTGGTAAAAATACCCTGCGCCGTTTCGGGACGGAGGTAAACGGTGTTTTTCGCGTCCTCGGTAACGCCCTGAAAGGTCTTGAACATAAGGTTAAACTGCCTTATATCCGTAAAGTTATGTTTGCCGCAGGTGGGGCAGGGGATATTGTGCTCGTCTATAAACGCCTTCATCTCGGCATTGGTAAAGGAATCTATCGGCTTTTCGAGGGTGTAGCCCGTTTCCGCCGCCCAGTCCTCTATGAGTTTATCGGCGCGGAACCGCTCGTGGCATTCCCTGCAATCCATAAGCGGGTCGGAAAAACCCGCAAGGTGCCCGGAGGCAACCCAGGTCTGCGGGTTCATTAAAATAGCCGCGTCCAACCCCACGTTGTACTTGTTTTCCTGCACGAATTTTTTCCACCACGCGCGCTTTATGTTATTTTTGAGTTCGGCGCCCAGGGGACCGTAATCCCAGGTGTTGGCAAGCCCGCCGTAAATTTCGCTGCCGGGGAAGATAAAACCTCTGTTCTTGCAGAGGTTGACTATTTTTTCCATTTTGTTTTCAATCTTGTCGGACATATCATTACCGCCTGTTGATTTATTATAAATATTATAGTTAATTTTACATTATATTGCATTTTAAGTCAAGCAATAAAGGCGCCCGGCGCGGGATAGGCGCACCTTTTTGCAAAATTTACGGGAGTACAGCCGACATCAAGACAAAAAACTTAAAAAGGCAATAAAATGAAGGGCGCGGTCATAAAACTGTTATAAAACGCTTTTGAAATTTTTTTAATTGTGATATACTTAAAACAAAAAATATCGGTGGCATTTTATGAAAGAGGCGGCTAATTTTATAGAACAGATTATAAACGAAGAGTTAGAGCAGGGCAAAGTAACCGGGGTGTACACCCGTTTTCCGCCCGAGCCCAACGGGTATCTTCACATAGGGCACGCCAAGTCCATATGCTTAAACTTCGGCATCAAGGAAAAATACGGCGGCAAGTGCAATCTTTTTTTGGACGATACCAACCCCGCCAAAGAAAAGACCGAGTTTGTGGACGCCATTAAAAAGGATATAGAGTGGCTGGGTTTTTCCTGGGACAAGGAAACCTACGCCTCGGACTATTTCGAAAATATTTACGAGTTTGCCGAGCAGCTGATAAAGGCGGGCAAGGCGTTCGTGTGCGATATGAGCGCGGAGGAAATTTCCGCCGCCCGCGGCACGCTTACCGAGCCGGGCAGGGAAAGCCCGTGGAGAGGGCGGAGCGCGGAAGAAAACCTTGCGCTTTTCCGCGATATGCGCGCGGGCAAATTTAAAGACGGGGAGAAGTGCCTGCGCGCCAAAATAGACATGGCATCCCCCAACATAAATATGCGGGACCCGGTAATATACCGCATATTGCGGCAGACCCACCACAGAACGGGGGACAAGTGGTGCATATATCCCATGTACGACTTTGCCCACCCCATATGCGACTATATGCAGGGGGTAACCCATTCCCTTTGCACGCTGGAATTCGAGGACCATCGCCCGCTGTACGACTGGGTGGGGATAGAGCTTGGTTTCTCCCCGAAACCCCGCCAGATAGAGTTTGCGCGGCTCAACGTAACCAACCTCGTGATGAGCAAGCGCTATCTCAAAAAGCTCGTGGAAGAGGGCGACGTGGACGGGTGGGACGACCCGCGCATGCCCACCCTTGCCGGCATAAGAAACCGCGGCGTTCCCCCGGAGGTGCTTAAAGATTTCTGCGACAGGATAGGGGTGAGCAAAGCCAATTCCGAGGTGCAGATAAGTTATCTGGAGGCGTGCATAAGGGACTACCTTAACGCCAACGCGGAGCGGGCAATGGCGGTGTTAAAACCCGTTAAGGTTACCCTTACAAATTACCCCGAAGGCGTTTCGGAGGAGTTGGATTTCGAGATAAACCCCGCCGATAAGAGCGGCAGAACCCGCAAGATAACCTTTTCCCGCGACATCTATATAGACGCGGATGATTTTTCGCTGGACCCTCCGCCCAAGTATTTCCGCCTGAAAAAGGGCGGCTACGTGCGGCTTAAATCGGCATATATCATAAGGTGCGACGAGGTGGTGTTCGGTAAAGACGGGCAGGTTGAAGAGCTTATATGCACGTACGTGCCCGAATCGAGGAGCGGGGCGGATACTTCCGGCATAAAGGTAAAGGGCGTTATACAATGGGTGAACGCTAAAACGGCGGTGGATACCGAGATAAGAAAGTACGGGTATCTTCTTAACGACGAGCAGTACCCCGGGCAGGACTTTTCCGAGCGGATGAACAGGGAAAGCGTTATGATATTTTCCGGCAAGGCGGAGCCGTACGTGTTTGAAAATTCGGAGAATACCGCCTATCAGTTCATACGCACGGGGTATTTTAAGCGGCTTAACGTAAAGGGAAGGGAAGTTTTAAGCGAGATAGTTTCCCTGAAAGACAATTTTAATAAATAAAACCAAAGTTTTTATGCCGCGCGACGAAAGGCGCGCGGCATAACGGTATCTTTTAAAATTTCTGCCGAATAAAAAATTTCCACAAAAAAGTAAGCGGAAAATTACACAAATGATAAAGGGAATAAATGTAAAAAGAATTTTTGCAATGCTTGTTTTGGCGTGCGTTTTTATATTTTCCGCCTGCTTCGGCTGCGCCGAGGGCGGGAAAGAGGGAACGGAAATTTCGGCGCCTTCCGGCGGTGCCGATAATGAAGAAACCGCAAACCCCGGCTCCGGCGGCGGTACCCAAACCCCCGCGCCCGATGAGGGTGAAGGCTCCGGCGGACAGGAAGGGCAGACACCTCCTCCCGAAACGCCGGCGGAAAATGTGCCGGAGTATGAATTCCAAGCGGATGAGAGCGGCGTTTGGCTTATAAAAGTCATCCCGGGCGGGGCAAAAGCCATAGAGATCCCGAGCCTGTTTGAGGGAAAGACGGTTATCGGCATAGGCGAAAACGCCTTTTCGGGCTGTACGGAGGTGAGTGAGGTGATCATCCCCGCCTCGGTAACGCGTATAGGCGCATATGCCTTCGGGGAATGTTACGGCCTTGTATCCGCCGTTTTTGAGGAGCCTAAAGGCTGGCAGGCAGGGGAGAATATTCCGCTTTCCGACAGTCTTGAAGACCCGTCCCGCGCGGCGGTTTACCTTAAAACCACTTTAAGGCAATACGAATGGCGGCGGGGCTGACTATATTATATCCCTTACGGCAAGCACTTCGCCGGTAGTTCCGTCTAAAAGCAGCGCCTTTATGCGGTTGTTTCCCGTTGCAAAGCCCAAGTACCAGTAACCCTTATTATCTTTCACTATTATTCGCGCGTAAATTTCGGCGCAGAAGTTCCCTTCGGAATCCTTAAAACTTTCGTAAAGCGTGCTTTGATTTTTTTCAAAACATTTAAGCGCCTCGGTATAGTCCATTGTATCTTTTGGCACTATGGATTTAAATGTAACCGTTTCGGCATGAGAGCCTGAGGTTATTATCGCGTCAAAAGTATCCTCGGTGAAATTGTCTATATTTATACCGGCGGTAAGTACGTCCGTAACCGGGTTTAATTTAAAAACCGCCTTATATTCGGCGCCGCCGTGGCTTAAAAGCACTGCGCGCTCCCCCTGATCGCTGCCCGCGCCCGGCATACGGAAAGTGAGGGTATACACCCTTTCGCCGACCGCGCCGTCGTTTACAAAGGGCTGTTCGCGGAAGCCGTAAACTGCCTGCACGTCAAGCGTTTCGCTCTCGGCGGCGTAAATATTGCTCCGCAGCTGACTTACGTAAGGGGATAGCCCCTCGTCCTTAAAACAGGCGGCGGAAAATATTGCTAATGCGGCACATAACGTAAACATAAAAAATTTTTTCATCGTCCTTTCTCCGAAAATATCTTATGCGCCCTGAGTGCCCTAAATTACAATTATGCCGAAAATTATACTTAAAGGGTTGATTTTTGCGCCGCGGGGTGATAAAATAATTAAAAGAAAAAAGCAAAAAAACGCTGATTCCGCCGCAATTAAGGCGGATGCGGGAGAGGGAATTTGACTAAACTCATATTAAAGACCGCGGCCATAACGCTTGCCGCCGTAATAGTATTTCTGGGGCTGGTGTTCGGCGCGTTCGCATTGTTTTTTCCCCGTCCGCTGGCGCGGTTTTTCGAAAACGCGGGCAATCTTTCCGCCGCCGCGGTGTTTTACGAACGGCAGTATGAAAAGAGCGGCGAGCCGGGCGATCTTGCCGTGTTGTGCGACGTTCTGGACGAGCACACTTCTCCCGAAAAGGCGGAAAAATACCTCGGCGAGTTTGTGTATTCCGATGAATTTGAAAGTTTTTGCGCCGATTACGATGAAACTTACGGCGTTTACACTTACAGCGCGCGAGAACTGTACCAAGGAAGATACGTGGTTGCGCGGTTTATAAACTCCGGCGCTTCTTCGGGGGTGGAGAGCGCGCTTGCCTTTACAGAAGAGGGCGGTTACACCGAATATAATTCCTTTTACTGGCTAATTACTGACGGCGGCTTAATATTTTCGGAAAACGACGTTTCGGTGGTTAAAGCGGCGCTTGAATCCCTTTCCGTGCAGGATGGGGAACGTGCGTTTTTGGAACGGGATATTGCGCTTTGCGGCGAACTTTTACAGGCTTTGGGAAAGAACGGGGCGGCTTGATTTAGAGAGGATATATGGATAAGTATATGCTGCCTCGGGCGCGCGCTTCCGGCTTTGCGTTTGCGGCAATGATTTTTTTATACGTCATAATCTCTTTTTCGGGTCAGGCGGTTTTGTCCGCCCTATCCGCGGGCGGTTTTATATATTATGCCGTAAGCGCGCTTTTTTCTGTTGTAGCAATCTTTATTTCTCTCATCATTTACGCCAAAATTTCTGCGGAGCCTGTAAAGGTTTCCCGCATTTTTAAGCCGTTTAATTATTTATACCTGTTGCTCGGCGTTCTTATCGCGGCGGGAATGTTTATGGGGCTGGGGTTTATAAACACCCTGTTTGCCGAATGGATTGAAAAACTTGGCGTTACCGTATCCGCGGCGGATATCCCGCTTGAAACCTGGGGGCAGTACCTCGCTTTTACCTTGGTTTTAGGGATACTCCCCGCAATTTTTGAGGAAGTGCTGTTCCGCGGGGTGATTTTCGGCGGCGTTCGCGGCGCGGGGGCATTTTCCGCGGCGCTTTTGTGTTCTCTTTGCTTTTCTCTCTATCACTGTTCTTTGGCGCAGCTTATATATCAGTTTATTTACGGGCTGTTCTTATGTTTCCTTGCTTACGTTTCAAAAAGCATAATCCCCGGGATGCTGGCGCATTTTTTAAATAATTTCGCGGTGCTCACGTTCGGTTTTTTCGGGGCGGAGATAGACCTTCTCAGCCCGTATATTATAGCGGGCGGGCTTATATTGCTTGCCGCCGCCGCGGCGGCTATGGCGTTTGTTTACAGAAAAACATGCAAGGCTTCATCTGACGGCAACGCCGAAGGTAATTCGGGCAATTTCGGCGGAAAGCAGCATAACGGCGGGGATACGGGCGGCGCGAAAAAAGACAAGGGGGCGGTTTTTTCATTCATAATGCCGGGCGGGTTATTCGGCATTATAATTTGCTGCGCTATTATAGCGGCGGGAGTTTTTGCGGTATGATAAAGGTGCGCGTTGCCGCCGTGGGCAGAGTGAAAGAGAAATATTTTGCGGAAGGCATAGCCGAATATTCCGCCCGCCTTTCCCGCTATTGCGATTTTAAAATCATAGAGGCGGCGGAAGAGACATTTAAAAAGACAAGCGCCGCTGGAGAGGAGATAATAAGACAAAGAGAGGGCGAAAGGCTTTTGCCCCTTTTAAAAGGCAAGGTGATAGCCGCCGCAATTGAAGGTAAAAAAATTTCAAGCGCGGGGCTGGCGGAAAAGCTATCGGCTTACGCCGCCGCGGGTTTCGGGGAAATTACCTTCGTGATAGGCGGCTCTTACGGGCTTTCGGACGAGATAAAAAGGCGGGCGGACATGCTGCTTTCCTTTTCGGACATGACCTTTCCGCACACTCTTTTCAGGCTTATGCTCACCGAACAGATATACAGGGCGTTTTCTATACTCGGCGGCAGCGCCTATCATAAATAGTTTTCGGGCTGGCCGCCTGACTTATGCGTTGCGCCGCGGTCGGAGAAAAACGTGCGGGCGCTTTTATTCGGCGGGCGTGCTTTCAGTGGAATACACGGCGGAAAACGACGACGGGCGGTGTTATTCGGAACGGCGCGGCTGCGGGCGTAACACGGCGATTTTAACTTAAAAGTGGCGCGGCGGCAGAGCCCGGCATAAAATACCGTATGAGCGTTTTATCCGATACCGAGTATTTTTATAAGTCCTTTGGCGGAGATAAGGGCGTTTCGGGTTACAGCGAAGATGGCAGACCCATATATTTCGTTGCGGTAAAAAAGACCGCCCGCCCCGTAATACTTGCCCAGTACGCCATGCACGCAAGAGAATACGTAACGGCGTACCTTGCCGCCCTTATGGCAGAAGATTTTGCGAAACGGGGCGTGCGCGGCACGGTATATTTTTTGCCGGCTGTCAACCCGGACGGGATAGAGATAGCCGAAAACGTAAACCCGCTTTATAAAGCCAACGGGCGCGGCGTGGACTTGAACGTGAATTTCGATGCGCGCTGGGGCACCGGCGCTAAAAACGTGAAAACGCCGGGCGCGGAAAATTATATAGGAGAGCGCCCCTTTTCCGAAAGCGAATCGCGCGCTTTGAGGGACTTTACTTTTAAGACCAACCCGGATATGACTTTAAGCTATCACAGCAAGGGCGAGGTGATTTACTGGGAGTTTTTCCAGCAGGGCGAAAGGCGGAAACGAGATTTGAAGATAGCAAAAAAAGTTTCGCAGGTTACGGGTTACCCCTTGGGGGACGCCGGTATTTCGGCGGGCGGATATAAAGACTGGTGCGTGGAAAAACTGCACATACCCGCCCTTACCTTAGAGGTGGGCGAAGATTACCTTGCGCATCCGATAAGTCCGCGGCAGGCAGGTAAGATCTTTGAAAAGAATAGGAACGTCTTATCGGCTGTAACCGAGATGTTTTTTGAAGGCGGCGGGTTTTAAAATGGGCAGGGCCGCCGTTTAGTATTAGTATAAGATTTAGAGAGAACGGAGAAGATTATGCAACAGGTTGCCGAAAAATATATGCGGGAGGCGTTGAGAGAGGCCGCCCGCGCCAAAGAAGAGGGCGAAGTGCCCGTGGGCGCCGTGATAGTAATAGGCGGCAGGATAATTTCCCGCGGGCGAAACCGCATGGAAAAAAATCAGCGTGCCACCGCTCACGCCGAGATAGAGGCGATAAACAAGGCGTGCGCAAAACTTAAAAGCTGGCGGTTAGAGGGCGCCGAACTGTACGTAACCTTGGAGCCTTGCGCCATGTGCGCGGGCGCCATTGCCGGGGCGCGCATAAAAAAGGTGTATTTCGGCGCATACGAGCATAAGAGCGGATGTGCGGTGAGCCTTTATCCCGTGCTCACGGAAAACGGATTAAATCACAGCGCAGAGTATCAGGGCGGCGTTCTTAAAAAGGAGTGCGCGGAACTGATAAAGGACTTTTTTAAGTCCAGAAGGCAGGAAAAGGCAAAGGATTCGCCGGCGGCGCCGTAAAAACGGCAAGCAGGCGGAAAACGCAGATGAAAGCACTGACCTTTTAAAGCCCGGAATAAATTAAACGCGCTTTTTGTACCCTTATAAAATAACGCTTGCAAAACGCGGCTTATTATGTTATACTTAATAATAATTTAACTTAATTTTAACTTTTGTGTTAAACTTTGATTTTTAAATTTAAGAGGTCATCGTGAGCGATTACGACAATTTTAATATAGATTCCGGTTCCTCCGCCCGGGAAAACGACGGGGAAGGAAGTCCGGCCGACAGTATAGACAATAATGTTGATAATAAAATAGTGCCCGCCCAAAGCCCCGCCTCCCGAACGGAACAGGGAGAGGCATGCGCTGCGGAAGGCGCTGAGGTTGTCGGGTCAAATGCCGAAACCAGCGCAGGCAGCACTTGCGCCGTTGTTGCGGCGAACGGAGCGGAAGAGGCCGCGGCAGCAGAACAGGCGGATAAAGAAACCGCGGGCGGCAGCGAGGGTGAGAGCGTATACGTTCCGCCCAAAAAGACTTTCCGTAAAAAATGCTATTTCTTTTTTAAAAGGGCGTTCGACATTTTTTCTTCCGCCCTGTTTCTCATCATATTTTCATGGTTATATCTGATTTTAGCCGTCGCCGTAAAATGCAGCGACGGGGGGCCCGTGTTCTATAAACACGAACGGGTGGGCAAAAACGGCAAGACCATCTACATACCAAAATTCCGCAGTATGAAAAAGAATGCGGACAGGCTTGAGGATATGCTCACCCCCGAACAGCTTGAAAAGTACAAGACCGAATATAAAATAGACAACGACCCCCGCATAACAAAACTCGGCGCATTTCTGCGCAAGACCAGTTTGGACGAGCTTCCCAACATCTGGGCGGTTTTTGTCGGCAGCATATCGCTCATAGGCCCGCGCCCGATAATGCGTTCGGAGGCGGAGGAAAAGTACGGGAAAGATATGGCAAAACTTCTTTCGGTAAAACCCGGAATGATAGGCTGGTGGGCGGCAAACGGCCGAAACAACAGCACTTACGGCACTGGAGAGCGGCAAAAACTCGAACTCTATTATGTGGACCACTGTTCGGCATGGCTGGACATAAAGATAATTTTCAAGACGATAGGGGGCGTCCTTAAAAGGACGGGCGCCAAATGACGAATATATACGGCGTTATAATGGCAGGGGGAGGCGGCGCGCGGTTCTGGCCCCTTTCCCGCAAGGAAAATCCCAAGCAGCTCCTTACTTTAAGCGGCAAAAAGCCCATGGTGGCGGAAACTGCCGCAAGGCTTTCGCGTACGATAAAAAAAGAGAATCTTTTCATAATAACCAACGCATTGCAGAAAGATAAAACGGCAGCCGCCGTTTGCGGCGAAATGCCGATTGAAAATATTATCTCGGAGCCGTGCGCAAAAAATACCGCCGCGGCAATAGGCTATGCCGCCGTCAAAATTTTAAAGACGCGGGGAGACGGGGTGATCATAGTTACCCCTGCGGACGCTTTTATTAAGGATGAAGAAAGTTATTCGAAAGTCCTTTCGCTTGCGGCGGAGGCGGCGGAAAAAAAAGGCGGGATAGTAACCTTGGGGATTACTCCCTCGTTTGCCGCCACGGGGTACGGTTATATACATGCTGCGGGCGCGGGCAGCGTGCTGCGCGCGCAGGGCTTTACCGAAAAGCCGGACTTAAATACGGCGAAAAAATATCTTGAAAGCGGGGAATATTTTTGGAACAGCGGCGTGTTCGTATTCCGCGCAGAGATTATGCTTAAAAACATTGCGCGGTTTCTGCCCGGGCTTTACGAGGGGCTTATGCGCATATACCGGGCGGCGGGCACGGAAAGAGAGGATAAAACCGTTGCGGAAGTTTACCCCGAACTGCCCTCCGTTTCCATAGACTACGGGGTTATGGAGCGCGCGGAAGAGGTGTACGTTGTGCCCGGGGACTTCGGTTGGAGCGACGTGGGCAGCTGGGATATGCTTGGCGCCGTGAGGGAAGCGGACGGCAGCGGCAACATCGCCTCGGGGGACGTATTGCTTTCGGATTGTACGGATACTTACGCCTTTTCGGGCGGCAGGCTGATAGCGGCGCTGGGGGTTAAAGGGCTCGTTATCGCCGAAACGGCGGACGCGGTGCTGGTCTGCCCCAAGGAGCGTGCGCAGGAAGTTAAAAAAATTACCGAATTGCTTGAAAAACAGGGCAGAACGGAGCTGTTATGACCGATTATCTTAAAGAGTATCAAAGGTGGCTTACGGGCGATATATTCGATGCCGCCACCAAGAAAGAGCTTAAAAAAATAGATGACCCGAAAGAGATAGAGGACAGGTTTTATAAAGAACTTTCCTTCGGCACGGGCGGCATGCGCGGGGTATTGGGCGCGGGCACTAACCGCATGAACTTTTACACCGTGGGGAAGGCCACGCAGGGGCTTTCAAACTACTTGAATTCTGCGGGCGGCGGCAGCGTTGCCATAGCTTACGACAGCAGAAAGATGTCAAAAGAATTTGCGGAGGACACGGCGAGGATACTTGCGGCTAACGGCATAAAGGCGTATATATTTTCGGGGGTGCGCCCCACGCCCGAACTTTCGTTTGCGGTGCGGCAGCTGAAAGCCAAAGCGGGGGTGGTCATAACCGCAAGCCACAATCCCCCCGAATACAACGGTTACAAGGTATATAATGAGGACGGCGGGCAGATAGTCCCCCCGCAGGATAAGCTCATAACGGAGAGCGTGCGCGGGGCAGGCGACTATTCCTGCATAAAGCGCGTATCCTTTGAAGAGGGGGTACGCCGCGGGCTTATAGTAACGATAGGGGAAGAGACGGACGAGGCGTATTTTGCCGCGGTGTGCGGCACCGTCTTGTGCCCGGAGGTAATAAAAAAGCGCGCCCAAAGCCTTAAAATAGTATACACGCCCTTAAACGGCGCGGGCAGAATGCCGGTGCTCAATGTGCTTTCCCGCATGGGGTTTAAAAACGTGAGCGTGGTAGCGGAGCAGGCCGAGCCGGACGGGAATTTTCCCACTCTCCGCTATCCTAACCCGGAGGATCCCGCGGCTTTTAAGTTGGCGCTGGAACTTGCGAGCAAAAACGGCGCGGATATAGTAATGGCAACCGACCCGGATGCGGACAGGCTGGGCATTTACGCCGGGGATAAGAGCGGGAATTACCGCGCGTTCACGGGGAATATGAGCGGGGCGCTCATCCTCGAATACCGCCTTGCACGCATGCGCGAAAAGGGGATTTTGCAGGATATCGGAAAAAACGGGGCTGTGGTTACCACCGTGGTTTCCACGGATATGGCAAAGGCAATAGCCGCAAAGTACGGCGTTACCCTTATAGAGGTGCTTACGGGCTTTAAGTATATCGGCGAAAAGATAAAGGAGTTCGAGCGCGCCGTAAAAGATAACGGCGGAAAATATTGCGCGGAAAAAGGCGCGTATAAATATCTTTTCGGGTTTGAAGAGAGTTACGGCTGCCTTACCGGAAGTTATGCGCGTGATAAGGACGCGGTTTCCGCAGTGGCAGCGCTTGCCGAGGCGGCGTGCTATTATGCCGAAAAGGGGCTAACTCTTCCCGAAGTAATGGATAATATGTATTCGGAATACGGATGTTATAAAGAGGGGCTGTGGTCAAAGACCTTTTACGGGGCGGACGGCGCCGCGGCCATGCGCCGCCTGACCGCACGGCTGAGAGAAGATACCCCTTCCAAAATAGGCGGTTACAGGGTAACCGAAGTAAAAGATTTTCTTACCGGGCGGATATTTTGCTTTGAACGCGGAAACAAAGCGGATAAAGGCGGCACGGGTCTGCCCGTTTCGGACGTGCTGTATTTTGAGCTTGAATCGGGCTGGTGCTGCGTTCGCCCTTCCGGCACGGAGCCCAAGATAAAGGTATATATGGGCGTAAAGGGCGGTTCCTTAGAGAGCGCGGACAAAATGCTTAAAGATTTATCCGCCGCGTTCACGGGGCTTATAAAAGAGCGGGAGTAACGCTTAAATGAAGTGTCTTATTCTGGCGGGAGGGAGCGGAGACAGACTGTGGCCGCTTTCCAGAAAAAATTATCCCAAACAATTTATGGAAATACGCAAAGGGCGTTCAATGTTCCAGGAAGCAATTCTCAGGAATATACCTTTCTGCGATGAATTTATAATTATCGCCAATAAAAGACACGAAAGCATAGTAAAGGCGCAGCTGCAGGACTTTCAGGATCTCAAATATTCCATTCTGATGGAAGAATCGCCCCTTAAAACGGCGCCCTCCATAATAACGCTTGCGCTCAATTTCGACGGGAACGAGGAGTTTTTGGTCGTTTCCACGGACAATATTATCGACGGGGAGTATAACAGCTGCATAACCCACTTAAAAGAGGTGATAAAGCGGGATAAAATAGGCGTGGTGGTAACTGCGCCCAAGGAAAAGCAGTACGGCAATCATTATTTCGAGGTGTCGGGCGGAAAGTTAAAGTACGCCTCGGTGTGGGGCAAATACTGTTACGTGGACTGCGGGATACTGGGCGCCAAAGTTTCGGTGCTGTTAAAGAACGTGGACAGGGCGTTTTTGGAGCAGTGCAAAAATATCCGTATAAGCGAGAACGTGTTCGTGGAAAATCACGATTACGTCTCCCACCTCGGCATGGCGGACGTGATGAAAACCGAAGAGTACGAGATGGTTTTGGCAAGGATAACCTGCCAGCGAATAACCGACATTATGTCATATTACAACATCGTGGGGGCGCAGGAAAACAATTCCGGCAGTATAAGTTATAACTGCAAGGACGTGAGCATAATAAACAACGCAAGCGACATGCTTGTAGTTGCCAACGACCTTAAAAACATACTTATAGCGAGTACCAAGGACGCGGTTTTCGTAACCCGAAAGGACAGTAAGACGGGCGTAAAGGAAATAGCCAAAATCTATTATCAGAACGAGAAAAAGTATTTTGACGACTATCCCGTGCATTACGAGGACTGGGGCGTGGAAGAGGCTTTGAGTTTCAGCGGGGACTATAAGGTGAGCAAGATAACCGTGTACCCCAAGAGCGTTATGGAGGACACCGTGCCGCCGGGCGCATGCGTCAATTTTTACGTGCTGGACGGGTGTATAGAGAGCGTGCACGGCAAGGAGCGCGAACCCGTTACCACCAAAGCCAACGAGAACCTGTTTTTCAAAAGCGGCGTAAGTTACGAAATAACCAACGGCGGCCGCCGCGCGGTAACGCTCATAAAGACCGAAAACAGCAGGTCTAATTCGGCGCGCGCGCTCGAAAAGGCGGAAGAGGGGTGTTTTGTAAAGCTTCGGCCGGACATAAAGGACTTTGTGTGGGGCGGTACCAAGATACACGATATTTTGGGAAAAAGCATGGGCAGGCACGACCGTATTGCCGAAAGCTGGGAACTCTCGGCGCACAGCGCGGGGCAGAGCAGGGTGGCAAGCGGCAGGTACAAGGGGCTTAAATTCGGCGAATATATCGAGGTCATAGGAAAAGACAATTTGGGCTGGAAGGCACAGGACTACGAGCGGTTCCCGCTGCTCATAAAGTTTATAGACGCAAGGGAAATTCTCTCCGTGCAGGTCCATCCGGACGACGAGTACGCCTTCCCCAACGAGGGAGATTACGGCAAGAACGAAATGTGGTATATAATGAGCGCCGACAAGGACGCCTATATATACATGGGTTTCAATAAAGACGTTACCGACGAAGAGGTGCGGGACAGAATTAAAAACGGCACCATTCTGCAAATATTGAATAAAGTGCCGGTAAAGCGGGGAGAGACCTATTTTTTGAAGGCGCGTACCGTGCACGCCATAGGTCCCGGCTGCCTTGTGTGCGAGATACAGCAGTCCTCCAACGTAACCTACCGCCTTTACGATTACGGGCGCGCGAGTTACAAGGGCAAGTCCCGCCCGTTGCAGATAGACAAGGCGCTTGCCGTCTTGGACATGAAAAAGAACAAGGCGGACTTCCGCTCGCAGTACAGCGTGCTGGAATTCCCGGGGTACTCTAAGCAGCTCCTGGGGCAGTGCAAATATTTTACCGCCACCAAGTACAGGGTGAACGGAGAACTTTCGCTTGCGGCGGCGGGCGCGTCCTTCCGCGCGGTGATAGTGATTGAGGGCAGCGGCAAGATAGGCAACGGGCATATCACCATGAACACCGCCTTGGGTGACACCTGGTTTGTGGGCAGCAAGGAAATAGTGAACATAAAGGGAAAGCTCACCGTTATAATAGCCAGCATTTAGTAAAGTGCGGGCTGTGCGTTTTTGTCCGGGCACGGGCTGCGGCTCATAAAGAGTTACATAAAACGGTTTTCGGCGGCGCAAGGGCGCGCGCCGTTTGTTTTTAAAAATTCCATCCGCGGGCGGGCTGCGATAAGGCGTATAACCGCCGTATAAATCGGGTAAAACCTTGACATAAAAAAGCGGGTGTGTTATACTTGTTCATATATAAGGTTTTTAAGGTTTTCGGCTTAAAAAATAACACTGCCGATAAATTCTCTTCCGAGAGGGCGTTATGAGAATACTGCACATAAGTAATTATTATTTTCCGCACATAGGCGGGATAGAACAGGTTGCAAGAGACTGCGTGAACGCGCTTAAAGAACACGAAAACAAGGTTATTTGTTTTAATCACGAAAAGGGTAGTGATAAGGACATTGTGGACGGGGTGGAAATTATCAGGGTTGCCTGCCAGGCCAAGATATCTTCTCAGTCCATAGCGCTGGGATTTGGAAGATCGCTTAAAAATGTGATGAACGACTTTAAGCCGGAGGCGGTGATTTTTCATTATCCCAACCCGTTCGTGGCGCACAGCCTTATAAAGTTTTTCAAAAGGGACTTTAAGTTGGTGCTGTATTGGCACCTGGACATAATAAAGCAGAAGTTTTTGAAAAAGTTTTTCGGCGGGCAGAACCTAAAACTGTTGTGCCGCGCGGATAAGATAATAGCCACAAGCCCCAATTACTTAGAGCACAGCGAATATCTGCCTCGGTTTAAGGAAAAGTGCGTTGTTGTGCCTAACTGCGTAAACGTAACGCGGCTTTCGGTTACGGAAGAAGCTAAAAAACAGGCGGAAGCCATCCGTGAAAAAAACGGGGACAAAATTATATTGTTTGCCGTGGGCAGGCACGTACCCTATAAGGGCATGGAATACCTTGTGAGGGCAAGCAAATATTTGGACGGGCGGTTCAAAATCTATATAGGCGGCGCGGGGCCGCTGACGGAAAGCCTTAAAACGCTTGCCGCCGGGGATAATAAGATAGAGTTTTTGGGGAAAATTCCGGACGATGCGCTTATAGCCCATATGCTGGCGTGCGATATATACTGTTTCCCTTCGGTAACCAAGAACGAGGCGTTCGGGCTGTCCCTTGCGGAGGCAATGTATTTTTCTAAACCCGCCGTAACCTTTACCATAGAGGGGAGCGGGGTGAATTACGTGAACTTAAACGGCATCACGGGGCTGGAAGTGGAAAACGGCAACAGCGAAAAATATGCCGAGGCGATAAAACTGCTTGCGGATGACCCCGTTATGCGTGAAAACATGGGCAAAGCCGCAAAAATAAGGGTTGAAAACAACTTTTTATACGGCGCCTTTGCCGAAAAAATAAAACAAGAAATACAAAGCCTTTAAGGGCGCATAAAGCGTAAGAGAGGATATATGAAAATAGCGTTGGACTGCCGCTATATAGGCAGGTCGGGCATAGGCAGGGTATGCAAGGGCATAGCCGACAATCTGGACTACGATAAAAACGAATATTATCTTATCGGCAAAAGAGAGCAGCTTAAAAACTATCCCGCCGCCCGCATAATAGAGGACGATACCGACCCCTATTCCGTAAAGGGGCTTTTATCTTTCGACAAGCGAATAAATAAGGAGTGCGACGCGCTTTTTATCCCCAACTTCATAGTGCCGTTCGGCGTTCGCCTGCCCGTATACACCGTTATGCACGACCTTATGTTTTTGGACGTAAAGGAAACTACAAAGGGCTTAATTGACAAGACCGTAAAGAAAATACTTTTAAAGCGGTGCGTAAAAAAATCCCGCGCGGTGTTCTGCGTTTCGGCTTTTACGAGGGACAGGTGCAGGCAGGTTTATAAAAGATATTCGGATAGGTTTACCGTCAATTATCCCGGCATTGCCGAGGAAGCGAAGGCGTTTATCGCAAATAACGGACGCGCAGAGGTAAAGGATAAGAAAAACACGCTGGTATTCGTGGGTAACGTAAAGCCGCACAAGGGGCTTAAAACGCTGGCGGAGGCATATAAACTTCTGCCCAAGGGCATGTATACCCTTAAAATAATAGGTGAAAAGGATAACTTTCTTAACGGCATGGATTACGCCGATATTCAATGCGAGGGCATAGAGTTTACCGGCAGGATAAGCGACGGGGAACTTTTTTCAGAAGTTGCCGCCGCGAAATTTCTTATTCAGCCCTCTTTATACGAAGGGTTCGGCAGCCCTCCGCTTGAAGCGCTGTATCTCGGCACCAAGCCCGTAATAAGCGATATCCCCGTGTTCCGCGAGGTATACGGCGACACGGAAGCGGTGTTTTTCAAGACAGGGGACGCAAGAGATTTGAAAGATAAAATTCTCGCCTCCGACCCGCAGGTAGACAGGGGTGAGCAGATATTAAAATACGATTACCGCAAAACGGCGGATAACATAATAGGCAGAATAACCGGGAAATGCTGAGAGGATTAAGCCGCAGAAAGGCAAATATGGATCTGGCGATAGATCTTTTTGCCGTTATATCCGTTTTGCTTATAGGCGCCGATATCTGGGGGCTGGACGTGGGCGTGAACCTTAGGGTAGATCAGTTGTTTCTCGCCGTGCTCACCGTGCTTTTGTTTTGTAAAAACGGACTTGTGCTCAGTAAAAACTTTTATCTTTGGGCGTTTTTGGCGCTGTCGCTCATCTCGGCGATGCTGGCATACAGCAAATTCCGCGGTTTTTTGTTCTTTTGCTCGATTTTGTATAACGTGTTTTTCGTATATTTGTGCTTTTATAATTACGTGCGCATATACGGGATACGCAAATTCATAAAACTTTTCCGTTTCACCTGCTACATTCTGTTTGTCATCATGATGTTTCAGGTAGTGATAAAAGTAATTTTCGATTATTCTTTTCCCTTTCTGCCCGATTACGGAATGTATTACGGCGTGTATCGGTTCAGCATATGGTTTTACGAGCCCAGTTACCTTGCAACATATCTCACGTTCTGGCTTACCCTTTCGCTTATAATGCTTGTAGAAAAGGACGTTTCTTACGTTAAAGATATAGTTTTATGCCTTGCCATGATGGTGTTTTCCACGTCCACTTCGGGCTTTGCGGGTATTGCGTTCGCGTTTGCGCTCGCTTACCTCGTGTGGCTTAAAAAGGGCTTTTCGGTTAAAAAAATTCTCGTCCTTCTTATTCCCGTCGCCGCGCTCGTCGCGGTAAGGCTGTTTGCACCGGGATTTTACTATCTTTTTATAGGCAGAATATTTTCCGGGGACTTAAACGGCGCCACCGGCGGAAGAATAGGAAAGTGGGCGGAAACGTTCAACGTGTTTTTGCAGCGTCCGCTCTTCGGCGTGGGGCCGGTTACGTTCCTTCTAACGTAACGCTGGAACTTATGGCAACCCTCGGGATATTCGGCGCGCTGGCATTTTATTTAATAACACTTTCGCTCATTATAAACTGTATTAAATCATATAAAACGAACCGCAAAGAAAACGCGTTGCTGTTTGCAGCCGCGCTCGCGCTTATCGTTTTTACGGTGATTTTGCAGGTAAACCAGGGGTATTTAAGGCTTTATCACTGGATGTTTTTCGGACTTATGGACGGGGGCTGCGCTTATGCGGCAAGAAAAAATTTATTTAACGGGCGCAAAGATGATTAAGATAATATTTATTTTTGCGGGATAATATTGCGGGAAACGGTGTCAAAAAATCTTATACCGGAGCAACGGTAAAAAATGAATATAAACAGAACCAAAAACAGCGTAAACAACTTTATAACGGGGTTTATCTTCAAAATAATATATATGCTTATGCCCTTTGTGATAAGGACCATAATCATATACAAACTCGGCATGGATTATGCGGGGCTGAGTTCTCTTTTTACTTCCATTTTGCAGGTTCTCTCTCTTTCCGAGCTCGGTTTTTCGGTGGCGATAGCGTTTGCCATGTATAAGCCCATTGTGGATGACGATAAAGAAACCATCTGCGCCCTTTTGAATTTTATTAGGAAAATATATTACATAATAGGCGTAGTTCTGCTTGTTGTGGGGCTTCTGCTCATGTTTTTTTTGCCGTATCTTATAAACGGCGAGTATCCTGCGGATATAAATATATACGTACTGTACGGCATATACCTTTTAAACTCCGTTATAAGTTACTTCTTTTTTGCATATAAAGGCGTGCTTTTTTCCGCGCATCAGAGGAACGATATAGACAACATCATAATGACTGTTTGTGATATGATAATGTATATATTACAGATAGCGGTGCTGCTCGTCTTTGCGAACTATTATTTATACATTATATTTCTGCCCGTAAGCACGCTTATGATAAATCTTACCCGCGGCGTGATTTCAAAGAAAAAATATCCGCAATACAATTGCCGCGGCAGTCTGGCAAAACATCAGAAATCCGCAATTTATAAAAATATAGGCGCGCTTGCGGGTCATAAACTGAGCGGCGTGGTTACGGGCGCCATTACCAGTATAGTAGTTTCCGCCTTTTTGGGGCTTACTCAGGTGGCAATCTATAACAATTATTATTACCTCGTCAATGCCGGCAGTGCGATCATTTCCATTTTATACGCCTCTATTACTGCGGGAGTAGGTAACAGCGTGGTAACGGAGAGTGTGGAAAAAAACCGCCGGGATTTTAATGCACTTACTTTTCTTAACGTTTGGATAGTGGGGTTTATGGCAATAGCGCTTGCCTGTCTTTATCAGCCGTTTATGGTTATGTGGGTGGGGGAAGAGTATCTGCTGCCGGATTACGTAATGATAATGTTCGCGCTCCTTTTTTACTTCTGGAAGTTTAAAGACATTAACACCTGTTTCAAAGACGCTTGCGGCATGTGGCGGCAGGATTTCTGGAAACCGTATATTGTAATACTTACCAATCTTGCGGTAAACATTGCTTTAATAAATGTTATAGGCATTGCGGGAACGGTTATAGCAATATTCGTGGGCGCCTTCCTTATATCTTTCCCGTGGGAAACGCGAGTGATATTCCGTGAATATTTTAAAACAGGTAAAAAACAGTATTATTTAAGAATGTTGGTTTATACCGTGATAGTTCTGCCCGTGGGTGTGCTTACATATTACGTCTGTTCTTTATTGCCTACCGGGGGAATATTGTGGTTTTTGGTAAGGTTTGCAATATGCTGCGTACTGCCTAATTCGTTGTTTTTGTTGTTTTCTTTCAGAACGCAGGAGTTCGGTTTGGTCTGGAGTAAGGTTAAAGCTTTGTTTGCAAGAAAAAGAAAATCAAAAGAGAACGACGGCAATGGCGGTGAAGAAAAAGTAAACTGCGACAATAACGAAAAGAGTGAGTAATACTGTGGAGGGTAATACAGGAGGATGGATAAGAAAAAAATTGTGATAGACGGGGTGGCTCTTTCCTTGTTTCCTTCGTTTACGGGTGTTCAGCGATATAGCTACGAGATAATTACGCGGCTGGACGGATTACTTGAAAAAGAAGGAATTACCGGGGTGTATGCTTATTTGGATGGGGCGAAAAATAAGGTACTGCCCTTAAACATTTTTAAGCAAATAAAGCCGGTTCCGATAAAGGCAAAAAATCGCCATACGGCAGAATTAAAGATTTTGCCTGAATATATTAAGAGCGAAAATGCGTTGGGCATATGTTTAGCTCATGAGCCTCTTGCAAGTAAAGGGCATATAACTTGTATTCACGATATTCGCCCCGTAGAGTTCGGGAATGGTGATACATTGAAATGTAAAATTAATTTCAGAATTAAGCTCTTGCTCTTAAAGCATTATGCCGGCAGGATTGTTACGGTATCCGAATATCAGAACCGAGCAATAAGAAATTATCTGAAAATACGGGAAGCGGACAAAGTTGTTACCGTATACAGCGGATATGAACATATGCTCAGAATTACCGCGGACGACGGTATTTTCAATAACTTTCCTATGCTTGAAAGGGGAAAATATTATTATGCTTTGGGCAGTCTTGCGCCGCATAAAAACTTTAAATGGGTAATGGAAATCGCAAAGAGAAATCCAAACAGTATTTTTGCCATAGCCGGCGGCAAGGATTTGAATGCGTGGAAAGATAACGTGGAGACCGGCGCTTTAAAGAACGTGGTTTTTCTCGGATATGTAAGCGACGGGCAGAATAAGGCGCTTATGGAAAATTGCAAGGCTTTTTTACAGCCTTCCAAGTACGAAGGTTTCGGCTTGCCGCCGTTAGAAGCGCTGGTCTGCGGAGCACCGGTTATAGTTTCCGATACCACCTGTATGCCGGAAATTTATGAAGATTGTGCACATTATATAAACCCCGATAATTATGACGTGGACTTGGAGGCGTTGCTAAAAGAGCCGGTAAGCCCTCCGCAGAAAATTTTTGATAAGTGCAGTTGGGATAAAGCGGCAAACGGATGGTTGGAACTGATAAAGTCGGAGTTAAATAAAAAGTGATTTCCGGGTTTTTTGCGCCCGCGGCGAACAAAGAGGAGGTTTTATATGAAATATGTGATTGTAGGCGGAAATACGGGCGGCCTCGGCGCCGCGGCGCGTTTAAGGCGGCTGGACGAAAAAGCCGAAATATCGGTGTTTGAAAAGGGCGCGTTCGTTTCATATTCCAACTGTTCGCTGCCGTACAGGCTCAGCGATACGGTAGATTGCGATGAAAAGCTTGTGCTCAACACGCCTCAGTCGCTTAAAGCCTCTTATAACATAGACGTGCGCGTTTTAAGCGAAGTTACCGCCATAGACCGCAAAGCAAAAAGAGTGGCGGTAAAACGCGCGGACGGCAGTAAATACTTTGAAAGCTACGATAAACTTATTCTGGCAACCGGCGCAAGCGCGGTAATACCGCCGATAAAGGGAATAGAGGGCGCCAACCTGTTTACCTTAAAGACGGTGGAGGATGCAAGCCGCCTGTATGCTTTTTTAAGGCAAAACGGCATAAAAAACGTAACCGTGATAGGCGGCGGGTTTATAGGGGTGGAAGCCGCAGTAAACTTAAAAGAAGCGGGTTATAACGTGGCGCTTATAGAGGCCCTGCCGCAGATCTTAAACACCTTCGATTACGACATGGCGCAGATACTGCAAAAGGAGATGCTGGATAGCGGCGTGAACCTTATCGTCGGGGATTCGGTTGCCTCCTTTGAGGGGTCGGACGCGGTTTTAAAGTCCGGCACAAAGGTGCCGGCGGGCGCCGTGATAATGGCGGCGGGGGTAAGGGCGGAAAGTCGGCTTGCCGCCGAAGCCTATCTTGAATTGAACGCGCGCGGCGCGATAGTTACGGACGCAAACTACCGCACTTCGGATCCCGATATTTACGCCGTGGGGGACGCTGCCGAAGTATTCAACGCTCTTACTCACAAAAAATTTACGTTGCAGCTGGCTGGCCCCGCGCAAAAACAGGCGCGCCAGGCGGCGGACAGCATTTGCGGGCGCACGGTGAGAAACACCGGCTTTATCGGTTCGAGCAGTATAAAGGTATTCGGCCTTTCCGCCGCAAGCACGGGGCTTACCGCCGCGCAGTGCGAGCGGGAGGGCATCTCTTACGACGTTTCGTACGTTCTCCCGCAGGACAGGGTGAGCATAATGCCGGGCAGCCGCATGCTGCACTATAAACTTATATTCGAAGTGCCTACCGGCAGGGTTCTGGGCGTTCAGGCAATCTCTGCGGGTGAAGCCGTTAAGCGGGCGGACGTTGCCGCCGCGCTCATAAAGACGGGCGGCACGGCGGACGATTTGCGGGATTTGGAGTTGTGTTATGCTCCGCCATTTTCTTCCGCCAAGGACCCCGCCAATTACGCCGGGCTTGTAGCGTGCAATCTTTTAAACGGAGCGTATCGGCAGGCGAGAGTGGATAAGGTAAGGGATCTTGTTAAGGCAGGCGCGTATATTTTAGACGTGCGCCCCGCCGCCGCGTTTGCGCGCGGGCACGTTAAAACCGCCGTGAACATACCCATGTCCGTTCTCCGCGAAAGGCTCGATGAGATCCCCAAAGACAGACCCGTTTACGTGCATTGCCGGATAGGGCAGACAAGTTATAACGCGGTGCGCGCCTTGCAGGGCAACGGCTTTACCAATGTATACAATGTTTCCGGCGGGTTTGCGGGTATATGTTATTACGAATATTTTAACGACGTTACCTTGAAAAGGGACCCCATCGTAACCGATTATATTTTTTAGGGAAATTATGCGGGGTGGGGGATAAAAAACTTTTATATATTCTTTTGAAAATACGGATATTAAATTTATACCTCTGTTTTCCGTTTTCATTTACGCTTGTAATGTTCCCCATTTATATAATAGAGGAGCCGAAATTTGTGTCGGCTCCTCTTATTCACTTAAAATTAATATGAAAATATCTGTTTGCAATAATTTTTTTTATACAGTGAATATCTTTTTTAGTATAATGTCTAACAAATGTTCTTGGTCCCTTTTTCCCATTAGCTTTTTTTGTCCAATCCTTACAAAATATTGTAAAGGAATCCATTGGACCTTCAACTATTGAAACTATATCTTTATAAGATATCTCAACAATCAATTTTTCTTTTATTTTAATAAGGACACTATTTTCTTGATATATATCTATCGCAAACTTATAATACCAATACGCATAAATGATACCCGCCAAAACCAAAAGTATAATAATAATTGAAAAAACTATTAAAAATATATATCCACTTAACTGTGAAAACGTTCTATTTTCTTCAACTACATACTTTACACATGAAAATATACAGATTGTAAGAAAAAATAATTGTATAAATATTCCGCAAGTAATTCCTAAAATAAAATACTTTTTTGATTCTTTTATCTTATAAGTCATTCTTAACCTCTAAATTAAGGATTTAAAAATTTGTACCTATATAAGACATTACACCATTTATTAAACCTCTTATTCCTCCTTTACCTATTTTCAAAACTTATTGCTTTTTCGGCTTGATAATGCGCGTTAATTAATTTAAGCGTCTTTACTTTAATTTTAATTTTGTTCCGGAGTTTTTTCGCCTTCGGTTTTGCCGTAAAGCGCGCCGCTTTTTTTCATTATCCCGTAAGTTTTGGTATATGCCGCAATATAGGCTATGAGCGCCACCGCAACCAGCACTATGGCGATTATCCCGCCGCTTATAATGCTGTCGGTATACCTGTGGGCGGGGTTAAGCACCGTCGCCTGAGAGGTGAGGTAAGCATTTTCATTGTATTCTCCGGCTATCTCGCGGTATTCGGTTATTATGCCGTTAAGCGCGGTATTCAGCGCCTCTATGTCTGCCTGAATCTCCGAATTGTCTTCCGCGGGCGAGGCACCGAGTACGCCCTTATAATAGTTCAGGGTTTCCTGTTTTTCGGTGGCTCTGCTCAAAAGTTCGGAATAATTGGTAACGTCCTGCTGCAGAGAAAGATACGCTTCGTACATGGCTGCGGCGGATCCGTCTATCGGGGTGGTCCCGTCGGTTATTATGGTAAAGTTAGGAAACTCCGCCAGCGCGTTCTTTGCGGACTCAAGCTGCTGGGTGTAAGAAGTAACGCTCGCGGAAGTGGTGGCGATCAGCGCGTCGAGCAGCGCTTCGAGGTTGCCCTTTTCATGCCTGCCGGTAACTATACGGGTTTGCAGACTTGCTATTCTTACGTTTATAACGGAAAGTTCGTTTATTATGTCCGCCACGGTCTTGCCGTTCGAACTCCTGTAAGAGGCAAGTTCGGGATAATCTCCCGTGTAAGAAACCAGCGTGTTATAAAACAGCTGCGCGTTGTCCGCAATCTCGTCGGTTATCTGGAAATACTCCACCGAAGAATCGTTTTCCGGCAGGGTATAGGAATCTACTACCGAAGAGGGCAGTGTGCTTATCGCAAACAGATTGATGTATTCCGCGGCTATACTGTCCACAATACTCTTGTATTCGTTGTCGGAAAGGCTGACTTTATTCGTGGAGCGGAGGGAAATGATAAAGGAGGTGGCTACAAAATCTTCGGTCGCATCCAGATCCTCCGGCACTACGGCGGAAATGCTTAAATTTTCCGTAAGATATTCGGCAACGGATAAATCTTTCCCGTTTGAGGTGAGAGCGCTGTTTACTACGGCGCTCTTGTTGCGGTTCATTACGGTTATGGCGTTTTCCTGCGCGGAGGAAAAAGAAATGGCGGTGCTGAAAGACCGCGTGGACGTAAACGCCCGCACCACAAACAGCAGCGCGGAGGCTATGACGAGTGAAACAAGCATATATATCAGAGCGCGTTTGAAAGATTTTCTTACCACTTTGAACAGCTGCCCCAAAGTAACTTCGTTTTCCGTATAATCCATTAAAGAACTCCTTTTACAGAAATTAAAAACATTGTAACATATTTTCGGCGTAAAATCAAATATTTAACCGCCCTTTATACGGCGGCGCGATATTGCGGGAATAGAAAGCGGCAAACCGCACTTTTGCGAGGCGGGCGATAAGGCGGCTTTCTAAAAGTGCACAAATTTATTTTAAAATCGGAAAACCCTTGACTATTTGCGGGTTTTATTTTACAATATTACCGTACTATATGTACATAATGTTACATTAGGAGAAGTTTGGTAATGATAACTCACGGCAACACCATCGAGATACTGTCCGGCAATTCCAACAGACCGCTTGCGGAAGCGGTGGCTGCGGAATTAAAACTCCCCCTTTCGGATGCCGAGGTGGGCAAGTTTTCGGACGGGGAGATAAGCATAACCCTTCCGCAGACCGTCCGCGGGAAGGACGTGTTTATAATTCAGCCGACCAGCGCACCCGTAAACGACCATCTTATGGAACTGCTTATAATGATAGACGCATGCAAGCGCGCGTCTGCGGGCAGGGTAACGGCGGTAATGCCCTATTTCGGCTATGCCCGGCAGGACAGGAAGGCACGCCCCAGGGATCCGATTACCGCAAAACTGGTGGCGGACATACTCACCAGCGCGGGAGCGGACAGGGTGATGACCATGGATTTGCACGCGGCGCAAATACAGGGCTTTTTCGATATACCGGTGGACCATCTGTACGGCGCGCCGCTGCTTGCAAAATATTATAAGAACAAGATGGATGAAAACTGGGTGGTAGTTTCGCCGGACGTGGGCAGCGTGGGGAGAGCGCGTAACTTCGCCTCCCGCGTGAACGCTTCGCTTGCCATAGTGGATAAGCGCCGCCCCAAAGCCAACGCCATAGAGGTTATGAACGTGGTGGGGGACGTGAAGGACAAGACCTGCCTTATGGTGGACGATATGATAGATACCGCCGGCACCATATGCCAGGGCGCGCAGGCGCTTATGGATAACGGGGCAAAGGAAGTTTACGCCTGCTGCACGCACGGCGTTTTAAGCGGGCCGGCGTTGGAGCGGCTCAACGCTTCTCCCATAAAGCAGATAGCCGTGCTCGATACCATAAACATTCCCGCGGAAATAAGGAATAACCCCAAGTTCAAAGTTATTTCGGTTGCGAAATACTTTGCAAGGGCGATAACCACCGTGTATTACGATTCTTCACTTTCCGCAATATACGAAGATTAAGGTTTCTCCTTATATTCTGAACATAGAAATAAAGCAGAATACATAAAAACGATAAAGACCGCGCTTGCGGTCTTTTGCCGGAAAAGGTAAAAGCAATGAAGATAATAGCGGGGCTCGGAAATCCCGACAGGCAGTACCTTAATACCTATCACAATCTCGGGTTTATGGCGGCGGACAGGGCGGCGGAAAAGCTCGGCGCAAAGTTTCTTTCGGAAAAGTGCTCGGCTCTTGTTGCCGAAACGCGCGTTTCCGGCGAAAAGGTGATTATAGCAAAGCCGCTCACCTACATGAACCTTTCGGGGAAAAGCGTGGCGGAACTCATGTCGTATTTTAAAGTGCCGCTTAAAAATCTTCTTGTCGTTTACGACGATTTTGATCTGCCGGCGGGCGCCGTCCGCATAAGGGAGCGGGGCTCGGCGGGTACGCATAACGGAATGCGCAGCATAATATCGGAGTTGGGCTCTGAAGACTTTGCCCGCATAAGGATAGGTTTTAAACCCGCGGGCGGGTGCGACGTGCCGCTCATAAAACTTGTGCTTTCGGCAGTCAGTGAAGAGAGCAGACCGGTTTTTGACCGGGCGCTTTCCATTGCCGCCGCCGCCGCCGCGGAGTTTGCCGCGGGAGAGACGGCGGAAAACCTTATGCAAAAATACAACGGGCACGCCGCGGACGGGAAGTTTTAACCCGCAGGGCGTGCCGCAGGTGTTTATGCTCGAAAAATTATTAGAACTTAAAAACCGCGATAATTCTTTGAAAGAGTTTGTCGAAACGGTCCGCCGGGGAGTGCCTTCGGCGGTTTTCGGCGTGGGAGACGCGTTTAAGCCCTATCTTGCGGCATGTCTTTCCTGCCCGGTTTTATACATTGCAAGGGACGGGATAGCCGCTGCCGCCGCCGCAAATGAGCTTTCCGAATTATCGCACAAAAAAACCGTGTATATCCCCGCCAAGGACGAAACGCTCATTTCTTCCCGCGCCTTTTCCAAGGACGGGCTTTTTGCGCGCATAACCGCGCTGGGTGAGGCTGAAGACGCGGCGTTTATAGCGGTGAGCGCGGAAACCGCCATGCAGATTTGCCCCCGCTCTGTAAAAAAACTGACCTTTGAAACGGGAAAGGACGCGGACCTTGCCCAAACGGTGAGGCGCCTTGCCGCGCTAGGGTACAGGCACGCGGAGAAAGCGGAAGTTAAGGGCACTTTCGCCCGGCGGGGGGACGTGCTGGACATATTCCCCGTAAACGCGGCGGAGCCCGTGCGAGTGGATTTTTTCGGGGACACGGTGGATACGATAAAGCGGTTCGACCCCGAAACGGGCGACGGGCTCGGATATGCTGATAATATAACCGTATTTCAGGCGCTGGAATTTATTTTTGAGGAGGACGACCCGCGGGACTTTGAAAAAGAGATCGCGGGGGCGCTGTCCGCCGTTTCTTTAAAAACACGTGCACGCATGGAGGTGGTGGCGGGCGACCTTTATTCGGCGCTGGATAATTTCGACGCGGAAGGCATGACGGCGCTTGCACCACTCTCCAAAGACTGCGGCACGGTGTTCGATTACCTTAAAGAGGGCGGCGCGGTCATTTTGGACGAAGCCCGCCGCATATGGGACGTGTGCGAACTTTATGAGCGCGAATTTACCGAAAGGTGCGCCGCGCTGGAAAAAGAGGGTGAGATATTCCCCTTTGCCGCGGGCAACCTCATAAGCAGGGAAAAACTCAAAGAATATATCGGCGGCTTTGCGGTATCCGCGCTGCAAACTCTTTCTGCGGACGTGCGGTTCTTTAACCCTCTGGCGGTAATAAATTCGTCCTGCGGGGCGGTGGCGGATTACCGCATGGACTTTAACGAGGCGTATACCGATATAGACAACTGGCTCAAAGGCGGGTATTCCGTGCTCATATGTACGGGCGATCCCCGCCGCGCCGAGCGGTTCTGCGGAGATCTTTCGGAGCACGGCATACCTTCTTCGCTTAACGGGGAAAGGCTGAAAGGCGCCGCCGTAACGGCGGAAACCCTTTCCCGAGGGTTTATATTCCACGAAGAAAAGGTTGCCGTTATAGGCAGCGGCAATCTGTACATACGTTCGGGCGAAAAGCCCGCCGCCAAAGCAGCCCGCGCAAAGAAGGGCTTTTTCACGGCGCCCGCCGCGGGGGATTACTGCGTGCACGAAACGCACGGCATAGGCAGGGTGCTGGGCAACAAGAAGATTTCCACCACGGAGGGCACCAAGGATTACGTTGCCGTGGAATACGCCGGGGGAGACGTGCTGTACGTTCCCGTGGAGCAGATGGATATTCTCACCCGCTACCTGGGCGGGGAAAAGCACCCCCGCCTTTCCAAGATAGGCGGGGCGGATTTCGAGCGGATAAAGACCGCCGCGCGCGAGAGCATTAAAAAGATGTCTTTCGATCTGAAACGGCTTTACAGCGAAAGGAGCGCGCTCAAGGGCTTTGCTTTCAAATCGGATGAAGAACTCGAAGAGGCGTTCGACGGGGCTTTTCCCTTTGAAGAAACGCCCGATCAGGCGGCTGCGGACAGGGATATAAAGGAAGATATGGAGAGCGGGCGGGTGATGGACCGCCTGATATGCGGCGACGTGGGCTTCGGCAAGACCGAAGTCGCCTTCCGCGCCGTGTTCCGCGCGGTGGAAAACGGCAAGCAGGCGGCAATGCTCGCGCCCACCACCATACTTACCGAACAGCATTATAATACCGCGGTAAAGCGGTTCGAGGGGTTCGGTGTAAAGATAGCCTGTTTAAACAGGTTCCGCACGGCGGCGGAGCAGAAAAGAACGGTGCGCGCCGTAAAAGAGGGGGAGATAGATTTTATAATAGGCACCCACAGGCTGTTGAGCGGCGACGTGGGGTTTAAAGACCTGGGGCTTTTGATTCTCGACGAAGAACAGCGGTTCGGCGTGGAGCACAAGGAAAAAATAAAACTCTTACGGAAGAACGTAGACGCGCTCACGCTCACCGCCACGCCCATTCCGCGCACTTTGCACATGTCCCTTTCGGGGATAAGGTCCATAAGCGTAATAAACACACCGCCCAAAAAGCGGCTGCCCGTGCAGACCTACGTAACGGAGGAAACGGACGCGCTTTTTAAAGACGTCATCTCCCGCGAGGTGAACAGGGGCGGGCAGGTGTTCATATTGTATAACCGCGTGGAGAGTATCTTTTCTTTTTCCGAGCGCATAAGAAAACTTCTGCCGGGGCTTAAAATAACTGTGGTGCACGGGCAGATGGAAGAAAAGACGATGGAAAAAAACGTGCTGTCTTTTTACCGCGGGGAGAGCGACGCGCTTATTTCCACCACCATAATTGAAAACGGAATAGACCTGCCCAAGGCGAACAGCCTTATCGTGGTGGACGCGGACAAATTGGGGCTTTCCACCCTGTATCAGTTAAAGGGCAGGGTGGGCAGGAGCGACCGCCTTGCCTATGCCTATTTTACCTATAAAAGGGATAAGATATTAAGTAACGTGGCTTTCGAGCGGCTAAACGCCATAACCGAGTTTACCGAGATGGGCAGCGGAATAAAGATTGCCATGCGGGACTTAGAGATTCGCGGCGCGGGCAACATATTGGGCGCGGAGCAGCACGGGCATATGGACAAGATAGGGTATGAACTATACAGTAAACTTTTGCGAGAAGAACTCTCCGGCTCCGAGGAGCGCGTGCCCGATCTTGACGTAAGAGTAACCGCGTTTATTCCGGAAAGCTATATAGAAAGCCGCACTTCCCGTATGGACGCTTATAAGGAAATAGCCGAACTTTCCGATTTCAATGCGGAGCGCGAGTTTGTGAAGCGCGAGTTTGTGAAAAACATAACCGAAAATTACGGAGAACTGCCAAAGGAAGCGGAAAATCTTATACTTATATCCGCCGTAAAGCGGCTGTCCATGAACCTGGGCGCCGAAAAGATCACGGTGAACAAGACCGAGGCGAGCATAACTTTAAGCGACTTCGTGGCGTTTAAAAAACGGAATTTACAGGCTGCGCTGGATAAAAACCGCGGAAAAGTGATAATAGGAATGGCAAACCGCCCCAAGCTGAATTTTGTGAAAGACGGCAAGACGGGTGCGCAAATGCTCGGAGAAATGCGAGATTTTCTTCTGTCTGCGGCGGAGGAAGAGGAAGATAATTAAAAAAAACCCCGTGAAAAGCAAAGCAAAGCGGTAAATTTAATTGCATTTTTCGGGGTTATGGTATATACTTAATGGGTATAGCGAAATTTTTACTCAAAAGGTGGAAATATATGAAGAAAAGACTTCTTGCCGCCCTCAGCACCGTAATGGCGCTTATCGTGTCGTTTACGGGCGCCGGGTGCAATCTTGTTACTACCGACAGCGACAGGGATATGAATCAGGTGGTCGCAACCGTGCAGATAACCGGTTACGACCAGCGGGACGAAATAAAAAAGAGCGACATGATAATGGCGTTTCTTAATTACGGGTATCAGTACGTTCAGAGTTACGGTTATACCCGCGAGCAGACTTTCAATCTTATAATAAACAACCTTGTAAACACGCGTATATTGGTGCAGAACGCCGTAATGGAGGCGGAGGCGGTTAACGCCGAGGACGCAAGCGGCAACCCGCTTGAAGATTATTCGGAATATCCCGTTGCCGCGTATCTTGACGAGGGGCAGATACTCAACGCGAAATACAGCGCGCTGTCCGACATCAATACGTTGCTTGACAGTTATACGGACGACGGCAGCACCGACAAAAAGGGCGACACCGCCATAGGCGACGTGAGGACGGCGCCCGATAACGCCGCCAATGCGGAGGACGAGGTTACGGATGAGGAAAAGAGGGAATATATTGACGAGAGCAATACCGAAACCAATCCCATTCTTTCCAACATGACGGAAGACTATCGCCGCGCCGCCTTTAACGACGTTGTGAAGCTTCTTACGAACAACAGTCTTTTGGGCGACTATAAAAACGGGGATTTAAAGACGACAGACTATTATAAGGAT
>CASELQ010000005.1:120273-145631 GCA_949288785.1 uncultured Eubacteriales bacterium | reverse complement strand
TTTAACGTTATCCCGATAGGGATAAGAAGTATCTCCGTTTGCGGGCGTTGTAATTTTGATTGCGGCGCCGCTGCTTTCGGGCGTTAAGAACACGCCTTTACCCGCGCCGATATTGAGAGTGATTTTGCCGTCCGTAAGCTCGGCAACCTTTTTAACGCCGTTCTCGTAATAAACCACTTTATCGAATCCCGCCCCGAAAGTGAGCGTAACCTCGTTAGTTCTCGCGTTTCTCGGATCGTCGGAATTGACTACCATAAACCCGTAATTGCCGTTTTCGTCTTCGAGGCAGCCGGCGATAGCGTTGTACGAAGAGGATATTCCCGTAAGAACTCTGCTCGAATAAGAACTCGTACCGCCGAAAATATTCGCCGTAGCCCTGTTTCCGAACGAGTAGGTAGTGCCGAGCCAGTTATACCCCGCCATTATCCTCGACGCGGCGATAATCTCCGCGTTGGCGTTTTTAACAGCGGTATAAGTATCCGTGGGAACGGCTTTATAACTCCCGTCCGCTTGTTGCTGCCACATATACGCGCCTTCCGTAAACCATTCGTTGTCGGTCTGATTAGAGGGCTGCATATACGTGAAATACGCCGCCTGGTCGTATCCGTAAGCAAGAGCGGAATACAACTGATAAGTCATCATCTCTTCGGTGACTTTTCCGTGATAAGTATAACTACCGATTTTTTTTTCGTATTCCTCTTTGTTATAAAACGCGACGGACTGAACGCACAGGCACCGCCTGAACCCGTTTTCCTCGGACATCCTTGCCATAATCTCCAAGTTCTGGAAATACTGCCCGAGCATGGAATAGGAAATTTTATCGTCCGAAAATAAACTTTTCTCTATCGTTTCCATAAACGGATAATAGTCGAAACAAAGCGTTTCCTTTTCGTCTTTGGTAAGCCCCTCGATAAACAGATTAAGATAAGTTTGGTACTGTTCCGCGGTAAGCCCGAATTTTGCGCTGTAATTGCCGTCCGTATCCGAAGTTGCGCCCGCCGCAACGTGCACTTCCGCCGCATTCATACCGAGCAACGCGCCGTATAAAATATACCCGTCACGATACACGCCGAGGTCCTCTACCAACCACTTGTACCAGTAGTTATACGTTGCCGCCATGCGCCCCCTCGGCTCGTCGCGGATAATAAACCCGCCGAAACAGGGATGTTCTTTGAGCGCGGAATACATCTTCGTCAGGTTATCCTTGATCATTTCGATCGAATGCGTTTGCTCTCCGCCCATAGCACCCTCTAAGTACAGCGACTTTACGAGCACTTTCGCCTTTTCGTAAGGCACGCCATAGACATCGCAATACTCTTTTACGAGGTTTAACAATTTAATTCCGTCACTGTTGATGTAATCATTGTTTTCGTCCAATTCGGAATACTTCGGAATACCCGTCGCCGACTGCGTGGCCGATTGATCTGTACGTCATATAATCGGCATCGTCACCGCAAATAAAGGTGAACCCCGCGTCGAAATACGCCTTTACGTCCTCTACCGTAGCCATACGGTAAACGGTGCCGTTGTTGTTAGACACAACCGCACCGTTAACCATATACGCGCCTACGGCGGGCCCGTAATACGCAGTCAGCGTTATGCTTTTTTTGAGAGGTAATTATCCTCAATAAACGCTTTCTGATCTTCTGTAAGTCCGCTTGCCTCGGCGTTCTGAATAGCGAGAGTCGCTACGTAATGCGCCGATCTCGCATTGCTTTCGTAATTCACGTCCGAATAGATCGTTTCGCTCGCACCGTCTTCGTATTCTACCGTTACGTAAGTTCTCGCGATATATTCGAGTTCTCTGTGCCCGTCCTGTATTTTGGAGAGTACGAGATTGAATACCGTGTTACCTTCCTTTACGTACCATCTGAAATCGGTATCGGAGTTTTTAACTTCCAGATATTTATAATTTTTGGCTTCGAGGTCCGCTTTGGTGAATTTGTCAACGCCTACGCCGTCTTTACCATCGGCGTTATTTACGTTAGACCATACCGTGAGTATCATTCCGAAAGATTTTACGTAAGAGGACTGTCCCAGAACGCTCGTAAAGCGCAACCCGGCAACTCCGGAAACTCTTATGCTCGCGCCTTCCTGCGTTTCTAAACGAATCGCAACGACGTTTACGGTAACTTCGCCTTCGGGGTTACCGATAGCGGCAAACGCCGCAGCAGCGTTTTTATACAGTTCTCCGTTGTACTCTATACCGATCGCCTTGATTGCATCCCCGAGTTCGGTGGGTACCGCAGCCGTAAACGCAGTCTCGTTCCATTCTACGTCGGCGCTGTTTTTAAGCACTCCGTTCACTTTGAAATTGACTTTAACGGTGGGTGCCGCCGCGGTTACGCTTACCGCTTCCGCAGGCATAACGAAGGAATACACGCCGTTTGCGCCCTCGGTCAGTTCTACGATGCTTCCGCTTTCCGTGGCAACGACGGGGATATACCCTGCCTTAGCGGTAAAGGATACCGTTTCCCCTACTTTACCCATAAGGTTGCAGGAAAGTTTGGTTCTCTCCCAAAGCGATGTCTTTATTCCGAGATCGTTGTTGTTAGCGTCGTAAATCTGTATTTTAGATTTTAAGCTATACCCTCTGGCAGTCCAACCTATACCGAAATATTCGCAATCCTTAGCCTCTTCGTAGGTCTGTTTACCTACAAAACCGGAAGCCGTTTGCGGAGCGTGGGTAGTCCCGACGAGTGTAATCGTACCGTTAGGAGTTGCAGACGCATAAGCCATTAAAAACTCCGTTTTACCCGGCCAAATACCAGTACTGAAAGTCTGATCTTTATCACCCTGCGTAAAAGCATTTAATAAACCGCGTTCGTTTCCGTAAGGGCTATCCAAATCGGGTATACGAACAAGTCCTAAACGCGACGAACCGCTTCCGCCGGAAGAGGTTTCCTCTGCAATGCTTAATCTGATATTTACGTCGCCTTTCGTGGGCGTATCATTTACTATCCAGCCGGCTTTATGACCTGTATAACCCCATACCGCGTCAAAGTCGTAATATACGCTCATACCGTAATCGCCGCCCATTTTAAAGGTAACGTTATTCGCGGTGATAGCCGCTTCGGTAATAATTTCACCTTTAACGGCTGTAATGTCGGAGAATAAGAAATTCGACGCGCCTTTCGGCGAAGAAATTATAAATCCTTCTATCTTTCCTGCGGAATTTGCAAGTCCCGCCGCAGGAATCGTGTGATTAAGCTCGCCGTTCGTATTCCAGTTAAAATATACGTCCGCCGTAGAAACTTCCGTCCCGTCAATATTTTTTATAGAGAATGTTACCTTGTTGGCGTCTTCCCAACCGAGCATTTTGAGAATAAAAGAATCAACTTCGTTTGCCGAAAGCGGCGAAGGGAATTTTACGGTTACGTCAAACGCTTCCGTACGACTGAGCTCTACGCGGTTTCTTAAAGCCTCGGTTTGCCACCCCTCTGCACTTGCACTCCAAGAATCTTGCTGAATTGCTATATTGTCATCCGTTCCCTGACTGCCGCGACTCGTTTCGTAATCTATAACTATTCTCGCTTCGTTGGTAAAGGTAACGTCGCTTACCATAAACCAACCGCTGATATCCTCTGTTACCGGGTTTTTGATTATAAGTCCGCTTACTTTTCCGTCAGCATCTTTTAACAAAGAAGTAGGTATACTCACCACGTTTTCCTCTATCGGAAAACCGCTGTCGTGATAGGTCATATCGACCATTACCTTATAGTTAATGGAAACGTTGTCCGCATTATAAATTTCGGTAGGAAGATAATTGTGGATTTTACCTGCTCCGCCTTCTCCCCAGATATGAGCCCTGAACGTCACGAATGCGTAGTCGCTTGCATCTACCGCTTCAAAGCCCATATAAAACTTAGAATCGGCGGTATTGAACGTGCTTGAAAACTTGGTCATGCCGAGATCGGTATCCCAACTCGTTCCGCCTGCAGGCGTATCGGAAGCCGTGTCTTTAACCGTCATATCATCGCCCTTAAAGGTAAACGCTTCCGTTACGGTAACCGTTTTTTCTGCGGATGACGGGACTGCGCGGGCGGTTTCCGGTACCAAAGAAATACCGAACGCCGCTATGCAAAGGGTGAACAGAAAAGCAAGAGAAATAAGAAGAGTTTTTCTTAAACCGATACGTTTCATATTACATTCCCCTCCATTCGTCTAAATCGTCCCTGTCGTTATCGCCATCGCCGAGTGAAGTTAATATGATCTCGTTTTCAAAGATAGGATGATAAACGAGGTCGGGGTGCGCGTAGTGCTTTTTCATGTTTTAATTTTCCTCCTGGTTTTTTATTTTTTTCGTTACTAAAAAACTTTTCTCCGCGGGACTAAAAATTCAGTTTTTGCGTTACGTTGCTTTCAAGTTTATTTTAACATTGAATATACGATAGATAAATACCTAACTTTGTTTATTTTTTGCTCTATTTTTGTTTTTTTGTTGACAATGTCTTGTCCGTATGGTAAAATTCGGGTATGAGAAAAGAAATAACGGAACCTTTGGTAATGCAACCGATAACTCTGCCGTTCGCAACGCAACTGACCGCATCGCAGGACGAATACAAACATGCGCATAAGTTTTTTGAGTTCTTTTATATTACCGCGGGCAAAATCACGCACAAGTGCAACGGCATAACGGACAGTCTGTCCGAAGGCGACGCGGTGCTTATCTGCCCCGGCTCTTACCATTCTTTTACGCGAAAGGGGACGTGTATTCACCGCGACCTGCTGTTTTCGGTGCCACTCATGAAAGAAACGTGCGAGTTTATCGACGATAAGTTATACGACGAACTTATGATAAAAGGGTTCGTGCGGTTCCGTATGCACGAAGACGACGTGCTTGCGTACGAAAAGCAGATTGCGACCTTTCTTTCCTATTACGACGTAAGGCTTCGGCATATTCAGGAAAAGTTGCTTGCGGCGTCTATACTCGGGCATCTTTTGTTTACGGAAAACGACAAGGAAAAGCCCTCCAACGATTTCCGCGCGAAGTGCATTACCGTGGTGAACACGAATTTTGCGAACGTGGACGCGATGAAAATGATTATCGACGAGATGTGCCTTAACAGGTCTTATCTGTGCAAGAGGTTTAAGAGCGTTTTTAATATGACGCTTACGGAGTATATAAACGAGTTGAGAATGAAGCACGCGGGGTATTTGTTGCAGGCAACGGATTATACGCAACAGCAGATTTGCGAATCGATAGGGATAGAAAGCGTGTCTTATTTCAATAAACTTTTTAAGTCGAAATACGGGGTGTCGCCCGGGCAGTTCCGCAGACAGACTAACAAAAACGGGTTATCGCCGCTCAGCGGAAAGAGCGGCGAAGAGAACTGAGTTATTTTTTTACGAGCTTACAAAAAGCCCTGAAGTATCTTTTACCCAGAACGTACAGCGAGCGGCGGCAAAAATGGATGTTGTCGCCGTTACCTACGGCTTGGTCGTTAGAAAGCAGATCCTGCGTTTTAACGAACGAGCCGCCGTTTTCTTTAAGGACTTTTTTGGTTGCGGCGGATACGGCGTTCGCGCTCGCGGTATAGCCGGAGTTTACCCATTGCGAGCAAAAGCCGCCCGCAATAACGGGTACGTCGCCGCATTTTTCTTTTATCTTTTTCACGAAAAAACCGAATTTTTCGTAATAATAGCGTTCTTTGGTTTTTAAGGACAGGTCGGCGTTTTCGTAAACGTCGTGTTCGCCCTGGTGCCACAGCAACGCAACCGCCTTGTTTTCCGAGTTAAGCGAAAGCGCGTAGTCGAGCATTGCGAACGCGCGCTCCTGCAAAACGGCGGTGTTGCCCCACTGGTGCTTTGCAAAGCCCGTTCCGCCCACCGCGGCGTAGATTATCAGCAGTTTTCTGCCGTCCGCAAGAAAGCCGTTTTTAAGGTATTCCTCGGCAAACGCAAGCGAGAAGTTGCCGATTTTGCCGCCGTCCGGGGTTTGGGTTTCGGTTGCGGGGATAATCTCGTTTTTAAGGTCTTCGTCTACGCGAAGAATACCTTTTTCGTCAAAATATATCGCTGCCCTGTTTGCGTCGCGAAGAATAAACGTTCTGTCGTTCGGTCTGAATTCGCGGCGGACTTTGCCAAGCCCGTTGCCCTCTGCGTTAGACTGCCCCGCAAGTATTATTATATCGAATTTTTCCGTTTTTTCGTTCATGCCGAATCACCGAAATAGTTTATTAAATCCGCACGTTTTTATTACGGGTGCGGATTTTTGCTATATACCGTTTTTTAATATTCTACCACACCCGCGCCGCTTTTTACAAGCGTTAAAGCCGCCGTATTTATTCACAAGGGCTTTCCGCCGAGGGTTGCGGCTCCTTTTTTTCTTTCACTTCCGACTCGGTAAACGCCACGTAGCGGTCGAGCGAATAGCGTTCCCGTGCGCGGTCTATCCCCGCGTAGCGCGCGGTTTCGACGAATCTTTCGCGGAAGTTTGCGCGGGCTTCTTCGTTGCCGTTGGGGAAATAGTAATAATAATTGAGGTACATAAGGTCGAGCGGCGTGACTTTTACGCCCGCGATCCTTTTGAGGTAGCGTTCTTTTTCCTCGCCGTCGTACTTTTCCGAAATCTTATTTTCCGCAGTCTCCAAAACTTTTAACGCGTTTACGAGCAGGTCGTAAGGGTTGTTTTCGCCGTTGGAAAAGTTGCCGAAAGTGGTGAAATTTATCTTTTCGCCGCGGCGGAGTTTTTCGGCGTAGTTGTCGGAAAACAGTCTGATAACCTCCCTCACCTCGTCTGCCGCGACCGAGTAGTACCCGTCGAGGTACTCGTCGAGAAGTTCGCGCGCGGTGAGTTTGCTGCCGTTCATGATTTGGCGGTAAGCGTACGCGCGGGCGTTGCACTGCCAACTTTTTGCGCTGTCGTTGGAGCCCTGCATGCACATATAGGTTATGCCGTAGTCCTTAAAGCCCTTTAAGTTGGCGTCGATATTCTTGAAGGAATCGTAAAACGCGAAAAAGTTGTTAAACGCGATATCGTACGCCCAGAACCAGAATTCCTTTGCGATAACGCGCCATTCGCGCATGTTTTTCGATATGCCTTCGTCCTGATATTTACTGAAATAATCGTAAGCGGCGTTGGAAAAAAGGGCGAATTGTATAACGAGGTTTTCGTCCGCGACAACCGTATCGTCTATCGGTAAAATTTCCCCGTTTTCGTATTTTACGGGTGCGTCTTTCGTGTAGTGGTACGCAAAGGTCATTATTTTGACCGTTCTGCCAAGCTCTTTTTTTGCGCGTTCGTTAACGCCGCGCACGACCGCGTTGCAGAAACGGACGAGCAGCCCGCTGCGTTTGTACTTTTGTTCCAGCCGACGGTTGTTTTCGTCGTCGAAATAGTCTGCGCCGTCCTCTTGCGTGAGCGAAAAGACTTTGACGTCCGGAAAGGCCTTTACGTCCGCGTACATTTCCTCGATGACGGACTTAACCACGCTTTCGGGCATGGCTTCGTTAAGCGTGCCGTCGTCGTTTAAACCGTTGGTTATATCAATGGTGGTCATTTCCTCGTCGTTGACTACGATATGACGATAAAACTCCGGATGGGTTTTTCCGTATTTTTCGTAAGGGACGTAATAATGGAAGTTGTGACAGACGTTTCTGCCGTACGCCTCCGTTCTGCCGCCGTGGTCCTCGTCGGCTTCGGTGAAAAGATCCTTAACCCTGACCTTTGCCATAAAGTCCTGATCCGAAAGGTCCTGAAAGGTATCGCCCACGAGGTAGGTGCGCATGTCGAAAAGGGGTTCGTAAGAATACTCCTTTACGGTAAACGATTCTTTTTTGGGGATGATTTCGCAGTCCTTGGTTAAAAAGCGCACACCGAGGCATTCCTCCGCAAACGCAAACGCCGCGTACACCGCCGCCCTTTGAGTTTTTGCGGTTATCGTTACGTTTTTATCCTGAGCGGAAATTTTAAACCCGTCCGTATGCGGAGTGTCGAGGGCGGCGTCTACTACGACGGAGATGCTGAATTGCTTCGCCTCTTCGCCGACGTTTACGCCCGTAACCGAGTACAGATACTTTTTTATCGCCGATATCGCAACGCGGCGAGGCCCGTCTTTAAGCCCTACCGCGTTGACAGAATAATTTTTTAGTTGTTCGTTGGTAATGTTAAGCATAATCGATTATTTAACGACGACGAGCACTCCCTCGCCCGCTTCTAACGTAAGCGGTAAATTTTTTGCAGCCACTTCGGTGGAAACTGCGCGCTGAATTACTTCGTAACCGTATTTTTTGTTGAAATTAAGAGTGACCTGCGCTTTATCCTTTCTCGAATAGTTCACAACGTACAACGCCGTGCCGCCGAGATAATCGAAACAGCCCACGAAGCAGTCGTCGCCGGAAACGGAGGCAAGTTGACGGAATTTTCCGTCACGGATAAGTTCGTCGCGCCCTTCGTCGCTCACGCGTGCAAGCGCGCTCGCTTTGTCGCCGTGTACGAGAAGTCCGATATTCGCGCTGTTCATAAGAACGTGGTCGATAGCGCTGACCTGCTTGTTCGCTTTCTGCGCGTAATAGTACCATTCCGTGATGGTACCCGCCGCGGATATAAGACCGTTACGGTTAAAGTCGTACGTTCCGTCCGGTGCGTAAGCGAAGTGAAGCGGAGAGATGAGCGGGAAATACTGTATCGCCTTGCAGCCGTAGCAAAGCGCGATATTTACGTCGAACAAAAGTTCTCCCTCGTTGGGGTAATAATCCACAGACTCCTTTTCTATCGCCTCGTCGTTCCACTGCCCGCCTGCCTGGAGCATTCTCCAAAGCGGTACGTCGTATTGCCGGGCGAGCGCACGAAGGGAAGAAAGGGTGCTGAACATCATGCTGAGATCCCTGTCCGGGGTGTCCTTTTGGGTATAGAAATAACCCGTTGCCGACAAGAACGGCACTTTGACGTCGGTGAAGATCTTTTCGAAATACTGTTCCTGCGTTATGTTCTCTTTCCAGCCGCCGTAAGTAAGGTCGCCGCCGCCGTAGCCGAGGGCGTTTACGTACATCTGCATATCGCCGCGGTTGATTTCGCGCAGCATTCTGCCGACTTCGGCAAGCCCGTCGAGTTGGTACCAGAACGGTTCGTCCGTGCCGCGTATGCCGAGCAGGGATTTGTAGGAGAATAGTTTTTGAGCAGCTTCGTAAAGTTGTTTGGTGTCGAACGGAAGCGGATCGCCCTTATGATAAGCGTCGTCGAGCGTTTCGCCGTCCGCCAACCTTCTTACGAGTTTGTCTACGATGGCAACGTTTGCGAACTGACCTATGCCGTATTTTTCGCCGAGTTCGAGAGAGCGCATAACGCTTGCCTCCTGCACGTCTGCGGAATAAACGATCATATTAAGTCCCGCATCCGAAATAAGGCTGAAATACTTATCGTCCACGAGTTGCGGAAACTGATAGCCGTCTATGCTCCCGCCGGAGTTATACGGACCGTAAAAGCCGCCGATCGGCATAACGTCCGCGCCGCCGAGGTAATCGAAATAAAGGGTTGCGTAATCCATCGGCTCGCCTTTTTCCGAAATATAATAGTTATCGTTTTCGAGCGGTTCTACCTTTGCGGAAGAACACCCCGCGAAAGTGCATCCGAAAATCGCGAACGCCGCTATGCAGGAAATCAATCTTTTTTTCATTTATTTATTCCTCCTTTTTTTAGCGCACGCAACCGCGGTAGCCGCGCCGATCGCAGCCGTTGCGATTATAAGCGCGTATTCGGGAGCGTTTAACGCCGAGGAGCAACCGCTCTTTTTATGGGTGAGAAGATCCGCGTCGCTCCATCCGTCCGTGTACTTATAGTCACCCGTCTGCTGCATGCCGTTTTCCTCGTAAGTAACGGTCACCGCACTCGGCGCGTAATCGGTGTTTAATATCCGGATATTATCTATGGTATAACCCGTAGTGACGTAGGATATTATAGACACGCTGCCGTACGGCGTGTAGCCCAGATCGTAATTTACGAGCGGAACGGCGGGGTAATTTTCTTCGGTGGAAAGTTTGTAACTTGCGGTAAACTTCCCGTCTTTCATGCTGATTTTATAGTTATAAATCTTGCCCGCGTTGTCCTTGTTTAATATATCCATTTCCGGCGTTTTGTACGCATCGGGATAAGATAGCAACTCGGTATTGTCGGGATAAGGCGTCCACATTCTCAGGCTGCTGTCTTTAACGTGCATGGTTAAAACCGTAGCGTTTCTCATGTGGTTATCGAACTGGCCCCTGTTCTCCTCCGCGCCAAAGGATATTCCGAACCAGGAATTATCCACCGCGGGAGTAAGGATATTTCCGTTATCGTCGAGAATATTTTCCCTCTGAACGTCCGTGAGATCGAAAGTCAGTTCGAAGTTTGAATAACGGTAAATCGTGCTTATAAAACTCGACAGAACGTCAAATTTAAGCGCGCCGTTCTCTACGTAACAGCCGCCCGAATATCCGCCGGATTCTTCCATGGTAGAACGGGTGAAAAACGCGTTGCGGTTATAATGCCCGTTATCGAAATTCTCGGTTATTTCGAGCGGCGTTTCCGCGTTGAAATAGCGGTACGCCTTTATTTTGACCGAAGAAACTTCCGCGGTACAAATTCCGTTTTGTCCGATAGCGGTAAAGCCCTCGGAAGAATGTGCGAAGTTAAGTATGTTGTTCTCGTCGGCGACTATTATTTTCGCGCCGCTCGGAGCGGAAAGCACTACGTTCATTACGTTATCGGAAGCAAGCGAAACGCCGAGCGTAAACTTCGTTCCGAAAGAGAGGCAATCGAAACTCTTGGGTTCCGCGATTTTTACCTCGCCGTCCTCGGAGTATCTGGAAACGCCTGCTTTCAGAATGCTACCGGACTTAACGAAATATATTTCCGTACTGCCTGTGCTGCCGAGTTTATCTTCCATATCGTTCATACCGAACACCACGGCGAAACGGTTGCCCGCTTCCGTGGGGATATCGTCTATCTTTATAGTGTATTCCGCGCTGAAAATTTCCTCTATTCCGCAATCGGTATAGTCCTGTATTTTGGAAGTTGCCACTACCCTGCCGTTCGGTTTTACCTCGCCGTCGAAAACTATTTTGCCGTTTTCGCCCTTAACCGAGCCGAAGTTAAGCCAGACCGCCCCGTCTATGCCGGAGGATATACTCGACTTATCCGCAACGGTCAGATCCGAAGATCCCGCCCGCGCCACCGCGGGAGAGAGAAACGGAACGAGGCACAGCACTAACGCCGCAAAAAGCGAGCACGTTATTCTGACGATTTTTTTCATCGTTGTTCTCCTTTTTATAATCCGGTTACCCGAAAACTTTATTTAAGACCTGCGTTACCGAGCCATTTATCCCAGTTTTCGTTTACGTTATTCTCAAAAGCCTTCCAGATAGCGTCCGCGTTTTGGGGATTCGCTCCGCTGCTCATAGACGAAACGACGTTAAGCTCGCCGTAAACTTTCATAATGTTGTTGGTAAACATCGGGCTTACCGCGTTGCCGTCCGTTACGAAAACGTATTTTCCGAAGTCGTCGTACAGTCTCTTTTCGTTTTCCGTCCAACCTGCTTTGTTTATTTTGGATTCGTCGGTGATCCTCGCGTTGGTAAACGAGTGCGTGGCGTTTACGAACCGGGAAAGCCCCTCGTCCGAATAATAATACTGAATGAACTTTTTAACGCCCTCTTTCGCGTTGGTGTGTTTGTTTACGATAAGCGCGTGTTCGCTGCCGTTGTGGTACATAAGCATTCTCGCGTCGTACACGGTATCCCAGTCCTGCTGAGTTACTTCGTAATCTTCGCCGCTCAACGCGACCTCCGCGCCGTTGTCGAGAACGTTATCGATCGCGGTCACTACCGCTGCGAGTTCCGTATCGTCTTCTATAGAATCGCATTTATCGATAATCGCGCTGATAACGGGTGTGCGCATAATTCTGAAATCCTTGGTTTTGCTGCCGATGGAAGCCGCTTCGTTGTACATCCAGGTACCGTTTACCATCATCGCGCCGTTGCCGTCCACGAACTTAGTCTGCGCCGTATCTTTATTGTAAGAGTTGGAGCCGTACAGCAAGGTATCGTACCTGAAAATCTTGGTCATTGCGTCCAGCGCGGCGTACTTACCGTCCGTTTTGCTGAGATAAACGTCTTTGGAGGGCGATTTACCGTCCTCACCTTTAAGCATAAGCCACGTATCGTTGTAATAATCCAAACCCGCGTATTGCGCCATCCACGCTTTTACGAGGTAGATATAATATCCGCCGTCGGTAAACGTTACGAAAGGCGTGAAGGCGTTAAGGTTATACCTCTTGTCGTTTTTGAGGTTAAGCGTAAGCCTTTGAAGTTGGTCGGAAGTTTTTGGAACCTTGTAGTCCGTTCCGTTGATAATATCAGCGTTGTACATTATCCCCGCGATTCCGCCCGCCCAGCCGAGCATGTTTATCGAGCCGTCTACGTTTTTAAGGGAACGGAACAAAGAGGGATCGTATTTTTCTGCGATGGACTTATCCTCGCCGTCTATTTTTTCGTTAACGATTTCTTCGAGATCCATAAACAGATCGCGATAGTTCCTTAAATTGTCCTGCGCGTTGAAATAAATGTCCGTGCTGTCGTTTTTACCGAGTTTTAAGGTGTTGACGAGCGTAGTGGAAGTTGCGGACGGCTTTTTATACGCGTTGTATTCGGGGTACTTTTCGTTAAAGCCCGCTATGATATCGTCCATAAACTTTTCGCCGAAACCCGCTACCCAGAAGGATATTTCTATATCCGTCGCGCTGTTGGCGGAGCGTTTGCCGCCGCAACCCGCAAAAGACGAGAATGTCATTATCGCGGCGAGAGCCACGAAAGCCGCTTTTATTATTTTTTTCATATTACTCCTTTATTCCTCCGAGAGAAATGTTGCTCATAAGTATTTTGTTAAAGAACGCGAATATAACGAGAGGCGGTATACAGGTGACGAAATACGCCATGTAGAGTATATCGAACCTCGAAACGTTAGTCGCCTCCGACTGGAACAGATAAATTCCCGCCGAGAGCGTGGGCAATTTGTTAAGGTAAAGCACCGCATTTGCGTAGTTGTTCCATTCCGCCATCCAGATCAGGAGGAACACCGCGCCGAACATCGGCAGGGCCTGCGGCAACATAACCTTGAAGAATACGGTATAATCGCCCGCACCATCCATTTGCGCCGCCTCTGCGTAGGTATTGCTCACGTTCTGGAAAAACGCGTAGAAATACATATAATTTACGCCGATGCCCGTAAAACTCGTGAGTATCATAAGCCTGCTGTTGAGCAAGCCGAGGTTGTTAAGCAAAACGTACATACTGCCGCCGTTGCCGTATATCGGCAGTATCATCGTGATAAGCGACGCGATGAAATACGCGCCCGCGCCCGGGAACTTGTATTTACAGGTAACGTACGCGAGAGTAGCCGTACTCATCGCGGAGAAAAACGCGCCTATAACGGAAAAGTATATGCTGTTTAAAAGCATTCCCCAGAACCCCGTTTCCGAAACGGTCATAAGGCTCATCATCTCGCCGAAGTGCTCGAAATGCCACACGGTCGGCAAGGAGAAGGGACTCGATACTATTTCGAGGTGCGTTTTCAAGCCCGAAAAGAAGCACCACCACAAACAGTACACGTAAGACAACGCGAACGCCGCAAAGATTATAAATATTATCGCGTATAAAACGCGTTCCGATGGGGTACGTTTTTGCCAGCCGAGAAATCCTTTTTTCGCTTTCATCAGTACTCCACCCCCTGAAACATCTTGCCGGAAAGTTTTCTGAGCGTAATCGAAACGATACAGGACACGAGAGTTAAAAACATTCCGAGCGCGGACATATAGTTAAACGCGTTGGAGGAGTTGTTGATGGAAACGCCGTATACCTGCATATACATCCAGTTAGAAACGGTCTGCGTTCCCGCCTGTCCCTGAGTTAAAAGGAACACCTGCCCGCTCGCGCCGAAAACGCCGGCGATGGACAGAACAAACATGAGCGCAAAAGTAGGCCATACCATGGGGATTATTATTCTGAACGCTTCCTGAACCCAGTTTACCCCGTCGATTCTTGCGGATTCTATCACGCTGTCGGGAACTCTTGCAAAGGTCCCGCCCCATATTATGAGGTTACCCGGGAAAGTCAGCCACACCATATTTATCAGAACGGCGGTGTTTGCAAACTTTTCGTCCGAAAATATGTCCGGTACGTAATCCAGATTATACAGTTTCTGGAACAACAGCCCCGTGTTGTAATTGCCGAGAAGGTCTTTATACACCGCGCACATTACGACTGCGGAAACGATGCTCGGCAGATAGAAAAGTATTCTGTACACGTTGTAAAGGAATATCTTTTTATACAGGAAAAACGAAACGAATATCCCTATAAAAAACATTACCATATTCACGCCGAACGTTTTGAAAGTGTTTGCAAACGCTTCGCCCATCTCCGCATCCGGCGGAAAAAGCCTTCTGAAAACTTCCCGTATATTATCGAGCGTCCAACTGATGCTGCCGTCCGCGGCGTTGTACTGAAACGCCATCGCAAAGGAGTTGAGGTTGACGTACACGTAAAATATAAGGAAAGTGAGCGTGGGTAGAATCGTAAACGAAACGATAAATCCTGCCCGTTTTAATTTGTCCTTCGTTTTAACGCTTTTCATAAATCCTTTTTACCCTTTCCGTAAAAAACTTTTGCCGCAAATACCAGCATGCCCGCCGCAAGCAACGCGATTCCCGCCGTTCCGACGGAAAAACTTCCGCTGCAACCGCCTTCCGGATCTTTATGCTCCGCGTTCGGTTTGAAATCGGCGTAAAGGGTAAGCGACTCCGTTACGCGATTGCCGAAATCGTAACTTTCGCCCTTGCCCGTTTTCCAGCCGACGAACGTATACCCGTCCTTGGTCGGGTTCTGCTCCGGTGCAACGAGGAAATAATCGCCGGAATCCACCGTAACGGTATTCAATACCTTTTCGTCCGCAACGAATTTTACGGTATAACTCAGTAGTTTTTTATAAGTCGTTTCGCCGATTACGAGGTTACCGTAAAGCATTCTGCCCTCGGTCGTCGTATCGCCTTCCGTTACGACTACTAAACCTATATCGTACGCGACAAGGGAAATTTCCACTTTGGTGTTGCCGGTGAACTTATAACTCGTTTCGCCGAAAACGTATCCGCTGTTGCCGTTTGCCTCGTAATAAGTGCCGTTAAACCGCCCGTCGGACACGGCGTTGCGCTCCTCGATTTTCACTTCTTCTTCGGGCATGACGAAAGAATACTCGTCCCCGTTTTTGGTTATCGCAACGCCGAGCGCAGCCCCGTTTTTATCCACTATCGCGGGTTCCCCGCTTTCGCTGCCAAAACTTTTGAAAGTGACCGTTTTGCCCGCGTAAGCGCTGAAAGAAGTTTCCAGCAACTTATCGGGAAACGCGTCAGCACGGGGGCTTATTTCTATACCGAGGTCAAACCCGTCATTATCTGTAATGGCAAAGTTTTCCAGCGTAACGTCTATTTGTTTATTCGTGTTTGTTGCATCCCAGCAAATTTTGGTCGCGCCCAAAGAATCTGCTTTGGAACCGTCTGCGGAAGCAACGTACTTCGTCATTTTCGAGGATTGATTCTCCCCTCCTATAACGACGGTGAAAGCGTGTTCGGAAACGTCGTAGGTTACGTCCGTATCCGCGCCCTCTTTATATATGGTAACGTTACCGGCGCCCGGATTGCCCGAACCGAAAACGTACCAGTAAGTTTTGCCGAGTTCCGCGTAAGCGTAAGCAATATCTTCGGACTTACCGCGGACAAGCCCGTAAATATCCACGCCCTCAAGACCTGTGGAAACGGAAACGGTTTTAAATCTCAACCGTATGTTTCCTTTCGTGTCGCGAGCGTTAAAAAGGTAAGATTCCGTATGCCGATAGCGCACGGTTTCCGTGACGGAATCGTCCATTTTAAGGGTATACACCCCGGAATCGATACGATACTTATTCGTTCCCGCTTCCTCGGCGCCGACGTGCGGCACCGAAAGTGCGCCTCCGAACACGGTGGCGGCAACCGTCAATGCGACGGCTGCTGCGGTTATTGCGATTTTTAATTTTTTGAACATTTACAACCGCTCCTGTTTTCGTTTTTTTGGTCTTCGGCTATCAGCCGCGTTTTCTTTTAAGAGTTACCACAAGTACGAACGCCGCCGCAACGAGAACGAACGCGGGCAAAGCCGCCGAAGAAAGACCGCCCTTGCAACCGCTCTCCTGTTTACCCGAATTGTCCGGGGTTTCGGGCTCATCGGGATTACCCGGATTGTCCGGGGTTTCGGGCGCGTCGGGATCGCCCGGTTCGATTTTGGTATACACCGCAACGACTCTCGCGTTTTTGAAGTTGAGTTCGTACTTTTCCCACACGCCGGTATACCCTTCTTTTTCAGGTACTTTCGGCTCCGTGATTTCGGGGTTCTCTATCGAATAGCGTTGCTCCGAAACTATTTTATTATCCGCGACGAACACGACGAGGTATTCGACGGGAGTATACTTTGCGTTGACCACCTGCGTTTCGTTCATTTCGGGGGTAAAATCTTCCCACTCGCCGTTGTAATGCTCCTTTTCGGGGACTTCCGGCGGAGTAAAATATTCCGCGGCTTCTTCCGTATAGGTCGCTTCCGCAACGATTTTGCCCTCCGCCATAAAGGTGATTTTATATTTTTTCGGCTGCACGTCTTCGGTTACGATATAAGTTATCTTCGCCTCGGAGGAATTATCCTCCGAATCCGTTGCTGTAACGGTGCAGACGTGGGTGCCCTCATTGAGTCTGCCGAGTTCGTCGAGCGCGCCTTCCGACCAACTTAAAGACACGGAGTGTTCCCCGAAATTGTCCGTTACCGAAAACGCGTCCTCTGCGGGATACGCGCCGACGGGAACGTTAAACTCGGATACCGCAACGGTGATTACCGGCGGTTCGTTATCGGTTTTGGGGGCGAGGGATTTTATGCGGTTTTCGTCTACGTCGTGATCGCCGAAACGGAAAAGCATGTCGCTGCTCCCGTCTTTTCTGAATTCCTCACTCACCGTACCGTCGGGATAAGCAAGGCTTAAAACCACGGTGGAGGGGTCGTCCGGTTTGAGTTCCGCTTTGATAACTATTTCCGCAAAGGACTTAAACGTTTTGTCGGGGATAGTTGCAAAACCTTCATCCGCCCTGCCCCATTTTGCGGCGGAGGATTGCATGTTGCAGACTCTTACGTCTATGTCCCCCGCGGTATGATAGAAATAAAAACCGTAACTGCCTATGCCGAACGCCGTTCTCGAATAGTGCCCGTCGTTGTTGGCGACGCTTCTTTCCTTATAGGCGAACTTAACGGAATCGCCGTATTCGAGTTTTCTTTCCCCCACCACTTTTACGCCGTGTTTCATTTCGTATTCTTTATGCGCGCCGACTACGGAAACGACTTCCGAAATGTCGTAGATTTTTGCGTCCGCGGCAAACGCCGAGGTCGCCGTAAAAGCCGCCGCCGAGATAAGCAGCGCGACGGTCAGCGCGTATATTAACGTTCTTTTTATCGTTTTCATTGTTTTTACCCCAGCAAAATGCTTCTTATCGATTCTATTTCGTTTTGGGTTACCCCTATCGACAAGCAGAAGTTAGTAGCCTTTTCCTTAAAATCCGCGCCGTCTTGGCTTTCGATAAAGTTGCAGAGTTTGGTTATCGCGCTGATTTTGATATGCGGATTGTTACAGGCTATTTCCGAAAACCAGGAAAGTTCGTACTCGCGGATTATATCCGCTCTTTCCACGCCGCAAACCGCAAGAAGCATTGCGGCAAGGGTGCCCGTTCTGTCGCGGCCTATCGAGCAATGGAAGATCATGGGATAGTTGGCGGGATCGGCGCAGGTTTTCATTTCTTCCTTAAACGCCTGAACGTATTTCTGATCGCCGTTAAGACCTGTGTTTTCGTCACCGTTCTTTTCGTCCACGTACCAGGGTGCGGAATAATTGATTCTTTTAACGCTTTCGCCGAGCGGAGAAAGCTCGTCAAACTCGCCGCGGAGGTCGAGGTCGGTTTTTATACCGAGGCGTTTTGCCTGCAATTTGCCCTTTTCGGTAACGCCTTCGAGCTGAGCCGAGCGATAAACTATGCCGTACTTAACCGTTTTGCCGTCCGAAGTGACGGAACCGCCGAGATCGCGCACGTTGGAAACGCCGTCTATTTTTATCGAACGGACGTAAGCCTGCATCTTAAAATTGTATACTCTCGAAAAAGTCTGCTCGCCCGAGTCTTTAACCACCTTTACCTTCCAGAAATAATCGACGTTCGGGATAAGATAATCGAGCGTGAGTTCGGGCTTTACGGTCGTGTACTTTTCGGCGGACGAGAAGTCTGCAGAAGAGTCCACGTAAACTATATAATATTTAGCGCCCTCGCTCGTCCATTCAAGTTTAGTTCCGTTCATGGGCAGATTTTCGCCGAGGCCGTAAAACTTGCTGCTGTAATCGGGCGTATAGTTTTCAAAAAAGTCCGCTATAAATTCGTTATCGGCGGATACGACCGATTTGTTCGCGGGCGAAACGACGGTTATAACGTCCGCCACGGGATCCTCCGCAACGGCGTTAAACTCCGTTTTAGCCGCGCCCGCTCCTATAACGGAAATAAACGCAAGAGTACCTGCTACAATCGTTTTTGTGATTTTTTTCATTTTTCTCCCTGCAAAGCGGGTTTTTCGCCGCTTTTTTCACGCTTTTTTTCGTCTGTTCCGCCGCCCCGCCGCAACGCGGGTTCCGCGCCGCAAAGCCGACTTCGGGTTATCTTTTTTTTCACCTTGATTATAACATTATTTTATTATGCGTTCAATACCCGTATTTATCTATTTTTTGCTCTATATTTGTTTTTTTGTTTGCCTTGTGCTGCGGCGGAAAAAAAGCGGGTTTTAAGCGACGGCAAAAGGATAAAAACCGAGAGAAAAACCGCTCTGAAATGCGGAAACGCCGTCCCGAAAAACGGGGCGGCGCGGATTCGTCCTGATAGAATTTTTGCGGTTATTCCACCGCTTTAAATCTTTAAGCAATACTACTCGATTTCGATTATCGATTATCTGATTCGTTATCGGCTGGAAAAGGCAATGTTTTTGCTGACGTCTACGAATGACAAAATAACCGATGTCGCTATAAAATGCGGCTTTTCGGACAACAAAAGTTTTTATATCCGATTTAAGCAAAAAAACCATTGTTCTCCCAAACAATACCGTGCGCGGAATAAAAGCCCGTTTGATTCCGATAAATAACCGCCAAAATCTTATGGCATTGTTTCGGTATTATTTAAAACCGCTCGTCTGAAACATCCGACCGCAATATATAATTGTAAAAAATAAAAAAAACACAATTTTTTGTGGTTTTTTTGGTAATCCCGGCAGTCTTTGTCTGCCGGGATAATTTTATAAGTTCAAAATTTTTTCAGAATGTTGCAAAAAAGGGCTATGAACGTCGCTCTATAACTATTTCTCACAAAAAAGGGTTTTTCAGTTGAATATTATTACCGCCGACTCGAAAGGAAATAAATCGAATTGTGTTTTGTTTCCCCCTTTCATCGTATCGAGATTATCGTCGTTCCGCTCGGTTATAAGCTTTACTTCTTTTACTTCTATTCCTTCGAGCACCGTCCAGTTTACGGTGTTGGAATTGTTCGTTATCACAAGCACGCCTTCGTTTCCGTCGTATGCTCCCGAATAATATATCCCTCCGTCTCCGTACGACGTTACTTTTACCTGTTCTTTCTTTTCGTACAGATACGAAAACGCCTTAAACGCGTAATACCCTTTCATAGGTTTCTTCTTTAACGGATCTATCAGACTGTTATAATCCGTTCCCATTCTGAACTGGTAATACATCGCCATATCCAGCGGCTCGTTCTGTAACGCCAGCATATTAGCAAGTATATTAGAACAGTCTATCAGCGTTCCCCTTATCCACATAGACGGATTCCATTCGTTAAGGTGACTTTCCGTCTTCTTAAACCCGTAATCGTCTAAAAGCTTTCTTACGTATCTCGCAAATTTTACGTTCTTTTCGCACGTCCCGTATGAGTGCCAAGAGAAAAAGTCGAGCGGTGCTTTATGCTCCGACGAAGATATCGTCTTTAAAAACTTATTCGCGCACTCGATAAAATAATCGGTATCTTCGGTTACGCACGCCGCGTCTCCCGCGGTTTCGTTCAATATAGAATAAAATCCGCACGACCCGTAGCCGCCTACCTTTATTCCCGGAAAGCGGTTCTTTAAATGATTCGCGGTCACTTCGTACAGTTCGATAAGCTCTTCGAACGTTCCCGTCCACATCTGATTCCGCGCGGGATCGCGACTGTTTTCCGGTTCGTTCCAGATCTCCCAGTATTCTATCCCGTAGCTGTATCCGTTATTCCAGCCTTCGTTATAGTGCATTATTATGTGTTCGCATATCCTTGCCCATTTCTTGAAATCTTTCGGCGGGTGTATGTTATACGCTTTTATATACGCGTAATTCTCTATCGTCACGCCTAATCTGTAATACGGCTTCATCCCCGTTTTAATTATGTTTTGCAGATAAAAATCCGTGAAGGCAAAATCGTAGCTTAAAGGATCGTTTTCGTCCGCGTCGAAATTCGGGAAAACAGACGTCGTGTCCACCAAATGTCTTTCTATCGTTGCCGAATCGTGCAACCGCGTATACGGTATTTTTAAATCTTTATACAGCCCGTTGCAATCTCCCCCAAGCCCCGCTACGTTGTTTCCGCAGTGCATCGGCTTGATCTTTCCCAGCTTCTTTTCTTTCTCTATCCTTATCGTGTTCATTTCTTTCTCCTGAAAAATTATTTTTTTAATAAGTTCCTGAAATACTCGCCCGTTTCGCGCAAATAACGCAATCCGCAGGGATATAACTCTTTGGGCAATCTATTTAAAAACCCGTTCGCTTCAAACGTTATATCTCCCGTATATCCGACTTCTTTCAACGCCGCGAATATCTCGCCGAATTTTATTCCGGAAGTATACGGCGCGGTGTGCAGATCGTCGTGCAGATTATTATCGTGTATGTGTAACGCCTGTATTCGCTTTCCTAATTTTCTTATCATTTTTACCGCGCTCGTGCCAAGCCCCGCCATTTCCGCGTGACCCAAATCAAGACAAGCGACGAACACGTCGCTGTCCAGCAAATCTAAATGCCGCGCGAAATTGTCTTCGTCCGAACACGCCGCGGGTGCAGCCTGATTTTTAGCGTAGTTCCAGTTCCACATGTTTTCAAGCGCGATTTTAACCCCGCTCTCCCTTGCGGTTTCCGTGAGATTTCTATACATTTTTGCGTTCTCTTCCGGCGTGTAATCGTTGCAAGGATGCACCACGCATACTTTCGCTCCCATTATCCCGCTTATTTTTATCGACAATTTGAGATATTCCGATACGAACGCGTTATATCTCTCGTCGCCGCGCCAAGCCGTAGGATAAGGCGCGTGAGTCTGATTGCACGCTATCCCTATTTTTTCGGCGTATTCGCGTAATTTTTTCGCTTTTTCCGCAGTCATAACCTTTTCGGGGTCTTCCGGCGTTTCCGCTATAATTTCGTCTATCGTCTTTTTCCTCAAAAAAAACGATTCCGGCAGGTCGTATACCTTATGCGGAAATATCGTCAGATCGAACGCGTCGAAGCCTGAGTCTTTTATCGCTTTCACCCTTTCGCAATAACCGCCGTATTTCTCCCCCGAAGACGTTTCTGTAGATATTAACATATTTTTCTCCTTATGCTTTACGCTTAATACTTGACCTTCGATTTTATCGGCTTTTCTATTATACCAAAAACTCTTTATCCGCGCACGTTTATTTCAAAAGTTTTTCCTTGTCAAAGGGCATAAACATAATTCTTCTTATTCCGTCGTGAAACGAGTCGAACGAAACAGCCGTACCGTCGCGGTTAAAGCGATTATGCAAATCGCAACGTATGTCCGTGTCGTTTACCGGTTCGGAATGAATTTTCACTATCGCGCGGCTCTTTTTGCTCGCAAAATCGTACATCAATATATATCTGTCGTTGCCCGTGTTGGGATATCCGTCGCCTATAAAACAGCTCCTGTCGGGCGAATATATGCAATGTATGTCGTCGTAATTTATCAGGTCGTCATCGAGCCGTTCGCGTGCGCCCGTTTTGTCGTTAATAAAATATATTCCCCAGTCGGGAAGCCCCGAATATATTATGATTTCCTCGTCGTTTTTCCAGTAATAATGCGAGTTTACTTCGTAATTCGTTAAATTCTTTATATTTCCGCCGTCGGCGTCCGCGGTTAAAAGCAACGTTCCCCAGCGTTCGCCATCTTTTGCAAAGTTCCTTACCAGCATTAAAAATCTGCTTCCCGACGGATTAAAGGTTATATGGTTTACGAGTATTTTCATATCGCAAAAGGGTTTTTCGGGATATAATTCGTTTATTTTTTCATAACTTATTATAAGGCGGCTTTTGTTTTTCTCCACGTCCACCAGAAAGACTCCGTCGTCGGCGGGCGCGTTTTCGTTAAAGTGCGCGTCCTTTTCGTTGCAATACCCGTATCCGGGGCGGAAATCCCATATACGCGCGAAGTTTACAGATAACCCCAGCTTTCCGTCCTGCGATACGCACGCAAGCGGCGCGCATAACTCCCGTTCCGCACCGCTATCTGCGTCCTTTATTACCGCGCAAAATCTGCCGCTCCGATAATCGTTATATATTATCGAATTCTCGCCGTACCACTGCAAAAGCGCGCCCTGCTGAAAATTCCACGCGTTCGTTTCCGCTACTTTATGAAACTTTCCGTCGCTTATCGTGACGTAACCGAGCTCCGCGATATCGCCTTTTACGGGGATTCTGTCGTTAAACTTTACCCTGTGCGCGAGGTGTCTTTCCCCGCTTTTATCGAACGGCTGCAAATCGTAATAGCCGAAAAAATAGTTGTATCCGTCGTCGGGACTTATTCTTTTCAGCTCTGTTTTTGCTCTGTATTTCATCTGTCTGCCACCATTTAGTTATTCCGAACGTATTTTACCTTATATTCTTAAACATCGGACCGTAAGCGGCGCAAGCACGGTAGTCCTGCCCCTCTTTATCCATACCGAACGCGTTCCACGCCGCGGGACGGTACACGTTTTCTTCTTCTACGTTATGCATGCACACGGGTATACGCAGCATCGAGCATAACGTGATTAAATCCGCGCCTATATGTCCGTAAGATATCGCGCCGTGATTCGCTCCCCAGTTGTTCATTACGTCGTACGCGCTCGTAAACGCGCCTTTTCCGGTACATCTCGGCGTAAACCAGGTGCAAGGCCACGTAGGATTCGTTCTTTCCATAAGCTTATCCGTAACTTCGTCGGGAAGCTTGACCGTCCAGCCCTCCGCTATCTGCATTACGGGACCTAACCCCTTAACAAGATTAAGTCTTATCATGGTTACGGGCATTTCCGCTCTCGTTACGAAATGCGACGAGAATCCTCCGCCGCGGAAGTTGTCGAAGCCCGCCTCGCACCATACCGTTGCGTCAGTCATCTTCCTGATGTCCTCTTCCGTAACTTTCCACCATTCTTTCATTACCGCGTTGCCGTTCTCGTCCACGCACTCGCCGCAAGCGTCAAGACACGCCGCGCCCGAATTCAATAAGTGAATTATTCCGCCGTTCGCTTTCGCTTTGCCGTCTAAATCGTAACCCGTTACGCGCTTGGTCGCTTCCGCCGACCAGAACGTTCTTACGTCCGCGAATATCTGCGCTCTGCCCGTAAGAAGTCTCATAAAAAGCATACTTATTCCGTTTAACACGTCGTTTTCCGTCGCGAACGTCATAGGCTCTTTCTTGCCCGTGTAATCGAACGACGAATTTAGTATCGCTTCGGGGTAATCACAGTTGGGCCAGTGATCCGTCCACTGTCTTTGACCTTGAAAACCCGCCGCGATGGCGTTATGACCCAAACCTTCTTCGCCGAACCCTGCGGGAAGTTTATCCGAGCCTTGCATAAGGTCTTTTATTATGCAATACATCTTGATAGTGAATTCCCACTGCTTTTCTTTTTCTTCTTTCGTGAATTTAATTCTTCTCTCTTTACCCAAAAATTTTATGCTTTCGGGGTTATCGTCTCTGCCCTCTTTGCAATGCGCTTTCGTCCAGGCGAGAGCTTTTTCGTATTCCTCTTTATTGTAAATACCCTCTTCCATTCGGCGCAGAATTTCTACTTCGTCCACCGATTCCACTCTCATTCCGAGATATTCTTCGATAAACTCGTGACTTATGATCGAACCGCCTATTCCCATACACATTGAACCGATTTGCAAATACGATTTTCCGCGCATCTGAACCGCGGCGAGCGCGCTTCTGCCGAATCGCAACAGCTTTTCTTTAACGTCCTCGGGGATTTTTTCCACCTCGTCCCTGTCCTGTACTTCTCTGCCGTATATTCCGAATGCGGGAAGCCCCTTTTGCGCGTGCGTTGCGAGAACGCTTGCAAGATATACCGCGCCCGGTCTTTCCGTGCCGTTAAATCCCCATACCGCTTTTATCGTCATTGCGTCCATATCCATCGTTTCCGCGCCGTAACACCAGCAAGGCGTCACCGACAGCGTTATCGCGACGTTCTCTTTCCTGAACTGCTCCGCGCACGCGGCAGACTCAGGCACTCTGCCTATCGAATGGTTTGCGATAACCACTCTTACGGGCGTGCCGTCGGAATACCTTAAATTTTCTGTTTGCCATTGCAGTTACCTGCGGCTCTAAACTCGCCCTCAACTGCATAGGTCCTTCTCTGCCGTCCACTATCGGTCTTATACCGATTGCGGGTTTTTCCGATACGTATTTTCCCATCTTTATATCTCCTTAAAATTTTATTACGCCTTTTTTAATAATAATGTTTGCATAAACCGCTTCTTCGCCCGTGGCGATAACGGCAAACGCGTTTTTTGCCCTTTCGTAAAACTCAAATCGGTCGATATTGCCGATTTTAACGTTCTCGTCCGCGGCTTTCGCGATTTTTTCGTATTCTTTCCAGATTACCGGGTCGATTTTCCCTACGTCGCAGTCCATAAGCTTCATGAGTATCATATTCGGGTCGGAGTAACCGTCGAGCGGCACGAGCGAAAGCACCGCTTTTAACATTTCCGCACCGCCTATTCCGTCCGCGCGGATTACGCGCTTGCCGAAATTTTCCGACGGAAAGTTTCCGTCCGCGATAACTATTTCGTCGCCGTGTCCCGTTTCGCAAAGTATTTTCAGCAGTTCGGGACTGATAAGTTTGGATATTCCTTTCAGCATTTTCTTCTCCTGTTATATTTTTATCTCGTTTTTGCCGTCAAGCAAAACCGTTTCTATTCTTTCTCCGTTTTCGGTTATGATATGAACGGCTGTTTCTCCGTAACCCGTAAGCGTCGCAAAGCCGTTTTCGATTTTCTCCACGTC